>JBBDTI010000014.1:45179-55602 GCA_040904565.1 Rhodothermales bacterium
TTATGCGCTGTTTGATGGCCGCACTGGTAAACGGCTCGATCGACGCCTGACGTACGGCCTGAAAGTCGACTACTCCGCCTGCGGTCCCCCGTAGGGCCACCATGGATTCCTGTAGGCGGGCGACTCGACCACTACCTCCCGGCCGTCCCGGCGATACGTCACTCTCGCCCGCACCCAGTGGTCGGTCTCCAGCATCGTCTCGACGCGCAACTCGGCCGGCATCTCCGTCGCGTCGGCAAGGAGCAGCCGAGAAGATGTCAGGAAGCCGCTCGTAAAGGACGGGTCGATAGGACCATCGAGCAGAGCGGCGCGAACGGACCGCGTCCGGCCTTCACATTTTCCAATCTACCATGCGGCCCGATCAATTCCCACGAAGGAGGACGATCGGGCTTGCCGCGTAACAAACAGGGCCAGGCGGCCACCCAACATAGAGATGCGGCATCTACGAAAGCATTTGCAGAAGACGATACGACATGGCGTTTCCGTTTCCGTTCCCCATCCCGGCTGCGATCGTGCTCCTGTCGATGGCTGTGGGATGGATGGCTATCGCCGGGACGGTGGCCGGTCAAGACGAGGCCGTGCTGACTCCCGCAAAGGACAATACCCTATACCAGGAATCCGGCAGCCGGAGCAATGGCTCCGGTGAGTACCTCTACGTCGGCCGCACCTCAGGTTTTGACGGTACGCTTGCTCGTCGTGCGCTCTTGAAGTTTGATCTGGAGCGGGCCATTCCGCGGGATGCCCGTATTCTGAACGTTACGCTCACATTCCATACGTCAGAGGCCCCAGTCGGTGGATCCGGAACGGAAATCTTCGTCCTGCGCGTGACGAGAGACTGGGGCGAGAGCGCGTCAAACGCCGGAGACCGCGCCATAGAAGGAGCTCGAGCCCAGCAGGGCGACGCGACATGGACGCACGCGATCTTCGACGTAGCCACGTGGCAGAATGCGGGGGGAGACTTCGCCGCAGCGCCGAGTGCCAGCGTTTCGGTGGGGCGTCCGCTTACGCAATATGTGGTAAAATCGACGGAAGCACTCGAAAACGACGTGCAACTGTGGCTGGACGCCCCCGAGGCCAATCACGGATGGATATTGATCGGCGACGAAGTCAGAGAATCCACAACGAGAAGACTGAACAGCCGCTTTCATCGGGACGAACCGTCGCGGCCGCGAATGACGGTCATCTTTTCCGTCCCAACATCTTCCGAGAGTCCGGCCCGGACGAGCGCCTTCGAGGTAGAGGGCATCGCTCCGAATCCTGTCGGGGCGTCGGGCACCATCCGGTACGTGCTGGACCGACCGCAGACCGTACGCTTCATCATCTACGACGTGACGGGACGACCCATTTACACGGCTACGCAACACGGTCGCGCCGGCGAGAATGGAATGAGGGTCGATACAGGCATACTCCCATCCGGACTCTACATCTACTGCCTCACGCCGGAGACTGGCTCGCGTACGTGCCGGACGATGACGCGCGTGCGATGACGCTGGGGAAAGCTGGCCGCCCAATGATCACCGTCGCCAAGTCTTCACCGTGGGAACGCCACCCCAGTATCGTCTCGGATCGGCGCTGCCGTATCGCTACAGCGAAAACACCCATTCCGGCAGCATCCCTATCGCGACGGCCTCCAGGATCTTGTCGGCGCCGGTCAGCACCAGAAGCCCCAGAATCAAGAGCGTCCAGCCCAGCAGCTTCTTGCCGAGGCCGGATTTCGACATGAGCTCCGGCCGCCATTTCGCGAGTGCCTGTTTGGAGGCGACACCGGCCACGAGCAGGGTTCCCGCCGTCCCGATCCCGAAGGCCAGCATCACGATAAAGGCGATCCCCATGCTCTGTCCGAGCGACGCGAGGCCGATGGCGGCCCCGAGCGTCGGTCCCACGCAGGGAAGCCATACCACCCCGAGCAGGGCCCCCACGCCGAACTGCGCGGCCGCCGATGTCTCCTGCGTCGAGCTGCCGATACGGAATCGGCCCGACAGCAGGGACAGGCGCACGGTGAGCCAGTTGCCCAGCGGCCTGACGAGCAGCGTCAGGGCGATCACTATCAGAAGCCCGGCGCCGAGATAGCGCACCAGCTCCGGATCCAGCCCCGTGTTCACGAGCACGAACGTGAGCACCGTCCCGGCCACGGCGAACGAAACGCTGAGGCCCAGACCGAGCATCACCGGTCCCCACTTTCCACTGGACGCAGCCGAGGACATCACGACGGGTACAAGCGGCCATACGCAGGGCGACAAAACGCCCAGGACGCCGGCCACGAAGGCCAGCGGAATCGATGCGAGCTCCAGACTCATGTCTGATCGGCCGCTTCATTCAGCGCTGCGAAGATCACGTCGCGGCTCGTTTCAGCCACGTTGAACCAGACCTGTTCCTCGCCTCGATAGAGGATGAGGGTAGACTGACGCGGTGCGCGGAAGGCCCTGACCCACTCCTTCTGCTCGTCGAAATTGACCTGCAAGATGTGAAGCGGTACGTCGGGATGCTCTTCCAGATAGGCGTCGAGCACCTTCTGCTGCTGCGCGCACGTCGGGCACCAGTCGGCGAACACGTCGATCAATATCAGCGCACCCTCCGATTGAAGCTCCTCGAAGCGCTCTTCGGTAAAAGCCTCTTTTTCCTGCGACCAGGCTTGCTGCGCGGGAAACAGCAGCAGTCCGACGACCAGAAATGACACGGTGGTTGCGAGTACTCTTTTCATGGTGGATCGGACCCGTATGGTGATCTACAAGAGCAAGATAGCGGAATTCGGACGCTCAACGGCGCACCGTGTATGTGTTGCAGCGATGACCTTCGTTACACGGTATGATCAGGTAGGCGGTGAACCGACGCGGTTGCGCGGCAGTGCGGAACGGCGCACCTTGGAAGACGGACTGGCCCCGTGCCTCCCCATCAACGTACTGTCCTTACACCTCGAAACGTACCTAATGGCCTGGATCGACGTCATCGACGAAAGCGGCGCTTCCGGCGAGCTCGAGGAAGCCTATCGGTCCATCACCGGCGCGAGGGGCAAGCTCTCCAACATCATGCGGGTCCACAGCCTGCATCCCGGAGCGATGCTCGCGCACATGGAGCTCTACCGGCAGCTGCTCTTCAGCCGATCCGGACTCTCAAGAGCCGAGCGGGAGTTGATCGGCGTCGTGGTTTCCGCCCGCAACGCCTGTTCGTACTGCGTCCGGCATCACGCCGAAGCTCTCAGGGCGTACTGGAAGGACGCCGACCGCGTCCAGATGGCGATCGATAATTACGACGCGGCCGGACTCACCGACCGGCAGCGGGCGATGCTCGACTACGCGGTACGGCTGACCGACGATCCCTCCGCGGTCTCGGAAGGGCACGTGGAGCAGCTCCGAGAGACGGGCCTTTCGGATCGGGACATTCTCGACGTCAATCTGATCGCGAGCTACTTCAATTTCGTAAACCGGATCGCGGAAGGCCTGGGGGTCACCTTTACGGATGATGAGGCCACGGGATTTCGCTACTGATGACGGTGCTGCTTGTGCTGCCTTGCGACCGTTTGTTGATCTCGCCGGCGGCCGTCCGGTCCTCGATCGCCTCGAGAATCGGGCATTCGCTCGTCGGCCCCTCGCCGCTGCACGCGTCGGCCAGACTCGTCAGGGCCGCCTCGATGCGCCGGAGATCGTCGATTTTCTCGCGCACGTCCACCAGTTTAGCGGTCGCCCTCGATCGCACGTCGCCGCAGTCCCCGTCCGGGTCGACCCGCAGCTCGAGGAGTTCTTCGATCTCACCCAGTGAGAAGCCGAGCTCCTGGGCCCGCTTGATGAAGCGGATGCGCTCGACGTACTTCTCGTCGTAGATCCGGTAGTCACCGTCCGTACGCGGCGGCTCGGGGATCATCCCCCGCCGTTCATAATAGCGCACCGTTTCCCTGCTTACCCCCGACCTTTCGGCAACTTCTCCTCTGGTCATCGTCATGGCGTTGCTACCTGTCGATTGCGATGCCTCATGCACTATCGATTCTGGGTGGAAAGGTTCGCTCCCGCGGCGCGTATGCGGGCGTACCGCGATCGTGGCTCAATTCACCGGGGTAAATTTTTGGATGCGGTCGTTCCCGAAATCCGCCACGTACAGGTTGCCGGCTTCGTCGAACGCGATATCTGCGGGCCGCTCGAACCGGCCTTCGCGGGAACCGTGCGAACCGAACGCCCCGATGAATTCACCATCTTGCGAAAAGACCTGTATGCGGTGATTGAAAAAATCCGCCACGTAGATCCGATCGTCGGGCCCGACCTCGACGGCCGTGGCCACGTTAAATCGGCCGTCGGAGGTGCCTGCTTCCGTCGTCGTTTCGGGCCGGATCCAAACCACCGTGCCGTCACCTTCCAACATCTGGATGCGATTGTTGTACGCGTCCGCCACCACAACGCGTCCGCCCGGCGCCAGGGCAACGTCGGTCGGATAGGTAAACTGTCCCGGTGCAGGGCCCTCCTCTCCGCCCCGCCCGAACGATCGGAAGGTCGTGCCCTCGGGACTCACGACCTGGACGCGATGTTTGAAGAACTCCGCCACGTACACGTCACCATTTTCCGCGACGGCAACGCCGGCCGGCGCGTCGAAGGCATCATCGCCCCGACCCGCCCCTCCGATCGACCGGCCGGCGTCGCCATCCAGCGAGATAACATGTATCCGATCGTCGAGGTACGCCGGCACGTAGAGCCGCCCGTCATGCGCGTCCAGGTGCATCGGTCGTCTCAGACTGTCCCCTCCCACTGCGTTGAGAAAGCGCCCCTGCAAATCGAAAACCTGAATCCGATTGTTGCCCGTCTCGCTGACGAAGAGACGTCCACCCGTTATAGCCAACCCGATCGGTTCGTCGAACTGCCCCGGCTCGGTCCCGGCTTCACCCCACGCGAGCTCGAACCGGTAGCCGGGATCGTTCGCACCATCCGACGGAGGCGATCCGCAGCCGACAAGCAGAAACGTAAACGCGAGTACCCGGAATAGACGAAGACTCGGCATGTGGATCATATATTCACCCTGACACTTACGATTCCGATGTACCTCGGCCCCATCCCATTCCCGTTCAGCTCACGAGCGACCGGCACCTGAAGCGCCCCTTCGAGCACGATTCTCCTCGTAACGTATTGCAGTCCGGGCGCCCCGTACCACGTAATACCGCCGGTGTCGTCCATCTTGCTTCCATCGCTCACGTTTCTGCCGATCCCGATGAGGCTGGATTCGAGATTCGCGTAGAAGAAACCGGGAACGCCACGCGAGAGCGTACGGGGCCACACTCTCACTTTGAATGCGGCGTCCAGTCTAGACTCGTCGCCGAAATCGACCGGCCCGGCTGAACCGTTTCGCTGGAAACTCGAGGAAACGTCAAGCTGCCAGGCCAGCGTCTGCCACGTGAAGACGAGACCCAGGAACGGGTCCCACGTGCCGGATCCGAGCTGAAGTGGAGCGGGCAGACGGCCGCGCACGTCGCGCACGTCATCCCGTCCGGTCGGCAGCTCGACGCCGGCCAGCGGAGCCAGGCGCATCGTGCGCCCCCTTGCGTTACGACGAAACGCCGTATATCGTGCGAAAAGACGGACATCTCCAATCCCTCTCGTGCTTCGAACGACGCGGCCGTCATCCGAATCGACGGCCAGGCTCTTGTCTAGGGTGGGAAGAACGCCGAAGACGGCCAGATACGGGCGCACTCCGTATACGCCGACGACGGGCGCGGCGAGCGTAGTCATGGCCCGGTTCATCTCTGTCGGGTCGTCCGTCGCCCGCATAATTTGAACCTGCATCCTGACGATGCCCTGGGCCCGGGCCACGGGCAGCGCCGTGTTGGTAGTGATCTGCGCGCGACTCGGCCGCGCGAAAAGTCCCAGCAGGCCGATGAGTACGGCGCAAGAAGTAATGGAGAGATCCGATTTCATCTGGGGGATTGTGGGGCTAAGAAGCGAGCACGTCACCAGATCGCTTGCGTGGTCCGATCTAGTCCGCCGGAGTGCGCCATGTGATCGAACGGACGGTAAATCCCGCATCCGCCACCGCATCGCGTATCTGCTCTTCGGTGGGCAACGTCTCGTCCGCCAGCATCATTTCTATCGTGCCCTCTTCGATATGCACCTCAATGGCATCCACACCCTCGAGCGCCATCAATTTCTTTTCGATGCCATACGCACAGAACGGACAGGCAAGCCCATCCACTTCCAGCGTCACATCCGGCTCGCTAGTGGCATTCCGTGCATTCTGTGCGTTCGCAGCCAACACCGGCAGCGAACCGATGGCAAGCATTCCGACAACGAGTGCGACGATCGGTAGACGGCACACGGTTCTTAGTCTGGCCTCGTTCATCCTGCAGTCAGGCGTAAGCTTGATAGGTAGACAATGGGGGGCGAGAATCCGCTCAGCGGCAGGCGGTTGTTCCACGGCGATCAGAGAGGTTGACCGATCCCCGCATCCAGGAGGGCTTCCTCGCTCACGCCTCGACCGTCACAGCACCCGGCCAGCTCTCCGTCGATGACGACGGCGGGCACGCTGCGAATCCCCAGCGCCGCGGCTCGGCGAGCGACCGCCTCGTCGGAAAGATTCAGTACGTCGATGTCGCACGAGTCGCAGGCTATGCGACGGACCATATCGACCGTCTGATCGCAAATCGGGCATCCGGCCGTGAAGATTTCTACGGTGCGCGTCTGACTCATCACTCAGGCTCCATTCAATAAAATTCCTCCGTCGATTCGCGCCTTGTACGGCCTGTAGTACACTACAACGTTTCTTGCTTCATCGACAATTCACATAGAGGTGGCCCAAGGGACGGCGTGCGTGGGCGCCTATATCGCTTGGACGGATTCTCGCATCCTATAGAAATTAGAGACCGCTTCAGCGCTTGCTCACTACGACGACGTCGTCCGCGACCCGGGTCGTCGCATCGTCGCGAAGGACGAGTCCGTGGCGCCGAAGCATCCACAATTCCGGTATGATCTCGGAGATGACTTCCCCGTCGTTGAAGATGCGCACGACCGAGCTTTCCGAGACGACGACGGCGACGGCGGAGGTGTATTTTGAAATGGATGCCCCCGCCATGTGGCGGCTTCCCAATCCCAGCGGCAGTTCGATCCCTCCGGAAGAGGCGTCAAAGTATCGGGCCGCCGACACGACGATGCCATCTCCGGAGACCACGAAGCCGCCGTCCAGCTGTGCGAGCTCCTTGATCGTTTCACGGCAGTTGGGGTCGGACAAGCTCCGGGCGGTCTCCGGGTGCCCGAGCAGCGGGTCCAGGATGAGGGCGCGCGAGCGGGTCATGACGCTTTCCACGTCTCCAATCACGAAAAGCGTCCCGATCTTTCGCCCCTCGCGCCCCTCGCGCGCGATTTCCACGGCCAGTACGAGCACTTCTTCCAGCGTCCCCGGATCGACGTAGCATTGCTGGCAGCAGACTTCTTCGAGTATTGCTTGCAAACGCTCGTGCATGGATGATCAACCAGAGTCAAGTTCGTTTGAGCTACCGTTCTATCTGTGGGACGCCGCTAAGGTGCTCGTCGTTACACGGCCGGTACGTACGAGCATTTCGTCAGCGTCGTGAGGTGAGCACCTGCTTCGCCGGCCGCTCCCAGCTCTTCGCGCCGCCGGATCCCTGGCGCATCGGGTCCGTCCGGGCGTGACCCAGGAACCCACTCGATATCTAGGTATATAACTAATTACGTTATATAACAAACCTGATATATGACAAACTGATATTCGACTATGCCCAATCGGGAGCTAACGGATCGAACCTGCATCCGCGTCGACGCTGATCCCGACAAGCTCGAGCATCTGCGCAAGAGCGTCATGGCGAATGACCGCCTCGTGGGGCTGGCCGCCTATATGTCGGCGGTCTCCAACGAAACGCGGCTGCGCATGCTTTACGTGCTCTGGGAAGCCGGCGAGCTGTGCGTCTGCGACCTCGCCGACATCTTCGGCATCAGCCAGCCGGCCGTCTCCCGGCATCTGAAAATTCTGCGGGAGAAAGCGCTGGTGGAGACGCGTCGTGACGCGCAGACTATTTACTACCGCGTTTGCCGGGATAATCCGTTCGCGCAAATGCTCGTAGCCCTTTTCGAAGCGCAGGAGACGGATCGTATCACGCTCAATCTGAAGGATATCACACAATGAACACACCGGATGATCGCCCGACGAAAGTAGGCTTGCTGGCCGCCGTCGGCGCGGCCGTCGCCGCGTCGGTCTGCTGCATCGTACCGCTCGGACTCGTATCGCTCGGCATCGGCGGCGCCTGGATCGGCACGCTTACGGCGCTCGAGCCGTTTCGACCGCTTTTCATCGCCACCGCCGTGGCAGCCCTAGGCTTCGCGGGGTATCACGAGTATCGCACCACGATGGCCCCTGATTGCGAGTGTGAGATCGGGATGCAGGATCGACTGCGCCGGTCGCTGCTCGTCGTTGGCACCCTCGTCGTAGGCACGCTCATCGCCTCGCCGTGGCTCATCCAGGGTACGGCCTCGGCCGGGGAGCCGACGGTGGAGACGGTAGACGCAGCCGTCATGCAGGAAGTCGTTCTCGTTGTAGAAGGCATGACCTGTGCTAGCTGCAACATCACCGTCCGCAAGGCGCTCACGAATCTTGACGGCGTGCGCGAGGCCGAGGTCACGTTCGAGCCCCCGCGGGCCGTCGTGCGCTTCGACGCCTCCAGGGTGAGCGTCGAGGAGCTGACGCGTGCCACGACCAACGTTGGTTATCCCTCAAGACTGAAAACGTCCTCATGAAGTGGCCGAACTACCTTAAGAACAGGCTCGTCGTATTCGGCGGCCTGGGCACCGCGATCGCAGCGATCTGCTGCTTCACGCCGGTGCTGGTATGGGGCGCGGTAGCGCTTGGACTGGCGGGCATCGTGGCATATCTGGACTTCGTTCTGCTCCCTCTCCTCGCCGTCGCCCTCGTCGTCACGTACGCGGGCATACGCCAGGTAAAGAAAGGTCACGGTGCCGGACGGAGCGAGGCGCCGTCGGTCCGCTCCACGCCCGCCACGCCATCCGGTAGTCCCGGCGACGATCGGCAGGGCGAAGATCCTCCGTCAGAGACCTACGACCTCGTCGTGATCGGCGGTGGTTCGGCCGCGTTCGCGGCCGCTGTAAAGACGAGCGAGCTCGGCGGACGCGCCGTGATCGTCAACTCCGGTTTACCCATCGGAGGCACGTGCGTCAACGTCGGCTGCGTACCATCGAAAACGTTCGTCCGTGCGGGGGAGAGCGCCTACCGGGCCCGGCAGACGCCCTTCGACGGCATTCGGACGGAGGGCGGCGTGTCGGACTTCGGCGCCGTCAGCCGCCAGACGCAGGCGCTGGTACGATCGCTGCGGCAGGAGAAATACGTGGACGTCGTCAGCGGCGACCCGAACGTAACGATCATAGAAGAACGGGCGCGCATCGAAGCGCCGCACGTCGTCGAGGTCAGCGGCCAACAGTTTCAGGCGCGCAATATATTGATCGCGACGGGCGCACGGACGTATGTTCCTGACATACCGGGACTCACCGACGCAGGCTATCTCACGAACGAAGAGCTCTATTCGCTGGAGCGTCAGCCCGATCACCTGATCGTGCTGGGCGGGCGCTACGTCGCGCTCGAGAACGCGCAGGCGTTCGCTCGGCTCGGCAGCCGGGTCACCATCCTGCAGCGCTCCGACCGCATCCTGCCTTCTGAATCGGCAGATCTCACGGATGCGTTAACGATGTACCTCCGCGACGAGGGCATCGAGGTTCGAACGGGCGTCACGACGCGGGCCGTCCGACGAGACGAAGGCGGTATCGTCGTCGAAATCGAAATGAACGGCGAAGAGCGGCTCGTCCGCGGCAGCCACCTCCTCCTGGCAACCGGACGGCAGGGCAACACGGACGATCTCGGGCTGGAAGCGCTCGGCATCGAGATAGGTCCACGCGGCTTTCTGCCCGTCGACGATGCACTAGGCACCGGCGCGGCGCACGTCTTCGGGGCTGGTGACGTAATCGGGGAGCCTATGTTCGTCTACACGGCAGCGTATGAGGGTGCGCTCGCCGCCCGGAACGCGATGGAAGACACGCAGGAAGCGCGAGATTACGCCGCGCTGCCATGGGTCGTCTTTACCGATCCCCAGCTGGCGGGCGTCGGACTCGACGAGACGCAGGCCACGGAAGCGGGCATCGAGATCGACGTCGCCAAGATCTCGCTGGAGAACGTCCCCCGCAGTATCGCCGCGCGCGACACGCGGGGCTTCATCAAGCTGATACGCGACCGGGCCACCGACCGGCTCGTGGGTGCACGCATTCTCGCGCCGGAGGGCTCCGAGCTCCTCATGGAAGTCACGCTCGCCATCAAGCACGGCATCACGGTACGGGAGCTCACGGAATCGTTCCACCCCTACCTGACGCTCTCAGAAGGCATCAAGCTGGCCGCCATTTCCTTCAATAAAGACGTCAGGAAGCTGAGCTGCTGCGCG
>JBBDTI010000015.1:0-10650 GCA_040904565.1 Rhodothermales bacterium
CGTAAACGTCCCCGCCCGCTGTTCCTGCAGACCGCTACCGCAGTCCGAATCGGATGCTCAGACTCATGCGCACGGGCACCGGCTTGCCTCGCTGTCGTCCGGGATTAAACTTCGTGTTCGTCACAGCCTCCAGCGCCACCTCGTCGAGTCCCGCGCCTACCCCACGCGTCACCACGGCGTCCCGCACGTCGCCGTTCTCATCCACGATGAACTGAACGAAGACGCGCCCTTCTACACCGGCTTTCCGTGCGATCTCCGGATAGTGGTTCGCGCGAGCATAGATCGCCTCCATTCCCCCGACAGGTTCGGGCATCTCTTCGACGATGACGAAGATTTCGGGCTCCACTTCCTCTTCCGGCTCGTCTGATGCCGGCGGCGGCGCAGGTCCGCGTGGGATGCTTTTCGTAGCGGCATGGGAATATATACTATTGTGATAGTATCACTGATACTACCATAGTAGTATTGACGTACCAATAAATCAACTACCGGCACATCTTCACGCGACGGCGGACGCTTGCATCATCTTCGCCCTAGATCCTGGCCGTCGAATCGCGATCGCCTCTCGACGTAGAGCCGACGCGCACCGGACAGAGGCATAGGTCAGGTGCGACGAAGTGTTCGGACGTGCTTCGACGGAGATCAAGAAGCGTTCAGCAGCACTTGCCCGCCGGCGCCGCCACCAGAACGCCGTCGAAGAATTGATTCAACTGTACGCCGAGGGACTCCACCGCCTCGCGATCCACGCAGTAGCAGGACCGCGGGCCGTCGACGGTGCCCTGGATGAGTCCGGCATCCTTGAGCGTTCGCAGATGCCGTGAAACCGACGCCTGCGAGAGCGGCAGAGCGTCGACCAGTTCACCGCAGATGCACGTGTCCTGAACGGCGAGGATGTTCAGGATCTCCAGACGGGCCGGGTGCGAGAGCGCTTTCGCCTGCTCCGCGAGACGTCCAAGCTCCGCCGCGAATAAGTCAGCTTTGTTCAGCATATTGGATGTCGATAGATTTAAACCATTGTCTCGAACATTTTTTCGGCGCTTCGCTGCCTGTGCATCGGGTCGTCCTCGTCGGAATCCCGCTCGAGCACGACGAGCGCCACCTCGCCGTCCGCGCTCGCTGGATCGTTGATGCCTGGACTCACCTGCTTCGACGCGACCGATTCGAACGACGTAATGTCCCGGATGAGCCAGCGGCCTTCACCGGCGGCCTTCCGAATCTGTTCCATGGCCTTCGACCCGTCCATTGGATCGATGCGAACGCTGACGATTTTCTGCTCGGTCATGTCCATATCCTCATCCGCCGACGCGGATATTTAATTCTTTATCGCGTATATAAGATAAAACGCTCCATGCTGGAGATGTTCGGGGAGAAGGGATGAATATATTGTCTCTCTTTCTCACGTGAATCGGATGCAGCGACCCCTGATGCATCAAGCGATGATGCAGTGAATGCTGAAACAGTGAGCGCTGAGACAGTGAGCGCTGAGACAGTGAATGCTGAGACAGTGAGCGCTGACACGGTGAGTCCCGTGAAGCGTAGACGGAACGAAGCATAGACGGAACGAAGCATGATCGAACGAAGCACAACAGACCGAAGCATGACGCACCTCAGGCCGGAACAACGACGATGAAGCTTGCCTTTTTTAGTGACGTCCACGCAAACCTCCCTGCCCTGGAGGCCGTGCTCGAAGATATCGACCGTCGCCGGCCCGACATGGTGTTTTGTCTGGGGGATCTGGTCGGCTATGCGCCCTGGCCGAACGAGGTGGTCGAGGCGGTACGCGCGCGGGGGATCCCCACCATCGCTGGGAATTACGACGAGGGCGTCGGCCTCGACTCGGACGACTGCGGGTGTGCGTATCGGACGGACGAGGACCGCCGGCGGGGGGCCGAATCGATCGCGTTTACGAACGAGACGGTTATCGGTGCCACGCGAGATTATCTGCGCGCCCTTCCACGCCATCTACGGATGACGTTCCAGCGCCCGCGAGCGCCCGAGGCGCCGGCGATACAGGTGCTGATGGTCCACGGCGGCCCGCGGCGCATCAACGAGTATCTGTTCGAAGATCGTCCGGACGAAAGCTTCGTGCGCATGATGACGAAGGCGGAAGCCGACGTGATGCTCTTCGGGCACACTCATAAGCCCTATCACAAGCGCCTGGCGGCCGGCGACGGCGGGACGGGTCGGACGCTGCACGCGATCAACATCGGCTCGGTCGGCAAACCGAAGGATGGCGATCCGCGCGCGTGCTATACCATCGTGGAGACGGCCGGCGAAGCGCCCTCGAGTACCGATCCGTCCATCGGGGCAACGGACGACGTAATGCAGGACGTGACGCAAGGCATGACGCACGGCGAACCGGATGATGGGCTGCCTGGCGGCCTCCACGTCGAGTTCGTCCGCGTGCCGTACGACGTCGAACGTTCCGCCCGGGAGATCGAGGGGAGTCCGCTGCCGAACGCCTTTGCCGACATGCTGCGAGAGGCGCGGTAATCGAGTCGCCTGCGCGCTCAGCCGCGTTAGGTCGTCGACATGCGTTCACCTCCGTTAGGATCGCACGCACGCACTCAGCCCGCCCAGGGCGACAGCAACCACCCCAGCACGGCCCCTCCGAGTACGAGCCAGGCCGCGTTGACGTTGAACCGCAGCGCCAGGACGGCGGCCAGCGCCGCGATGACCCACGCCGGCCAGGATACCAGCGTCCCCACGCCGAGCTGAACCGTTACCGCCACCATAAGCGCCACGGCCGCCACGTTTACGGCATCAAGAAAGGCCGCGACCCACGCGGAATCGCGCATGCGGGGGATGAGCGGGTTCAGGATGAGAACGAAAAAGAAGGACGGCAAGAAGATGCCCAGCGTCGCCACGAGTGCGCCGGGGACGCCCTCGATCACGTAGCCGATGAACGTCGACGTCGACAGCACCGGCCCCGGCGTGAACTGTCCGATCGCGATCGCATCGAGCAGCTGTGCCTGCGTCAGCCATCCGTAGTCCTGCACGAGTCCGCCTTCCAGAAAGGCGACGAGGACGTAGCCCGAGCCGTACAGAATGGCACCGATCTTCAGGAAGAAGAAAAACAGCTTCCAGAGCGAGACGGACGCCACTGCCGCGGCACCTGCCGCGCCCACCGCACCCGCCGCCGCGCCCGTCGTATCGCGCGCCTGCTGGAGGAAAAGGATCGGGATGAAACGTCCGGCCGTTCGCGAGCTGTCGTAGCCCACGAAGCGCAGCCACAGCATGCCGATCGCGCCGCCGGCGAGCAGCGCCGGCACCTCCCCCACGCCCGCCAGCACGACGCCCGCCACGGCGAGTCCCATGATCGCGAAGCGCCATCCCTTGACGGCACTCCGGCCCAGCTTCCACACGGCGCCGAGGATGACCGCGATGACGGCCGGCTTGATTCCGTAGAGAAAGGGTTCGACTTCAGGCAGCGCGCCGTATTCGACATACATCCACCCGAAAAACCCCGTGATGAGTACGGCGGGAAAGATGAAGCTCGCCCCCGCCGTAAAAAGCCCCGGCCATCCCGCCCGCTCGTAGCCCACGTGCATGGTCATTTCCGTGGAATTCGGACCCGGGATCAGGTTCGTCGCCCCGATGAGATCGAGGAAGTGTTGCCGTGAAATCCACTTGCGGCGCGTGACGAACTCGTCCTCCATCATAGCGATGTGCGCCGCCGGGCCGCCGAACGCGATGATCCCCAGCTTGAGAAAGAGACGCGCTATTTCGGACAGCCGTCCGTCGCTGCCGTCCGCCGTATCGTCCGTATGCGTACCGTCCGCCATTTCGGTTGAGCGTTGATAAAAGCCGTTTCTTAAGTGTACTACGTCACCGCTTCAGCTTTCCGCTGCGCCGCTCGCGGACGGCGTCCAACGAGTAGGCACCGCTTCCCACAAGGATCAGGAAGAGCGAGCCCAGAAGCATCGCCCAGTCGGTTCGCATCTCGTGCGCCATCGACAAAAAGCCGTAGAAGGGCGCGTCGCGGACGCCGAACGGGCCGAAACCGTGTCCCAGCAGCACGGGAATCTTCGTCGTGACGATCGCCACGAGCATGATCGCAAAGGTCGGAACGGCCGCGAATCGGGTCAGGAAACCGAACAGGATAAGAAGTCCGCATACCGTCTCGAACGCCCCTACGAAATAGCCCAGGAATTCGGGGTTCGGAAACCCGATCTGCTCGAATCGGCCCGCACCTCGGAGCTCGGGATACATGAACTTCTGCAGTCCTTCCGTGAAAAACACTGCCCCCACCATGAGACGGATCAGCAGCGTGCCGACCGTTCCGGCCATCTGAGCGGTTTGAGGTTCGATGCGTCTCATAGCGTCGCTGCTGCGTCCCGTCTTCATGATGCTACGTCGTTGATCGGCTCTGCAATCCGTCGTTACAATCTTACCGCGCGATCCGTCCCGGCAGGCAAGGCCGTCCGTCCGCAACAGGATATCCATTCGCGTGAAAAATTACCGCCGAACGGAGACCTTTTGGGGGCTGCCGGTTTTCGGCTTCGAAAATGTTGCGGGATCGTTGCTATGTGAAGACTGCAGCGGCTCATCCGACGGAACGATCCGGCGACGGCCCGGCGTATATTTGTCACCGCATAGTTCACCATACGTAAGACAGCGTAGAGCCGGCGCAGAGCGCTTGCACGGAGTACTACTGAGAGCTGCGAACGGGCAGCGTAGAACTGACAGCGTACAACTGGCACGGAGAACGGACTCAGAACGACGATACGACATGCCGCAAACCAAGCACGTCGACGTTGGCGGTACACGCATCGAGTGCGCCGTCGGAGACATCGCACATCAGCCGGACATGGAGGCGGTCGTCAACGCGGCCAACGCCGAACTGCGCATCGGCGGCGGGGTCGCCGGCGCCCTGCACCGCGCGGCGGGACCCGGACTCGAAAAAGAATGCCGTCCGCTCGCGCCCATCCGTCCAGGCGAAGCCGTCATCACCGGAGCCCACCGGCTGCCCAACGAATACGTGATCCACTGTCTCGGACCGGTCTACGGTAGGGACAAGCCCGAAGACGAGCTGCTGGAACGCTGCTATACGAATGCGCTCGATCTCGCTGAGGACCACGACGTCGCTTCCGTCGCTTTCCCGGCCATTTCTACAGGCGCGTTCGGCTACCCGATGAAAGCGGCTGTCCTGATCGCGATGCGCGTGCTGGTAGAACGAGCGCCCCACCTCTCATCGGTCCGCCACATCCGGATGGTGCTCTTCGGCGACAGGGCATTCGATGTCCACGCGCGCGTCCTGGAGGACATCGTCGATGCGGAGGCGTCGTCACCGTAGTGCTTGCGCCACCACGCTAAGGCAATCTGTTTATTCTCCTCGTTCGTACTCGGAGTTAACACCTGGCCGAGACGAACGTACTCGCCGCCGGTCTCTGCCAGCACCTCCGGGTCCTGCGAGGCGAGCATCAGTGCGTACAGTGCCAGCATCACCTCATAGGAATCGTCGGATTCCAGCCGGCCCACAAGCGGCCGGATCGCCGGTTTTCCGATCCGCCCGAGCTCTTCCGCCGCCGTGTACCACGTTCTCGGGTGCTCGTCCCCTCCGTACGTCGACGTGAAGTCCCGATCCGGCAGCCTGTCGATGTAGTACGCCACCTCGTCTCCAACGAAATCGAACGCAGGCGCCGAGGTGTCGGACGCCGAGGTCGTGTCGGCCGGCGCGGCGTCCGACCGCTCGACATCCCTCTCGGCGTGCTCGATAGCGTGCGATGTGTCGGGGTTCGTGTCGGGGTTCGTGTCGGGACTTGCGCCGCCGCAGCCGATCGACGCAATCAGACACAGCGCCAGAATATGTTGTTTCGTCACGTGCCTGCTGATGCTGCTCCATCCCATCCGTCGATATTCCATCCGCTATTATTCCCTCCAGCTCCATAGCATCCAAACCCATCCCATTCAACCTATGCCATCCAGCATACCCCATCGCATACAACGAACTGCGGGTTGGGAGACGAGAGGCGGGTTGAGAGACAAACGGAGCGTCGTTCGACCACCTCCTCTTCTACCGTCAGGAAACGCGCGATCTTCGGACTGGTGCCCTGAGTCGATCCGTGGATGCTCGTGAGAATTGAACCCACCGCGTAACTCCAGGAGGCCATGCTCCGTAACGGATCCCAGCACTGTGCACGTTAACTCGGTGGGCAGCTGGCCCGGTGCTCGTCCTCCTGGCGCATGGCGACGAGGTCCTGTATGAGTCTGCCTGCGGCGAAGCCTCGAAGCGGTTCGGCGCGCCGAACGACCTCGAAACGAGATTCAATATCGGCTCGATGAACAAGATGTTCACGGCCGTCGCAGTGATGCAGCTGGTGGAAGACGGCCGCCTCGGGCTGGACGACCCCATCGCCGCCTACGTCGACGAGTCCTGGCTGCCGCACCGAATTACGGAGCGCGTTACGGTTCACCATCTGCTCACGCACACGTCGGGACTCGGCAGCTACTTCAACGAAACGTTCACGAACAGCTCGCGCTCGAACTACCGGGAGCTGAGCGATTACCGGCCGCTCGTGCAGGGCGACACGCTCGCATTCGAACCGGGCGACCGGTTTCGCTACAGCAATACGGGGATGCTGCTTCTCGGCGTCGTCATGGAATCCGTGACGGGGACGTCCTACTTCGACTACGTGCGCGATTATGTGTACGAGCCGGCAGGCATGGAGCTGTCGGACAGCTATTCGATGGACGAGCCCGTGCCCAACCTCGCCATCGGATACATTCCCGCCCCCGACACGGAGTCCGGCTGGCGCAACAACATCTTCGAGCACGTCATGAAAGGCGGGCCGGCAGGTGGCGGGTTTTCGACCGCCGGGGACCTGCATCGCTTCGGTCGCTCGCTGGTCGCCGGTGAGCTGGTTTCGTCAACAGCTCTCGACCGCATGTGGACCTCGCATTCCGACGCCGGCTACGGATACGGGTTCGGTGTTTCGAACGGACCGGCGGGGAAGGTGGTCGGACACAGCGGCGGGTTTCCCGGCCTGAACGGCAATCTGGACATCTTTGTGGATGCCGGATATGTCGTCGCCGTGCTCTCAAACCACGATCGCGCTGCGAGTCCGCTCGCCCAATACGTCAAAGGCCTCATCGAGCGCGTTCCGGCACCGTAGGCGTCATCCGGCAGCATTTCGATTACACCCCGCCGCATTTCCAGGCCATCGCGTGCCCCGATGCGCCACGTCGGGGGGACACAGCATCTCTCCTGAATGGAGGCGATATTGGGGTAAGGTCCACGCTGTCCGTCTCCTAAACGGTGCGTACCCATGCATCGCACGCTTTCCGCGATTACGATCGCCCTGTTTCTGCTGCTGCTCCCGGAGTCCGCCCCGGCCCAGGAGTACCCCTCGGCGCGCCACGGCGGCAACTACATGCACAACTTCTACTTCCCTCCGGCGCCGAGCTCGACGCCGTGGTGGCCCAGCTGGTCGCCCGACGGCGAGTGGATCGCGGTGGCCATGTCGGGCAGTATCTGGAACGTCGACCCGGAAACCGGGGCGGCCCACGAACTGACCCACGGCAGCACGTATCACTCCTCTCCCGCGTGGTCGCCCGACGGCCGCTGGATCCTTTACACGGTCGACGACGGCACGACCATCCAGCTGGAAATCCTGGACGTTGAATCCGGCGCGACGCACCGGCTCACCGACGACGACTTCATCTACACGGATCCGACGTTCTCACCGGACGGCTCCCGCGTCGCCTACGTAAGCACGCGGCCGAACGGATATTTCAACGTCTACATCCGCCCGATCGACGACGGAACGTGGAGCGGCGACGAGGTGGCGGTGACGACGGATCATCACTACGGCCGAGATCGGCTGTATTTCGGGCCGTGGGACATGCACATCTCCCCGGCATGGATTTCCTCGTCGGAGCTCCTCCTGGTCTCCAACCGCGACGTCCCGCTAGGCTCCGGCAACGTCGTGCGGGTACCCGCACGGCAGGATGCCATGGAAGAGGCCGTCCCCGTGCTGGAGGAGCAAACGCTCTACCGCACCCGGCCCGACGTTTCGATCGACCGCAAGCGCTTCGTCTACTCGTCGCACCAAGGGAGCCAGTACAGCAATCTCTACGTGCAGCCGACCGTGGGCGGACATCCCTACAAGCTCACGTTCTTCGAGCACGACGCCTTCCACCCCCGCTGGTCGCCCGACGGGGAATGGATCGCGTTTATCTCCAATGAAGGCGGACTGCCCCGGCTAGCCCTCCTCGAGACGTACGGCGGCGAGCTGCGAAAGGTCGACATCACGGAGCGGCACTGGATGCGGCCGATGGGACGCCTGGAGGTCGAGACGATCGATGCGGAGACCGGCGAACCGACGGCCGCGCGCATCCACCTTACCGCATCCGACGGCAAGTTCTACGCCCCGGAATCCGCCTACGCGCGCGTCAGCGGCGTCGGCGATCATCTCTTCCACCAGACAGGCCGCTTTTCGCTCGAGGTGCCCGCCGGGACGGTCGAGGTCGAGGCCGTTAAGGGCTTCGAATTCGAACCGGTACGCGCGACCGCGACCGTGTCGGAAGGCGACACGACCCGCCTTACCCTCGAGCTGCAGCGGTTCGCGGACGTGGACGGCTGGTACAGCGGGTCGACGCACGTCCACATGAACTACGCGGGCAACCTCCACAACTCGCTGGAGAACCTGATGATGATGTCGGCGGCGGAGGATCAGGACGTCGTGAACGAGCAGATCGCCAACAAGGACAACCGGGTGCTCGACTACCAGTACTTCATCCCCGGAGGCGACCCGCATCCGCTTTCGACGTCCGACCGGCTGCTCGTAGTCGGACAGGAATACCGGCCCCATTTCTGGGGACACGTGTTCATGCTCGGGCTCCGCGACCATCTCATCTCGCCCTTCACCACCGGCTACGAAGGCACGGCCATCGAGAGCATCTATCCGAGCAATACGGACATGCTGCGAAAGGCGAAGGAGCAGGGCGCCACGGTCGGGTACGTCCACGCCTGGAGCGGCGAGACCGACCCGCTCGAGGGGGATCTCGGTCCGGGGAAGGGGTTCATGATGGACGCCGCGCTCGGCACCACCGACGCCGTCGAATGGGCCATCGCGAACCGGGCGAGCTTCCACCCCTGGTATGCGGCGGTGAATGCCGGACTGCGCGTGGCGGCGGTAGGCGGGGAAGATTCGATCAGCGACCTGCACAAGAGCAAGCTCATCGGGTCGGTGAGAACCTACGTGTACACGGGCGACGACGGACTCGACATGGACGCCTGGTTCGAGGGCCTCCGCGAGGGCCGCTCGTTCGTCAGCACCGGTCCGCTGCTAGAGTTTACGGTGGATGGTGCCATGCCCGGTGGCGGCGTGGCTCTCCCGGCGGACGGCGGCGAGGTCGACGTGGCCGGCCGCGTAGCATCGATCACGCCGCTCGATCGCGCGGTGATCGTCTTCAACGGCGAGCCGATCCGGACACTCTCGCTGGATGCGGACCGAACGTCGGCGTCCTTCCAGGCCGGGATCCCGATCGAGGAAAGCGGCTGGCTGCACCTGCGGGTGGAGGGCGATCCGTCCGAGCGCTACCCGCTCGACACGCCCTACGCGCTGGCGTTTACGAATCCGGTCTGGGTGACCGTCGGCGACGAACCGGTCCGGAACGCGGAGGCCGCGGAATACGGCCTACGCTGGATCGACAGGCTCCACGAGCTGGCGGAGGACTTCCCCGGGTGGCGGTCCGACGCCGAAAAGGCGCACGTGTACGCCCAGTTCGACGAGGCCCGGGCCGTCTACACCGGGCTGCTTCAAGAGGCACGGACGCAGGAATGATGCGCACCCGAACGACCCGCATCGCATCAGCTCCCGGATCGACCGGAATGGGGAGCCTCTTCATCCTCCTGGTATGCCTCGCCGTTTCCACGGCGACGTCCACCGCGCGCGCACAGTATCTATCCAACCTGGAGGCCCGCGCTGACGACCCGCTCTTCGCGACGTACGCGGCGCCCACGGACCGGTCCCGGTTCGCGATCGACCAGGGATACCACTTCAGGTATTACGACGATGCGGAAGCGATCGCCTTTACGACGGCTGCGGCCGGAGTCCTCGGCACCGCCTTTCACGCCGACGGCCGCGTTCGCCTGCGTCCCGCCGACATGGCCGAGCCGCCCGTGGTGACGGCTTCGTACAACGACCTCGTGCGATATCGACTGCGGCCCTTTGACGACCTCGTGGTGGAAGGGCACTTCCAGGTCTACAGCTCGCAGCTCGCCCTGCACGAACTGCGCGTCACCAACAGCGGGTCGTCCCCGATCACACTCGACGTGACGCCCTACCTCGCTCACGAGTTCGAGGGCCCGCGGCAGTCCGACGACCGGCGCGCCGTCCACTTCGAACACGAGGAGCAGCCTGATAGCTGGACGATCAGGCACGGCGTTCCCTTCGTGGCGCGGCGGCAAAGTGTTTTTCTGGTGGATGAGGCACCGGCGGCGTTCGGCCATGCGGGGCCAGCCGGTAGAGAAGCGAATGCCACGGAAACGGGTCAGCGTGGTGTGGTAGACGCCGAAAGCTCCGCCGTCCTGCGGCGGCTGTTCGACGTGCTTCGCGACGAGTCGCTGGTGGCCGACAGCGCCGGCATGCTCGCTTTTCACCACCGGATGGTGCTCGATCCGGGTGCCACGAAACGGCTCCGCATCGT
>JBBDTI010000016.1:0-4083 GCA_040904565.1 Rhodothermales bacterium
AGCCGGCCGCGGCCAGGGCGTCGGCTTCCTTGACGAGGCGGGGGTTGCGCGCGAGGTGCGTGGGGGTGACGAGCGCGACGCGTTTTGGTGCGCGCGGCCATTCGGTGGGATGTTGGCCGGGGCGCTCGTGTAGAGGTTCGGTGGGACGTTCGGACAGGCACTTCTCGCGATGCTCTCGCACTCCGGAGCAGCGCCCACCCAGCCGTTCCACCAGGCGTTCGGCCTCGCGGCGCCACGTCCCCTCGCGGAGCAGGTGCGTGCGGCCCGCTTCCGCGCGCCGCTTCGCCGCCCCGGGATCGCGCACGATCGATGCGATGCGCTCGGCGATCGAGTCCG
Organism: Rhodothermales bacterium; assembly: GCA_040904565.1. Taxonomy (GTDB): domain Bacteria; phylum Bacteroidota; class Rhodothermia; order Rhodothermales; family VXPQ01; genus JBBDTI01. Next base: position 337 of record JBBDTI010000016.1, read on the forward strand.
CCGTCGACCCGCACGTAAAGAGATAGGGTTCGAGGCCGGAATGCGGGGTCTCCTCCGTCTCGGTCATCACCACGGGCCGTCCCGATCCGACGTACATCGGCGGCTTGATCTGCCAGGCGAGATGGAGATAGCCCAGCGGCGCGCCGTACGGGATGACCCACAGGTCGAGATCCCGCGCGAACGCCGCGAAGTCCGAGTACGTGACGCCGCCGAGGCAGGTAACGCCTTTTCGACCGGACAGCTCCGGGGTTCCGCGGCCCGCCAGGACGAGTTCGAGGTCGACGTCGAGGCGTTCGGTGAAACCTTCGCTGCGACCTTCTGTGAGACGTTCTATGGCGTCGATAAGGAGAGGAAGGTGGGCGTCGGCGGCGTGGCCCAGAAATCCGATGCGCCACGGCCTTTCGGACGACCTGTCCGTGGGCGCCTCTGCCGATCGTCCGGCTGCCTCGCGCGCTGCGTGCGGCCGGCCCGACGCTGCCGGCGGCTCCCATTCCGGTATCGCCTCCATCTGCCGCGGGTTGACGGCGGATCGAAAGACGGCGACGCGATCCGGGTCGACGCCCGAACGCGCCACGACGGCCCTTCGCATCGTTTCGCTCACGACGGTCACGAAATCGGCGTGCCGCACCTGGCGCATCTGCACGTCGGCCGCGCGCCGCGCGAGGTCGTGCTCGGATGCCTCCACGTCCTGCTGCTCTTCGAGCGTACGTCCGTATTCGAGGTGGTCCAGGGGAAGGTCGTGCAGCGCCCCCCACGTGGTAGCGCCGACGCGCCCCGCCAGCCGGAAGAGCACATAGGCAGGAAAAAGCTCGAGGCGTCTTACGTCGCGCGCTCCCCACGGGAGCGTCTCGTACAGACACAGACGGGCACCGGAGCGGCGCGCTCGAAGTAGCTCGAGAAAAAAAACGGCGTACAGCACCGGCCAGAAGAGGATCCGTCGCACGAGGCGATCGGAAGGCAGCGGCAGCGGGCGAACGCGCAGCCGCCCGTACCGGCGCGCGTTGCCGTCGTGGTTGTGCCGTTCGTAGACGTGGACGTCGTGGCCCATGTCGGCGAGCGCGTTGAAAAGCTCGTAGGGGCGCACCTGCTCGCCGCCTACGATCTCATCGAAATGGGCGTAGCGGTGCACGAAGGACAGAAAAACCCAGTCTGCGTCGCCACGAGACCCCGCTCGATTCGCAGCGCGGTTCCCCGCCGTATCCACGGCGCGGTCGACATCCTCCGCCGCACGGTCCGACACCTTCTCGCGCCCGATCATACCGCCTCCCGGGCCGCGAGCTGAATGACCGGCGCGTCGCCGAGCAGCCGGCGGAACGCCGAGTTCGTGTGCCGGAGCATCTCGAAGTCCCCCGATCCAACGAGCCGCCCCTCTTCCAGCACGTGAATGACGTCGCTGTGCCGGATGGTCGTAAGGCGATGGGCGATCACGATGAGCGTCTTCGACGAAAGCCGGTCGATGGCGTCGGAAAACTGGCGTTCCGTCTCGTTGTCGAGAGCCGAGGTCGCCTCATCCAGCACCAGAATGGGCGGATCGTGATACAGCGCCCGGGCGATCCCGATGCGCTGCCGCTGTCCGGCCGAGACGAGCACGCCCCGCTCTCCGACCAGCGTCTCGAGCTGCCGGGGGAGGCCGCGCACGAAGTCGCCGAGCTGGGCGGATTCGAGGGCCCGCCAGACGGCCTCGTCGTCGATCTCCGCTTCCGAGAGACCGAAACCCACGTTGCGGCGGATGGTCGTATCGAGAAGGTAGATGTCCTGAGGGATGTAGCCGATCCGCCTCCGATACGTCGCCAGGCAGTCCGACAGCTCGACGTCGCCGACGCGCACGGCGCCGGACGTCGGCTCGAGCAACCCGAGCAGCACGCCCGCCAGGGTCGTCTTGCCGGCGCCGGAGGGTCCGACGAACGAGACCATCCGGCCGGGTTCGATCGTCAGGGACACGTCCGCCAACGCCGGCACGTCGGAATCCGGATACCGGTACGTCACGCGATCGAGAACGAGGGGAGCGTCCAATGCCGGCTCGGCACGGTCGGATGCGCCGCCGGTAACGGGGAATGCCCGCATCTCGTCGTGGATGACGGAGATCGACGGCGCCGCGAAGCGGACCGCGTTGACGGACTGGATGATCCGGTTGAAAGATGGTATGAGCCGGACGAAGGCGACGCCGAAGAGGGCGAGCACGGGAAGGATCTCGGCGAGATTCCGACCGCTCATGATGGGTATGATGATGATCGCGATCGCCGCGACGCCGCCGATCGTCTCGATGAATAGACGCGGGTACTGCTGATACAGTACGTTGCCGAGAAGGGCCTCTGTCAGTTTGCGCATGTTCTCCCGGAGGTCCTCGACGAAATGCCCCTCGCGCCCGAGCACCTTGACCTCCGTCAGGGTGCCGAGCCCTTCGTTGACGGACTGCATCGTGCGCGCCTGCTGTTCGACCCGCACGCGCCCCTTCTTCGCCAGCCGCTTCCCCGTATAGGTCGCGACGAGGAGCCCCAGCAGGCCCAGGATGCCGACCACGGCGAGCGTGGCGAGGGAATTGGTAATGAAGAGCACCGCTATGAGTCCGACCGACACGAACATCTCGCGAGGCAGGGAAATGCCGTGGAGGATCGTGCCCACGACGCTGTTCACCTCCTGGGTCACGTTCCGAACGAGCTGCGAGGAGTTCCGGCCCAGGTGAAAGACGTACGGACCGCGCAGGTAGCTTTCGTACAGTCGCGCGGCGATCGACACCTGCTGATCGTAGAGAAAACCGTAAAAGAGCCGGATCGACAGCGCGATGAACGCGCTCTTGAGGATAAAGATGAAGGCGAGCGCGCCACCGGCGGCCAGAATGACCTCCCGGGGCTGCTCCAGCCCGATGCCCGCGAGAAACGGACCGGCCATCTCGTGATCGAGCAGGAGAGACGGCTCACCGACGATCCGAATAAACGGAAGGATGACGGCGATCCCGAACACTTCCAGCGCGGAGGCGGCGAACTGCAGCAGGCTGAGCCCGAACAGCATGAAGCGTTCGCGGCGGCCCAGCAGTCCCAGTATCTGTCGAAGAATGGCCAAGGGTAGCGTAATTCAGATGATCGTCGAGCTAGATAGTGGCGGCAACCGGCGGCTTGGCCGGGGCCTTATCTTCCGGCGCCTTATCTGCCGGCGCCTCATATTCCGCCACCTTTCCTACCGCCGCGCGCATCAGCAACCGCCGTAGTGTCGGCTTGTCGTCGAGGTGCAGCGCGCCTGCGCCGCCCTCCTGAAGGACGGCGCGAACGACGGTCGAGCGTCGCTCGGCGGAGAGCCCGTAGCCGCCGACGTACGTCACGCCGGCCGGATCGCACCATTCGATGGCCGTCTCCCGTCCCGAATCTTCCACGAGATCCAGCAGGCGGCGAGCCACGGCTTCCGAACTCCACGCCGTCGTCACGAAATCGCGTGCCCGCTCGCCGATAAGCGTTCGCATGGGCGGATTCGTCGCGAGCCGCTGGACGGCCTGCTCGATGTCGTCGGGATGCGACCACAGGCACGGCGGAAGGCTGCCCCTCGCCGCACCGCGCACGAATTCGTCGACGGCGTACGTACCGACGATGGCCGGCTTGCCGTAGAGCGCCGCCTCACGAGCGAATCCGGCCATCGGGGCGTCCGAAAAGAGCTGATCGATCACGAAATCGCATGCGGCCAGCTCGCGGTGAACTACCTGGTTGGGCTGCCCCGAAATCTCACGATAGTCGATGCGGAAGCCCTTGTCGACGAGCC
>JBBDTI010000016.1:4183-11628 GCA_040904565.1 Rhodothermales bacterium
TTGGGCTGCCCCGAAATCTCACGATAGTCGATGCGGAAGCCCTTGTCGACGAGCCTGGCGACGGCATCGCGGATCCGGAGCGTTCCCTTTCCCGCCAGATCGGACGGGGCGTGAAGCACCACGACGGGACGGTCGGCTTGGGCAGCTTCGGCCGCTTCCCATTCATTCGGACGTGCGGACGGCGCGCCACCATGCGGCGCCGTGGGAAATCCGAGTACCGTAAAGGGGACGAACGGTCGTTCGTGCAGCTGCGACGAAAGCGGATTGCTCACGATCACGTCCGCATACCGCTCGACGATCCGGATACGCTCTTTCGTCCGACGCGTCCGCTCGATCAGGCCCCGCGCGTCGATCGGGCCTTCCGCGGCGTACTTTCCGTTGAGATAGGCCGGGCGCGAGTCGCTGCCCAGAAAGACGAATACGATGCGCTTCCCGAAGAATCTGAGCACGCGAAGGTCGCGCAGCGAGTCGTACAGAGACTGCCCCCCGAACACGAAGACGTCGTGTCGAACGAGCATCTGCGTAAAGAGGATGGCACGAGACATGTGGGCGAGCGCGAACCAGCACGCGCGCCGCGCGAAGCGTCGGCGGGGCGTCTGCCAGCGTCCGCGGGCGGCCCGCACGAGCACGCGGCCCCAGAAGAGGTCGTCGGCGCCTCCATACGCAAACCGGTGCCGGTTGAAATCCAGACAGGTCGTACGTATCCCGATCTCGTCGAGCCCACGCCGAAGGTGGGCGAAGTATCCCGCCGTTTCGACCGGACCCATAAAAATGCGGAGTGACGTCAGTGACATGCTCGGCTTAAGCCTGGATTTCCTTTCGAAGGTCGTGCGGGCCGGGGACCACGCCACCCTCCTGCCCACGGTACCGTAGGACCCGGGCCGGCGACCCTGCCGCCACGGCACCCGCGGGCACGTCGCGCGTCACGACGGATCCGGCGCCGACCTGGGCACCCCGCCCGATCGTTACGCCGGGAAGCAGTATCGCGCCGACGCCGACGTCGCAGCCGGCTTCGAGGACGACGGGGGCGAACGATACGTCGCCGTGAAGGATCGGCTCGTCGGTGTCGTCGAGCTCGTGCGCGGAGGTCAGGATCTTGACGGACGGACCGATCCCGACGTTCGCGCCGATGCGGATGCCGCCCGCGCTGTGAAAGAAGCACTGCTGCCCGATCCACGAGCCGTCGCCGATCACGAGGTCGTTCTTGTAATAGCCCTTCAGGATCGTCCGATGGCCCACGTAGACGTGGTCGCCGATCTCCACGTTTTCCGGGTGGAAGATCAGCACGCCCTCTTCGAGCACGACGCCCTCGCCGAGGCGACGGAGGTCGGCCGGCGAAAAGCGTCCCGTTCCGTGGGTCGACTTAGGCCGCGGCGCGGCTGTGACGGAGGTTTCCATCTCGATCGATGACTTGCGCCCGTTCAATATCTTGTTCAATATCTTGTTCAATATCTTGCTCAATAGCCTGCTCAATATCTTGCTCATCCCCTTGCTGATCGCGATACCAGGCGATGGTCCGCTCGAGACCCTCTTCGAGGTCCACCACCGGCTGGTAGCCGAGCAGGTCGACCGCCTTGTCGATGCTGGGGATGCGGATTTCCACGTCGGAGCCGTCTCGCTCCTCGAAGCGAATCTCCGAGCCGGACCCGGAGAGGCGAATGATGCGCTGCGCGAGGTCGTAAATCGTGAGCGTGCTGCGCGCGTTGCCGATGTTGAATACCTGTCCCACCGCCTCATCCCGGTCGAGGCACAGCATGATGGCATCCACGATGTCGTCGATGTAGCACCAGGCGCGAATCTGACTGCCGTCGTTGTGCACGATGAGGGGCTCGTCGGCGATGGCCCGTCGCACGAAGTGGTGAATGGCCCCCTCTCCCACCTGGCCGGGTCCGTAGATGTTGAACGGACGGACCGACACGGTCTTCATGCCGTATTGCTTGTGGTAGTTGCTGGCGAGATGCTCGCTGGCCAGCTTGCTGACGGCGTACGTCCACCTGGCCTCGCCCACGGCTCCCAGGCTCGTGGCTTCCCCCTCTCGAACCTTGTAGGCGTACTGGCCGAACACCTCGCTCGTGGAGAAGTCGATGACGCGCTCGAGATCGCCCTTCTTCTGCGCGGCCTTGAGCACGTTGTAGGTGCCGATGAGCGCCACCTCCATCGTGCGGACCGGCATCTCGAGGACGGTGTCCACCCCGGCGATGGACGCCAGGTGGATGACGGCGTTGACGCCCTGCATCGCTTCCTCCACGGCGGCGGCGTCGAGGACGTCGCCGCGACGCCAGATGACGCTCGGGTGGTCGGACAGATCGGCGGCGAGGCTCCCCCGATGTCCGTTATCGAAGACGATCACGCGGTTGTCTTTCACCAGCTCCCGCGCGAGCGCGGTGCCGATGAATCCGGCCCCGCCGGTGAGTAAGATGGTACGTCCTTTCATAATGCGCTTCGAAGTGGACTAAGCTGGATGGAGATCGAGAAATTCAGTCGGGGCGGCGTCGTGCCGTCAAATCTTCGGGTCGGTTCGTGCCGTCAGGGCACACCGTTCGGCGCATGATGGAGCGCACCGCACGGTCGCCGACGTGAAAGGTCAACTTCCGTGCCGCGGAGCTCGTGAGAAGCCGCCCGACCCTGCCTCTCCCGTGATCTCGAGAGGATGCGGCGAGACGTGACGCCACCGCACCTGATTAATTTTCCGCCGCGCCGGAAAAAGACGTAGCCACGGATGCGCCGCGCCGCATGACGACGGACGAGCCGTCCCGGCGCCATTCCACGTAGCCGCCGTCCCGTGCTTCTTCGGCCAGAAGACGCCCGCAGTCATCTAAGGCCCCGTCGGGACCACCATCGATCGTACCATCCAACCTGTTGCCGCGTGTAGTTCCGCGCCCCCGGGAGGCGTCGCGAGAGAGGCGCCCCGTGCGCCGCCCGGCGACGACGACGAAGTCGGCCGTGCCGGTGAACGCGCCGCAGCGCGTCCACTGAAACGCATTCGGATAGTATGCCGCCAGCGAGAGGGCGGCGGCGTTCACTTCGACGACGTCTCCCGGCTCGATCGCACCGTCGAGCGACGCTCTGGCGAACGACACGTCGCCGTAGGTCTCTTCGCTGACGCCGCGGAGGGACAGCGACGCGCCGAGCAGCATGGCCGCTACGGCACCGGCCGCGAGCAGCCTGCGTGCCTGGAGCCGCGTTTCGAGAAGAACGACCACGCCGAGGGGAAAGAGGACCGGAACGAAGTACCGGGGTTCGTTGATGTCCGGGAAGTACCGCAGCGCCCGCATCATGACGAAGGCGCCCAGGTAGCTCAGCACGAGCAGGGCGAGTGGGCGGGCCATCTTCTCTCGCGGACTCCACGCGGCACGCACGCAGATCGCAGCGACAAGTCCCATGACCGCCCAGCCGATCGCGAGTCCGGGTAGACTCGCCACGCCGCCGATCATCTCGTCGATCTGGGTCGAGGAGACGGCACCGATGGCGGACCAGCCCAGGTGGGCGATCTGCTCGGGGATGACGGCCAGGCCGCCTCCGAATCCGCGATCCGCCCCCGAGATGTGCCCGGTAGCCTGAATGTTGCTCCAGAGCAGGAATCCCGTCAGGCCGACGAAGAACGTATACCATCCCCCCGAAAAAGCCAGCGCCTTTCGACGCCGCAGCTCGTCGAAATGGAGCACGAAAAACAGTGCGATGAGCCCGAACATGAAGATGCCGGCGTACCGAATGCAGAAGGCGCTGAACCCGAGGAAGAGCGTCAGCCAGACGGCCCACCGCGCGGGCCAGTGGCGAACGAAGTAAACGGACAGCAGCAGGAGCGCCGCGAAGGCGAGCTCGGACATCGGCATGCCGACGAGCAGCGGGACGGCCGGCACGCTGCAGAGCGCGCACAGGACGGCGAAGGCCGTCCACGACGAGCGCAGGTCGCGCGGAAGCAGGTTGACGGCGGCGACGGCCATGGCGGCGACGGAGGCGGTCGAGATCAGCACGAGCGCCATGAAGGGGGAGATGCCGAGCTTCGTCAGAAAGGCGGCGAGCATCGGATAGCCGCGCGGCCAGTTCGAGCCGAAGACGGTCGGCCAGGCCTGCGCCAGTTCCTTGGTGTATTCGACGTAATAGTAGGCGTCGAGCCCCAGCACGCGCTGGCTCCGATACCAGATCCACGCCAGCACCACGGCCAGCACCACCGGCACGACGGCGAGTACCACCGAGCGCGTCCGGATGCACGCACCGGGCGTGATCATGGCCGACGGCAGGCGGTCGAAGAGTTTTCTGGAGGACCGTAGGGGCATAATCGAGCGGTGTCGGGCGGTGCCGGGGAGTTGAGCGGTTTCGGGCGGTGTCGGGCGTCGAACGTTATCCCGTCCTGGATAGGGGCGATGGGCGCGACATGGAGAGTTGGGACCCGGTGATCGCCGCCACGTCCTCCGTCTCCTGAGAGCGGCGGTAGTCGCCCCGGCTGAAGTATTTCTCGAGCCAGATGTAGGCGCAGATGAAGAAATAGCGGCTCCCCATCTCCTTGATCTTCATTTTCGCGACGCCCGACTTGCGGTTGCGCCACGTTATCGGGATGACCGACCAGGAGTAGCCGCGCACGATCGCCTTGAGCGGCAGCTCCACGGTCAGGTTGAAGTGGGGGGAGATGAGGGGCCGGCATCCGTCGATGACGGTGCGGCGGTAGGCCTTGAAGGCGTTGGTGGTGTCGTTCAGTTTGATGCCGAAGAGGAAGCGGATGAGATGGTTCGCGATGCGGTTCAGCACGCCCTTGACGAAGGGGTAGTCGATCGTGCCGCCGCCCGGGATGAACCGGCTGCCGAAGACGCACTCGTAGCCGTCGTTGAGCCGTTCCCAGTAGGCCACGACGTCGCGGCAGTCGTCGGATTCGTCGGCCATCATGATGACGACGGCGTCACCGGTCATCTCGTCGAGCCCGCGTATGATGGCGCGGCCGAAGCCGTGCTCGCCGTCGTTTTTCACGGGAACGAGCGTCGGTACGTCACGCCGTACCTCCTGGAGGATCGCCCACGTGCCGTCCGTCGAGCCGTCGTCCACGACCACGATCTCGTGCGGCACGTCGTGCAGCTTCAGCTCGACGTGCAGGTGGTGCACCGTGGATGCGATGCACCCCTCCTCGTCTTTCGCCGGGATGACGACGGAAAGCCGGCGGAGATGCGGAAGCGGTCTGGGGGCGTGCATGACGTTACGGTTCTTGGTGCGTAGCAGCGTTTGCCGTGTCCTCAGGCGGCCGAGCGCGTCAGCCAGGTCCTGTTGGCCTCGGCGTGGCGGGCGATCTCGTCGAAGATCTCCCACTTCGAGATGCTCGGCCTGAACGTCCAGCGCTCGGCCGCCTCCGAAGCATCCATAACCACCCACGGCACGTCGAAGGCGCGCGTCTCGGGAACGGAGCCGATGGCCCGATCGCCGGCTCCGTAGCGATCCTCGCACCACGCCGTCAGCGTGGCGAGGGAGAAGGCGTTCGGGCGTCCCCCGCCCAGATTGTAGATGCGGTCGCCGCCGGCGTCGTAGTCGGACATCTGCTTGCGCAGCAGATCGGCGAGATCGTGCGGGTGGAAGCAGTCGCGCGTCTGATGCCCCGTTCCGCCATAGCCGATATAGCGAAGCGGCGAGCCCTCACAGAACGAGTGAATCCAGAAGGCCACGATGCCCTGATCGGCCCGGGCGAACTGCCCGGCCCCGGCCATGACGCCGCAGCGGTCGATCCAGACCGGGAAGTCGAACGCGGCGCCGTATTCGAGCGCGAGCGATTCCGAGGCCGATTTCGTGGCGCCGTAGAGCGATACGGGGGCGGACGTAGAGAACGACTCGGAGATGCCCTCCTCGGAGAGCCCGTCGGGCAGCCACCTGGACGCGTCGACGACGAACGTCCGGTCCTCTTCGAGGAGCGGAACGGCATTAAGCGCGTCGATCGAATAGACGCGGCTCGTGCTGAGCAGAATGAATCCCGCGCCCGTGCGGCGGCACGTTTCCAGCAAATTGATGGTGGAGGTCAGGTTGTTTTCGACCACCTGCCGGCTTCCGCCGTCGATACCGGCGAGGACGGACGGGTTGGCGGCGGCGTCGACGATCCAGTCGACCTGCGGAAGCGCCTCGACGTCCTCCCGGCAGCGCAGGTCGCCGTGGCGGACGTCGATGCCGAGGTCGATCAGCGCCGCGCGGTTGCCCTCGCTGCCCGGACGCGAAAAGTTATCCAGGCCGACGAGCTCGACGTCGTCGCTCGCGGCGAGGAGGCGCCGCGCGACGGACGAGCCGACGAATCCGCATATGCCTGTGATGAGTATCTTCATGCCGCCAGTCGTACGGTTAGTTCGCCGGCAATGGCTTCGATGGTTTCTTCGAGCGTGACGCTGATGTCCCATCCGGGATAATCCCGCTTCGCCCGGCTCAGATCGCTGTAGTAGCAGATGTGGTCGCCCTTGCGGTGCTCCGGCGAGTACGTGTAGCGCATCGGCTTGCCGGTGACGCTCTCGGCGATGTGGAAGGCCTCCAGGATGGAGCACGAGTTGGCCTTGCCGCCGCCGATGTTGTAGACGGCGCCGGCGCGCGGCGCCTGGATGAAGGCGTGGATGAAGCGCGCCACGTCCACCGCGTGGATATTGTCGCGGACCTGCTTGCCCTTGTATCCGAATATCGTGTATTCCCGCTCTTCGATGTTGCAGCGGACGAGGTAGCTGAGGAAGCCGTGCAGCTGCACGCCGGAATGCTTGGGACCCGTCAGGCATCCCCCTCGGAGGCACACCGTCGGCATGTCGAAATATCGGCCGTACTCCTGCACCATCACGTCGGCCGCCACCTTGGAGGCGCCGAAGAGGGAATGCTTGGACTGATCGATGGGGAACGTCTCCGGGATGCCCGCGGCGTACTTGGCGTCGGCGAATTCCCACCGGCTGCCGAGCTCGCGCCGCGCGATGGCGTTCGGACCATCCCCATACACTTTATTGGTGGATAGGAAGACGAACGGCGCCTCGGCGCTGAACTGTCTGTTGGCCTCGAGAAGGTTGAGCGTGCCGACGGCGTTCGTGTCGAAGTCGTCGAACGGAATGCTGGCGGCGAGGTCGTGGGACGGCTGCGCGGCGGTGTGTACGACGGCGTCGGGTCGAAGGACGCTAAAGAGGTCGAGCACGCCCTGCCGATTGCGGATGTCCAGCTCGTGGTGAACGAATGCGGGCAGCTCCGCCTGCAGGCGACGCTGGTTCCAGCGGGTGTCGCCCCGCGGACCGAAAAAGGCAGCGCGCTGGTTGTTGTCGATGCCGTGGACGACGTGGCCGAGATCGGCGAAATAGGAGCAGACCTCGGAGCCTATGAGTCCGGATGACCCGGTAACCAGAATATTCATGAGTCCGTGTGGATTGAAGCGATGAAGAATGTGGAGCGCATGGATTCAGCCGCCCCCGAGTATGCTGCGGAGCGTGAGCGCGATCGTGCCCGCCGCCGTGCCGACG
>JBBDTI010000016.1:11728-23101 GCA_040904565.1 Rhodothermales bacterium
GCCCCCGAGTATGCTGCGGAGCGTGAGCGCGATCGTGCCCGCCGCCGTGCCGACGCTCAGCGCGTCGCGCCAGCCGAATCCCTGTCGGGTAACGCGGTCGACCGTCAGCACGTCGCCTTCGAGCAGTTTCGGGTGCATGTTCGGTTCGAGCAGCATCTGTTCGATGGGTGCCTCATAGACCACCCGGCGTCGGCCGTCGGACTCCTTGCGCAGCAGGCGCACCGTCACGCTGCTCTTCACGCCCGCCTGGCCTCCGGCTTCGAGTCCGCCCGAGAGCGCCACGAGCGCTCCCAGATCGGTGTCCGGGGCGACCTCATAGACGCCGGAGCCCTCTGAGGCTACGACGACGACCTGCACGGTAGCGTCCCCGGGGCGGGCGAATATGCGATACGACGTTCCGGAAGCGACCTGGTCGTTCATCCGGCCGAACTCCTGCGCCGAGGCCGTCGTGCCGATGCAGAGAACGGTGCACAGCATCGTCAACGCCAAAAACACCGCCCGCATGAAGCGCGGCACGGATGGCGCGGCACACGGCGTCGTGGCCGGCTTCGCGGACCGGGTCGCGGTCGGCTTCGCAACCGGGGCTGCCGACTCCTTCGTGACCTGCGTGACGGCCCGTGTCCCGGACGGCTTCGCCGCCGGTTTGGCCGCCCGCGTCTCGAATCGCCCGGCGGATGAGCGTGCGAAGGTCTTCGCGGATCCCTTGGAGTCCGTCGTCGTGTCGAGCATGTGCATGAGCGTGCGTGGGGAGTGCCATAGGGTTCGTGCTACGCGCTGACGGCAGGGACGGGCAGCGCGTTGGCCGCCTCATCCTGTCCATAGCCGTACGAATAGCGATTGTAATACTGGGCGTAGTAGCGATACTTGTAGCGATAGCCGCCGGCGCTGATGGGTTCGAACTGATTCAGCAGCGTGCCGATGACGTTGGCGCCGACGTTCGTGAGCGCATTGAGGCAGTGGTCGTGCTCGTGCGTCTTGGTGGAGCCGGCAAGGGCGACGATGATCGTGGCGTCGCACTGCGTCGAGAGCAGCACGGCGTCGGTGGCCATGAAGACCGGCGGCGTATCGAACACGATGACGTCGTATTCCTCGCGGAGCCGGTAGATCATCTCGCGCATGCGCTTCGAGCCGAGCAGCTCGGCCGGATTCGCGATCGTTTTGCCCGAGGGCAGGGCGAAGAGGTGCTCGATGCCCACGCTATCGATCGGCGGCCGCTCGCCCGTCTCGTTGAAGACCTGTTCGATGAGGCCGGGTTCTCTGGACAGACCCAGCTGATGGTGGACGGTCGGACGGCGAAGGTCGGCGTCGATGACGAGCGTCTTGCGCCCGGCCTGCGCCATGATGACGCCGATGTTTAGAGCGGTGACGGATTTACCCTCGCTCGGACTCGGGCTCGTGACGAGGATCGTCTGTACGATCGCGTCGGGGCGGCTGAACTGGATGTTGGTGCGGACGTGCCGGTAGGCCTCCGCCGCCACGGCGGTGGGCTGCACGAGCGTCACCAGGCGGGTGCTCACCGTACGCCCCGCGTGTTCGGTCGTCTCGGCCCCGCCGTACTGTTCCTTGATGACGCGGTTTAGTTTCGGGATGACGCCGACCACGCTGCCGCCGCGATCTCGGATGTCGTCGGGCGTGTAAATCTTCGTGTCGAGCCGCTGGCGCACCGTTGCGAGGACGATGCCCATCCCCAGCGCGAACAGCGCGCCGAGGGCCACGTTCTTGCGACGATTCGGGCGCACGGGATAACCCGGCGGGAGGGCTTCCCGGATGATGGCCGCATAGCCGATCTCGGACTCTTCCGCGATGCGCACCTCCTGCAGCTTCTCTTCGACGTTGACGTACATGCGCTCGGCGGCCTGCCGGGCACGCTGCAGCTGTGCCAGCTCGATCGTCTGTTCGGGCAGTGTCTTGAGATCCGCTTCGTACTCGGCGAGCCGGTTCGTCATGACGTCCTGCTTGGCACGCAGGCCGCTGATGCGGATGCGGGCCTGGACGACCTGGCGGTTCAGCTCGGATACCTGGGAGAGCCCACCCCCTTCGACGGTCAGGTCGATGCCGCCGACGGCCAGCACCTCATCCACGTACTGGCGAGAGAGAGCGGCTATGCTCGTGCGGAGCTGGGCGATCTGCTGGTTGATGTCGGCCAGGCGCGGATCGCCGGCCGGGTCGTCGCGAAGACTGGGATTGCGCAGAAAAGCCTGCTGCCGGGTGACTTCCAGCTCGGCGATTTTCTGCTGCGCCAGCTCGATGTCGCGCTCGACGCTCGAGGCGACCCGGAGAGCCAGCTGCGGCGAGATGCGCTCCAGCTCCGATTCGAGCGAGGCGAGCGACGCTTCTTCCATCTGCAGGTCGATGCCCGCCTCGTCACGCGCGGCCTGCAGCTGCGATATCTGAGTAACGAGAAACTGTCCTTCCGCATCCAGCGCCACGGCGCCGTTGACGCTCATGTACCGGGTGATCCGCTCTTCGACGAGCTGCAGCTCCTCCCGGCGCACCTCCTCCTGTCGCTCGAGAAAGGAGCGGGAAGCGTGTACGCGGGCGCGGCTGGCCTCCTGGGTCAGTCGGACGTACTCCTCGGCGTAGAGGTTGGCGATCAGGGAGGCTTCGTCGGGTGACGGACTCAGGGCCGTGACGCGCAGGACGTCGACGTCGCGTCCCTCCGGAGCAATGCGCACGTATCCGAACTGCAGCCGCCGGGCGATGTCTTGAACCTTGGGCGTGCTCTCCCCCGCGCCGAGAATGGGGAGCCGTTCATCCGACCCGGGAACGGTCTGCGTGTCGATCAGGCGCTGCGCCGTGCTGCGCGCGATCGAGAGGGAGTTTCGGATGACGATCAGCTCGTTGGCCAGGGACCGGTCGCTGCGCGCGAAGAGTCCCTGCTCGCCGCCGGGCAGCGCCTCCCGGGCGTCCGTCTGCCGCGGGTGCACGAGCAGCATAGCGGAGGATTCGTACTCCGGAATCAGCTGCATATTGTACCAGGTGATCGCGCCGGCGATCAGAACGAAGGTCGCGATAAGGATCCACTTTCCGCGGTACAGCACGTCGACGGCTTCCTGCACCCGGCCGCTCAGATCGCCGATGTGACCGTAGTCGGCACCGGGAGACTGGCGCTTGGGTGCTACATTGCGGGCCTCACCGAATGTATCGACGAAATCGAAACGGGTACTCCGTTTCTGGTCCTGCCGGTATGGTTTCATTGAACGCGTAAGTACATGCTAAGAACATAGGAGCATCCAGCATTCAAGCCGCGGAATACCCGAATCGCAGCCGCATATCGATGCTTCAAGCGCCAGTTGTAGAAAAAATCGAACCATCCTCCCCCATCGCTGCACGTTCGAAACCCGGGACGGGGCCGTGCATCCGGATCCTCTCTTGCAGGCGTTACCTTATATAGTGGGATCATCCCGTATCGGCGGCTCGCGCAGGCGTGCACGGTGGGTGCGGCGGACGCTCCGCCACGGAAAACATTTCTGCCCGCCTCGCCAAAGTTTGCCCCTCCGGACCCTTTGAGGCCAACCCCGATCCACCTTTCTGCGGCCCGCCGCGCATCCATCCTCCCGCAAAAACCCGTCATCTGGACGCCCTTCGCCGCGCATTTCGGGAATATGGAACGGAGTTCGCAGCCGATACCCGGCACATGGGAGTCGTCACAATCCAAGACACCGACTTTTTGCTGGATCCGTATCCGGACATAAACAGCCGCCGCGGCGCGTCCATCCGACGTGCCGTGGCCGTGCTCTTCACCGTGCTCTTCACCGTGCTCGCAGCCGTCGGCACGTCGCGCGCGCAGTCCGCGCTCGCCGACCGCCTCATGGACCGCGGCTTCGAGAACGTCCGCGTTCGCACGCTACCCGACACAGAATCCGACAGACGGCTCGGCCCGCAATCCGGCCCGCTGCCCGGCACCCCATCGGACACCCTCCTCCTTTCGTTCGAATACCGCATGGCGCGCGGCTCGCACGCAGGTGTGTGCGAGGCCCTCAAGCTGGCCGGGAGCGGATACGCGCACGTCGTCACCATCCTCGAGCATCAGAACGTCCCGATGACGGCCGTAGCCTTCGACGGCGCACCGCGTTCGCGACCCGACCTGCTCGCTGATCCCGCTATCAGCGGACGCGCCGATTCCTCTTCCGTCCGCCGAGGCCCCGTCGCGCTTGACGCACAGGTTGCCGCGCAGGTCCCCCAGCGCTGCGGCGGCTATCGCATCGCCGGAGCATCGATGGACGTACGCCCGTACGTTCGGCAGCTGGAGTCCGGCCACCACGCATCACGACCCCTCATCGACGTCGCACTGCATCCGCGCTACTCGGCGCTGTTCGGCTTCTACCGCGACCCCGTCATGCTGCAGGTCAACCTGGCGCCGCGGCTTAACGTGCGGCTCTGGCGCGGCTTCGAGGTCGGTGCACAGATCGTCGTCCCGCTCTACAACGAATTTTCTTCGGAGGGCGACTTCATACGGCCCGGACTCCTTACGGCGAGTCAGTTCATCCGCCTTCCCGGACCCACCTTCGTGCGCGCCACGGCCGGCACGTACACCAACCGCCGCTTCGGCCTCGATCTGCGCGCCCGCCGCTTCTTCGCGGACGGTCGCTTCTGGGCGGGATTCGACGTGGGCCGCACCGGCAACGTTTTCTACCCCAACGGAAGCGTGTTCGTAGAGCGCGATCCGGAGTGGATCGTGCTCGGAACGGCCGGCTTCGCGTGGAGCCGCCATCACCTGTATGTGGACGGGGCGGCCGGACGGTTTCTGTTCGGGGACGCCGGCGGACGGGTAGAAATCATGCGACAGTTTCGACGCCTCGACCTCGGCTTCGTTTTCACGCAGACGGTCAACGGGGCCAATGCCGGACTCCGGCTCATCCTCCCGCTCTTCGAGGGGTCGTTCGCCGGCTCGCGCTCGCTGCGCGTGCGCCCGGCTCACGATTTTACGTGGGACTACCTGTATCGCGCCGGGACGAACGTCGGCGAGGCGTACGAGACCGGCTACTATATGGACCGCGTCTACCGCCAGCATCAACCGTCCTTTCTGATGGACCTCCTCACTACGCCCTGACCGCTCCGACGTGATGACATCGACCCACCACAACCCCCACTCCAACCCTGTTCGCTCGGCATCGCGCGGGGCCGTCAGCCGTCTTCGGAGCGGAATCGGACCCTGGAACGGACCGCCGTCCGTGCCCCGGTTCACGATGCGTCCGCGGCGGCGGCCAGGGCTGCGCTTTGCGCTGCGGATCGTTCCGTGCCTCGTTCTCACTGTCGGCCTTACCGTTGGCCTCACCGGCTGCACGTCCAACCCGATCGGACCCGTGTCGGATTTCGACTTCGTCTTCGACGAAATCCGGGACGTCCATCTCGGCGAAGCCCCCGACACCTCGACCATTGTCGTCGAATACGAGCCCGTCGAGGAAGACACCACCTATCTCGAAAAACAGAACCAGTTCATAGCGGATGCCGGCTCCGCCCCGCAGTCCGGCAGCGTCCCCCCCAGCGTCGTCAGCGTCTCGGAAGCCGTCTTCGCCGCCTTCGACGACGCGAGCGGAGACCGCCTCGGCGTGCTCGCCGAAGAGGCTTCCCTGGATGCCGACGCATTCGTCGAGCAGCACTACCAGGCGCTCAAGGACTCGACCTCCGACGTATGGCTGTTCGCCGAGCAGATCGCGGATCTGGCCGCCACCGAAGCCGCGCTCGACGAGCTCCTCGGCGGGTCGACGTCGAACCTCACCGCTCGTCCGACGATCCGTTCTACCCTTGCGTCGAGCCGCCCCGCCCCCTCCTCGGAAGCCGCCCTCGCCGCGAACCGCGCCGCTCCGTCCCCGACCACCCCATTTACTCCGTTCAGCATGAGCGGCACCTCGTCGTGTGAGACCGACGCCCGCATCCAGACGCAGGACCAGCTCGAATCCCTCGACCGGGAGCGCCGGCGCCGGGAAGCCGCTCTGGAACGTGCGCTCCAGAACAGCCTCGAGGCGGTAGAGGCGTTCCGTTCTCGGGAGATGGAACGCGTCGCGACGAACGTGGAACGCAGAAAACGTGGCGCGGCGACGTACTATCGTGACGCCGGCGGCGCCATCGTCTCCCTCGTCGAGAACGGCCTGATCAACCAGGGAACGGCCGCCAACCTCCGCATGGCGATGGTCACCGTCGTCATCTCACGGCTGAAGCGGACCATCGAATTCGAGCGCCGATCCGGATCGTCCATCGCGCAGACGGCCGAAGAAGCCGTCGCCGCGGCCCGGACCCGGTACGAGCAGCAGCTCGCCCAGCTCGAGGCCAGTTACGACGACGCCGTCACGACGCTCGGACGCGTCGAGTCGACCGCGGTCGCAGATTGCCACGATCAGGGAACTTCCAGCGGATGAGCGGCACCACGATCCCCTACACGCACTCGAAAGTACACCGCTCCATGTACCGACTCATACACGGCCTTGCACGCGTGGCGGTCGCGCTGACGCTCCTGCTTGCGTGCGCGCCGGCGGCCGCGCAGGTGATTTCCATTCGATCGGCTGGACTCTCGAGCAGCTGGTACGCTCCCGACCTCGGCCTCTATGACGACCAGTATCTGCTCGATTTCGGGGGATCCGTCCTCGCGGAGGCCCATCTGGAATTCGACGTACTCGGCATCGCGACCCTCCGCACCTCGACCGGACACTGGCAGAGCACGGGCCGCGGCGACGCCCGGGAACCCGACGGACGGCCGCAGACGGCCACGCTCCGCATCGTCCCGTTTACCGCCGCGCTGCTCGTGCAGCCGGACGCCCGCGGCGGTCCGGTACCGGTCTTCGGCGCCGGCATCACCCAGAATCTCGTGCAGCGCTCGTTCCGGCTCGCGCGCATCGACGAACCGGAAACGTTCGATACGTTCTCGGGGAACGGCCGAGACTACACCTACCACGGCCTCGTCGGCATCAACCTGCCCGTGGGCGGAGCCGTTCGAGCCGGATTCGAATGGCGGTACGTCTGGGGACGCTTTCGCGAAGAACCTATCCCTGCGGCCCGCTCCGGCGTGGCGCTCGACGGCCTTCAATTCGGACTCTCGCTACAGTACCGCATCCGATGATGAACGACCCGCACAGCACGACAGCTCCCCGTGGCTCGGCCCAGCGCATGAAGCGCACGGCCCTCGTTCTTTTCGCGCTCCTGCTCGCGGCCTTCGGACCGGCGGCGCAGGCCCAGTCCCTCTCCGGGGTCAACGGCCTTGTCACGGTGCCCACGGCCGAGGTGTCGCCGGACGCCACCCTGACGACCGGGTTCAACGTGCTTAACCGGAGCGCGCTCGACTATCACGCCGGACGCCACCACGCGACGTCGCCCTACCTCTCCCTCGCCTATCTCCCGTTCCTGGAGGTCGGGTTTCGCCTGACGCGGGCGGATTCCGAGATCGAAGAGGCCTTCGGCGACCGGACGGTCAACGCCCGGGTCCTCCTCCTCGGCGAAGGCCCGCGTCACCCATCCCTTCTCGTCGGCATCCACGATTTCGTCGGACAGAAAAGACACTTTCAGTCGACCTACGTCGTCGCGAGCAAGCGCCTCGAGGACGTTCCCCACCTCGACCACGTCAGCCTCCACCTCGGGTACGGCACGCGGCTGCTCGACGCGGAGCTCTATGAATTCGACGGACCGTTCGGCGGGGTGGCCGTCGCCCCCTCTTCCGGCATCCGCCTGCTCGCCGAATATACCTCTTCCCGGGTCAACGTCGGTCTCGACGCCGGGCCGTTCCGCGGGATGCGGATCCTGGTGGGGTGGATGGACTTCCGCGCCGTATCTGGCGGCGTCAGCTACTCGTTCGTGCTGCCGAAGTAGTACCCCGCGCGGTTAACAGGGCCGGCAGAGAGACGAGAGCGAAGCTCGACTCACGCCAGTAAACTGTGCAGATCAAGGCACGCGACAAGCCGAGAAACGAGCTCGCACGGCGCCAAGACAACGCGACATTGGGTTGTGAGCGACTAACGGAGCGCAGCGGAGTAATGAGGCGTACTTAATCAGTTAACTGAGAACGTACGCCGCAGTGATCGGCGCGGAGTGCAACGCAGAGATGCGCAGTTTATCAACGGCACTCGTCGACGTACCACGCGTACGTCTTGCGGAGGCCGTCCTCGAGCGACGTACCGGCGGTCCATCCCAGCGATGCCATCCGCGACACGTCCAGCAGTTTTCTCGGCGTGCCGTCCGGCTTCGACGTGTCGTAGCGGATCTCGCTCTGCCCTCCCACCACGTCCCGGATCGTCTCGGCCAGCTCCGTGATGGAGAGATCCTCGCCCACGCCCACGTTCAGCATCCCGTGCTCGGCCGTTTCGTGAAGAGCCTCTTCGGGCGCGCGGAGCGTAAACAGGATCGCGTCCGCCAGATCATCCACATACAGAAATTCGCGCCGCGGCGTGCCCGTCCCCCACAGCGTCACGGAATCGTCGCCCGCCTCGTGAGACTTCCGGAGCAGCGCCGGAAGGACGTGCGACGTCTCGAGGTCGAAGTTGTCGTGCGGACCGTACAGGTTCGTCGGCATCAACGTGATGAAGTCGTCGCCGTGCTGGCGCCGGTAGGCCTCACACGTCTTCGTACCCGCGATCTTGGCGATGGCGTACCACTGGTTCGTCGGCTCGAGCGGACCCGTAAGCAGGTGCTCCTCCTTCATCGGCTGCGGCGCGTGCTTGGGGTAGATGCACGAGCTGCCGAGAAAGATGAGGCGCCGGACGCCGGACGCGTGCGCGGCTCGAATGACGTTCGACTGGATTGCGATATTGTCGGCGATGAAATCGGCCGGATACCGGTCGTTCGCCAGAATCCCGCCCACCCGGGCGGCGGCCAGCACGACGAAGGCGGGTGCTTCCTCCTCGAAAAACCGGCGCGTCGCCGCCTGATCGCGCAGGTCGAGCTCGTCGCGACGGCGAACGAGCAGGTTGTCATACCCTTCTGATTCGAGCCGCCGAACGACGGCGGAGCCTACGAGTCCACGGTGGCCCGCCACGTAGATCGGCGCGGATGGATCGGATAGATGCACGGTGTCCTTACAAGAATATTTACAATAATATCCGGAGCAATAATATCTCGTTACGAATGAATGTTGCGCCGGAGGTCCCGGACGAATGGAGGTTGCGGCGGAGGACCCGGTCGAATGGTGGTTGCGGCGGAGGTCCCGGACGATGGTGGTTGCGCCGCAGGTCCCCGTCGACCCGCCGAAGGAAGGTAACAACAATGCGCCTTCCGCATTAGATCCGCGCGGCGGCGCCCGTCCGCCGGAACCTCGGTAGCCCCGAAACTTATGCACCCTGGCTCCTTCGCGAGCCTATCGCCGCAACGCGCCCGGCGCGCTGCGCCGAGATATCTCCTCTTTTTTTGACCGACACATTCGGATATGGAGTACGCCGTGATCATGGCCGGCGGCATCGGCAGCCGGTTCTGGCCCCAGAGTCGCAAGGACAACCCGAAACAGTTTTTGCGGGTGTTCGGCGAGCACACGATGATTCAGAACACGGTGGCCCGGCTGCAGGGTGTAGTACCGGCCGAGCGCATCCTCATCGTCACCCACGAGCGCTACGTCGAGCAGACCCGCGAGCAGCTTCCGGCCATCCCGGAGGAGAACATTCTCGCCGAGCCCATCGCCCGCAATACCGCGCCCTGCATCGCCTTCGCCGCCGTCAAATTGCTCGCCAGGGATCCCGACGCGACCATGGTCGTGCTGCCGGCGGACCACGTCATCCGGAACGTGAAGCGGTTTCACGCCGTGCTGCGCGCCGCGATCGACAAGGCGAAGCAGAAAGATACGCTCGTCACGATCGGCATCAATCCGACCCACCCCGAGACGGGTTACGGATACATCCAGTATGACGGGTCGAGCCGGGACGAGGAGGAGGACGACTCGACGCCGCGCGCTTTTCCGGTCAAAACGTTCGCCGAAAAGCCCGACATCGCGACGGCCGAGCGGTTCGTGGACTCAGGTGACTTCCTGTGGAACAGCGGGATGTTCGTCTGGCGCGCCGATACGATCCTGGACCAGATGCGCCGACACCTTGCCCAGGCCTACGAAGCCTTCGAGCCGCTGCCCGACGCGGTCGGAACCGACCGCGAGCGCGAGGCCGTTAAGGAGGCCTACTCGAGAAGCCCCCACATCTCCATCGATTACGGCGTGATGGAGCGCGCCGACAAGGTGTTCGTCGTGCCCGGCACCTTCGGATGGAACGACGTCGGCGACTGGCGTTCCGTATACGATCTGAAGGAGCAGGACAAGCACGGCAACGCCCTCGACGGCAACGTGATCGTCCACGACTCGAGTCGCTGCCTCGTCGAGGCCGACGACCGGCTCGTGGTCCTCGTGGGGATGCACGACGTGGTCGTGGTCGACACCGAAGACGCCCTCCTCGTCTGCTCGCGCGAGAGCACCCAGCAGGTGAAGAATGTCGTCGACTACCTGCACGCGCACCAGTTCGAAGACTACGTGTGAGTGGCGCCGCGGCGGCACTTCCTCAGCCCGTCACCTCGCGGCCCGTCACCTCTCTCCGCCCGTCACCTCGCGGCCCGTCACCTCTCTACTCGATCCCTCCCCCCGAACGTCTTAATCATATCTTTACCCGATATCGTGAATCTCTGGTCATGAGATGACGTATCGGTCGAACGGTGACTCACAAGTCACCTTTCGCAACTACAGTGTACTGGCCTTCGATCAGAGAGCATGAACGAATCGGAACGCCCGTCGGAAACGATGGAAGAGAGGAGGGGCGGCCCGTCCGCCGAAACGGCCATCTCGATCGAGACCGAGGAGCTGGAGGATCTTCCCCGACGCGAACGAGAACGGCTGATGCGCCGTCGGCTCATGCTCGACGCCGCGTTGAGTGTATTCGCTGAAAAAGGATATGCCGACGCCACGCTCGACGAGATCGCCCAGCGGGCGGAATTCGGCAAGGGTACGCTGTACAACTATTTCGAGGGGGGCAAGGAGGAGATCCTGATCGCCGTCTTCGACGACGTGTACGCGGCCCTTCACCAGCTCATCGAGCGGACGTTCAGTCCGGCCCTCGTACGCGGGCACCCGTTCCGCGACGTGCTGGAAGGCTTTCTTACCGCGCTCCTTTCCTTCTTCAACGAACGGCAGGATCAGTTCATGATCATGCTTAAGGAAGGATACCGCCTGATGTTCAACGACGAACCGGAGAAAGCGGCGTACCTGCTGGAAAAGAGCGAGGGCGTGATTCGCGCGCTCGTACCCGCCATCGCGGAAGCGCAGCGGTCCGGCGTACTGCGCGACATTCCCCCTCACTCGATCGCGCACATGATTATGGGAAACGTGCGGGGATACCACATGCACCAGTGCATGGCCCGGTGCCGGCACACGTTCGCGGAGGGGGAGCCCGAGGGGGCGTCCGAACACGTGGGGGAGCCCGA
>JBBDTI010000016.1:23201-49104 GCA_040904565.1 Rhodothermales bacterium
GAGCCCGAACAAACGCCCTCCCCGGCCGAGTCCGCCCGCTTTCTCACTACGTTTTTGCTCAACGGTCTTCATTCCGATACGGCAGACTGACCCGACACGTATGCTACGACGATACATCTATATAGCCCTGACGGCCGTACTGATCGCCGGTACGGCCGGCGCGCAGACGAGCGACCCACTGACCAGGCAGGCACCCAGGCAGGGGCCCGGGCAGGCTACCACGCAGGCGACCACGCAGTCCAGCGGCCAGTCGACCGGCCGGCAGATCACGCTGACGCTCGACGAGGCGCTTCAGATCGCCCTCGTGAACAACCACGTGCTGCGCCAGACGCGGCTCCAGGTGGACAACGCCAACGCGCAGGTGCGGGAAGCCTGGGGACAGGTCATGCCCCAGGTCAACGTACAGTCTGGTTACACGCGCAATCTCAAGAGCGCCAACCCGTTCGCCGGCTCGGAGGCTGGCGGACTCTTCGGCTCATTTGGGCTCATCGACTGGCTCGCTTTCAATGAGGAGGCGCGCATCGATGACGATCCGACCACGACGCCCATTACGGTCGACGAGTTTTTCGACCGGCAGCGCGAAGGGCTTCAAGAGGTTGGCGGATCCTTCGGAGGCGGCGACAATCCGTTCTCCGTTCCCAACGAGTTCCAGAACGGTCTCTCCATCACCCAGACCCTCTTTTCCGGCTCCGCCTTCGCGGCCATCAAGGGCGCGCAGCAGCTGAAGGACGTCAACCGCCGGGCAGCCGACCGGCAGGAGCAGGTCATCATTCACCAGGTGCGCCAGGCCTATTACCAGGCCCTCCTCGCACAGCAGCAGCAGGCCGTGCTCCGTCAGAGCGTGGAGCGCACGCGGCAGACGCTCGACGAAACCATTCAGCGCGTCACGCAGGGTACGGCACCGAAATTCCAGCGGCTCACGGCGGAGGTCGAACTGACCAACCTGCAGACGGACTACGTGTCGGTTCAGAACCAGGCCGATCAGGCCCTGGACAACCTGAAGATGCAGCTCGGCATGCCGATCGACCAGCCCGTGCGCCTCCGCGGCCGGCTCGAAACGGAAGACCACGGCGCGTTCATGAACGTGTCCACCGCCGACGCCGTCGACCTGGCTTTCGAGCACCGCCCCGACCTCGAGCAGGCACGCCTGGCCATCGACCTGCGGCGCATCGACGTTACGATGACGCGATCCCAGTATCTACCGGAGATCAGCGCCGTCGCCAATTTCAGTTACCTCGGCCGCGTACCGGACAATCGAACCAGCTACACGTCCGTCCAGGGAGATCCGTTCTCGTTCCGCGAACAGTCGACGCCGTTTTTCTCGAACAGGTACTGGAATCCGGCCATCAGTGCCGGCATCCAGCTCACGTGGAATATTTTCAACGGCTTCCAGACGTCGTCGCTCGTACAGCAGCGAATTATCGCGCTGGACCAGGCCGAGATCGAGTTCGACCGCACGTTCCAGAACGTGCGCCTCGAGGTGCAGAACGCCTACCGGGATCTCGAGTCGGCACGCCGCCGCATCCTGGCGCAGGAGCAGAACGTCCAGAACGCGGAGATCAACTATGAGTACGCCCGAGCGCGTCTGGCGGAAGGCGTCGCCTCGCCGCTCGAGGAACGGAACGCGTCGGAGCAGCTGGATCAGAGCCGCCTCAACTACCTGCAGGCCGTGCACGACTTCCTCGTCGCGCGCAGCTCCTTCGAAACGGCCGTCGGACTGCCCCTGCGCAGTGCCGAGGCCCTTAATCTCACGAGCCGATGAGCGCTTCAGCGCCGCAACCCGGCGAACCCGGCAGCACCGCGAACCTAACGAGCCGGTAGCTGCACGAATACCTGACGAGCGGCCCCGCTTACACGCCATTAAATCGACCCGAAATAGACCATGACTCACCCCCCATATACCCACAGCACGGACTCGCATCGCGCTCCCGCCTTCCCGGCGGCACTGCCGGCTGCCGTGCTGGCCATCAGCGTCCTCCTCGCCGGATGCGGCGGTGACGCCGGCGACATGCAGGGCGTCGCGGCGGACCAGGAGGGGCGCGTGGTGCGCGTGGAAACGCTCGTGCTCTCCCCGTCCACCTTCGAGGACGTCGTCCAGATCACCGGTACCGTCGAGGCGCTCGACGATGCCACGCTCTCGGCCCGGACGGCCGGCACCGTCATGTCGCTCGCCCCGCTGGGCGCGTCGCTGTCCCGCGGCGGCGAGGTCGCCCGGCTGGATGCAGCCCTCGCGCAGGCCGCCGTCGAACAGGCGGAGGCGCAGGTCGAATCGGCGCAGGCTCAGTTCGATCTGGCGGAGGACAACATGCGGCGCAACGAACCGCTCTACCGCGATTCGGTGATCAGCGCGGTCGAATGGGAGAACGTACGCTCCCAGTTCAATCAGGCCGGAGCGGCGCTCTCTCAGTCGCAGGCCGCCCTGTCCCAGGCGCGCGAGCAGTTTCGCCAGACCAGCGTCACGACGCCGTTTAGCGGCACGGTGGAGGAACACTTCGTCGAGATCGGAGAGCAGGTCGCGCTGTCCACCCCCGTCGCGCGCGTCATCAATACGGACCGCGTAAAGGTCGTCGCCGGCGTACCCGAGCGCTACGCGGCCGACATCACTGTCGGCACGCCCGTGACGGTGAACTTCCGGGCGTATGCCGGAGAGGGCGTACGGAGCGAGGTGAGCTTCGTTGGACGCGCCATCAACCCGCAGAATCGGACGTTTCCCGTCGAGATTCTGATCGGCAACCCCACCGGTACGATCAAGCCCGAGATGGTCGCCCGCGTCTCCGTCACGCGTGAACGGATCGAAGGAGCCCTCGTCGTCCCGCGTGCCGCCATCGTTCGCGATGAAGATGGAAACAGCGTGTTCGTCGTCGACCGTGACGGCGATCGGAGCGTCGCCATGAAAGCACCCGCCGCACTCGGCGCCGGACACGGCGGCAACGTCGTCGTGACCAACCTGGAAGAAGGAGACGAGGTGATCGTCCTCGGGCAGTCCAACCTGACCGAAGGCGACCGCGTGCAGGTCATGAATCGGTACTCGTCGCCTGACGCCGCGGGGATTCCCACGTCGGATTCGCTTTCGGCCGGCGGGTGACCGCCGGGAGCCGACCGACGCAGGCCGGCCGACCGCGGCGCCGGAGCGTTACCGCCTCAACCTGAAATCAGCATTCCATCATGCGCATTACGAACCTCGCCATAAAATACCGGACCAGCATCGTCGTGTTGACGGTCCTGCTGGTCGTAGGCGGTCTCTATAGTTATACGGCGATTCCGAAGGAGGCGCAGCCCTCCATCGAGATCCCCAACATCGTCATCACGACGCTGTATCCCGGCGCGAGCCCGGACGACATCGAGACGCTGATCACGAAGGAGATCGAGCAGGAAGTCCAGAGCGTCAACGGCATCACCCAGATCTCGTCGACGTCCACCGAGGGCGTCTCGACGATCATCGTCGAGTTCGAGCCCAACGTATCGATGGACGAGGCCTATCAGAAGGTGCGGGACCGCGTCGATATCGCCAAGACGGATCTCCCCGACGACGTCGAGGAGCCCATGGTCAATGAGATCGACCTCCAGGAGATGCCCATCATGAACATCAACCTGGCGGCGGACTACTCGCTGGTCCGGCTGAAGGACGTGGCGGAGGATCTGGAAACGGAGCTGGAAAAGATTCCCTCCGTCCTGGAGGTGGACGTCACGGGCGGCCTCGAGCGGGAGGTGCAGGTGAATGTGGATCTCTCCGCCCTCCAGGGCTACAACCTGACGTTCATGGATATCGTCGAGACGATCCAGCAGGAGAACACCAATATTCCGGGTGGATCGGTCGACGTGGATCGGCTGAACTACCTCGTGCGCGTCAGCGGACAGTTTACCGAAGCCGAGGAAATCGAGAACCTCGTTGTCAGCGCCCCCGACGGCCGCCCGATCTACGTTCGCGACGTAGCGGACGTCGACCTCGGGTTTAAGGACCGAACGTCGTATGCCCGCCTGCAGCTGTTCCGCACGGAGACGGACGACGGCGACCTCGTGCGCGTCGACGATCCGCGAACGCTTCAGGTCATCACGCTTGGCGTCAAGCAGCGGCCAGGAGAAAACATCACCGAAGTCGCCGACGCCGTCGACGACGTCCTGGCCGCCTTTCCGCTGCCCTCCGGGACGCGCGTCGAGATCACCGGGGATATGAGCGAAAACGTCCAGACGCTCCTTACGGATCTCGAGAACAACATCATCAGCGGCCTCATCTTCGTGGTCGCCGTGCTGCTCTTCTTCCTGGGCGTCCGCACGGCGACGCTCGTAGGCATCGCCATCCCGCTCTCCATGTTTCTGTCGTTCATCGTCTTTCAGTCGATGGGCTACACGCTGAACTTCATCATCCTGTTCAGCCTGATCATCGCGCTCGGCATGCTGGTCGACAATGCCGTCGTGATCGTGGAGAACATCTACCGGTATCGAGAGATGGGGCACTCCCGGTTCGACGCGGCGCGGCTCGGCACGGCGGAGGTCGGCGGTGCCGTCGTCGCATCGACGGCGACGACCGTGGCGGCCTTCACCCCCATGATGTTCTGGCCGGGCATCATCGGCGAGTTCATGAGTTACATGCCCCTCACGCTCATCATCACGCTGTCGAGCTCCCTCTTCGTGGCCTTGATCGTCAACCCGGTCATTACCGGGATTTTCGTGCGCCTGGAAGGTGCCGAAAGGCGGCCCATGGAGCGCCGCCTGAAGCTGATCTCGGCCATCACGATGGTCGTCCTGGCCGCCGTGATCGGCATGGCGAACTGGCGGACGCTCGTCGTCCTGCTCCTCGCCATCCCGATCCTGATCCTGCTGCACAAGAAGCTTCTCAAGCCGGTCGGCGACGCCTTCATCCAGCGGCGCCTGCCCGTCCTCGTGCAGCGCTATCGCCGTTTTCTCGGATGGATGCTCGAGCGGGACTATACGGTGAAAAGGGCCTTTCTCCGCAACACCTTCACGCTGATCAGCTTTACGGCCGGATTCATCCTGCTCGTCGCCGGCATGCTGCTCAGCGGCGTCGGGGCCCCCGTGGCCGGCGGCCTGAGCGGCTCGGCCCTCCTTCTCGTGGTACCCGGCGGCATTATGCTCGCGCTCGGGGTCGTCGGCATCGTGCTGCACACGCTCGAGAGCATTTTTTTGGGTGGATGGAAAAGCGTGCGTGCCGGAGTCATCTTCGGTGCCGTGATGCTCATCCTCCTGACCGCCATCTTCGTCGGTCCGCGCGAGATGGAGCTCCTCACCATCGTCAACCTGATGATCCTCCCGGCGATCATCGTTGCGGGCGGACTCCTGGGCGTCCTGCTCAACCGCAAGAAGCGGCCGCATCTGATTCTGACGGATAATCGGGCCAAGCTGCTGACGGCCTCCCTCGGTGCCTTCGTGGCCATCATCCTCATGTTCCAGGTCGCACCGACCGGGACGGCCTTCTTTCCAGAGACGGACCCCCAGCAGATCTGGGTGACGCTCGAAGGCGCGCTCGGGACGAACCTGGATACGTCGGACGAGATCGCGCGCACGGCGCACGAGCGGATTCTCGATCTCCTGAACGACAACCCGGGATCGGAGGCCAACGTGAAGAACGTCTCCATCGGCGTCGGCGTGGGCGGCGACGCCGCCTTCGGAGGCAGCGCCCAGAGCCCGGAGCGCTCGCGCGTCTCGCTCAATATGGTCGACTACGCGGACCGCCAGGAGGCCAGCTCCGCGACCATGACGAAAATTCGCGAGCAGCTGCAAGGCATCCCCGGCACGGAAATCACGGTGGAACAGAACCAGATGGGTCCGCCTACCGGTGCCCCCGTCAACATCGAGATCGCGGGGGAGGACTTTCAGACGATTCGGCGCATGACGCAAGACATCCGCCAGCGACTCACCGAAGGCGCGGAATCGGGCGTCATTGCCGGACTCGTTGACGTCACGGACAACCTTAACGAGGGCCGGCCGGAGTATCAGGTCAACATCGACCGGGAACGGGCGGCGCAGTTTGGGTTGAATACGTCCCAGATCGCAACGGTCATCCGCGCCGGCATCAACGGCATCGAGGCAGGGAAATTCCGTACGGGAGAGGACGAATACGACATCACCGTTCGCCTCCGGGAACGGGACCGGCAGAGCCTCGAAAGCGTCAAGGACCTGACGATTCTCTACGAGGGCCAGCAGATCCCCATTACCGCGGTGGCGGATTTCGAGGTCGGCTCCGGACTCGGTTCCATCACGCGCCTGGACCTCCAGCGCGTGGCTACCGTTACCGGGCAGGCCGCGCCCGGATTCCAGGGCCCGCAGGTGCTCCAGCAGGTGCAGACATATCTGGCCGACTATGAGGTGCCGGACGGTTACACGCTCAGCTACACGGGCGGCAGCGAAGAACAGCAGGACGCCTTCGGGTTCCTCACCACGGCCCTGCTGATCGCCGTGGCCCTCATCTTCATGATCATGGTGGCGCAGTTCAACAGGGTGAGCGCGCCGTTCATCATCATGGTAGCCGTAGGCTTCTCGCTGATCGGCGTGCTGCTCGGCCTGATCATCACGCGGACGCCCTTCGGACTGTTCACGTTCATCGGCGTCATCTCGCTCGCCGGGATCGTCGTGAACAACAACATCGTGCTGATCGACTACATCATGCAGCTCCGAGACCGCGGGCTCGACAAGAAAGAGGCGATCATCGAAGGCGGCGCGACGCGCCTGCGGCCGGTCGTCCTGACCGCCCTGACGACCGTGCTGGGGCTTATTCCCCTCACGTTCGGCATCAACGTCGACTTCGTCGGACTGCTCACCGACTTCGACCCGAACTTCCAGTTCGGATCGGAAAACACGCAGTTCTGGGGGCCCATGGGCACGGCCATCATCGCCGGCCTCACGTTCGGGACGTTCCTCACACTCGTGATCGTGCCCGTGATGTACTCCACGTTCGACTCCATCTCGCTGCGCCTCGGCAGCCTCTTCCCGAGCCACGAGATCGACGGCGCCGACGTGGTCCCGGAGTCGGCCTACGCCAGGGCCATCGGCGGCAACGGCACCGTACTCGGCGAGCCCAGGCAGGAGCAGAGGTAAAGGAGCGGGCCGCGCCGCTGCGGCCGCGCCATTGCGCTCGTTGCTGCCGGCGCCGCTCCCCCACATCCATCGTATTTCTACTCCCGGAGAAACCGCCGGGGGAAGGATCGCATTCACGTACGTGCGATGGATCTTGAATTGCCGCCTTCCACATGGGCTTACTGATTGCGTTCGTTCTGCTGGCGCTCGGCGTCTCGTTTCTGTGTTCGATCATGGAAGCGGTCCTGCTCAGCGTCACGCCTTCATTTCTCGAAATGAAGGTGAAGGACGGCAGCACGACGGCCAAACGCCTTCAGGATCTGAAGAAGGACATCGACCGGCCGCTCGCCGCCATCCTCAGCTTGAACACGGTTGCCCACACCGTCGGTGCCGCCGGTGCGGGCGCGCAGGCCGTGATCGTCTTCGGTGACGCCGTGCTGGGGATCTTCAGCGCGATCCTTACGCTCCTCATCCTCGTCCTTTCCGAGATCATCCCGAAGACGCTCGGGGCACTCTACTGGCGCAAGCTCGCGCCCGCCGTCACGCGGACCCTCATCCCCACGATCTGGATCACCTGGCCTCTCGTGAAACTGTCCCAGGGCATTACGCGGCTGCTCGCCCGCGGCAGAAAGGTCGTGCCCATCAGCCGGGAAGA
This sequence comes from Rhodothermales bacterium, assembly GCA_040904565.1. Taxonomy (GTDB): domain Bacteria; phylum Bacteroidota; class Rhodothermia; order Rhodothermales; family VXPQ01; genus JBBDTI01. The sequence continues at coordinate 30,889 of JBBDTI010000016.1, forward strand.
GCTTACGGCGATGGCCGAACTCGGCGAGGAACAGGGCGTCTTCGAAGCCGGCGAATCACGCATCATCCGTAACCTCTTTCGCTTTAGCTCGCTTCGCGTGAAGGACATCATGACGCCGCGCATCGTCATGTTCGCTCTCCCGGAGTCGCAGACGGTCCGCGAGGTCGTAGACGAGTATGAGGAATTTCGCTTCTCGCGGATTCCGATCTATACGGAGACGCGAGACGACGTGACCGGCTACGTACTGACCGACGAAATCCTCCTCAAGGCCGCGCAGGAAAACGGCGATATTCCCCTCAGCGAGCTGAAGCGCGACATGCTCGTCGTGCCGGACTCGCTGCACCTGCACGAGCTGTTCGAGCGCATGCTCGACGGACTGGAGCACATCGCTCTCGTCGTCGACGAATACGGCGGCGTGGAAGGCGTCGTCTCCATGGAGGACATCGTGGAGACCCTCCTCGGCCTCGAGATCGTCGACGAAGCCGACTCGGCCGAAGACATGCAGGTGCTCGCGCGCCGGCAGTGGCTGGCACGCGCCCGGCGGCTCGGCATCGTCCCGAAAGATCTGGAGAAGGCCGATGAAAAAGAGCTCGAGTCGGTCCTCAAGTTCGGTCTCACGGGCGGACAGCAGCCGCGGGGGGCGAGCGATGATTCCAGCGGCCGCGGCGAGGATGACGGACGTTCGTCCTCCGAGTCTCACGTAGACGAACGGCTGACCGATTCTCAACGCGAAGGTACCGCGAAACGATGAACCCCTCAACCAGTCGGGACGACGCGTCGCGACCGTGAGCATCCCTTCCATGAAGTCATATCTTTGCGCGACGCCATATTTTTCCTCAAAGCCAACCTCTTCCGCAAAAGCCAACCCCTTCCGCAAAGCCAACCCCTTCCGCAAAAGCCAACCCCGTTCCCGACGCCATGAAACACCTCAGTGAGCTGCCCGACGCACACCTGCGCATCTTCGAGCGGCCGGAGCTTCCGCCCCCCGACGAGATCGAGTCCGTCCACCTCGTCGGCGTCTGCGGCACCGGCATGGGATCACTTGCAGGACTTCTGGTGGAGGCCGGCTATCACGTGCGCGGCTCCGACGAGAACTGCTATCCGCCCATGAGCACGCGCATTGAGGAGATGGGGATCGAGCTCCTCGAAGGCTTCGATCCCGCGCACCTCGATCCCGAGCCCGATCTCGTGGTCGTCGGCAACGCGTGCACGCCGACCCATCCGGAGGCGGCCCATGCCCGCGAGCACCACATGACCCAGGTCTCGTTTCCGGAGGCGCTCTCCCATTTTTTCCTGACCGGCAGACGCTCCCTCGTCGTCGCAGGCACCCACGGCAAGACGACGACCACGGGCATGCTCGTGCACGTGCTGCGGGAAGCCGGACTCGATCCCGGCTTTCTGGTCGGCGGCGTTATGCTGAACGGCAACGTGTCCTACGGCCTCGGAACGGGACCGCACTTCGTCGTGGAAGGCGACGAGTACGACAGCGCGTACTTCGATAAGCGGCCCAAAATGATGCACTATCAGCCGGCCGGCGCGGTCGTTACGTCGATGGAATTCGACCACGCGGATATCTATTCGGACTGGAAGGATTATCGGGACGCCTTCCGACGCTTCGCGCGGCTGGTCGACGCGGACGGGCTGGTCGTGCTGAATGGGGAAGATGCGAACGTTCGTGCCCTCGAAGATCACACGCGTGGCCGCGTCCGCTACATCGGCCTCGATCCATCCTGGTGTGACGTTGCAGCCACCTCCGTGCATCCCGTCGAGGGCGGCGAGCGGTTTACCCTCGTGGTCGACGGGACCGAGCAGGCCGACGTATTTCTTCCCATGAGCGGGTACCACAACGTCCTCAACGCCCTCGCCGTTTGTGCCCTCGCGCTCGATGAAGGCGTCTCCCCCGAGCAGCTCGCGACGGGATTCGCTTCCTTCAAAGGGCTTCGCCGAAGGCAGGAAGTGCGCGCGAAAGCCGCCGGCGTCATCGTCATCGACGATTTCGCCCATCATCCTACGGCCGTACGCAAGACGATCGAGTCCATCGCCGCGCGCTGGCCCAACCGGCGCATCGTCGCCGTCTTCGAGCCGCGCTCCAACTCGAGCCGCCGCAAGGTCTTCGAGGTACCCTACGGCAACGCGTTCGATGCCGCCGATTACGCCTTCATCAGCAGCCCGCCGCTGCGGCACAACGACGATGCCGACGCGATGCTCGACGTCACCCGCGTCGTCGAAATGATCGAAGCCGCTGGCACGCCGGCGTCCGCCTACGAGAACGCCGAGGCCCTCCTTCCACCGCTCCTCAACGAACTGCGTCCCGGCGACGTGGCCCTTATAATGAGTAACGGAAGCTTCGGCGGCATCCACGACAAGCTGATCGCCTCGCTCGAAATGCGGGAGCAAACCTCCCTGCACGGCTGAGCGAGTGGCGCTGGTTGCGGGCGTACGGCCTTCGCTCGGCGCCGCCGCAATCCGAGCAGCCCGCCGCCGCGACCCGAACAGCCCGCCGCCGCGGCCCGAACAGCCCGCCGCCGCAATCCGAACAGCCCGCCGCCGCGGCCCGAACAGCCCGCCGCCGGCGGCCCGAGCCGCCGCGACCCGACACCATCTACCAACCGTCCTGCCCGCCAGACACCCACCCGCCATGCGCCATCTATCGCCCGTTACGCTGGTCTTCTCCGTGATGCTGCTCTTCGGCTGCGACGCCCGCTCCTCATCCACAGAAAATGAAGCGCTCCTCGCGCGGGCGGATTCGCTCGTGCGTGCAACCATCATCGTAGACGGACACATCGACGTGCCGTACCGCCTGGATGCCTTCTATGAGGACATCTCCGAAGCGACGTTCGGCGGCGATTTCGACTACCCCCGCGCCGCAGCGGGCGGACTGGACGCCCCCTTCATGTCCATCTACATCCCCGCCGAGTATCAGGAAACCGGCGGTGCCGCCGAGAAGGCGGATTCCCTCATCGACATGGTCGACGGATTCGTGGAGCAGTGGCCGGATAAGTTCGCACACGCTCGCTCCGTCGAGGACGTGCGAGCGAATTTCGAAGCCGGACGTATCTCCCTCCCCATGGGCATGGAGAACGGAGCGCCGATCGGCGACGATCTCTCGCGGCTTGCGTACTTCTACGACCGGGGCATCCGGTACATCACCCTGACCCATTCGCGCGTGAATCTGATCAGCGATTCGTCCTACGACACGACCCGCGTCCACCACGGCCTCAGTCCGTTCGGTGAGGAGGTCGTGCGCGAAATGAATCGGCTCGGGATGATCGTCGACGTATCGCACGTGTCGGACAGCGCCTTCTACGACGTCATGGATGTTACGACCGCCCCGGTGATGGCGACGCACTCATCTGCACGCGCGTTTACCCCCGGTTGGGAGCGGAACATGAGCGACGACATGATCGAGCGCCTCGCCGAGAACGGCGGCGTCATCATGATCAACTTCGGATCGTCCTTTCTGCGTGAGGGTTACGACGCGGAGGGTGATGCCATCCGGGACAGCCTGCTGCGGGAGCTGGAAGAGGCGGGATACGAGGAAGGCACCGCCGAGTGGGTCCGACGCTTCGAAGAGGAGCGAAAGAACCATCTCATCGGGACAACCGAGGACGTCGTCGCACACATCAACCACGTCGTCGACCTCGTCGGCATCGAGCACGTCGGACTCGGCTCGGACTACGACGGCGTCTTCGCGCTGCCGGCCGGACTCGAAGATGCGTCGACCTATCCCCATCTCGTCTATCACCTTCTCCTCGAGGGGTACAGCGACGAGGATATACGCAAGATCCTCGGCGAGAACGCGCTCCGCGTCTGGTCGGACGTCGAAGCAGAGGCGGGGCGATAGCAGGCCGCGGGGCGATAGCAGGCCGCGGGGCGATAGCAGGCGGCACCCTCGCCAATTCCCGCACGGATTCAGCCGCGGCTTTACTTCGAACCCGCATTACTTCGAACCAGCTGCTCCGACCCGTTCCTCTCCGATTTATATCCATGTTTCCTATTCGGCGTCATATTCCTGCCCACGTCGTGTCTATCTGTTTGCATCAACCGCAGAGATTTATCCAGACAGACGTCCCATGGAGGCGCCGATATCGATTCGTTTGGCGCTCGACAGACCGCAAAAGGCGTATTCCGTCGACGAGGCGGTCGACTTTATCTACCGGGTACACGTACAGCTGGAGTCGGTCGAACTGTACCGCCTGAAGCTGAAATGGTGGATGGGGTGCGTGCTCACGCACACGGCCCGCCCTGATGGATCCCGGATCGACATCGTCGACGAAATCGCGGCGCGCCTGTGGGCCGAGCATCGTATCCGGGCCGGACGATCCGTACTGTATCAGTGCATGAAGCTCTACCAGGGCCTGCATGGAGATTATGCGCGGTTCGAGGCCTGGCTGGCCTCACGTAAAGAAGCTTTTCACCGGCCCGTCTACTGGTACGACGTCGTGGAAGACCTGCTCGGCGGGCGTAACAATCCGGCCGTCATTGGTGTCGAGGAAGCCGACGAACGCGACTATCGGGACGCGGAGCGCGCGATGGAAGCCATCGAGCGCATTATCCTTCGGGCACGGGAGGGCAATGAGGAGGCGGCCGGCGTCCTCGAAGGCCTTCGCCAGAATCTCATCGGCCTCATGTTGATGGAGGATCGCCGCAACTCCACCCCGCGAAGCGCCGAGTACGTGCGCTTCGTGGCCTCCTACCCCTGCCTCGCCTGCGGCCGGCCGTCAGACGCGCATCACGCCCTGGGACGAGGCGGTACCGGAACGAAACCGAGCGATTTCGGGTGCATTCCGCTCTGCCGGGAGCACCACATTGCACTTCACCAGTCGGGGGCTCGATCCTTCGAGCGCTTCTACCACGTATCGCTCGTAGAAGTCGCGCTCAACCTCATCCACAAGTTCATCACCGGATCGTGGCTTACGATGCACCTGCATCGGCACGACAAGAGAGGCGCTTGAGCGACGTGTTGAGAATTGCCTTTGCCGGCTCCGTCCCGGGGCGCGTGTACGGCAGTGCCAGCGCGTACGGTATGCCTGCGTATACCGAATGTCAGAACGTGTAAGTCATGGCCGCCGCAGCGCCCCATGCTCGAACGTGTTTCCACGCGATTTCCAGGAATGAGCAGGCGACCCCCGAAATTCGGCGAAAAAACGCGTTTCCATACGCGTGGAAACAGAATTTCTGGCTACGTACCAAGATATTATCGTGCCAAAAAATCCGACCTGTGCCACAGACGACCTGGGCCACACACCACCGACGCGGCAGATGTCCGACGCCACGTATGACCGGCGCCAAACTCCCGGCCGGCACCATATACCCGGCCGGCACCACATACACGGCCGGCCCGGCCCGACGAGTCAGTGACCCGTATCCAACGCTGACCGCCTACCCTTCCCGCCTCCACCCCCGCATCCGGTCCTGGATATACGGCACCGCATTGTCCTTGGGAATGCGATCCTGCTCCATCGAGTCGCGGTCGCGAATCGTGACGGTACCGTCCTCGAGGGTATCTCCGTCCACGGTGATGCAGAACGGCGTCCCCGCCTCGTCCATCCGTCGGTAGCGCTTGCCGATAGAGCCGCTCTCGTCGTAGAAGGCGTTGAACGACTTCCGGAGATCCGCCTCGATCTCGTGGGCCACCTCGGGCATGCCCTCACGCTTGACGAGCGGGAAAACGGCCGCCTTGATCGGCGCCACGTCGGGGTGGAACTTCATCACCACGCGCTCCTCTCCCTCGACCTCTTCTTCCTCGTAGGCCTCACAGAGCAGCATGAGGATGGTCCGGTCGAGTCCGGCCGATGTCTCCACCACGTAGGGAATGTACTTCTCCTGCTTGTACGGATCGAAGTACTCCATCTTCTTGCCTGAGAACTCCTGGTGTCGTTTGAGATCGTAGTCCGTCCGCGAGTGAATGCCTTCGATTTCCTGCCATCCAATCGGAAACTCGTACTGCACGTCGAAGGCTGCATCCGCATAGTGCGCGAGCTTCTCGTGTTCGTGCCACCGTAGCTTGCTCGGACGGATGCCGTTCGCGATGTGCCACTGCATGCGCTTCTCACGCCATTCCTCGAAATGCTCCATCTGCGTTCCAGGCTTGACGAAGTACTGCATCTCCATCTGCTCGAATTCGCGCATCCGGAAGATGAACTGACGCGCCACGATCTCATTGCGGAACGCCTTGCCGATTTGTGCGATGCCGAACGGCACCTGCTGGCGTGACGTCTCCTGTGCGAGGCGAAAGTTGACGAAGATGCCCTGCGCCGTCTCCGGACGAAGGTAGACGCGATTGTCCGCGTCGGCGACCGGACCGATATGCGTCTGAAACATAAGGTTGAACTGCCGCACCTCCGTCCAGTCGAACGCACCGGAGTCCGGGCCACGGATCTCCTCATCCATGATGATCTCGTAGAGCGCCTTCGGCAAATCGTCGCTGTTCAGTGCCGCCACGAACCGTTGGCGAACGGCGTCCGCCCGTTCGTCCTTCCCGTCCGAGCGCAGCTTCTCGATGTGATTCTCGATCAGGTCGTCCGCCCGGTATCGATACTTCGACGCTTTGTCGTCGATCATCGGATCGTTGAACGCGTCCACGTGGCCCGACGCCTTCCAGACCTCCGGATGCATGAGAATGGCGGCGTCCAGACCCTCGATGTTGTCGTGGCGATACACCATATGCTGCCACCAGCGCTCCGTCACGTTGCGCTTCAGCTCGACGCCGAGCGGACCGTAATCGTACGTCGCGCCGAGCCCACCGTAGATGTCCGAAGACTGAAAGATGAAGCCGCGACGCTTCGAGAGGGAGACTATCTTGTCGAGAACGTCCATTTCTAGGTTTCTGGTTGCAGGGGTCAGGTAGATGGTTGCGACGTACGCCCGGAAATGACTTCACACGGAGGTATCGGCCAGGAGAATACATCCCAAACCGGGGGCGCGAACGGGTCGAGCGTCATACTAGAAAGATCTCGCCATTGATTCCACGGATCTCGTTGAAAACCGCATGAGGACGGGGGTGCTCCCGGTGACATCTGCCAACCTCGAGTGGGAACAGCTCGCGTTTGGTACCGCATGAGGACGGGGGGAGAGCCCCCTACATCAACTGACGCTCGGCCATGGACGTGTAGCCGTTGCCGGCGACGATGATGTGGTCGTGGAGCGGGATCCCCATCAACTGGCCCGCCTCGACGAGCTGCCGCGTGATGCGGACATCTTCCCGGCTGGGCTCCGGGTTGCCGGATGGATGATTGTGGACGCAGATAAGCGCCGCCGCGTTTTCCAGCACGGCCTTCTGAAAGATCGCCCGCGGCTCGACGATGCTCGAGGCCAGTCCGCCCTCGCTGACCCGGACGTCTCCGATGATCACGTTCGCCGTGTTGAGGAAGATAACGTCGAAGACCTCCCGGGGCAGGTCGCGCAGCCGCGGCACGTAGATGCCGGCCACGTCCTCCGGAGAAGAGACCTGGATGCGGTCGGTGTCGGACGGCTGCGCCTCGATGCGGCGACCGATCTCGAAGGCGGCGGCGAGCTGGACGGACTTCGCCGGGCCGATGCCCACGACCCGCATCAGCTCGCGCACGTCGCGTCGGGATACGTCCCGCAGCGATCCAAACGTGCTCAGCAGCGTCCGCCCCAGCTGAACGGCGGATGCCGATCCCGAGCGGGTTCGCGTCCCCGACCGAAAGATGAGTCCGATCAGCTCGGCGTCCGTCAGCACGCCCGTGCCGCGTGCCATGACTCGTTCTCGCGGCCGCTCCGATTCGTCCCACTCCTTGATGGGCACCTGATACCGGATGTCCGGTTCGGCGGCGGGGTCGATTACCGGTTCGGCGGCGGGGTCGATTACCGATTCGGCGGCGGGGTCGATTTCCGGCTCGTGGCCAGGATCTGGTACCGGCTCGGCGCCAGGGTCGATTTCCCGGAAGACGTGTGGGACGATGCGTTCGAGCGCCATGTGGCTCCTCGTATGCTGATACGTACGTCGGCTTCCCGAAATGCAAAGCCGGCTGCTATCAACAGACACTTCCGAGCTCGTAATATGACCCGCACCCGATATGACCCGCACCCGATTTGACCCGCACCCGATATGACCCGCACCCGATTTAACCCGCACCCGGCAACCGCCTGCAGCAGCAGAGCGATCACGGTAATACGACGAGCCAGGCACGCAACACGGGGCGCTACGCATCCTCGCTACCCATCCATACGTGCGGCGGCAGCTGACGTCCCGCTACTACCCCGGAACGAGCTCGTTGAGCAGATGTGCGTTCGTGGGCGAGTGCTGCAGATGACGGATGAGCGCCTGCATGGCCTCGGCGGGATGGCGCGAGTTGAGCGCGCGAAACAGCCGGTGATGCTGCTCGATGGCGTCGCCGATGAGCCGCTCCTCGTTCCGCGTACCGCTCTTCCGCAGGTTGATGGCGGGATAGATCCGCTTGTCCGCCATCTCGCGGTCGAGGACGATCTCCGAGTTGCCCGTACCTTTGAACTCCTCAAAAATGACGTCGTCCATCCGGCTGCCCGTCTCGATCAGGGCCGTGGCGATAATCGTCAGCGAACCTCCACCCTCGATGTTGCGGGCGGATCCGAAGATGCGACGGGGTACCTGCAGCGCCTTCGCGTCGAGTCCACCCGAAAGGGTGCGCCCGCTGCCGGACTGATAGAGGTTGAACGTCCGGCCGAGCCGCGTCAGGGAGTCGAGCAGCAGGACGACATCCTTTTTCATTTCGACGAGCCGCCGCGCATACTCCAGCGCGAGCGTCGAGACGCGCACGTGGTTGTCCTCCTCGCGGTCGTTCGACGACGCAAACACCTGCGCGGACGTCGAGCGCTTGAAGTCCGTCACTTCCTCCGGCCGCTCGTCCACGAGCAGCGCCACGAGCTCCACGTCGGGGTGGTTCTTCGTGATCGACGCCGCGATGTTCTTGAGCAGAATCGTCTTACCGGTACGCGGCGGCGCGACGATCAATCCGCGCTGCCCCTTCCCGATGGGCGCGACGAGGTCGACGACCCGCATCGAAATGTCGTCGGGGGCGGTGACCAGCTCGAGCTTCTCGTTGGGATAAATGATCTGGCCGTCGTCGAAATGAGCAGCCTTCGCCCATTCACCCGGGTCGAGGCCCATGACCTTCTCGAGGTAGCCCACCTGCATCGCTCCCTTGCGCCCGGGCTTCAACGTGCCTTCCATAATGACGCCGTCACGCAGATTGAACTTCCGTATCAACGGCGGCGGCACGAACGGATCGTCGTCCCCTTTGGGGAGGTCCGGGCGGAACTCCCGTATAAATCCAAACTTCTTGTCCCCAATGAGTTCGAGGACACCGTGAAATCTCTTATCTGACATAGATCCACATTGGTGGTGATAACATTCTATTCTAACAGGTATCGAAGCGTGGGGCTTCCGACCCGACCGCTGTCGTGATCAGCTTCGAAGAATTGGGACGCTCGCTCGAATTCTCGCGGCGAATCCGCCGGGCCTCCGGCGAGCTCATGCGTCAAGTATGACTAAATTTCAATTGCGAAAACCAGCGGACGTCGACCGTACATGCGCCGAAAAATCCAACGCCGTAGTGAACGCGTGGAGCATGCCTTCGTACATTAGGCCGCACATTGGGCCGCGTATGCTCCGCGGCTTCAGGGCTACACCGGTCGCTTTGCGAACCGGAAACCGGGACTATCGTCCGGAGAAAGAGGGGTACTGGGTTCGTATATGCAACGAAAACTAAAATAGATGGTTTCCGAACCACGTTCAAGTCCGCCCGACGGGCCCGCCGAACCACGGGATCAGTCCGCAGCGTCAGGGATGCCGTACTCGATGGGTCAGCTGCATCGGACCGTCTCCGGCGATGCGTCGAACCCCCCCGTGCTCCTCCTGCACGGATGGGGAAGCAGCGCTGAAAACATGGCCACGATCGCCCGGGGCCTCGAAGCCGATTACCGGGTCGTTAACGTCGATCTTCCGGGTCACGGACTTTCGCCCCCACCCAACGAACCGCTCGGCGTCCCGGAGCACGCCGCCCTCGTCGCCCGTTTGATCGAGACGGACCTAAACGGTCCCGTCACCATCATCGGGCATTCCAACGGTGGGCGCATCGCCCTGTTCATGGCCTCCCACGACGACTTCAAATTCCTCATCCACCGTTTGGTACTCGTGAGCCCCTCCGGTGTTACGCCCCGCCGTTCGGCCGGCTACCACGCTCGGCGTCTGCTGGCCTCCACGCTCAAGGCTCCGTTCACGCTGCTTCCCGGCCGCCTTCGAGCATTCGGGCTCGACTGGCTGCGGCATTCGCTGCTCTGGCGCGCCCTAGGGTCGTCGGATTACCGCACGCTCTCGGGCACGATGCGAGAAACGTTCGTGAAGACGGTTACCCATCACCTCGACGAGCAGGTCGCCGGCATCGGCGTGCCGACACTGTTGTTCTGGGGAGAAAACGACACGGCCGTCTCGCGACGACAGATGGAGTTTCTGAAAACGCACATTCCCGACGCGGGACTCGTCGTACTTCCCGACGCCGGACATTACGCGTACCTGGACGAGCCCGCGACGTTCCTGGCGGCCACCCGCCACTTTCTCGCTCATACGTAGCTGTATCGTCATGCCCAGCCACGCAAGCGTCGCCCCACCGCCGTCATGACCGGCCACGCCGCACTATGGCGACACACCGGCCCACCTGGCCACGATGTCCCACCGAGCCACGCTGCCTGACCACGCCGTCCAACCCAACCTCGCCGCGCCCGAATCGATCCATCCATGCTGTTGATCACCCTCTTGGCCGTTCTCACGACGCTCTTCGCCGGCTGGCGAACGTGGCGGCGCCTTCGGTTTTTTCTCCACATCTTCCAGCTGGAAGGATACAAACCCGCGGAATTTGGGGCCTGGGTCCGACAACGCCTGGGAACGGTCGGCCTACGCCTCTCGCACAGGCTCGCTGCCATGGAGCTCGTCCTGGTTTCGGTTGGATCGGCCGTGGCCTCGCCGTACTGGGTCGCCGCCGTCGCCCTTCCCGCCTGGGCCACGACGTTCGCGTCCTCCCGCCTCTATCGGAGCGGCCGTGAGAAAAAGCCGCTGGCCTACACGAACCGCATGCGGCGCCTGCTGGCCGCGACCGCCGTGCTGGCCGCCGCGCCCGTCCTGGCCGGTCTCGTCATGTGGGTGGATGGCGGACTCGCAGCCGTCGCCTGGTTTCTCGGGGGTTTTTTCCTGGCCGACCTGCTTGCACCGCTGTGGGTGCTGCTCGCCGCGGCACTCATGCATCCGGTCGAGCGCTCCATCCAGGAAGGCTTCAAACGACAGGCACGCCACCGCCTCAAGCAGCGGCCCGACCTGGAGGTCATCTCCATTACGGGGTCTTACGGGAAGACGAGCACGAAATTCATCCTGAAGGAAGTTCTCAGCCAGCGATTCAACGTGCTCGCGACCCCGTCCTCCTACAACACGCCGATGGGGCTCTGCCTGGTCGTCAACGACATGCTCAAGCCCGAGCACCAGGTGCTCGTCCTGGAGATGGGCATCCGGCATCCTGGCGATATGGATGAGCTCTGCGAGATCGTGCGCCCGAATACCGGCGTCGTCACGTCGGTCGGCATCGCGCACCTCGAAAGCATGGGCACCATCGAACGGATCGCAGCGGAAAAAGCCCGGATGATCGACCACCTCCAGCCGGACGGCGTCACCGTGCTCAACGCCGACGACGAACGCGTGGCGGCGATGGCGGAGCGCGCACCTGGACGAATCTGGCGCGTTTCCGTTCGCGACCGTGCCGACGCCGATATCACCGGGACCGACATCACGTACGGCCGCGCAGGCGCCTCCTTCCTCGTCCGCGACGAAACAGGGGACGAACGGCGCTTCCGGACCCGGCTGCTCGGCGAGCACAACGTGACGAACATCCTGCTTGCCGTCGCCGTAGGCCGCGCCATGGGCCTTCGCCTGCGCCAGATGGCCTACGCCGTCGCACGCCTGGAACCCATCGAACACCGTCTCCAGCTCCGCGAGGACGGCCCCGTCACGATTATCGACGACGCCTTCAACGCGAATCCGATCGGCGCACGCAACGCCGTGCGCATCCTCGGGCAGTTCGACGCCGGCCGGCGCGTCATCGTGACGCCGGGCATGATCGAGCTCGGTGAGCGGCAGTGGGAGGAAAACCGGACGCTGGGCGAACACATCGCCGAGCACGTGGACCTGGCCATCCTCGTCGGGCGCGAGCAGACCGCCCCGATTCAGGAAGGACTCCGCGCCCGATCCTTCCCCGAGGATCGGCTGAAGATCGTGGACTCCCTGTGGGACGCGCAGTCGTTTCTGAAGACCTACCTCCGCGAAGGGGACGTCGTCCTTTACGAAAACGACCTGCCGGATCAGTTCGATGCCTAGCCGGCCGCGCGCGCTATCGATGTGTGCTCTCGGTTTAATGCGCCGCTCTCTCTCGATGTGTCGCGCCGCCGTGCAAACACGCTCGATTTGTCGCGCCGCGGTGCGTAGATTGCAGCGGCGGTTCGAATGGACGAACGCCGTTAGACGTACTCCGTTACCACCCCGCCTGACAGCCCGGTACCCCCGCGACCCTGCACCGCCCCGACTCGCCTGACGACCCTGCACCGCCCCGGCTCGCCTGACGACCCTGCACCGCCCCGGCTCGCTCGACCACCCTGCACCGCCCCGGCTCGCTCGATCACCCTGCACCAACCCTGACGCCATCACGCCTGACGCCATGCCCGACGCCCCGACCCTCGATCGAGAACGTGTGCTCTGGAAGGCGGGCTACGAGGGCGTGGCGGGGGTGGATGAAGCCGGCCGCGGATGCCTCGCCGGACCCGTCGTCGCGGCCGCCGTCGTCTTTCGCCGGGGCGATCGTATCGACGGGGTGACGGACAGCAAGCTGGTGTCGAGACGCGATCGCGAAGCCCTCGCCGAAGAGATCGAGACGACGGCCGAGAGCGTCGGCATCGGGATGTGCTCCCCGCAGGAAGTAGACCGGCTGAACGTGCTCTGGGCGGCCATGGAGGCGATGCGGCGCGCCGTGACCAACCTCGCCGCCGGGCCGAATTATCTGCTCATCGACGGCGATCGCTGTTTCCCGGATCCGGCCTGGCCCTACGAAACCGTCGTAAAGGGCGATCAGCTGTGCCACTGCATCGCCGCCGCATCGATCGTCGCGAAGGTCACGCGCGACAACCTCATGCGAAAGCTCCATCAGGAGTATCCCGCCTACTCGTGGGCCTCGAACGTGGGATATCCGACCCCGCAGCACTACGAGGCCCTGTCGGAATACGGGCCCACGCCCTATCACAGGCACTCGTTTCGACTCTCCTGAGGACGCGGCGCTCTCGTCCGGATCCATAGCCCACATGGTCCGAACCCGCCTCACCCGTAGCCTACATCGCCCGAACCCACCTCACCCGTGGCCATATCGCCCGAACCGCCTCACCCGTAGCCCACTACTTCGCCCGAACCCGCCTCATCCGAGCCCACGCTACCCGCGCGGCCTCTCGTGAAGCCCTACCTCGAGCCTTCCCTGTACGTGTGCAGCGCATGCACCGCCATGTCGACGACTTCGTCAATGCCGTGGCGGTCGATATCTAGCATGATGTCGGCTTGCTCGTAGTAGCCGGTGCGCTTCGCCATCATCTCCTCAATGCGCGCGACCAGATCGGGGCCCGTAAGGGGCCGTCCGTCGCTATCCTGAAGCAGGGGCCGCTCGCCGGCGCTTTCCTGGAGCCGTTCGGCCAGATCTTCCCCCGATACGCGAAGATACACGAGCAGTCCGTTCGTCTTCGCGAAATAGAGGTTGTCCTCGGATGCCACCGCACCACCGCCGAGGGAGATCACCGCCCGGGCCGTGCGCGAGACGGATCGCAGCTTGAGGGCTTCCAATCGGCGGAAGGCATCCTCTCCCTCACTAGAGAAGATCGACTGAACCGATTTGCCCGCAATCTGCTCGATCGCCTCATCCAGATCGATGAACTCATACCCCAGTCGTTCCGCGATCAGTGGGCCGATCGTACTCTTCCCACTCCCCATAAAACCGGTCAGATAGATGCGCGTAGGAATGGCCATGACTTCGTGGCGTCCTGATTGACGGCGTCCCTAATGGCGTCCCTGGTGGCGTCCCTGGTGACGTCCTGATTGATGTCGTTCTAAGTGGTGACGTTCGGCCGGCGCGTGGACAGCACGAGCCCGAGCAGAAAACCTGCCTCGGCAAAGATAAGGGTTAGCGCGCAAGGGCGCGAAACACGATGGTTACGTATCGCATGACGATCGAGTACGACGGTGCGTCGTTCTGCGGCTGGCAGGTTCAGCCGGATGAGCCCACGGTGCAGGAGTCACTGGAGGATGCCCTCGCCACGGCCCTTCGCACGCCCGTCGAGGTGGTCGGATCGGGGCGCACCGACTCGGGCGTACATGCCCGCCGACAGGTGGCTCATTTCCAGGTGGAGGAGCCGCTGGATGGCTACACCCTGCTCGCATCGCTGAACGGCATCCTGCCTCGGGCCATCGCCGTCCGCGATCTGCAGAGAGCGCCGGACGCCTTTCACGCCCGGTACGACGCGCGTGTGCGCCGGTATCACTATTATGTGACCACGGGCTTCCGGGCACTGGACCGGCACGTGCGCTGGCGGGTTCGGCCCGCGCCGGATTTCGAACGGATGAACCAGGCGGCGAGCGACCTCATCGGTGAGCACGATTTTGACACGTTCTGTCGCACGCGGTCGGAGACGGAAAACCGCGTCTGTACCCTGTATACCGCCAAATGGATCTCGGAATCCGGCGACGGGGACTGGCGCTTCGAAATCACTGGGAACCGATTTCTGCACGGCATGGTGCGGACCATCGTCGGTACGCTGCTGGAGATCGGCCACGACAAGCGTCCGGCCGACGACATCCCCCGGCTGATCTCCCTCATGGACCGGCGAAACGCAGGACCGGCCGCACCGGCCTTCGGCCTGGTGCTGGAAGAAGTGTTGTATGAGAACGACCTGTCAAGATGACCGCCGAAACCAGGGTATGACCACGTCCAGTGAACCGCACCCGTTCGCCGCACGCGTGCATCGGCGCGGCACCTCGAGCGCGCAGCCGCCCTCCTTCACGCGACGCCGTCCGCATTTCGTCCGGATACGGCTTGTGAGCGTCGTCTCCGCGGCCGTGATCGCCATGGCCGTCGCCGCCTGCGGCCGTCCCTTCGAAGAAGCCGCCAGGCCTCGTATCGACATTCTATCCCCCGACCTGAGCAGCGTACAGGTCGAGCGGCAGATGCAGCTTTCCGTCCGCGTGACCTCCTCTATACAGATCGAGCGTATCGTCGCCGGCGACGATACGCTGACCTATGACGAAGACGGCAATGCCTGGAACGGGGAGTACGTCCTGTCGAACGGACTCAACCGCATCGTCCTTTCCATCACGGACGCCGATTTGCAGACCACGCTCGATACCGTGTACGCCTTGCAGGACGTCCTGACGGCCGCCCGCTCGACCCCTCACCTGCCCGAATCCCGCGGCGGCCACACGACAACGATGACGGACGACGGCACCCTGTACATCTTCGGCGGAGCCCCCCATGCCACGGCCGCAGCCATTTCAACCAATCTGGTCTGGCGTGACGGCGCATCGGTCATCGAGGCGCTCGACCAGGACTTGAGCGCGGCACGGATCGGACATGCCGCGGCGCTGCTCCCGGACGGCCGCATCCTCATCACCGGCGGCAGTCGCAAGGAGGAAGTCGGTATCGTGGATGATCTCGTCGAGAGCGTGGAGGTATTCGATCCGGTTTCTGAATCGTTTGACGTGCTACCGGTCGAGGGCGAACCGATCCGACGCGCCTATCACACGGCGAGCCTGCATGAAATCGACGGAGAAGTCTTCGTCGACCTCTACGGGGGCGTCGGAGACGACAGTTACAATCCGCCCATACTGGGGATACGATCCGACGTGCGGCGGTTTCGGGTGGACGCCGACCGGCTCGTCGCACTCGACCCGGCACCCGGCCCTCGGCTCAACCATCGAATATCGGGGCACTCCCAGATCCAGCTTTTCCCGAACATCGATACCAACCGCCGCGACCTCATCACGGGCACGCATTACGCCGAAATCGTGGAACAGGACGTAAGCTTTGAGCTCGAGTACGCCCCCAACATCGGGTTGCTTCAACACACCGTGCGTTTCCCGAACACGCCCCGAGAACGACATGCGGCAGTCTTGCTTGAAGACGGCTTTGTCGGCATTTTCGGGGGACGCCAGGGATCCTACGATCGGGCCGTGAGCCGGACGGAGATTTATGCGGCGGCCGCGAAAGGCTATTTCCACTATGCAGACGTGAACATCCCGATGTCACGATACGGTCACACTGCAACTAAAGTCCGAGAAAAACGAATACTAATATTAGGTGGGTTTCTCCCGAGCGGCGAAGGCGCCGTTACGACGGAGCTCTTCCAGATCCCCGATTTTAACTACGGATGGACCGGCGCCGATACTCCGTAGAGACGTGGAGGTCACGGTGCCCGCAGCAGTACTTTAGAGGATAGAATCTGGTCAGTATGGACATCCAGCAGATCCTAAAATGGATAGTTGTCGCCATCGTGCTCATCGTGGCGGCCGCCGTCCTTAGCGTCATTCTTCAGGTCGGTGCGGTGCTTCTTAAGCTCGCCCTGAAAGTTCTGCTGTTTCTCCTGGTCGTAGCCATCGTCCTCCGGCTCGTCGACGTCATCAAGCGTCGGCGCTGAACCGCCCCCGCATGCACGTTCCAGGCGTGTATCATACCTGTCCGGGCTCCCGTTTCAGACGCGCATCTAAGCTACCTGCGTTCCAACAACGATCGTGCACCTGTCCGCCTCGATCATCGGTCCAGGCGTGCGGGGAAGCCTTCATCGGCTGGCAGATCCTTAAGCATGCCCGCGCGTAGGTACTTCCCATCTTCCTGCCAGCAACCCGCGCTCCTTCCATGCCGTACGACATCGCCGACGCACCGACCGATGCCAACCGGCATTTTGACGTGTCGATCACGTCCGAGACGGATCTGCTCGAACACGTACTCGTCCACACCCCCGGCGCCGAAATGGAGCTCGTGCTGCCGGAGAATCGCCTGGAGCTACTGTTCGACGACATTCTCTTTCTCGGTCACGCGCGCGGAGAACACGATCGGATGTGCGAGCTTTTCCGGAAGATCGTCGGCCGGGACGACGCCGTGCTCCAGATCTCGGCCCTGCTCCGCGAGACCTTCCGAAGGGAGGACGCGCGGCACGATTTCGTCGAACAGATCTGTGCGGTGACGCAGGAACGCAATCTCACCGGCTTCGAGGATGAGCTCAAGCGTCTCGCGCCGGACGAACTCTTCGACTTCGCGCTGACGGGCCGTTCCCCCCTGCCCATCTACATGGTGCCGCTGCCCAACCTAATCTTTACGCGCGACGTCGCCGCCGTCGTCCACGATCACATCGTTCTGAGTCATCCTGCAACGGCGGCACGCACGCGGGAAAGCCTGATCCTGCACGCCGTGCTTCGCTATCATCCCCTTTTCGCACCGTTCCGCGACCGCGTGATCGTACTTCCGGAAGGGGTCACCTTCGAAGGAGGTGATCTCCTCGCCCCGGCACCCCACTGCGTGCTCGTCGGGCACTCCGAGCGGACGTCGTTCAGCGGCGCGATGGCGCTGGCCGAGGAGCTCTTCGAGCGAACGCCCGTCGAACACGTCCTCATGGTCGACCTCCCCAAGGAACGATACTGCATGCACCTCGATACGGTCATCACGTTCGCGACGGAGGAGGAGTGCGTCGTCTTCCCGCCGATCGTCGGCGACGAGATCATGGGAAAAGTGGTGCATTACACGCGCAGCGACGATCCCGGCAGGTTCTACAGCGAGGTTCGCTCCGGACTCAAGCCGATGCTCGAGAGCGTGCTCGATCGTGAGCTTACGTTCATCCCCTGCGGCGGCGACGATCCCCTGAGCCAGCGGCGGGAACAGTGGACCGACGGCGCGAATCTATTTGCCGCCGCGCCGGGCGTCGTGATCGGTTACGAGCGGAACGAACGAACGTTTGACGCTTTGCGAGAACGAGGCTATCGCATCGTGTCCTCGCAGAGCTTCCTCTCGTATTACGCGGAGAGCCCGTTCGAGCTCGGCGACCGGGTAGCCATCAAGCTGGAAGGCACCGAGCTCTCGCGCGGCCGGGGCGGTCCACGCTGCATGACGATGCCCTTCGCTCGTCGTGGCACGGAAGGAGCCTGAGGACGTACGG
>JBBDTI010000016.1:49204-73782 GCA_040904565.1 Rhodothermales bacterium
CGTTCGACGATAAGGCCGGCGCCGCATCCACGCTCTTCGACATCCCGCGGGACAAACGGCTCAATCACCAGATGGAGGTCGTCTCCGGACTCGAATCCGAGCAGGCGGCCGGCCTCATGCAGGCGTTCTTTCGGGAACGAAGGGTCGGACTATAAATTGGGCACGAAGGGTCGGACTCTGGATCGGGAATGCCGGATTGGACTCTGGATCGAGAACGCCGGATTGGACTCTGGATCGAGAACGCCGGATTGGACTCTGAACTACATACACGTGTTGATTTGATATGATAGATGTTGCCATTGTAGGTGCGGGTCCGGTTGGACTCGCATGCGCCCTGCGTGCCAAGCGTGAGGGACTCGAGGCCGTCGTGATCGATAAGGGGGCCGTCGTGAATTCACTGGTCGGCTATCCGAACCAGATGGAGTTCTTCTCGACGCCGGAGCTCATTGAGATAGGAGGACACCCCTTCCCCACGACGGGCTACAAGCCCGTCCGCGAGGAGGCGATCGAGTACTACCGGCGCGTGGCCGAGATAGAGTCACTCCGCCTACGCCTCTACGAGCGCGTCCGACGCATCGACGGAGATAAGGGAGGCTTTCGCGTGGTGACCGACAAGGACACCATCGAGGCTCGCCACGTCGTCGTTTCGATCGGATTTTTCGACCATCCGAATAAGCTCGACGTACCCGGTGAGGACCTCGATAAGGTCACGCACTATTACAAGGAGCCGTATCCGTATGCCGGTCAAAAAGTGGCCGTCGTCGGGGCCCGCAACTCGGCCGCCAAGGCCGCCCTCGATTGCTACCGGCACGGCGCCGACGTCACGATGATCGTCCGCGCTCCCCTTCTCTCCGACAAGATCAAGTACTGGATCAAACCGGATCTAGAAAACCGGATCAAGGAGGGCAGCATCACCGCGCACTTCAGTACGATTCTCGAGGAGATTAAGGATTCGTCGATCATCGTGAGAACGCCTGACGGGCGACGGGAGCTGGATAACGACTGGGTGCTGGCCATGACGGGCTATCACCCGGACTACCGGTTCCTCGACGGCCTCGGTATTGAGATCGCCGACGATGAATTTCGTACTCCCGTCTACGACGAGCAAACGTTCGAGACGAGCCGCCGCGGCCTGTATCTCGCCGGTACCGTGTGCGGAGGCTATAAAACCAATCGGTGGTTTATCGAGAACGGCCGCGTGCACGCCCGCCAGATCATGAGCCACATCATTAGCGGCGAGGTCGAACCAGTGAATTTCGAAGAGCAGCACTGGAAGACGGAGGAATAGGGTACGGGCACATCGCGTCTCCGTGCGGGACGGCTCGTTGGCCCACTGTCGTAGACTCGCCCGGGAGCGTGCATCCGCCGGCCCCTACAGCGCATCCAGAATCTGCCGTGCCGGCTGGTTACCCGGAGCCCGTTCCAGCGCCCGTTCGGCGTACCGCCGCGCCGTTGCGTACTCCTCCAGGCGGAAATATGCGAGCGCGAGGTTCACCAGCCCGTCGACGTAGGTGGCGTCGAGTTCCACGGCCTGTGTCAACGCCTCCACGGCCCCCGATAGATCACCCGTATTGAGATAAAAAGCCCCCAGATTCCCCAGCGTGACGGGATGGTCCGGCTCCGCCTCCGCGGCGCGCTCAAAATAGACCCGTGCCTCCTGCTCGCGACCCTGTCCGGCCAGCAGGAGTCCCAGGTTGCTGAGCGCCTCACCGTAGTCGGGATCGAGACGGATCGCCTCGCGCAGCGCCAGCTCGCCCGCTTCTATATCGCCATCTCGGAGATAGGCCGTGCCCAAATTGAAATGGGCGGTCTCGAGCCAGGGACGCTCGGCGATGGCCGCTCGGTACTGCTCCACGGCACGCCCGGGTTGCCGGCGCGATTCGAGATACCTCCCGTAGTTTACCCGGACGTTCGCGAGCAGCGGCTGGATGTCCAGCGCCCGATCGTAAAGCCGTTCGATCACGTCCGCCGAGCGTCCGTCGGACTCGTAGGCCTGGGCGAGCGCATTCAGGCGTTCGGGAATATCGGGTCCCTGCGCGACGGTCGCCTCCAGTGGCGGGAGCGCCCCATCTATCTCGCCGAGCTGAAGGTGTGCGATGCCGAGAAGAAACAGCGCCTCGCCGTACAGTGCGTTTTCGGTCGAATCACCCGCTGCACCCCCTGCAACACCTCCAGCCGCACCGTCACTCCCGTCGGCGACTCCGCTTCCCTCGAGGTCACCGAGCAGCGCGATCCCGCGCCGAAGCGCCGTCGTATCGTTCTGCTGTCGCCCGTAGATGACGTACGCCATACCTGCGTAGACGTCGTCTTCCACATCCCCTTCGAAATAGGGATTCAGGGAAATGGGCTTGCCCCCATCCTGCCCGGCTCCCTGCGCCGCCGCGTCCTCATCCACGACGCGGATGAAGTGATCCGTGAACGACGCGTGGGGTGTCCCCTCCGCCTCGACCTTGGGCATATGGCACGAGAAGCAGTCGACCGCCTCCGCATGAACGAAGCGTGCCTCCGCCGTAGGCAGGTCTTCCTGAAGCGACGGCGCGTCGTGGCACGTCGTACACGTCTCACTGAAATACTCCGGGCCGGCGGCCCGAAAACCTTCGTGTGGATCGTGGCACGTGGTACAGTCCATCGGTTCCTCCAGCGAACGGCTCTCCAGAAAGCAGGCGCTCTGCTTCATTCGGTCGGCGTGGGAGATGACGTCGATGGTAGACTCCGACCCGGGCTCGTCGGCTGCGAATAGGGCTACGTAGTCCGACAGCGCCTGGGACGGTCGAAAGTCGTAGGCGGTGCGGCCGGCACGTAGGACCGACACGGTGGTGTGCAGGTGGCACTGCCGGCACACGTCCAGCCGCCGATCCAGACTCAGGTGGGCTGGGTTGACGATGGTATGGTCGACGCTGTCGGCAGGAGCCGGCGCGGCCAGGCGCGCGTCGACGTGCACGGAGCCCGGTCCGTGGCAGCGTTCGCACCCGATCCCTTGCGGGACGTCGAGGAACTTTCCCTCCACGTGCGGGACCGGCTCCGGGTAGCTGTTGTGGCACGTCATGCATCGGTCGGGGATGATCCGGTCGAACCGTGCGTTGTAGGTTTCATAGCCCGGGCTGAACGCCCAGCGGTCCGACTGCGTGTACCACGTGACCGGCAGCTCGTGGTAATATCCGTTCTCCTCTACGAGATAGGTGCGCGCCGCCGTGCCGCTGCCCATCACGAACTGCATCTCGCGCACGAGGCTGTGCACCTTTCGTCCGTCCGCGTCGAGCCGATACTCCTCCTGAAAGAAACGATCCCCTTCCCGATACATCCGGTAGGTCAGGTTTCGCTCTTCGTCACGGACGGTCGCATTGTCGAAATCCTCCACCACGTTGTCGGCCGTCAGCGGATACAGGGAATTAGCCATCCCATGCTCCTGAAAGCCGCGATACTCGTCCTCGTGGCAGTCGAAGCACGCGGCATCTCCGAGATATTTGGCGGAGAGGTTCTCGAAGCGGGCGGATTCATCTACCGCCGAAGTGCCGTGTTCCTCTCCGGCACACCCCGCACCAAATAGCGCAAGAATCAGGAGCGTCCCAGCAGCACGCATGGCAGCGGATGTGGCTGTTAATAACCGGAAAGGAAGACACGGGTCCGAGAAGATACCGGACGGGGAAGGCACGGATCCGAGAAGATACCGGACGGAGAAAACACGGGTCTGAGAAGATACCGGGCGGAGAAAACACAGGACAGGCCAGATATCAGAAGGGGTAGGCTGCGCGCGAGCAACCTACCCCTCCACAAACAAACGTGTTCGTATTCCGCCTTACAGCGTAAACGAGCCGGCGATGATGTTGACGGCGTCAAACACGTCGGACGGGCGATAGGCATAGTCGACCGTGAGTCGGCTCGATCCGATCGGAAGGGTAATGCCGCCCCCTACGTTCCACGCGGACCAGTGAATGAGATCCTGGTCGTCGGCCAGGTCCATGCCACCGCGAACGAACAGCATGTCCTGGAAGCCCAGCTGCAGTCCCGCCGCGTACTGGTTCACATCGTACGAATTGGACCGGAAGTTGGCCAGCACCGTCGCCGTCAGCTGGTCGCTGACGGATCGCTCGTACGTGGCACCGAAATTAAGCATGGACGGCAGCTCCGAATTGATGTCCCGCACTTCGGCAGGAACGTCGAACTCGCCGGCCGGACCCGACGAAGAGATGGGGTCCTGCAGTCCGATGCCGTCATATCCAACCTGCGGACCGAAATTCCTCAGACTGACGCCGAAGCGGAGCCCGGATTCCCCGACCACGTACGTCATGCCCGCATCTACGGCGAACGTCCTGGCATCCATGTTGTCGATGCTCTGCGTCATCCCTTTCAACGTAACGCCTGCCGCGATCCGATCGGTCAGCTGGCGACCGTACGTCAGGCCCGCGATGATCGTCCCCGCGGACCACGTCCGCGTCTCGACGATTTCGGGATCGTCCGTTGTCGTTTCCGGAATGTCTCCGTAGTCCCAGTTCGTTACGGTGAGGCTCACGTTATTCGATCCGAAGCGCTGCGCCACGCCGAAGTAGTTGACTCCGACGTCCGCGATGTAGTTCATCCGGCTAAACATGGCTCCCGTGCCCTGATTGAGCATCACGGCAGCCGGGTTGACGATAAGGGCTTCCACACCGGAAGCGCCGTTCATCCCTCCCGTCATGGCCGAACCGAGCGCCACCGACCGCGGCGTGACCGGAACGGTCAGCTCCGTCAAGGACGACGTGCCGAAACGCTCGTTACTCTGTGCATGGGCATCGAGCGTGGCGAATCCCAGGAGGACGGCCAGCATGACGCCGATGTATCGCTTGTGCTCTGTCATTGTATCTAGACCTCTAATCTCGATTGGACTGCGTGCGTGTTCGGCCGTCTAGAATATGTTGATGGTGTTCTCACGGTTGATCACGCCGAATTTCAGCACCTTCTCGCCGACGCCCGGCACGTCGATATGTATGAAGTACATACCGCTCGCAACGGGAAGATTGCTATCGGTGGTCAGGTTCCAGTCGAGCGAGACGCTCGGACCGTCCTTCTGCAGCGTTCGAACCAGCGTGCCGCTCACGGTGTAGACCCGAATCGTGGCCGTCTGGGGCAGATTCGTGAACCGCACGCGGCGATCCTGATTGCCCGTTTCGTACGCGGAGCGTCCGCGATACGGATTCGGGACGATGCCGATTTTGTCGAGCGCCTCCTGCAGCGCCTCGGCGTCGTTCTTCACGACCTCGCTCCCGCTGGTGTTCACGGAGAACACGTCGCCCGGCAGGTTCGGCTTCGAGGTCACGAAGCGAACGTTCGTTCCGGCGGCAGGCGGATGTGCGTGGCCGCCAAAGGGTACGAACAGCACCCTTCCGAACGTATACCGGGCAGGGAAGCCGTTGTAAAACTTCGCGTGCTCGGCGGCGAGATCGGCCTCAGAGTAGGGAATGTCGGAAGCGTAGATCCGCTCGAACGTACCCGCGGCATTGCCCAGCGTATAGGGTGCCATACCGGTACTGATCCCCCAGAAGCCGTCTCCGTTGTCGTCCAGTATGGCGGCATGCACCTGCTGCTCGGTGCCCGAGACGGGATCGATCAGCCACACCTGGAACGGCGCCCGGCCATCGCCCATCTCGTTTTCCGCGTAGGTCCCGTCGTCGGCGAGGTCGGGGCCCTCTTTCCATCCGAGCATCTGCACGCGGTCGTCGCCGGGTGAAGCGAAGTAATCCCACAGAATCTGCCCGTTGGTCTCCGCATCCTCCACGAATCGAATCTCGAACTCGGCCGGCGCGAGAGCCGCCACGTTGCCCAGCCAGTCGACCCTGCCCAGCACGTCACCCGGTGCTGAGATGCCTTGAGCGACGATGAAGAACCGGCGGTCGCCGAGTGAAGGCTCACCGCTCAGGGAGAAATCGAGACTCGTAATGAACTCGCCATCGTCGGTTACCTGATTGATGTCGAGGAACTCCTTCGGCGGTCCGACGACCGTAAACGAGAGTCCGTCTGCCACGATTACGTTCTCGCGCTGCGGCGGTACGTCGCCCGTCCGTTCGTAGAAGGCGCAGCCGTCCAGGATCGCGACGTCGTCGGACTGCCGCGTGATGCTATAGGCGATGAGTCCTTCGCCGCTCGCGATGCCGCATTCCGTACCCACGTCGAAGAATTCGACCTGGTACGTCGCGCCGGTAACCTGTGCCGGATCGACCACGCGATACGAGATGATGCCTTCCCCGGCCTGATTGACGGCGGTGGCCGACGAGTCGGCGGTATACGCCTCCGACTGAATGCGCGTCCCGCCGTTACGTGCCGTCGCGTCGGCCGGGCGGATGGTAATATTCGTCGGCGAGCTTTCCAGAATCTTAGGCGTGGAGTTCGGACTGTGCGCGTAGGCGGCAATGCCGTAGTAGTAGTCCGTGTAATTGGTCAGATTAGACAGCTGGAAGGAGTGCTGAAGCCCGCTGTCCGTGCCGCGTGCCGACACCTGCTGGACGAAGTCGCCTACGTCCGGGTCGAATACCGGGTCGGTAACTTTCTTTACGCCGTTGATGATGTCGAAGGTGGCGACGTGCTCCCTCTGGCCGGAGGCAAAGCTCGCCGTTGGGTAGCGGTAGACGTTAAAGCCTTCGAACGTATAGGTCGTGTCTTCCAGACCAAGACCGGACAAGAACGGGTCGGGCTGATCGAACTGACCGAGATAATTCTCGCTGTTGCTCGGATAGCCCCAGACCAGCGAAGCCTTACCGTCGATCTCGGACGCATACAGGCAGCGACCGCCTCCCGGTTGGAGCTCTTCGTTCGAGCTCGACGGCTGGCACAGCGGCGGAGCCGGCGGAGGCGACGGAATGTTGAAATCCGCGTCGTAAGCTGCCTGGGCGAGAATGTCGGCCGAGCGCAGCGCCGAGATGGAACTCAGGCGGTCGGCGCCCTGTGCGAACACGATGCCGTAGACGATGTCCTGGCTGTCGCCCTTATTAAGGGTGAACGGCCCCGTCGACATAACGAGGCGCCGGTCCCCCGGCTGGGCCGCACTGCCCGAGCCGTCGATGTTTTCCTCGCTCCAGAACTCACCCGTCACGGGATCTCCTGGAAAGGCAAACTTGGTCACCGGGCCGTCCGTCTGGAATCCGTTACCCGCTTCACGAAGCGGCTGGCCGCCGCGCCAGAAACCCCGCTGCACGTTGTAAATCTCCTGGGAAAGCTGCGGGTCTTCCGTACCGGCCGGACCGCCGTTGATGAAGTACATGAAGCTGGCCACACCTAGCGTGTCGCCGTCTTCCGAGACCGGTCCCTGGAAAAAGTCGTATCCCGTGGCCGGCGGCGTTCCGTAGACGCCGTCGACGTCACTGGCATTGTATACATATCCCAGGCTCAGCGTCGTGTCGACGCCGACGTAGTCGTCACCGGCATCCCCGAGGTCCGGGTCCGAAAAGATCGACAGGTAGGTGTCTTCGAGCGGCTCGTCCCCCTTATAGGTCACGCTGTACTTGTAGAACGTCGTATTGCCCAGCGCATCGGCCCGGTTGAAGGCAAAGGCGTGCACGCGGACTTCGACGCCGATCGGCGGTGCCTGCGTGTTGTTGTGGGAATTTCCGACGTCGTTCATGATCCACCAGATGGCCTGGTCCCCGATCAGCTCGGGGCGGTCGCCGCCGGAGAGATTGTAATTCCCCTCGACGCCGTCGCCGTCGATGACGGGCGCGCCGAGGTCCACGGGCCAATCCGCCATGTCGGACGATGCCTGTCCGGTCGACTCATACGTCTGGATGTCGGACTTGCTGACCTTGAAGATCCGGTCGTAGGCCGAGCAGTTGCTTGGATTGACGGGCCGGCCGTCGCTTCCAAGAGGGCCGGGCCAAAACTCCCAGTCACTGTACGTTGCAGCGGCCGTACGGAGCTCGCCGCCTACCTGCCCGCCAATCCAGATGCCGCTGGCAAAGATCGGCGAGTGGCCGGACGCCTTTGGAACGATGTATTCCGCCGCACCACCGGCGTCCGAATACGCGATGCTGCCCACGTTGAAGAGGCGGGCGCGCACGTTATTCACGTCCAGGTCGCGCTGCGCCGTCCCAACCCGGCAGCTTCCCGGGTCAGGTGCCGTGCTCGACATATAGAAAGTGGCGGACGACGCCTGGCGCTCTCGCCGGTCCTTGTCGTCGTCATCCGTATCGGCCAGGGCCACCGTGGACGTCGCCAGGCAGAGCGCGAGGATGAACGTCAGATAGTGCGTTAAATTTCGCATGAGCATGTATGAGGTGTTGATTTCTCAGGAATCCCTCTGGTACGTTCCGCCGGCGGCCGCGCTCGCAAGAAGCGCGGCCGCCGAAAGGAACCCAGCTAGAAGTTGAACAGAACGCCCAGCCGCACGCGTCGTGGCATACTGTACATGAGCGGCGCCGCCGACGTGTGGTTGAACCCCACGTTCACGGGCCCCCCCGTATACGCCCTGTAGTTGAATTCCGCCGATTCCGGATCCGGTTGGCTCTGTATGAAGGAACGGCCGCCCGACGTCAACAGGTAACCGTCCTCACCCGGGAGCCCGGTCGCCCGGTAGACGGCCAGCACGTTCTGCGTGTCGAAGAGGTTCAACACGCTGACGTAGGCCGTCAGTGCGGAGGCACCGAGGTTGAACCGCCGATCGAGACGCATGTCGATGCGCGACGTCGACGGCAGGCGAGCCGAGTTGATGGTACCCACCGCATCGGACGTGAAGCTGTCGTTGATGTTGAACGCCGAGCTCTTGAGCGCCGTGTAGGCCTGCCCGCTTCCGTACTGGGCCAGTACGTTGACGCCGACGTTCTCCAGGAGCGGTGCTCCGAGAATCATCGGACCCTCACCTTCCCCGAGGCGATAGTCGAACGAGGCGTTGACGGTGTGCCGCTGATCGAAGTCGGCCGGACTGATCGTGTTCGGAAACACCTCGCCGCGCCAGACGATCACCGACGTGGCCTGTGCGTCCGAGCCCGTACCCTGCGCGAAGGCCAAGGTATAGTTGGCCGTGAGCGCCACGTTGCGCGTGCGCCGCAGGTCGAAGCCGACTTCGACGCCCTTGGTCGTCGTGAAGTCAGCGTTCAGATACGTCCCGTACTGCGGGAAGCCGCCCAACACCGGACGATTGCTGATCTTATTTTCCTGCGTCCGATAGAAGCCTGAAATCGTCAGCGCCGCATTCGTCGCGAGGCGCTGGCGGAAGCCGAGCTCATACTGCGTCGTTTTCTCGGGCTGCAGCTTCGGATTGGGAACGCGCTGGTCCTGCGGCGCGATCTCCTCGTAGGCGCGGAACGGCGCGAATTCCTGCTCCGTCGGGCGCTGGCTCGTCACGTTATAGGACGCGAAGAAGATCGCCTGATCCGTAATCGGGAAGCTCACCCCAATACGCGGCATGAACGTCACGCTCGGCTCGTAATCCTCAAACGCCTCGCTGATCGGATCGCCGGTAGCCTGCGCCTGGCCGGACAGATCGCTCGTGATCCGGGCGCCGTCTATGCGGGAGCCTTCCGTATCGTAGAAGTTTCCGGAAAGGTCGCGATAGCCGACCACCTCATCCGCATCGTTGAAGTACACCGCGTAATCGGAGTCGATCCCCGACGGACGGCTCGCGACGTCGCCGGCACGGACGATCGGCACGGCGGCGTAGACGTCCTTGAGCACCCTCGAGTTGTTGTCGAACACGTCGACGCGGACACCCAGGTTCAGGACCAGGTCACGGTATTCGATCTTATCCTGAATATATCCGGCATAGTAGATCGGCTGGTACGGAGCGATGTCCATATTCGTCCGATCGTAATACGCCTCGATATCCTCGCTGTCCGCCTCGTTGAGACCGCGGAAGTCATACCCCCAGTACTCCGCGCGTTCGCGGAAGGCGTCGAAGGGCAGCTCCTCGTAGTTGTCGAAGCAGGCGGACTGCTCGCAGTCGCCGTCGGCAAAATAACGCGAGAGACCGAAGCCGGTATTTAGATAGTACCAGCGCTCGGTCGAGGCCTGGTACATGCCCCCGAATTCGATCTGATGGAGACCGATCTGAGAGGTGGCGTTACCGGAGAGCTGAAAGCTCTGCAGGTCCCGCTTCTGGTAACGCGTCAGCGGCGCCCCGGGCAGCGTAAAGCCGAGCCCGATGGCGCGTCCGACCGTCGCCAGACCGTCGTTCTGGTAAAGCGGCTCGTACGTCCCTCCTCCACGCGAGGCGAAGTAGCGGCTCGCTACGTCGAGGTACTCGTGATCGATGTCTCCGTAGAACAGGCCGTCCTCTACGTCGCTCGAAAAGCCGTTCGGCCGCTGCGTGTAATAGTAGTCCTGAAAGCCGGCGTCGATCTGATAGAAGAAGTTCTGCGAGAAGCGCTGCCGGAGACTGCCGTAGAGCCGCCACTGTTCGCGCTCGTCGATGTAGAACACGTCGTCATTGTACGCCAGCTCATCGTAGGCCAGCTCATCCTCCTGCTGCGATTCGTACCCACCACCGAGGCGGAGCGTGACGGTCTCGGTCGGATCGATGCTGATGTTGCCATTCAGCACGAATTCGTTCAGCGGACGGCTCTTCGCGGAACGACGACTGAAGTCATCGGCCGTGTAGGTATCGGGCGCGTTGATGATACCATCACTGAGGCTGTAGCCTTCCGGGAGGCTCAGAATGGTTCCGAGGGAATCCGTCGTCAGCGGCTCCTCATTATCGAAGGCAGCCTGCGCGGCCTGCCAGGGGAAGGGAATAAACATCTGGTCTCCCGATCCGTTGGTCGCGCGAACGACCTGCGGATTGGCTTCAAGCGACGCAAGCTGGTCGCCGGAAAGCTGATAGGTGTCGATCCCATACGGATTCGCGTCGGACATGGAGGTATACTGTCCGGATACGAAGAAGCCGACCCGATCGGAGAACAGCGGACCGCCCAGCGAGAGCGAACCGATATTGTGGCCGTAGCCGTCGAGACCTTCCGAGGTGATTCCCTCGAGCGTCCCGAAAAACTGTTCGGCGCCGGATTTGGTCGTGATGGAAATGACGCCGGCCTGAGCGTCCCCGTATTTGGCGGGGATCGTACCGATCAACATTTCCTGCTCCGCGATCGCCTGCTGGTTGATGCCCAGCGTAGCGGTAGACCCACGCAGGCGCACACCGTCCACGTAGTAGACGACCTCTTGTTCGCGACCGCCGCGAATGAAGAGCGCATCCGATCCCTCGCGAGCCACCACGCCGCCCTGCAACGCCGCGACATCCGTTACGCCGCGCAGGGGGAGATTCTGTAGATCTTCGCCGGAAACGACGCGCGGGACGCCCACGGCGTCGCGCTGAATGATGGGTCGCTCGTAGGCAACCACGATCTCATCCAGCTCGGCGCCGGGCATAAGCTCGAAATTCAGCTCGCGTGTGTATCCGGCATTAATCTCCACATCCTGAATGGTCTGCGGCTGATATCCGACGAAGGACGCCGTGATATCGTACGTGCCGACCGGGACACCGATGATGAAGTAATTACCATCTACGTCCGTAGCGGTACCCAGCTGCGTACCCTGAAGGATGACGTTAGCACCAGGAAGCGGTTCACCCGTGCTGCCGTCCGTGACGACGCCGGCGAGCCGACCTGTGTTTTGTGCTAACGCCAGCATGGGCGTAGCGAGCAGAAAGAGTACGATTGTACCCCACTTGCGCAACATATGCTACCTCCTCTATTGATGGTGTATGCCTGTAAATACCGGTACAAGGAGCCGCGCACCGGGCTTTACGTACAGTCGAGTATGTGTTCGCGCCATGAAATGGAGATCGGTGTCGGGCCGTCCACGTATCGAACGGGCTCTCCAAGCACCAGAGCCTGCGCCTCTACGTCGGGAGCCAACCGGTAGAAGCATGGAACCTTTGACGAACGAAAAGAAACGCTGTATCAGTCGGTTCGCTAAGCAATCTCCAATTTACTGAGTGACGGTGAGAATGCACCTGTGAAAATATATACGTGTCTCAACTCATCCGAAGAATATATTGGGGGGCACCCCGATTGTCAAGGCAATAGCGCCCTCATGGCTGGAAGCGGTACCAATGCCGATTCTGATCCATATAGGCTAATTTTGTGGCTTATTCACGCTTTCAAGAAAAGCGCTTCTAATGTTTCGCGGAAAATTGACCGAGCGAATGTGCGCTATTGACGGCTGTACCGTCATATGTCGGCCCGAACGGTCGGTCGATTTCGCGGCCGTACGTAACACAGGTAATGTGGCACCGCACGTCCCTACAGCTGTACCCGTCGAACCTGCTCGACGCCGTCCAGTCCGGCAATCTCTTTCGCCACCTCGTCGGACACCTCCTCGTCGACGCTCACGGCGGTGAGCGCCACGGACCCTTTCTCGGCCCGGCCCAGCGCCAGCGCACCGATATTGATGTCGTTCCGAGCCAGGATGCTGCCCACCGACGCCAGCATGCCGGGCCGGTCGACGTTTCTGTAGAACAGGAGCCGCCCTTCCGGACGCAGCTCGAGCCAGTAGTCGTCCATGCGCACGAGCCGAAGCTCGTCGCGATCGAAGATCGTGCCGGCTACGACGCGACGCTCATCACCCACAGCGAGATCGATCTCGATCAGATTCGTATAACCGCCTGAGGCGGCCTCCCGCTCCTCGGTGACGTTGACGCCCATCTCCTCGGCGAGGAGGGGCGCATTGATCAGGTTGACCGGCTCGCTGATCCAGTGAGAAAGCACGCCGCGCACCGCCGCGATCGAGATGACCTCCGAGAAGCGCCGTGCGACGTCGCCCCGGCAGCGTACGGTAATCGATCGAACGCTGCCGTCACCGATCTGGGCCACGATCTGTCCGAGTCGATCGGCGAGCTGGAGGTACGGCTGTGCCTCAGGCTGGGCGGCCATCTTGATGGCCATCGCGTTGACGGGCGTCTGCACGGGCTCTCCGTTCAAGGCGTTGATCACCTGTTCGGTAATTTGCGTCGCCACTTTTTCCTGAGCCTCGTCGGTAGATGCGGCAATATGGGGTGTGGCCACGACGTTCGGATGGCGAATCAGCTTTTCGAGCGACGCCGGCGGCGGCTCCTGAGAGTAAACGTCCAGCGCCGCACCACCTACCTGTCCACTTTCGAGCGCCTCGAGCAGGTCGGCCTCATCGACGATGCCGCCCCGCGCGCAGTTCACGATGCGAACACCTGTCTTGCACGTGGCAAGCGTCTCCGCGCGAAGCATGCCGCGCGTCGCGTCGTTCAACGGAGTGTGGACCGTTATGAAATCGCTCGCTGCAAACAGCTCGTCCAGCTCTACCAGGCGGACGCCGAAACGCTCGGCGGTCTCGCTGGAAACGACGGGATCGTAGCCTATGACCTTCATGCCGAATCCGGCCATTCGCTCGGCGACTTCCCTGCC
Organism: Rhodothermales bacterium; assembly: GCA_040904565.1. Lineage (GTDB taxonomy): Bacteria > Bacteroidota > Rhodothermia > Rhodothermales > VXPQ01 > JBBDTI01. The sequence goes on from JBBDTI010000016.1 coordinate 62,536, forward strand.
GATCTTGCCGACGCCGACCACGCCCAGCGTCTTTTTGTAGACCTCCGAACCCGTAAACACTTTCCTGTCCCATCGCCCATCGACGAGCGACCGGTTTGCCTGCGGAATGCGGCGAGCGAGCGACAGCAGCATGGCGCAGGAATGCTCGGCCGTCGAGATCGTATTTCCGTCCGGAGCATTGATGACGAGCACGCCGCGTCGCGTCGCGGCATCCAGATCGATGTTGTCCACGCCTACACCCGCGCGGCCGACAACCTTCAGGTTGTCCGCCGCATCGAGCAGCTCCGACGTGATCGTCGTACCGCTTCGAATGATCCATCCATCGGCACCAGCCGCCAGCTTCAGCAGCTCGTCAGGCGATTTCTTCAGCTGTACGTCAGCCTCGATTCCGTTGTCTTCAAGCATGTCGATGCAGACCTGGTCGACTGCATCGGTGATAAGCACTTTCATATATAGGTTCGTTGTGTGGGCAGATAAAGTTCGAATGTTCGTTCGCGCCGGTCGGAGCGCCGGGTCATCAACCTTACGAGTGGATCCTGCCGGGCGAGCCGCCCGTCGTAGCTCATGGGTTCGTCATCGTATCGATCCAGTTCAGGAGCTCGGGAAGTCCGCGCTTCGTATGCGCCGATGTGAGAAATACCGGCGCCTCGATGCCGTATTCCATCAAGATGTCCTTCATACGCTTTTCGGTTTTAAAGCGGTCGTTGCCCGACAGCTTGTCCGCCTTCGTCAGCGCGATAACGTACGGCACGTCGCTCCCTTTCAGGAGTTCGAGCACGTCGCGATCGAGCGGCGTCGGCGGGTGGCGGCTGTCCACCAGATGGATCAGCAATTGCAGCGGCTCTCGCTCGGCGATGAACCGTCCGATAAACTCGCCCCACCGTTGCCGTTCCATCCTGGACACTTTCGCATAGCCGAAGCCGGGCAGGTCGACGAAGTACAGCCGTCGGTTGATGAGGTAGTAGTTGAACTGCTGCGTCTTCCCCGGCGTTCTGCTGGTGCGAGCGAGCGCACGGCGTCCGACGACGGCGTTCAGCAGCGAGCTCTTCCCCACGTTGGAACGCCCGATGAAGGCCACTTCCGGACGACCGTCCGCGGGCAGGCCGCTCCACGTCGCAGCCCCTTTGACGAATTCTGCTTCCTTGATCTTCAGAGGCTCTCGCGCAGTCGATTAGGCAGGTTCGAGATGATCTTTCACGGTCTCACCGATGACGGAAGGATTCAGTACGACGACGGCACCTGCGGCTTCCAGCGCGGCGAATTTGTCCTCCGCCGTACCTTTTCCACCCGAAATAATCGCTCCCGCATGACCCATCCGCCGCCCGGGAGGCGCCGTGCGGCCCGCGATGAACGCGAATACGGGCTTCGTCATGTTAGCCTGGATGTACTCGGCGGCCTCCTCCTCTGCCGTACCGCCGATCTCACCGATCAGCACGACAGCCTCCGTGTCGCCGTCGGCCTCGAAGAGCTCCAGTGCATCGATGAACCGCGTCCCGATAATGGGGTCACCGCCGATGCCGACGGCCGTGCTCTGACCCAGGCCCTGCCTGGTGAGCTGGTCGACGGCCTCGTAGGTCAGAGTCCCCGATCGAGAAATAACGCCGACGGGTCCTTCCGTGAAAATCATGGCCGGCATGATGCCTACCTTTGCCTGGCCCGGCGTGATGACGCCCGGACAGTTGGGTCCGACCAGGTGCGCACCCTGCTTCTTCACGTAGTGATATACCGGGATCATATCCTCGATCGGTATCCCTTCCGTGATGCAGATGATGACCTCCACGCCGGCTTCAGCGGCTTCGAGAATCGCATCAGCCGCGAACGGCGGCGGAACGAAAATGACGGATGTGTTGGCCCCTTCCTGCTCGACGGCGTCCGCAACGGTGTTGTATACCGGCCTTCCGAGGTGCGTCCGGCCACCCTTGCCGGGCGTCACGCCGGCCACGAGGTTCGTGCCGTATTCCAGCATCTGCTCGGAGTGAAACGAGCCTTCCGAGCCCGTAAATCCCTGGACGACAAGCCGCGTATCAGCGTTTACGAGTATCGCCATGTTGGTACCGTATCGTAAGATTGTGGTGAATCACCCGGCAGAGCGGGCAGAGCGGGCGCTGTGCGGGTGCTGTGCGGGTGCTGTGCTTGAGCGGAGCGGGAGTCGTCCGTACCCGGAGCGGGAGTCGTCCGTACCCGGAGTGGGTGCGCCCGACCGGCAACCGCGCCGCAGATCGTGGTAGATCGTGGCAGATCGTCCTCAAAACCGCATGCTCGGCTCACGCCGCCGACAGGCTCAACCCGTATATTACGAAACCCGCCTGCGCCGTAAGTAAAGGTTCGGCAAATATCAGCGCGGAATCTAGCGGGTGCCGGTTCGGACTAGGCCGCTCACGATTCCCGTCGCGCTTATTCCGTATCCTTTGTCTGGATAATGTCTTTGTGTCGCTAATCTCTTTCGACCGTCCGCCGTGTCGCTCACCTTCGTGCCGGCACCCATCATATCGATGCCGTCGCATTCATTCAAGGCCGCCGTGTCCCTCGCCGCGCGATCGTGCGCGACCCCGAACGTCCCACTTCGGCGCACCCTTCGGCCGCGACAGGTCGCCCTGTTGGCCGCGCTCGTGGCCGTCTGCAGTGCCGGTCAGCCCGCGCCCGCGCAACCCGTCGATCAACCGTTCACGTTCAGCAGCGCGACGCACTCGCTTCCGGCAGTGACCCACGCCGATCTGGCGATGGGCGACGTCGACGGGGACGGAGACCTCGACGTATTTGTCTCCGGCATTTTGGACGGCTCGCCCTTTTCTCGACTCTACCGGAACGACGGGATGACGTACGGCGATACCGAACCGTCCGATGTGGCGTACCGCGAGGTCACCGGCCCCTTCCCCGACCTCGCCTTCGGTGCATCCGCCTGGGGTGATTTCGACGGCGACGGAGACCTGGACCTCGTCGTGACAGGAAGCCGAACGCTCGTGTGGCCGTATGCACCCCTCACGATGCTGTTTCGCAACGACGGCGGAACGTTCAGGGCAGTCGACGCCGATCTCGTGGACGTATATGCAGGCGCGGCCGCCTGGGGCGACGTCGACGGCGACGGGGATGCAGACCTCCTCCTGGGAGGCGAGGACGGCGGCGGCGAAAGCATCGCTGTCCTGTACCGCAACGACGACGGTGCCTTTGCCGCCATACAGGAGCTGACCGGACTGGCCTACGGCGATGCGGCCTGGGGGGACATGGACGGGGACGGAGACCTGGACCTCTTGCTGGCCGGAAGCGGACCGACGGGCTTCCACGCGGATGCGTACGAAAATGTGAACGGAACGCTGATACCCCTTGCGACCGACCTGCCCGGCGTCGCTTTCGCGTCAGTGGACTGGGGGGACGTGGACGGAGACGGGGACCTCGATGTGGTCCTGAGCGGGGGACGAACCGCGACGAGAGTGCTGGAGGCCGTCGTCGGCCTTTTCCGCAATGACGCCGGATCGTTCACACAGATGGACGTCGAACTTCCCAACGTCCTGTCAGGAGACGTTTCCTTCGCGGACTACGACGAGGACGGAGACCTCGACCTGTTCGTGATGGGAGCCGAGGGCGCCCTGGGCCGCCGCCTGGCGCGCATCTACGAGCAGGAAGTGAACGGTTGGATAGAGCGCGCGCGCCTCATCGGCGTCGTATTCGGAACGGCTGCATGGGGCGACGTAGAGGGCGACGGCGACGTCGACCTGATCGCAGCGGGCCGCCCCACGGCGAATACGCCGCTCCTGCATGTTTATCTCAACGCCCGTCAGACCGGTACCGAACCGGAGCCGCCCACGGCACCTCACGGTGCACCAAATACGGACGAGCCGCACCCGTTCGTGGCCGCCCCCAACCCTTCTTCCGGCAGCGTAACGTTTCACTTCACGATGCCGCGGGAAGGGACCGTCCGGCTGACGCTGATCGACGTCCTGGGCCGCCGGGTCGCGACCGTACGTGACGCCTACCTCGCGGCCGGCGGTCACCAGATTACGTGGAACGCCGTACATGCCGCTGGACGACCCCTCGGGTCGGGCCTCTATTTCGCCGTGCTGGAAACCCGCGGAACCCGCCAAAGCACCCGCCAAAGCCTGCCGCTCCTACTCTCTCGATGATGGTACCCTCCACGCCCCGCATACCTGATGCGTCGATGGCCGGAACGCGAATGGCCAGGATACGAATGGACGAAATACGGGCGGGTGGAATCAGAATGGGCGGAATGCGGACGGGCGCGATCAGGATATGCGTGAACGGACACCGGCCCGGCTCGGCCCGGCTCCTCGCCTTGCCGCTGCTCGTGCTGCTCGCGTGCGCGCTGCTCGTGCTGCTCGCGTGCGCGATGACGGCCTCCGCACAGCCGGCCCGCCTGCCCATCTCGGCCCCCTACCCGGTGCCTGCCCTCGGCGACGCCGCCCTGGATCTCGGCGACCTGGAGGGTGACGGCGATCTCGACCTCGTCGTGGCGGGAACGTCGGAACGGGGACGCGTCATCAGGGGGTATCGGCTGGTGCAGGTCGACGGCGTCAACATGTACGAACAGATCCCCCTCTCGGCACGCCCCATCATCCACGGCGCCGTCCGATGGGGGGATTACGACGCGGATGGAGATGGGGATCTCGTCGTCACGGGAATGGGAGAGGCCGCATCCGGCGGCGTGCAGTCGGACGTACCCGTACTGGAGGTCTATGAAAACACGGGAGCGATCGGTACGACGGCCCTGTTCGAACTGCGGCAGGCGCTCCCGGGCCTGCATCGAAGCAGCGGGGCCTGGGGCGACGTGGACGGCGACGGCGACCTCGACCTGGTGGCAGCCGGACTCCCCTCCGTCGACGCCGTCCGACCGGTTACGCGTCTGTACCGCAATGATGAGGGCACATTTCGCCCCGTTGAGTCCGGCCTGCCCGGCGTGCACTCCGGCGACCTTGCCTGGGCAGACGTCGACGGGGACGGAGACCTGGACCTGGCCCTGATGGGAGACGGCGGCGAGGGTGCATTCGTCACCGGCGTGTACCGAAACGACGGCGGCGCGTTCGTAGATGCCGGATACAACCTCCCCCGCCTGGCCTTCGGCTCGGTCGACTGGGCCGACTACGATCGGGACGGCGACCCCGATTTGCTCCTGACGGGCGGACGACTCGATCCTCGGTTTCTGCTGGGCATCGCCCGGGTATACCGCAATGACGACGGGGTCCTCGTCGAAACGGCATATGACCTGGAAGGCTGGACGCTGGGCCGCGCTCGGTGGGGAGATGCGGATCGGGACGGCGACCTCGACATATTCGTCGTCGGAACCAACGCCGTGCTGGAGACGCCGTTCTTGAAGCTGCTGGTGAACGACGACGGCGCATTCGTCCCGGAATGGGAATTTACCGGCATGCGGTTCGCCTCGATGGCCGTCGCCGATTACAATCAGGATGGAGACGCAGACGTCGCACTGATCGGGCAGCTGACCGGCGGCGTCCAATTCCGCTTTCTAATCAACTGGGACTACCCCGAGTGCGTATCCGCCGAATGGGTGCCCAGGGGTGCCTCCACAGGGGTCGACTGTCCCTCGCCCGACAGCCCGAATTGAGGCGCACCGCTCAATCCGGCGCGTTGAAGCCGAGACGACGGGTGACGAGATCATTCAGCACCCATTCGGCCGCGAAGTGGTTGACGGCACCGACGAAGCCGTACCCGTGCTCCACGTTCGAAAGCACACCGGGCTGGACGAGCAGCTCCCGGTCGAACACGCCGCCCGGAGGGCGCCATTCATCGTCCGACATCGTCAGCCGCATCCCGATGCCGAGCAGTTCCGCGGAAGACCCGACGTTCATGGACGCGGCATCCTCGCTCAGTCGAACCGAGACGCGCCACCCGTCGTCGACCGGCGTCCCTACGTCCTCGTACGTAATCACTTCGTGATGAAATGGAAGAGAGGGAGGAACGGACGCGAAACGGTACCAGACCTCCACACGGAAGGGCGGATCGTCGACGCTTTCCCACGTAACGTCCTGGGTAATGCTCCCGGGACTGAACTGATCCGGGGGGGCGATACGGGCGCGATCGGACGTCGGAACGAGTGTTTCCGCCCACGTCTCGGCGCCGTCGGATCGCCGAACGCGAACGCGGTAGGTCCGACCGGGAACGGGTCGAAACGGAGCGTGAAAGACGTGCCCGATCGAACCGTCATCATACTCCACGACGGAATCGCGCCATGCGAATCGCAGCCCCGTTCCGAGCTCGAGCGCCGTCACGTCGACGTCTAGCTCGCGCTCATCCGGCTCGCCAATCTCACGCCGAAAGGGGACGACGCGGACGAACTGCGTATCGGACGCCGTATCCAGATAGCCCCAGAGCGTAAAGTAGCGATCCGCCTCGACGAACGGATCCACGGAGTTGTCGCAGGCCGGCAGCATGAAGGCCGTCGCCAGCACCATCCACCACCCGATATGTCGTCGGCGCCGCATCTAGTTGAGCCCCAGCCTGAGTCCGACCGACGGAATGAGGGGCAGCTGATCCACTCTGCGCAGCGTGAAGAGGTCCAGATAGAACAGATTGAGCCGGTCGTAGACATTGACGAGGCCGGCCTGCGCTGTCAGCCGGATGCCGTCGCTGAGCGGACGCGTATATTCGAGCGTGACGTCGAGCCGATGATACGTCGGAAGCCGCCCGGTGTACGGGCGCTGGTAGAGCACGCGCTCCATCCCGGCCTCGCCGGCGACATGCACCAGGCTGTCCATCAGCACGAACCGGTCGAATCCCATCGACGTGCTGAACGGCAGGCCGCTGCCGAACTGCCACCGGGCACTCAGGTCGAACCCGCGTAAGCTGACGCTGCCGAGCAGGCTCATCTGGTGTTTCCGGTCGTGCGGCGGCGCGTACCGAGTCTCCTCCTCGCCGAACACGATCTGAAGGGCCGGAACGCTAACGTAATAATCGACCGCCGCATACCCGTAGCCGGCCGCCGCATAGAAGGGTCCGGCCGTTATCTCCGCACGGGCGTCGACGCCGCGTACTCGGCCGCGCGCCTCCTGAAGTCGCGACGTGAACCGGGGAAAGGCGGTCCACTCCGGCACCATGAGATCGTCCAATCGCTTGTGGAAGCCTTCCACGGACACGTCGAGCCACGACGCTGGATTCGCTCGCCACCCGAGGATGACGTGACGTGCCCTCGGGACGAGGCCGCGGGGAGACGACGTCCACGCCGTGAACACGTTGCCTACGTTGCGGCGGTCGTTGAGTCCAACGACCTCCTGATGATAGACCCCCGCGGCGCCGCTGAACCGGTGCACGCCGGTGCTCCAGACGGCCCGCAGCCGCGGCTCAATGAAGGATCGTCCCTTGCTCGGAAACGCCTGCAGCCGCATGGACGGCTCGATCCGAAGTCCATACGGAGCACGGTACACCGGTTCCACGTACAGCGCCGTTTCCGTCACGAATTCCGTGGTGGGCACCACGTTCTGAAAGAGTCCGTCCAACGCGATTTCGAGCTCCATCAGATGAACGGCCGCGCCCCAGTTGAGGTCGAGGGCGCCGTAGTACTGCGTGGCGTGAACGTCGACGCCGCTCCGCGTCGTCGTGGAGGACTGGTGGGCCTGACCGGGAGGGCCGAGCGAGCTCTCGACGCGGGAACGGGAAACGAGCACTTCCCCGAACAGGTTGATGTCGGGAGGAAGGAAAATGAGTCGCGCGCCGACGGCCAGGTTTTCCATCCTGGCCTCGTCCTCCTCCGGCACGTCGGCGGCGGAGAGCGGATCGGGGCCCAGCCGTCCCGTGTCCGTCGTGTGCAGCACGGTGACGGAAAGCTGCGCTCCGCCGCCCAGCGTGGCGTGGAGCTTTCCGAAACGATCGCTGAAGCGGAAAGGCAGCGCTGCGTCGACGACACGTGAGGCGATCTGCTCGATCATCGACGTCCGCCAGGAAGCAAGATACGAGACGTCGTCACGAACGATCGGACCTTCCGCGCGGGCGGCCGCCAGGAAGGGCGCCACCGACACGGCACCCGCGTGCCGCGCCTTGTTGCCGGTGCGTGCGGAGACGTCGATTACGGATGATAGCCGTCCGCCGTATCGCCCTCCGAATCCGCCCGCGTATACATCCGCCGTGCTGATGATCTCCGCCGGGAAGGCCGAGTAAAAACCGAGGAAATGGAACGGCTGGTAAATGGGCATGCCGTCGAGCAGCACCATGTTCTGCGTCGGCTCGCCGCCCCGGATGAAGAGCTGGCCGCCGCGATCGCCCTGGGAAACGACGCCCGGAAGCGTCGTGAGATAGTTCACCAGGTCCGCCGACACGTCCGGCATGGGAACGAGCTCGATGTCGGCCGAACGGACGGTCTGGAGTCCGGCCGTAATCCCGGCCGCGCCGGCCGCCTCGCGATCGGATTGTACGACGAGCTCGTCGAGAGAGGTGGTGGCTTCCTCGAGCGTGATATTGAGGGCCGTGATACCGGGAGCGAGGGCCAGCGTGTCGACGAACGGTTCGAACCCGATGAACGTCGCGCGAACGACGACCGTGCCCGAAGTGATGCGCGACAACGCGTAGAAACCGTCGCGGTCGGTCGCCACGCCAACCGGCGCGGCGTTCGCATGCGTAGCGATCACATTGACGCCGGGGAGCGGCTGTCCGTCCCCACCCGAAGTGACGAAACCGCGAAGCGTGGCCGACTGCGCGTGAAGCGTTGCGACGCCCGTCGTCAGCACGAAACAGACGGCCGCACATACAACCGCGAGGATCCGCAGGAGGCGAGCCGCGGGGATGAGGACGTGCGGGTGAGAACGAACGGAGCGGTTCGTCCCTGCACGCATCACCTAGTTGTCCGACGCCATCTGGCGTTCGACCACGTCACCGACCTGAAGCAGCGCCGCCTCGTCGAAGTGGCGTCCGAGAAGCTGCAATCCCACGGGGAGATGGGGTTCGTCGGGGTGCTCACCGATCGGGACCACGAGTCCGGGAATGCCCGCGAGGTTGGCGTTGACGGTATAGACGTCGCTCAGATACATTTCGAGGGGATCGTCCACCTTGCTTCCGATCTCGAAGGCGGGCGTCGGCGTGGCGGGCGTCGCGATGACGTCCACCTGCTCGAACGCGGCGTCGAAATCGTTCCTGATGAGCGTTCGCACCTTCTGGCCCTTCGCGTAATAGGCGTCGTAGTAGCCCGAGGAAAGGACGTACGTCCCGAGCATGATACGCCGCTTGACCTCGTCCCCGAAGCCCTCCGTACGCGTCGACGTATACATCCGATGGAGAATGGATTCCTGATCGGCCAGCCGGTCGCGCAGCTCGTTTCTGCGATCTTCCGATCCGGCGGCGGCGAGCGCCGACTCGATCTCCTCGCGCTCCACTTTAAGCACGGCGCGATCCTCCTGCAGATCGCTTCGGTAGCCGTAACGGATGCCGTCGTAGCGAGCGAGGTTGCTCGACGCCTCGGCCGTCGTAAGGATATAGTACGTGGCGATGCCGTATTCCGTGTGCGGCAGAGAGATTTCTTTCACCTCGGCGCCGGCAGCCTCCAGGGATCGGACGCGCTCCTCGATCATACGCCGGATGGCGTCGTCGAGTCCGTCAGCAAAGTACTCCTTCGGCAGCCCGATCCGCATGCCCTCGACGCTCCCGGTCATCGCCTGCTTGTAGTCGGGCACGTCCACCGGCGCACTCGTCGAGTCCCACCGATCCCGTCCGGCAATGTGATTGAGCACGAGCGCGACGTCTTCGACGCTCCGGCCGAACGGACCGATGCAATCGAACGAGGAGGCAAACGCGACGAGGCCGTGCCGGCTCACACGTCCGTACGTAGGTTTGAGTCCGACGACCCCGCAAAACGCAGCAGGCTGCCGAATGGAGCCGCCCGTATCCGTTCCGAGCGCCGTGTGGCACATGCCGGAGCCTACGGCGGCGGCCGAGCCGCCGGACGAGCCGCCCGGTACGTAGTCCGTGTCTGCTGGATTCTTTACGGGCCCGAAGTAGGAGTTCTCGTTGGACGAGCCCATCGCGAACTGGTCGCAGTTCGTCTTGCCGATAAAGATCGCACCGGCGTCCCGCAGCCGCTCGATGGCCGTCGCGTCGTAGAGCGACTCGAACTCCTCGAGCATCCGGGACGCGCAGGTGACGCGCCGCCCCTTGATGCAAATCACGTCTTTGACGGCCACGACCATACCGGTCAGCGGGGCCGCGTCTCCGCGAGCCAGGCGGCTGTCGAGGTACCGGGCGTGATTCAGGGCGCCGTCGTCATCCAGATAGGTAAATACGTTCAGCCGCTCGTTATCGGCTCGAATACGCTCCAAAAACGAAGAGACCAATCGCTCGCAACTGGTCTCATCCCGTTCTAACGCGCGACGGGTCTCAGCAAATGTCATGAAATGACGTGCCGTTCTCGGTTGACGGTTTTCGGCTCATGTTTCCGGCGGTCCTCGGCTTCTGTTTCTCGTCGGACACGTGTACGTCCAACCCGCCGTGTGGCGAGCGCATTTCGCAGAACCCTGACACGCAGAGCCGCGAAAAAGCAGAGGCGCGAACGCGTCATCCCGCGAGCGGAAGCCGCGATCCCGGCGTCAGCTCTTTACCGCTTCTTCCGAACTGCCGGCCTCGGCCGATTCCGACTTGCCGGCCTCCGGCTTTGCGGACTCCGCCGGCTGATAGCTCTCCGACTGACGCGGGGCCGTCGAACCCTGAGACGGAGGGCGCGGCTGCTTGATGGAGCGGCGGTCGTCGAGATCCACGTTCAGCTCGCTCTTAATGTCATTCGTCGCATCTTTGAATTCGCGGATACCCTTGCCGAGCCCGCGTGCGATCTCCGGTATTCGCTTCGCGCCGAAGACCAGCAGCACGACGAGGAATATCAGGATGATTTCCGGCATTCCCAGACTCATAGTCGACCACCTGTAGAATAATACCTGTTGATTGTGGGCCACATTCCGGGATTTCTGCCCGGCGGCGGATTGTAGAATTGGTTCTCGAACAACGTCGCGTCGCAGGCGCGGTTCCAGCGTCGCTCGCGCCCTATCGAAGGGGTCTCGCAGCCGAGATGGCAAAGCCGCCTCGCACGCGAATCCAGCCACGCCCGAGAGCAACCGATCGCAGAATCCGCCCGCAATAGCCGATCGCAACAACCGGCCACAGAAACCAGCCACGAAAACCAACCACAGAAACCGCCTACTGCGCGGCTCGTAAATTCACTCCCTCAAGCTACGTCAACGACGCTCATGCCGCAAGCCGACACGCTATCGCGTCAGGCCATTAAAACGTGGCCGAAGGCAGAGCTGC
>JBBDTI010000016.1:73882-89148 GCA_040904565.1 Rhodothermales bacterium
CAAGCCGACACGCTATCGCGTCAGGCCATTAAAACGTGGCCGAAGGCAGAGCTGCACTGCCACCTGGACGGCTCCCTCCGTCTCGATACGATGCTGGATTTCGCGCGAGGTCAGGGGCGGTCGGCCCTCCTTCCGTCGACCGACCGTGAGGAACTTCTCAACATCCTCCTGCAGATCGACGCGTCGGAAAATCTGGAGGCGTATCTGTCCTGGTTTCAGTATACGCTTCCACTGATGCAGACGCGAGCGGCACTGGCTCGCTCGGCGTACGAACTCGCCGCAGACTGCGCTGAAGAAAACGTCCGCTACCTGGAGGTCCGCTTCAGCCCGATCCTGCATACCGAAGACGGCCTGTCGCTGGAAGACGTGACCGATGCCGTGCTGGAAGGGCTCGCTCGCGCCGAACGCGATTCCGGCATACGTACCAACCTGATTATCTGCGGACTGCGAAGCCGGCTGGAGAGTACGTCGCTGCGCCTCGCCGAGCTGGCCGTAGCCTACCGCAACCGGGGCGTCGTCGCCTTCGACCTGGCCGGCGGTGAAGCCGGCCACCCGCCCAAGCAGCATCTGAGCGCCTTCTACGTCGCGCGCAACCAGCTGCTCGGCCTCACCGTCCACGCCGGCGAATCCTGGGGCCCGGACTCGATCAAACAGGCCGTGTTCTTCTGCGGCGCGCACCGTATCGGTCACGGAACCACGCTGTATCGCGACACCGAACTCATGCGGTATTTCGCCGACCACCGCATCCCTCTGGAAATCTGCCCGACGAGCAACGTACAGACCCACGTCGTAGAACGTCTGGAAGAACATCCGCTCCGGCAGTACGTCGAGGTAGGCGTACCGGTCACGATCAACACGGACAACCGATTGTTCAGCCGCACGACCCTCACGAAGGAGCTCTACCGAACCCACACGGAGGCGGGAGTTTCCAGCGAGGACCTCCGGGAGATCGTCCTGAACGGCTTCCGGTACGCCTTCCTCCCGTGGGACGAAAAACGAGAGCTTCTCCGTTCCGTAACGTCGGTGCCGCCGGCCGGCCCGGCGCGGGAGGCATAGTTCGATTTCTTACCTTTGTATGGCTGCGCGGCTTCGTCCTAAAGCGGCGCCGTCACCCAATCGTTCCTCACTCAACATTTTCACCAGCCACCTTGCGTGTTTCATTCGATACATCGGCAGACCGTGCCCGCATACGGCGAACCAATGGGGTAGCCGGGTCGGTGGATCTTCCGCCCGACAAGTCCATCGCACACCGCTCGGCGCTGTTCGCAGCCATGGGCGAGGGCACGTCCACCGTGATGAACTACCCGGCGTCGGCCGACCCGCAGTCGACGCTTTCGTGCCTCCGCCGGCTGGGGATCGAGATCGCGGAAGAGGACGACGCGCTGGTCGTTCACGGGCGCGGACTCGGTGGATTCCGTGCGCCGGATGAACCCATCGATTGCGGCAATTCGGGCACGACCATGCGGCTGCTCGCCGGCATGCTGGCCGGCCGTCCGTTCGACAGCGAGCTCGTTGGCGACGAATTTCTTAGCGGCCGGCCGATGGAGCGCATCGCGCTCCCGCTTCGGGAGATGGGTGCCCGCATCCACCTCACCTCCGGACACGCACCGATTCGCATCGAGGGCGGCTCCGAGCTGCACGGCATCACCTACCGCCTGCCGATACCGTCCGCCCAGGTGAAGTCCTGCGTCCTGCTCGCCGGGCTCTTCGCGGAAGGACGTACGACGGTCATCGAGGAACTACCCTCACGCGACCACACCGAGCGCATGCTCGGCCTCGCGGTCATCGAAAAAAATGGGGAACGACACATCCTGGCCGAGAAGGACATCGCGATCGAGCCCCGAACGTGGACGGTGCCGCGCGATTTCTCGGCGGCGGCGTTCTTCCTCGTGGCCGGCGCGGCCGCCCCGGAAGGCGAGCTGCACCTGCCTCGCGTCGGACTGAACCCGACCCGGAACGCCCTCCTGCACGTGCTGCAGGCCATGGGCGCTCGCATCGAGGTTTCGAACGAGACGAATCGCGGCGGCGAGCCGATAGGCGACCTGACCGTTCGCGCATCGGACTTGCAGGGGGTCCGCGTCGACGGAGAACTCATCCCCGTGCTGATCGATGAAGTGCCCATTCTGGCCGTCGCCGGCGCGCTTGCGGAGGGCCGCACCGAAATCCGCGATGCGAAAGAGCTCCGCGTCAAAGAGACCGACCGCATTCGCGCCATGGTAGACAACCTGCGACGCATGGGCGCTTCGGTGGAGGAATTCGAGGACGGATTGGCCGTCGAGGGCCCGGCCGCTCTCAAGGGTGCCGTGGTGGACAGCTTCCACGACCACCGCATCGCCATGGCCATGGGCGTCGCCGGACTGATGGCCGACGGGGAGACGGTCGTCGAGCACGCGTCGTGCGCGGCGGTGTCGTTTCCCGACTTCTGGAGGACGCTGGACGACGTCGCGCTTTAGATGCGGCCGCGTGAAATTCCTCGCCGCACGGCTGCAATCACTCCGCCCCGGAAGGATCCCATAGATGCTCTTCCAGCACCACGCATCCATCGTCGTCGAACGTGACACCCTCCGATCGAAGGCGTTCTTCCATGACGTGCGGCCCCTCGAAGTGGCGCTTTCCCGACAACCCTCCGTACCGATTTACGACACGATGACACGGCAGCTCCGTCCCGGCCGCCGAGTTCAGGGCCCATCCCACCGTTCGGGCGGCGCTCCGCACGCCCAGATGGCCGGCGATATGCCCGTAGGTGGTTACCTTGCCGTACGGAATGCGGCCGACCACAGCCCACACCCGTTCAAAGAAATCCTCGGATTGTGCCATAGGCTGATGCTCACCGTTGCTCTTCCGGATGCGCTCCGTCGACCGGTGCGGCAACATGAACGCCCACGCCGCCGTTAGGAGGCCGAATCAGTACTGGGATGCTTGCAATGAATATAGAGAATCGGCTGCCGGATTCGACGATGGCGGCGCTGGAAGACGCGCTGGGTGCGGATCGCCTTCAGCGCCAGATCGACCTGGCCTCGCTGACGACCTTTCGGATCGGTGGGCCCGCGGATCTGTTTTTCGAGGCGCGCACGTGCGACGAACTGGCGCGAGCTATTCTCGTGGCGCGAGCGCACGACGTGCCGTACTTCCTTCTCGGACGCGGCGCCAACATTCTCGTGGGTGACCTCGGCGTGCGCGGGCTGGTCGTCCACAGCGCGGCGGACGAAATCTCCATCGATCCCGATACCGGGCTCGTCCGCGCCGAGGCCGGCGCCATCGTGTATCCGGACCTCATCGAGGCTACGGTCTCGGCCGGACTCTCAGGACTCGAGCATTATGTCGGCATTCCGTCGACCGTCGGCGGGGCGCTGTGGCAGAACCTGCACTTTCTCTCCCCACCTCCTGAGCGCGCGCGAACCATGTTTATCGAAGAGGTGCTCCACGAAGCGGAGATCCTTACGGAAGAAGGGGAACGCCGGACCGTCGGAGCCGAGTACTTCAACTTCGGTTACGATTATTCCATCCTGCACGACCGGGACGACGTGGTGCTCTCCGCGTCCTTCCAGCTGCGTACGGCTCCTGAGGAACGCCTGCGCGAGATCATGGCCGCCAATCTGAAATGGCGAAAGGAGCGGCACCCCCCGCTCGATACGGAGCCGAGCGCCGGCTCGATCTTCAAGAAGATCGAGGGCGTCGGGGCCGGACGACTGATCGATGAAGCCGGCCTCAAGGGTATGCGCATCGGAGGCGCCGAGATCACGCACCGCCATGCCAATATCATGATCAACCGGGGCGGCGCGAAGGCGTCGGATGTCACGGCGCTGATCGCGTACGTGCAGGACGTGATCGAGCGGGAGACGGGCTTCGTGCTCGAGCCGGAAATCGCCTTTATCGGAGAATTCGACGACCCCACCGGGGCCGCGCCGCAGCGGATGCCGGACGACCGTACATCCACGATCACCTACCCGCGCCGCCCGTCATGAACTGGCTCCATGGAACGTGGGCCGTCTTCATGAAAGACGTACGCCTCGAGCTTCGAAGCCGGTACGCCGTCAACATGTTGTTGATGTTCGTGCTGGCGTCCATCCTGCTGCTCCTGTTCGCGGTAGGCCAGGAATCGATCGGCCCCCGAATCCACGCAGGTCTGCTGTGGATCGTGATTCTATTCGCGGCGTCGGTCGGACTCGACCGGTCGTTCGTCAGCGAGGAAGAGCGGGGAACCGTGCTCCTCCTCCAGCTCAATACGCGTCCAAGCATGGTCTTTGCGGGTAAGCTGTTTTTCAACTTCCTCCTTCTACTGGTCCTCACCACGGTCGCCGTACTGGCGATGATCCTGCTGCTGAGTATCCGCGTCACCTACCCTGGGCTGCTGGCGCTTACGCTCCTGTTGGGGGCGATCGGACTCGCAGGGGCTACGACGCTGCTCGCAGCGCTCATCGCCCGGGCCGCCACGCACGGGCCCCTGCTTCCCGTGCTGCTCTTCCCCGTACTCGTGCCCCTGTTGATGTCCGTCGTCACGGCCTCCCGCCACGCGCTCGAAGGCGGATTGGGATGGAGCGCCGTCGGGGACGAGCTCGCCACGCTCGTCGGTTTCGGCGGCGTCGTCGTGACCGCGTCGGTTCTTCTTTTCGACTTCGTTTGGAACGATTGACACCTTTCGTACTTTTCTTAGCGTCCGGCCGGCCATACCGGACAGATTGCACCCAGAAGGCCATGCCAACCAGCCTTGGCGGCGAGGCCATACCTAGGGCAACGGCGCGCAGGGCACGCCGCAGAAGCCGGACCGCGCAGTACACGCCACGTATCACCCCGCACGTTACCCATCACACGGATGCGCACCTCACCTACCGGGAGTTCAGGTAACGGCATCTCAGACGCCGGCGCGCCGCGTTCCGCCTATCGCAGCATTCGCAACGCCGTCGCGGTGTGGCTGACGGCCGTCATTCTGGCGGCCTTTCTGCTGGACATCCCGAAGATCAACATCCTCGAGCACACGGCGCGTAACCTGTATTTTCACGTGCCGATGTGGTTCACGATGATGGCGGCTTTTTTCGTCTCGGCCTACCATTCACTCCGATACCTCCAGTCTCGTGACCGGATCCGGGACGTTCGGGCACTCCAGGCGGCGCGCGTGGGCGCGGTGTTCGGCGTGCTGGGACTCGTTACCGGGGTCGTGTGGGCGCGCTTCACGTGGTACGTCGGACAGAATATCTGGTGGAACTTCGATCCGAAGCAGACCATGGCCGCCGTGCAGCTGCTGATCTACGGTGCCTATTTCACGCTGCGCTCCAGCATCGACGAGCCCGACAAGCGCGCCCGCATCGCGGCGGTATACAACCTGTTTGCTGCAGCGACCGTACCGTTCCTGCTGTACGTGTTACCCCGCCAGATGGAGAGCCTCCATCCCGGTGCGGAGGGAAACCCGGCCTTCAGTGAAATAACCGATCCCGTCATGCGGCTCGTCTTCTATCCGGCCGTGATCGGATTCATCGGGCTTTTCTGGATCCTTTACACGCAGCGCGTGCGCCTTGCCGTCCTCAATCACCGAGCAGACGACCCCCTCGAGGTATGACCATTCATCCCCTACAGGAGGCCGATTCGACGGCCCAGTCGACGGCCTACGACACGTTGTGGACGGGTCAGGAAGAAGTGCCCGTACAGGAAAGCACGGGACTGGAGCGCGTCATGCTCGCGGAGGACAAGCTCTACGTCGTGCTGGCCGTCGTGTTGATCATCTGGATCGGGCTGGCACTGCTCGTATTCCGAACCGACCGCAGACTGGACCGCCTGGAACGTACGATGGACGAACGCATTGCAGAGAAAGATACCGGGGCATAAAAGCCTGTTGAAGAACCCAACATCAACGGCCTCGCTCCACCCCATCCACTAACCACGTATTGCTGTCGTGAAGCCTAAAACGATCATTGGATTGGTCCTTATGCTGGGATTCGGCGGACTCCTGTTCGTGAATTTCGGGAAGCAGGTGGGCGGTTACATGAATTTTGCACAGGCGGCGGAGACGGGCACGTCGGCCCACGTCGTCGGGGAATGGGTGGAAGATCGGCAGTTCCAATACGACCGCGACCGAAACGTCTTCAGCTTCTACATGAAGGACGAGGCGGGAAGTATCCGTCAGGTCAATTATCCGAATCCCAAACCCGCCAATTTCGAGGACGCCGAGCGTCTCGTGGTCAACGGACGCGCCGTAGGTGACGTCTTCGTGGCCGATCACATCCTGGTGAAATGCCCGTCGAAGTACAACGACGGCGCCGAATTCGAGTCCACCTCCACGAGCGGAAGGTAGGCAGTCACGCGCGTGCAAACGCCCTGACGCGGGGCCAGACGTAGGCGGCGAAGAGGGCTACCGACACCGCCTCCGTTACCCGTCCGACGAAGAGCACGCCGGTCGCACCGCCGACGGCACCCCATCCGGCCAGCCAGAGGCCCACGTTCAGCGCTGCACAGGCTGCGAGAAGCGGTAGGTCGGACTGTCTCGAGGGGGCGCTGGGCAGGATCCAGGAGGCGACGCCGAATACGAGCTGCACCATCCACCCGAAAAACAAAAATTCAACGTGCAGCGGCCGGTACAGCCAGATACGGCTGCCGATGCCGAGTCCCTTGTCGACCAGCAGCAGCGTCCCCAGCGTAACCCCTGCGCAAAGGTAGACGAGAGCTCCTCTTACGATCCATACGCTTCGCTCGGGCATATCACTTCGTCCTTACCCTGGTCCAGATGTAGGCGGCGTAGCATACCGTCGCGATCCACTGCAGCAGCGCCGCGACGACCAGCGACCAGGCCCAGAAGCCCGACCCGCCCACCGCACGAGCGGGCTCGGCCGCGGCCCGCAGGAGGAGTCCGCCGTTGAGCAACCCGAACGACAACCAGGCCCATTCCGACCTGCCGTACGGCTCCTCGCGTGAATGTCGGGGAAACAGCCAGTAGGCGACGCCGAAGATAAGCTGCGTGAGCCAGCCTACGACGAAGAGATGAACGAAGACGGCTCGGAGTGCCGCCGTGAGGCCGCCCGACGCCCGCACGGCGGCCACGCTGCCCTGTCCGTCTGCCGACCCGATCCAAACCGGAAGCCACGGCTCGGCGGCGAGCCATACGCCGAGAAGGAGCGCGGCGACCATATAGCCGAGGGCCGTCTTGATCCAGAGTCGTGCGAGAGCAGGCATGGTCAGCGTTCGCTTAAGCTAGCGTTGCTTGGGCCGGCGATGAACAACCGCGGCGCGCGATTCACTTAGAGATAGATCAGCGTCGCCAGCAGAAAATAGATCGCCAGGCCGAGGATGTCGTTGCTGGTCATGATGAAGGGACCCGTGGCCAGCGCGGGGTCGATCTTGAGGCGGTCGAGAAGCAGTGGGACGGTCGTTCCGATCAGCGTGGCCAGTACGATGGTCGTCAGCATCGACAGAGACGCCGTGACCGCGAGCCGCGGGATGCGGTCGCTCTCGATCGGCAGCAGCATCACGGCTCCGCCCAGGACAAGTGCCAGCACGATGCCGTTGAGCACGGCCACGCTGAGCTCCTTTCCGATGCGGCGCAGGACGTCCGTCGACCACACCTCACCGCTGGCGAGGCCCTGCACGACGATGGCCGAGCTCTGGATGCCTGCGTTGCCTGCCATCGCCATCACGATCGGGATGAACGCCGCCAGGACGACCGCCTGCTCCAGCGCCCCTTCGAACTGTCCGATAACGAGTCCGGACAGCCCTGCCCCGGCCATGCCGACGAGCAGCCACGGCAGGCGGCCGCGGATGATTCGCAGCACGGTGTCGGTCGGCTCCTCGCTGCCCGACATACCGCTCATGCGCTGGATGTCTTCCTCGGCTTCCTCGCGGATGACGTCGACGATGTCGTCGATGGTAATCCGGCCGAGCATCGTGCCCTGCGCGTCCACCACCGGCAGCGACACGAGGTCGTAGCGCTGCATAATGCGGGCGACCTCCTCCTGGTCTATGTGCGGCGTCACGGTGATCAGATCGGCGTCCATAATGTCCGACACGAGCGAATCGGCCGGTGTCAGCAGCAGATTTTTCAGCGAGACGCTGCCGACGAGCTTCCCGCGTTCGTCGACGGCAAAAACGGCGTACACGTCCTCCACCTTGTCAGCGTTTCGCCGCACCTCCTCCGTGGCCTCGCCGGAGGTCCAGGTGCTGGACACGACGACGAACTCCGTCCCCATGATGCCGCCCGCCGACTCCTCGTCGTACCCGAGCAGCGACCGAACGTCTGCGCTGTTTTCAAGCCGGGGGAGGACCTGAAACGCCATCTCCGACGGAAGGTCGGCCAGCACGTCGGCGGCATCGTCCGTCTCGAGGTGACCCAGCAGCGTCGTCACCTTCTCCGCATTGGCTCCCTCCAGGAGGCGGGCGCGAAACTCGTCGTCGAGCTCCGCCAGCACGAGACCCGCCTGGTCGTCCGGCAGCCAGCTGAACAGCGTTTCCGCCTCAACGGCGGAGAGATGGCTCAGCAGCTGCGCCAGGTCGACGGGATAGAGGTCGGCCACGAGATTCATGACCATCCCCTGCATGTTCGACTCGAGCAGCGTGGCGATGTCCGTCACCAGATCCCGGTCTACTTCAAGCAGACCTGGCGGACGTTCAACATCGTCCTTCTCGATGTCTCCATTCTCGACGGCGGGTCGTTCCATACGGTGCAGCGAAGCGGCGGTCGCGATGTGAGCTTAGTGATGGTGGATGAGCCGTTCGGGAGACGCACGCCCTGATGCCCTGGGAGATACGCCGCGAGATGCGCCGGAGCGCACGCCCGGCACTACGAACGAGACTCAAGATAACGTGCGAGTGCGACAAACTCCGGGGGCGTCAGTTCCTCGGCGCGACGCCCTTCGAGATCTCCTTCCAGTTCGATGCCCATCCCCCGCGTCCATCGCCCGAGGCTGTTGCGCAGCGTTTTGCGCCGCTGATTGAACGCCGTACGGATGACGTCGCGGAGAAACTCGGGATCCACGTCGTCCAGCATGGAATCGTCGCCGCGCAGCCGCAGCCGCACCATCGCGCTGTGCACGTCCGGCCGCGGGAAAAACACGTTGGGCGATACCTTAAAGAGCAGTTCCGGCTCCGTAAAGGTTTGCAGCTGCACGCTCAGGATTCCGTAGGCCTTCGTGCGCGGCTCCGCGACGAGTCGCTCCGCGACCTCGAGCTGCATCATCACGACGGCCTCGCGCACGATGGTTCGCGCGTCGATCAGGTCGAAGAGGATCTGGCTCGTGATGTTATAGGGCAGATTCCCGACCACGTAGATCGGCGCCCCCTTCTCTTCGGCGAGCGACGCCCAATCGAGCTGGAGAATGTCGCGTTCGCGGACGTCGAGATCGGGAAATTCACCCCGCAGGTACGCGACGGCGCGCTCGTCGATCTCGAACGCCGTGAAGGTCGCAAACCGTTCGAGGAGCTCTCCCGTGAGCGCGCCCTGTCCAGCCCCGATCTCAACCACGTGCCTGTCGGCGGGTGCGCGGACGGCGTCCACGATCTTCCGCACGATATTCGGATCGTGCAGGAAGTTCTGGCCGAGCGACTGCTTGGGACGAATGGACATGGGAGGAGCTGTTTTGCGCTGGACCGGAGGATTGGCGATCCGGCTTCACCGAAGCCGTTTCCGTCGATTGCGGATGTAATCTTCGAAGATGTATTCGCCGAGGTCATCCAGGCTGGCGTAGTACGCCCGGCCGTGATTCGACTCGGTCAGCTCCCGCACGAAGTTCTGGAGATACGGGTCGCGGGCGATCATGAATGTGGTGATCGTAACCCCCTCGCGGCGACAGATGACGGCTTCGTCGAGCACTTTGTTGACGATGCGGCGGTCGAGTCCGAATGCATTGCGATACATCCTCCCGTACTCGATGTGACAGCTCGGCTTGCCGTCCGTGATCATGAAGATCTGCTTGTTGCGGTTCTTGCGCCGGTGCAGGATATCGCGTGCCCGCTGAAGCCCGGCCCGCGTATTCGTGTAGTACGGCCCGACCTCCAGGTAGGGAAGATCCTTGACGGACACTTCCCACGCGTCGTTTCCGAATGCCACGATGTCGAGCGAATCCTTCGGATACTGCGTCATGATCAGCTCCGACAGGGCCATGGCGGTCTTGCGCGCCGGCGTAATCCGGTCTTCACCGTAAAGGACCATCGAGTGAGAGAGATCGATCATGAGAACCGTCGACATATTCGTCTGATGGTCCGTCTCATGGACCTCGAAGTCCTCCTCCTTCAGGTTCCAGTTCCGCACGCCCGCCCGGCGAAAGGAGTTCGAGAGCGTATCGGTCACGTTCAGCAGATGGGGATCGTCGCCGAACCGCCAGGATCTCGTCTCCGGCAGCCGCTCGTCCCCCCGCCCCGCGAACGGCGTCTTGTGGCTGCCTCTTCCGCTCTTGCGCAGCTGGCGGAAGACCTCTTCCAGCGATCGCCGGCGCAGCGAACGCTCCGTGCGGGCCGTTATGCGTATCTCCCCCTGCTCGTCCTCCTGCAAGAACCCGCGCTTCTTGAGCTCCTCGATGAAGTCCCCGATCCCCGTCTCCTCATCCGTCAGCCCGTACTGCTTGTCGAGCTGCGTGAGCCAGTTCAGCGCTTCGGCCGCATCGCCCGCCGTGTGCTGCAGCAGCTCCTGAAAAAGATCGAAGAGCTGCTCGAACAGGGGCCGGGTGTCCCCATGGCGTTCGGCGTCCCACTTCAGGTATCGGATGAACATGATGACCTTGCTTCGTACTTCGTTGCACAGAACGGAGGGCCTGCTAACCCTGATACGGCGTATCCAGGTAACGTTTCGCACGCTGGTGTGCTCCGGACCAGTCTTTCATCCGCAGCACCTGACGGTAGGCCGCGACGGCATGAGCGCGCTCCCCTCTCGCGTCGCGGGACATCCCTTCACGCAGTCTCCCGAGCACCTCGAAGTAGCCGTCCTCACCGGTCCCGTCGGACAGCTCGCGCAGCTCCGCCAGATACGCCAGCGCCGTTTCGTACTCGCGGTACACCATGTGGCTCCGCGCCAGAAAATAGTAAGCCTGCACGGCCGCCGCATCGTTGTAGCCGGGGGCTTCGTTTTCATACCGATCGACGACGGACTCAAAGACGGAGCGGGATTTCTCCCAGCGGCCCCATTTCGCGTAGACCCGCCCCTCGAACGTGTGAAAGAAGGAGTTTTTCGGATGTCTATTCCGCAGCCACGTGGCATAATACACGCTGCGGTCGTAGTCGTTCTCGAAGAGGTAGTAGATCTGCAAGAGAAAGTACGCCGCCTCGGTACGAACGAACCGGCCATCCTCGACGGTCCGCTCGAGCTCACGGATGCCGCGGCTGCGGCTGCCGTTCGGGAAAAAGACCATCACCGGCTTCACGTACGGATACCGGTCCGGTATCGCCGCCGCGTAGTAGTCGTAGATGCCTTTCCCAAACGCATAATCGGCATTGCGCGGATCGCGCTCGGCGACGCCCAACACGTAATCCATCGCACGAATGCCGTCTCGGGCCGACCTGAACCATTCGCCGCGGTTCGATCGAAGGCGTCCCCGGAACCCGAGCGCGGCCCCCTTGAAGAACATCGCGTCGAAGTCGTGCTCATTCCGGCGCAGCATGCGATCGGACCGGTCGATGACCTCCTCCATCGCGTCGTAGAACGCGTCGTCGTGCGACTCGTCCGACAGGTCCAGAAGAATCGTCCACCACGTGTTGAGAGCCAGCAGAAACGGCCCCACTGGGTGGTCCGGGTAGCGTCGGTCGATGGATCCGAAGTAGGCGCGGGCCTTGACGAATTCCATGTTGTAGAGGTGGTCCAGGCCCGTTTCGATGCGCGACTGTACGAGCGGGTCGTCCAGCACCGAGGTGTACGCGTTGGACTGCGCATGGACCGGTACGGCGAGAAGCAGGAACGCGGCGAGCACGACGACGGCCGGCGAGGCGAGCCTCGCGGCGACGCTTGCGGCGTCCATCTTAGTGCGATGTCGAAACCGAGTCATCATCCCGTACTCCGATTGCGCCGGTCGTTAGTGATTGGATCTGGAGTGCGCCCGTGTTGTTTCGCCGTACTAAAGGGCCGTTGATAATCCCCGCATCTCTGCGTTGCACTCCGCCGGCCCTTGGCAGAGACAGATCTCGACGGGTTTCTAATAGAACTATACACAAGCAAAAAAGGCGC
Organism: Rhodothermales bacterium; assembly: GCA_040904565.1. Classification (GTDB taxonomy): domain Bacteria; phylum Bacteroidota; class Rhodothermia; order Rhodothermales; family VXPQ01; genus JBBDTI01. Next base: position 86,013 of record JBBDTI010000016.1, read on the forward strand.
CACCTCCGAAGAGATGACGCCCGCTGCCTTCTGAACTCTCGAGAGCCTATTCGTTTCGTCCACCCATGCGCCGCGAGCCGGTGTACAACATACTGACCAGCAGGATCTTCGCCAGGTCGATGGGGATGAAGCGCAGGAATCCCTTATCGATCGACTCCATCCACGTCGCGTGGCCGGCCACGAAGTGCAGCCAGATGACGCCGGATGCGAAGAAGATCAGCGAACCCGCCATCATCGAGAGCGTGCTGCCCGTCAGCGAATTCCAGCGCTTCGACAGCCATCCGACGACGGCCGCGGTCAACGGATAGGCGAACAGGTATCCGGCGCTGACGGCGGCGAGCAGATAGCCGAGCCCGTATCCGTCTCCCGCGAACACGGGGAGGAATAGACCCATCGCCAGGTACAGCAGCTGGGCGAGCATGCCGTTGCGCCAGCCCAGAAAGAGACCGCTGCCGAAAACGACGAGCGTCTGGAGCGTGAAGGGCACTTCCCACACGTAGAGTCGAACCTGCGCGGCCGCCGCCGTGAGCAGCGCGAAGCCGGCGATGCTGAGAACCTGGACGAGCGCCGACGCACGCTCTTCACGAAGGGCGTCGACGAGGGACGGAGCGGGCGCGGTCAAGCGAATGATCATAGCGATGTATTGCGGTTGGAGTGTACGTTACGTTCGTCAAGTCTTGTACTACGCTGCTTCGGCGCCTACCGGGTCGGGATCGTAGTTTAACCGCGTCGCAAGCCAGCGCTCGACGTCGCGGACCCGCATGCCCTTCCGGGCCGCGTAGTCGGCAACCTGGTCGGACCCGATCTTTCCGACGTTGAAATATGCGGCATCGGGGTGTGCAAAGTAAAGTCCACATACGGAAGCCGCCGGCATCATGGCCATGCTTTCCGTGAGCTGGATGCCCGTGGCCGCTTCGGCGTCGAGCACGTCCCACAGTATCAGCTTTTCCGTATGGTCCGGGCAGGCGGGATAGCCCGGCGCCGGGCGTATCCCACGATACCGCTCCAGCACGAGTTCCTCGTTGTCGAGCTCCTCCTGCGGCGCGTATCCCCAGATTTCCCTGCGAACGCGCTCGTGCAGAAGCTCCGCGTAGGCTTCGGCCAGCCGGTCGGCCAGCGCCTTCACCATAATCTTGTTGTAATCGTCGTGATCCCGATCGAAGGCGTCCGCGAGGTCGGCGACGCCGTGGCCCGCCGTGACCGCAAAGGCCCCGACGAAATCGTCGACGCCCGTCTCCTTCGGCGCCACGAAGTCGGCCAGGGCCCGATTCGGATGTCCCGGCGTCTTCTGTGCCTGCTGGCGCAGCGTGTGGAAGGTCGCGAGCACGTCACGGCGCGACGCATCCGCATACAGCTCGATGTCGTCCCCGACGCTGTTCGCCGGCCAGAGTCCGACCACTCCCCGCGCCGACACCAGCTCCTCCGCGACGAACCGATCGAGCATCGCCTGCGCGTCGTCGAAGAGCTTGCGCGCCTCCTCGCCCACCTCGTCGTGGTCCAGGATGCCGGGATACTTCCCCTTGAGCTGCCACGTAATGAAAAAGGGCGTCCAATCGATGTACGGCCTGATCTCCTCCAGCGACACGTCGGTCATCTCGCGCACGCCCAGCTCTTTCGGTGCCTCGATGGGCGCCTGATCCCAATCGCACGTGTAGCGGTTGGAACGCGCCTCCCCGATCGACAGATAGGTCTTCCTCGAGGTACGCTCGTTGTGCCTGGTGCGCAGCGCTTCGTACTCCGCCCTCACCTCCCGGGCGAACGTCTCGCGCTGCTCGGAGATCAGGCGGCTTACGACGCCCACGCTGCGCGAGGCGTCCAGCACGTGGATGACCGGATGGGCGTAGTTCGGCTCGATCTTGACCGCCGTATGAATCTTCGAGGTCGTCGCTCCGCCGATGAGGAGCGGACGGTCGAAGTCGAGCCGCGTCATCTCCCTGGCCACGTGCACCATCTCGTCGAGCGACGGCGTGATAAGCCCGCTAAGGCCGATCACATCCACCTTCTCCTCTCTGGCCGTCGCCAGAATCTTGTCGGCCGGCACCATGACGCCGAGATCGATCACGTCGTAGTTGTTGCAGGCCAGCACGACGCCGACGATGTTCTTGCCGATGTCGTGCACGTCCCCCTTCACGGTCGCCAGCAGGATGCGGGCCTTCGGACGCGTGTCCTTATTGCGCTTCTTTTCTTCTTCGATATACGGGATCAGATGGGCGACGGCCTTCTTCATCACCCGGGCGCTTTTGACCACCTGAGGAAGAAACATCTTGCCGTCGCCGAACAGGTCGCCGACGACGTTCATCCCGTCCATCAGCGGGCCTTCGATGACGTCGAGCGGACTCTCATACCGCTGCCGCAATTCCTCTACGTCGTCGACGACGTGCTCTACGATACCTTTTACCAGCGCGTGCTTGACGCGCTGCTCCGCCGGTTCCTCGCGCCAGGCGGCATGGTCGGCGTCTCTTTCCTCTCCCGTACCGGCATATTCCTCCGCAAGGTCGACGAGCCGCGCCGTCGCGTCGTCGCGGCGGTCGAACAGCACGTCTTCCACCCGCTCGAGGAGGTCGTCGGGCAGCTCGTCGTATATCTCGATCTGGCCGGCATTTACGATCCCCATGTCCATCCCCGCCCGAATGGCGTGGTAGAGAAAGGACGTGTGCATGGCCTCGCGAACGCGGTTGTTGCCGCGGAACGAGAACGAGAGGTTGCTCACGCCGCCGCTGACCTTGGCGCCCGGCAGGTTCTCCTTGATCCACTTCGTGGCCTCGAGGAAGTCGATGGCGTACCGGTTGTGCTCGGCGATGCCCGTCGCGACGGCGAAAATATTCGGGTCGAAGATGATGTCCTGCGGCGGAAACCCGATCTCCTCCGTCAGAATACGATAGGCGCGCCTGCAGATCACCTTACGGCGCTCGAGCGTGTCGGCCTGTCCATCTTCATCGAAGGCCATCACGATCACCGCCGCGCCGTAGCGGCGGACCTTACGAGCATGTTCCTTGAAGGCCTCCTCGCCTTCCTTCAGGCTGATCGAATTGACGACCCCCTTGCCCTGGAGGCACTTCAGGCCCGCCTCGATGACCGACCACTTGGACGAATCCACCACGACCGGGACCCGGGCGATGTCCGGTTCGACCGCTAT
>JBBDTI010000016.1:89248-96197 GCA_040904565.1 Rhodothermales bacterium
TCGACGATGGCCCGGATGTGATCGGGCGTCGTGCCGCAGCATCCGCCGACGAGATTTACGAAGCCGCTCCCCGCGTAGTCGTCCATGCAGCCCGCCATGAAGTCGGGCGTCTCGTCGTAGCCCCCGAATTCGTTGGGAAGCCCGGCGTTGGGATAGAGGCTGGTGAAGACGGTCGCCGCCTCCGAAAGCTCTTCGATGAACGGCCGCATCTGATCGGAGCCGAGCGCGCAGTTGAGTCCGACGCTGAGCAGGTGAGGCATGTGGGAGACGGAGATCCAGAACGCCTCGGGCGTCTGCCCCGACAGCGTCCGGCCGCTCTGGTCCACGATCGTACCGGAAATCATGACCGGCCGCGACGTGCCCTTCTCTTCGAAGACGTCCTGGATGGCGCACAGAGCGGCCTTGCAGTTGAGCGTGTCGAAGACGGTCTCGACGAGGAGGAGATCTACCCCGCCTTCCAGGAGCGCGTCCACCTGCTCGCGATAGGCGGCCTCGAGGGCGTCGAACGTAATGGCCCGGTAGCCGGGATCGCTTACGTCCGGCGAGATCGACAGCGTCTTCGACGTCGGACCGATCGCACCGGCCACGAACCGCGGATGATCCTCCGTACCGTAGCGGTCCGCCGCCTCCCGCGCGATGCGCGCCGCCGCGACGTTGATGTCCCGCACGTGGGACCGCATCGCGTAATCGTCCTGCGAGATCGCATTCGCGTTGAACGTGTTCGTCTCGATGATATCCGAGCCGGCCTCGAGAAACGCCCCGTGGATCTCCGCGATGACGTCGGGGCGCGTAAGGCTCAGCAGGTCGTTGTTGCCCTTCAAGTCCGACGCGTGTTCGGCGAACCGATCGCCACGGAAGTCGGATTCGTCGAGCTCGTACTCCTGGATCATCGTACCCATGGCACCGTCGAGCACCATGATCCGCTCGCGCAAAATGTTCTCTAGACGTGTGCGAATACGGTCCATATTAGCCGCGGACAGGAACGAATAACGATCATCAGACATGAACGATGACCCTTTCGGAATGGTTCGACAGACTCCTAGCGGTCGAGGAATTCCAGCACGATGTCGGCAAACGCGTCCGGGCCGTCGGCGTGGACCCAGTGCCCGGCGCCGGCAATCGTCTCGGTTTCGGCCCGCGGAAAAAGCCGGCGGACGTCCGCCTCGTCCTCCGAGGAGACGTAGTCGGAGGCCCCGCCGCGGACGAAGAGCGTGGGCCCGTCGTACGTCCGGCCGTTTTCGACGGCTTCGTTGATGCGGTCGTAGTTGTCGAAGATGACGTCCACCGCGGGCTGCCACGAATAGGTACCCGTCTCGGAGTCGTAGTTGAGGTTCTTCATCAGAAACTGCCGTACGGGACGCGAGGAGATGGTCTCGGCCAGCTGCGCGTCGACGTCGCTCCGGTCTTCGACGCGACCGAAATCCACCGAGCGAAGCGCATCGAAAATCGGCCGATGCCTCGGTGGATACGCGCGGGGCGCGATGTCGACGACGACGAGCCTCTCGACGCGGTCTGCGTGCTCGAGCGCGAAGTGCATGGCCACCTTACCGCCCAAGGAATGTCCCAGGACCGCGGCATCCGAGAGACCGCGCGCATCGAAGAAGTGAGCGAGGTCGGCGACCATGGCGGGATAGTCGAACCGATCGTCGTGGGGCGAGCGCCCGTGGTTGCGCAGGTCGACGACGTACACCGGCGCCCGACCCGCGAACGCCTTGCTCGCCAGGGTATGCCAGTTTCCTCCCGAGCCGAGGAGCCCGTGCAGGATGACGAGGGGCGGACGGAAAGACGCCTCGCTCTGCGGCGCGTCGTAGCGCTTGAAGTGGAGGTCGACGGGTTGGATCGTCATGTTCGATATCCGATTAAACTTCCTTGACCCAGGCCGCCGGTACGTTCACGCGGAGCGCCTGCCGGATGGCCGCGACGGCAACGAGCACGTTCGTCTGGCCGCGATGCTCGCGGACTTCGCCCTTGAGGCCTCTCAGGGGCCCCTCCGTGACGACGACCTTGCTCCCCACGTCGGGGCGCGGCACGTAGTCCACCACCGCGAACCCTCCACCGTGCTCGATGGCCAGTCGTATCTGCTCGATCTCATCATCGCGGACTTCCGCGGGCTTGCCCTCGAACGAAACGCACCGCACGATGCCGTCCGTCTGCAGGACGCGGAGTCGATCCCGCTCGTCGACGCGCGCGAAAATGTAGTTTCGGAAGAGGGGCTCGACGACTTTTTTCTTGCGGTCACTCCACTGCCGGACGACCGTATGCTTGGGTAGAAACACCTCAATCTGACGGTCGTCCAGCCGCTTCTCGGCCTTCTTCTCGGCCCGCGGAAACGTGTAGAAAACCCGCCAAACCTGTTCCATCGCCATATAAGCTCTCCGTCACTCGTTGGAACTGCTCGCTTCCGTTCCTTTCCCGTTCCGTTCACGGTACTGCAGTCCGCACGGTTTCGATCCGCGTGCAAACATGAAACTCCGATCGTGAAATGCAAGTCGTCCTACCGGTCGACATGCGCCTTTCTTGAGGAAGACAAGAGTCCGACGGCGTGATCAGCGTCACGGAGATCGTTATACTGATCTGCTCGATGGCTGCCTTTCGGCGCCATACCGTCCACCTGCCTCGCGAACGCCAGCCTCCTCCATGCCGCGATTCACCTCATCGGTGCGTGACCGCATTCAAGCGGAATGGAACCGCGCTCGAACCGCCTGGAAGGGGCTCGACGCGCAAACCGTGACGGTGCTCGTCGTGGCCGCGGCGGCCGTCATTCTTCAGGATGCGGTGGGCAGCCGGCGCCTGTTCCGCTCGACGTTCGGATCGGCCTTCGACGTGGACGTCGTGGGCCTGCTCAGCTGGGGCTGGTGGTTCGTCATTCAGGGCATTACCGGATTCGTCATCCCGGCCGCGATCTTGCTGCTCGTCTTTCGCCGTTCGCTTCGGGAAGCCGGCCTCGCGGCCGGCGACGTGCGCTTTGCCGTGGCCGTGGCGGCCGTCTACCTTCCCGTCGTCGTTCTCGGAACGTGGTTTCTGTCCGCCTCGGAGGCCTTTCAGGCGCAGTATCCCCATCATCCTCCGGCGGCGACGGACTGGGGGGTGTTCGCCATCTACGAGGCCCTGTTTCTGTTCTACTGGGCCGGATGGGAATACCTGTGGCGCGGCTTCGTGCTCTTCGGCACGCGGCATACGTTCGGCGTCTATGCCATCTTCATACAGGCCGTCCCGTTTGCGCTGCTGCACCTGGACAAGCCCCTGCCGGAGGCCGTTCTTTCTCTGATCGGGGGCATCGCGCTGGGGGCGCTCGTCTGGCGCTGCCGCGCCTTCTGGATCGCCGTACCCATTCACGCCGCGCAGATGATGATCCTCGATCTCTGGTGCACCCTCCGGATACGCTCGGGCGTCGACGGCGTGGGATGGGACGCCCTGATGAACCTGCTCGGTTAGCGGGCCGGCGGAGAAACTGCGCAGCTCCTCGTTTCTCTGCCGGCCCGTAGATGTTGGGTTTACCTACCAGCCGTAGCTCATCGTGAGCAGATGGCCGGGCCCCTCGAAGCCGCTCGCGAACGGAACGAAGGCGTAGTCGAACACGACGCCGTCGTAGCGGAACCCGAGACCGAGCGACAGACCACGCAGGGCGTCGTTGGTCACGTAGCCGCCACGAAGGACGATCGTATCGAGAAGTTCGGCGGCGGCACCCACGTGCACCCGCGTCTCATCCGTCTCGAAAAAGTGGGCCACTTCCGCGGTAAGGAGGGTTCGGAGCAGTATGGCGTCGTCGTCGGACAGCAACACGTCGAGCGGGTAGACAGCCACGCCGAACCGGGCCGCACGCGGGAGGTTCGTCGCTTCCTCGTCCAGCTCCGACATCTTCCCCACGTTTTGAAGCACGGCTCCCGCTCCGACATCCCCACCCAGCAGATCCAGCTGCAGTCCAACGTCTACCGCATACCCGTATGCCGTGCGCGTGAAAATGCGCTCGGTCAGGTGCTTGGCCGTAACGCCGGCTCGAATCGGACCCACCTGCCGGGCGTATGACGCGCCGGCGCTGACGAACTCGACGCCGAACGTACCGTCCGGTTCGCCCGGACCCGTTCGGGCTTCCAGGTCGCCGCTGCCCATCGCCGTCGCGAAAAGGCCGATCGCCCCTCGAGAGCCCATCCGAAACCGCGCCGCGGCGCTGTACGTGTGCGTGTCCAGCACCCACGCGTAGTACGACAGCGAGGCCGAGTTGCGTTCTGCCGCGGCGAGTCCGGCCGGGTTCCAGAACGTGCTGTATGCATCGGCGGTATGCGCGACCTGCGCGTCACCCATCGCCCCGGCTTCCGCGTTTGGCCCGATCCTGAGGAAGGACAGGCCGCTCTTCTGAGCCGTAGCCGGCCCGATGGCGAGACAGAGAAAGAGCGCGAAGATGAGCGTCCGCATAAGCATGCATCAAAGGAAAATTCGTAGCGCGATAATGTGCATCGTACCGGTGTCGTGCGGCTCCATCACGAAGGCGTATTCCCCGCGAACCGAAAGCGGGCCGATGGGCTGTTCGATGCTGAAGCCCGCGGACGGCGAGGTACCGGAGACGGCGCTGCCGATGCGATCGAGACCGGCGCGGACCGTCAGCACGTCGGAGAGGCCATACTCGGCCGCCAGGCGCAGTCCGGGATGAAGCAGCGTCGCTCGCTGAGATGTCCGCGTCTCCGTCGGTGCCGAACCGACGATCTCCACCCCGCGCGTGTGGTACTCCAGATCGGAGAAACGGCTTTCCACCTCCGCCAGAATCTGCGCTCGCCCGTCCATCAGCAGATACGACCCTCCGAGGCGCAATCTGACGGGGAAACGATCTGAGGTCGACGTGCCCGAGGCGCCATATAACGTCGACGTGTCCCACGAGTAGCGTGCCAGCAGATCGTCGACGGCCAGGCCGACGCGTATGCGGTCCGTGACGTCGGCCGTGAATCCGATATCGATGCCGATGCTGTTGACCGCCTCCAGTTCGTCGATCAGATCCGTGCGAAAGAGCTGGAGCCCGACGCCGACCGTGATGCGACTTCCGAGCCGCGCTCCAAAGGCCAGAAAGAAAGCAAACTCGTCCGTCGAATACTCGCGCGTATGGTATCCGCTATGGTCGCGCCCGTCGATCCCGGAAACCCCCGCATGTATGAGTCCGACCGCCAATCCCGCGCTCGGCTCGATGGGCGTGGCGAACTGGAGAAACTGCAATTCGCGGTCGAGGCTCATCAAAGCGGCCGACGCTTCCAGATTCTGGCCGGAGGCGAAGGGCGCCAGTCCGGGATTGTAATAGGGGGATGCATCACCGAAGGCATCCGCCGTCATCGCATTGCCGAGCGCCATGCCGCGCGCACCGAAACCCATCCGGGCAAACGATCCGGCGGACTGCGCCCGGGCCGTCGACGCGAGGCCGACCGCCAGGAGCAGCACGAACAATAGAATGCGTTGCCTCACCATCTGACCCGTCATTGCAGTACGTGAATCTTTCCGCGGGCGATGTCGCTGCCGGTGTCCACCGTGTAGAAATAGACCCCGTTCGCCACCCGGAATCCACCGTCGTCCGTTCCGTCCCACGTCACCTCGCGAACCCCGTCGACGCTTCCGCCGGCAGCGATCTCTCTGACGAGGTTCATTCGAAAATCGAAGATGCGTACGCGGTCCGTTCTCCCCTCCGATTCGTAGCGGATACGCACGAATCGGTCGGCGTGCGGCGAAAACGGATTGGGATACGCGTACGTGTCTACGTCCGGCGCGGAACGACTGGGCTCTTCCGGATGCAGCGGCACGTCGGTTCGGAAGACGCGCCACGTTCGGCCTCCGTCCCAGCTCTTCATGAGGCCGTCGGACGTACCGACCCACAGCGCGTCGGGCGTCGTCGCCACGGCGAAAACGGCGGCATTTGGACGCACGATGCGATCGGGGTCCGCGGCGTCGCGGAAATGCCGCACCGTCCGCCACGTCACGCCGTCGTCATCCGTGATGAAGAGCCCCCGTTCTCCCGCGGCGTACACGGTGCTCGTTCCCCGAAAGGCGAAATCGTAGATGCGCTCGCCGATCAGTACCTGCTCGAACGTTTCCCCGCCGTCGCGCGTGACCGTAACGCCGAACCGTCCGCGCGTACCGACCTCACCGGCATTCCAGGTCGCCATCCAAATTGGATTCCGTCCATCAACCGGCTGCTCCTCGATCGACGTCACCCAGCTGCCGGTCAGCGAGCCCGCCGTGCCGTCGGCGCTGAACCGCCTCCAGCTTTGTCCGTCCGTCGACCGATTCACGCCGCGCGGCGTGCCCGCCCACACGGTACCCTCCCCATCGACCAGAATGCTGAATCCCATGTGGTTCAAATGCCCGCTCCCGCCTCGCTGAGGGGCTACCTCGAAGCTGTAGGATGAATCGGGATGGATGTAGTCGAGCGAATCGGGCGGGAGCACGACCCGCCGCCACGTCCGGCCGCCGTCCGACGACCGGCGAATGCCGCTCGCCCACGCGGCTATCCAGACGTCGTCCGTTACGGGGTCGTAGTCGATGTCGAAGGGTGGACTCTGTTCGGGCACGATGACGGCCAGGGCGGGAAGCGTAGACACGCCATACGTGACGGTGGTGTCGTCCGGCCCGTCAAGATGCGGCTCCCGATACGAGAAGGTCTCGCCTCCGTCCGTCGACACCACGTAGCCCGCCGCGGCCGGCGTCGTACCGCCGTCGGCCCGACTCGAAAATCCCAGTCCGGCCCATATCACGGGCCCCTCCACGTCGATCGAGAAGACGGTATTGCGCGACCCAAAGAGCGAGTCCACGTCGGCCACGAACCAGCTCTCCCCCCCATCGAACGTTACGTTGAGAAAAGGACCCGCCCACAGCGTATCGCCCCGGGCATGGAGGTTCGTGACGCTGTTGCGCAGGATGCCGTCCGCCGGCAGCACGTCGGCGACCCGCGGAGACTGTGCGTAAGACTGTGCGT
>JBBDTI010000016.1:96297-132327 GCA_040904565.1 Rhodothermales bacterium
AGACTGTGCGTAAGACTGTGCGTGAGACTGTGCGGCCACCGGACGCGCCGCAATCAGGCACGCGAGTATCAGGCACGCGAGTATCAGGGAAGCGAGATGCCTCATTCGACCACGATGCTCTTTTCGACGGTATTGCTGGCGAGGCCGGAGAGGTCGACGGCCTGAAAGACGAAGGTATTCGTCCCCCCTTGATTGCTCGAGGCGATCTCGACGACGCGGGTATACCGGCCGTCCCCGGCCACCTCGTCGCCGAGCTCGCCCGTGTCGAACATGTCGAAGCGCGCGGCCGGACTCGCAGCGTTCCAGAACTGGACGGCGTTGATGTTGCGAAGCCCCTCGGGGTCGCTAACGACGGCGACGATCGGTATTCGCTTCGGCTCCTCGCCGAGCTGCGGCCGGTACACCGTGTCGGGCGCGACGACGAACTCTACGACGGGCGGGCGGCCTACCCCCTCCACGCGGAGCGTGCCTCGCACCTCATTGCTGAGCGTGCCGGCCGCGTCTACGGCATAGACGAGCACGGTATACACGCCGACCTCTCCGACCGGTATCGAAAACTCCGCTCCTCCTACGAACCGGTTTCCGGATACTTGCGTGAGCGTCCCACGAGCCACGCTCGAGGCGCCGGCGACGGGCGACTGAACCACGAACGAGACGGTCTCGAGCGCTCGATCTCCTTCCGTCACGGCGACCTCTATCGACAGCGGGACGACCAGCGACTCGGATTCGCCTTCCGCCGGCACGGCGACGACATGCGGGGCGAACGAAAACTGAGAGAGCACCGGAGCCCGGCCGAGATCGGCCTGAGGGCCGGGGGCCTGATCGCATGCCGCAACGAGAGCGCAGGCGGCGACGAGCATCGCGGCGACGGGATGGCGGAAGAGCGGCAAGCTGAAGCGTCTCGTTAGGTTCACGTTCACATCTACATACGCCCCTTCGCACCGGTGTCTGACCGCGGCGTTCCGCGAAACGATACGGCAACCCTCTTCCAAGGATCCCCAACCGGAGGCCGCCGCATTCACGCCACGTGCATTTATACCACGTATTTATACCACGTACAGCGGCTTAAAGCTGAAGCACAGAATAAACACGATGATCGCGAGGACGGCGAGCACCTTGCGCTCCCGCGTCAGCGGTCGCTCGTGCAGCACGGGGGGATGGTCGATCTTGACCAGATAGATCAACAGCAGACACCACAACAACCATCCGCTGTAGGCATATTCCTGCATCCACGTTGCTCCCGAATTCGCCACCACAACCAGCACCATGAGCGCCAGCAGCGCCGGTACGATCTGCTTCAGCGACCCGTCGAACAGCTTCGTCAGGTAGAAATACAGCACCGCGGCAAGGAGAAACCAGGATGTGTCTCCTGCCAGCGGACTGGCCTCGTAGAGCATCGGAACGGCTTCGATCACGAATCCGATGGCACCGGAGAGCAGCAGCACGAGAAAAAATCCACGTGCCAGCCGGCCGTGCCATTTGCGCCCGAAGAGGGCGTAGATGATGTGTCCCCCGTCAAGCTGTCCGACCGGCAGCAGATTCAATGCCGTGAAGAACAGTCCCAGCCAGCCGGCAAACAGCATGGGATAGTGATACATTTCCCACATCGGCGGCACGCCGGCGAAAAACTGCTTCAGGATCCAGTACAGCAGCGTGTCGCCGACGACCAGCGTGACCGCCCCCTCGCCGGACTCCAGCATCTGCGTGGGGTATTCCCCGAATTGCTCGACGTAATGCTGGATGGCTTCGTGTCCGCCCCCCAAGCCGAAGATGTAGGACGGCGGCGGCAGCGTGGCGAAAGCATAGAGGAGAATGCCCAGGGCGACGACGAATCCGGCCAGGGGTCCGGCCGCGCCGATGTCGAACAGCTTGCGCAGGCTCGGTACGGGTTCGCGGATGCGTATGACCGCGCCGAGCGTTCCGACGCCGACGAAGGGGAGGGGTATAAAATACGGCAGCGACGTCGAGACGCCGTGCGCACGCGCGGCGAAATAGTGCCCGAACTCGTGGACCGTCAGAAAGAAGAGCAGCGAAAGCCCGAACCGGAGTCCGTCCAGCACGAACTGCATGACGCCGTACTCCCCGTAGATCGCCCAGCGACCGGCCAGATTACCGCCTTCGTACACCGTCGTGAGCAGCGTCACGAAAAAGAGGAGCAGATGCAGCCAGTACCGGTCCTTGTGCTCCGTCGCGTCTCCGCGAGATGCGGAGGACGTGCGGTCCTTCAGCCAGTTCGTTCGTGCGGACACTCCCGGCTCCACGATATAGACTCCTCTGGGTGATCGACAGCGACGAAACGTGCTCTAGCGGAGGGCGGACAAACCCCGTTCGACCCTGTCCATCGCTTCGCCCAGATCCTCCATCGAGGCGGCGTACGAGATCCTCAGTCCGTCCGGCGAACCGAACGCGTCTCCCGGCACGAGCGCCACGTGGTGCTCTTCAAGAAGGTAGAAGCAAAGGTCTTCGCTCGTCTCGATCGACCGTCCATCGGGCGAGCTGGAGTCGAAGTAGGCGGAAACGTCCGGGAACAGGTAGAAGGCACCCTCCGGACGCGGACAGCGAAGGCCCTCGATGCCGCTCAGGCGATCGAGCATGTAGTCGCGCCGCTCGCGAAAAGCGGTGACCATATCGCGGACGTAGGATCCCTCCAGGCCGAGCGCCGCGATGCCCGCCCGCTGCGTGATGCTCGACGGCGCCGACGTGAACTGGCTCTGCACCTTCGCGGCGGCCTTCACGATGGGCCGCGGTCCGGCCAGATAGCCCAGACGCCACCCGGTCATCGCATACGCCTTCGAAAAGCCGTTGACCGTGATCGTCCGATCCTTCATCCCATCCAGCGACGCAAACGACGTATGCTCGGCATCGAAGATGACCAGTTCGTAGATCTCGTCCGACAGCACGAATACGTCCGGGTAGCGGCGGAGAACCTCCGCGATGGCCTGGAGCTCGTCCGGCGGATACACCGATCCGGTGGGATTCGAGGGAGAGCAGAGAATGAGGAGCCGGGTGTCGTCCGTAATGGCCTGCTCGAGGTCTGCCGGACTCACGCGATACTCGTCCGCCGCCGTCGTCGGCAGCGCAACCGGCGTCCCGCCCGCCAGGCGCACCATCTCCGGATAGCTGACCCAGTAGGGAGCCGGTATCAACACCTCATCGCCCGGACGGCAGAGAGACAGGATCGAGAGCGCGACGGACTGCTTCGCGCCGTTCGAGCAGAGCACCTGGTCAGGTGCGTAGCTCAGGCCGTTGTTCGTTTCGAGCTTCCGGCATATGGCTTCGCGGAGCTCGGGCATGCCGAGATTCTCGGTGTAGTGCGTGAAGCCGTCCCGAATGGCCTCGATGCCGGCCTCCGCTATCGGAGCGGGGGTATCGAAATCCGGTTCACCGGCACTCAGGCCGATGATCGGAAGCCCCTCTCGCTTGAGCTGCTTGGCCCGCGCCGTCATGGCGAGCGTGGCGGACGGTTGAACGGCTTCGACGTTCGGGTTGAATCGAATGGTCTCAGGCATCATATCGAATGAATGGATTGGTCGACGTCAGGTACGGAAACAGTTACGAACGTTTGCGTTCGAGGGCGTCCACGACAGGAGGCGGCACGAAAGGTGACACGTCGCCTCCCCAGCGGTGAATGTCCCGCACGATGGTGGCACTGATGAAGGCGTGTCTCCCCGAAGCCGGAAGGAATACGGTTTCCAGATCTCCATGAAGTTCTTTGTTCGCGAGCGCCATGCGCATCTCGTAATCGAAATCACTCACCTGCCGAAGCCCACGCACGAGGGCGATGGCGCCGGTCTCTTTCGCACGGTCCGCGATCAGTCCTTCATGCGCTGCCACGTCGATACGATCCACGTGACCGACGCATTTACGAATTAATTCACACCGCTCGTCGATCGTAAAGACCGACGTCTTGTCGGCATTCACGGCCACCGTCACTTCGACGCGGTCGAAGATCGAGCGCGCTCGTTCGAGAATATCGAGGTGCCCGAACGTGAACGGGTCGAAGGTACCGGGATACAGGGCAAGCTTCATGGCGCTTCGCTTTCGTTAGCAGCATCCGAGGCTTCCTCGCCATCACCGCCTACGGGCGATGGCCGGAATACGGAGACGAACGTACGACCATACGGACGACACGTGTCCAGGTTGGGGTGCCGCGGATTTTCGTCAAAAAAGATATGTTTGTCGTGCTCGAGGATAAACAGCCCCCCTGGAGCTACGTGCGGCAGGGCGAGGTCGGGCATCTCGGGCATGGCGTCAAGATCGTAGGGAGGATCCGCAACGATGAAGTCGAAAGGCGGTCCGGAGTATCTCCGGAGATACTTCACGGCATCAGCGCGAAGAAAGATGCACTGGTCCTCTACGCCCAGTTCAGCGGCATTCCGGCGGGCAAACTTGAGCACACGACCCACCTTTTCCACAAACGTGACGGTTTCTGCACCGCGGCTGAGCGCCTCCAGTCCGATGGCGCCCGTACCCGCAAACAGATCCAGCACGTGGGCGCCCCGAAGATCCATTCGACTGGTGACGAGGTGAAAGAGCGACTCTCGCGTCTGGCTCATGGTCGGACGCGTGAGGTGCCCCTTCGGAGAGAACAGCTTTCTCCGTGCGTACTTCCCCGCAATAATCCTCATGACACGATGCTCTTCGACTACCTGGATGAATCGATTCGAACGCATCCGGGCCCGGAGGGTCCGGCGCTGCGCGATGTGTCAACGGCCCCGGACGCCCACTTAAATTCGGCCCGGACGGGCGCCGGCAGATATAAATCAGCTGCCCTACAGCGCGGCGCCGATACAGCCTGCATACCCCTCAGCTCCGAAATCGGCTCCGAACCCCCCTTGATCCACGTCGAGCACGGTAAGCGGATTCAGCAGGCTAACCTCCGAATCGAACACGGATTCAAGATCTGAAAAGTGCCCCGGATCGGCATCCGTTCCATACAGATACACCGCGTCGATGTCTCGCGGACGCAAGCCGAACCGATCGGCCACGTGTGCGCCGAAGAACGCCACGTCTAGAGGCGGAACGGGGTCGGTATACGTGTTGAAGTGCACCACACCGTCACGGCAAAGCACGTACTCGACGCAGTGAGGAAACATGCCGATGGCCAGCGAGAAACCGCTCGGATCGATCGCGTGCGCCGGCGGCGCTACGTGGATGAGCGTCGATGCGGCCGCGTGCATGCTGACGACAAGTCGTTTCGCCGGCTGCGGAAGCGGATTGACGATGCGGTAAATCCGTTCGTGCACGGCTTCTTCCACGGCTAGAACCTGCACCCAGTCGACCGTGCTGCCGTCGTCGAGCGACTCGGATCGGACCAAGTCGGCGGTAATGTGCAGCGATCGTTCCGTACCCGCGAGAAGCGCGGCCTCTTGCTGGAGCCGCACGTTCCGTCGCGTCTCGGACGATCCTGCAGGAAGCGGTGAGAGGAACGAGTAGCAATCCGGTGGATGGATCGCCACGTGAAGCACCTCTGTGACCGATCCGGAAAAGACGTCCCCGAGAGCGTCCGAGACGATCGTTATGCTCTCGTCACTCGGGTTCGAAAGCACACCTTCCGCCACGTCGAACTCGAAATCGCAGCTCCCCAATCGGAGCAGGCGATACCGCGGGCCGTACTTTTCGATCTCGGCGTAACGCAGGCTGCGGCCGACAATGTCGATCCCTGCCCGGGCGTGTGCTTCCATGGACTCGGATGCTCAAGCACGATGTGAAATAAGGGCCGTGCGTGCGACACGGAGGCGTACGGAGAGAGGCTTCGCAGCCCGGCCACGTCGCTACTCCCAGCTCGCGGCGTTCAGCGCCGTCGGATCAGGCTCCAGCGTACCGATAACGTCGTCGGAATCCGGATCGCGAAGCTCGTACATCATCACGCGCGCCGTATCGTTGACCTCATACTCGAACGACTCGCCCGTGCGAGGAGAATAGATCAGCGAATCGAGATCGGCATCCGCGCCGAAGAGGCTGTCCCGCTGCGCCAGGATCGTTGAGTCGGTCTGGACCCACGTATGAAGAGAGTCGAGCGTCATGGGGAATCGGTCCAATCGCTCCTCGTACCGGATGAGCGCCGCGCGTACGTCGCTCATTCGTTCACGCGTCATCTGCGTCAGCTCTTCCTGGCGCTCGATGACCTTCCAGGGCTCGGTAATGGAGACGTAGAGCCAGTAGCCCAGCACGACGATAGCGATCCCGAGAAGGATCTGAATGCCAGTGCGAATTCTTTGGCTGGTTGAAGCCATAGTGATATTCTGCTCCCGCGTTGTTTATTGCCTAATCCAAATTAGTAAGAAAGTGGGAGGCTGCCGCTCCGTTTTTATGCCGGTCGAAAATACACGAAGCCCCTCCGAAAAGCAACCTGACGACCATCGGGAAAACGGGTGAGGTCGCTCGTCGCTACCTACCAATATACATGTTTCGGGCACTACATTATTTGCCCGATACGGAAACGCACCATTTCGAACGCCTGTCAATCTTCAGCGTTTACTGACCGGATGTGTTTCGAGCCGCCGATTCCGATATTGAGGCCGATGCCGATATGGAGACGGACTTTCCCGACAACGAGTGGTGACAACCTCTACGATGGACACGAACCTGCTGATAAACATCGACCACGTCGCAACGCTGAGAAACGCGCGGAGAGAGGCGTTCCCGGATCCGGTTCATGCGGCCCTGCTCGTCGAATCGGCCGGCGCGGACGGGATCGTGTTCCACCTGCGTGAAGATCGGCGGCACATCACCGAGCGCGACGTGTACCTTTTGAAGGAGGTCGTACGGTCGAAGATCGACTTCGAGCTGTCGATGGACGACGAAATCGTCGGGATCTGCTGCGACGTGCAACCGGATCTGGCTACGCTCGTGCCGGAACGACGCGAAGAGGTAACGACGGAAGGCGGACTGGACGTCCGCGCCGGCGGAAGCCGGCTTCGCGATGTCGTAGCGCGTCTTTATGAATCCGGTATCGAGGAGGTAGCACTCTTCGTGGATCCTGACCCGGAGCAGATCGAAGCGGCCGCGGAAACCGGAGCCAACTGCATCGAGCTGCATACGGGCGACTTTGCCAACGCCGAAACGCAGTCGGATCGCGAGCGCCTCGCTCGAGAGCTCGGCGCGGCGGCCGAACGGGCGGCAGAGGTCGGGCTCGTCGTACACGCCGGACACGGACTCGACTATCACAACTATCGTATCTTCGACGACATCGTCCCGCACGTCCGTGAAGTATCGATCGGTTTCGCCGTCGTGGCACGCGCCGTACTCGTCGGCATGGACGAAGCCGTTCGCGACATGCTGCGGATCGTTAAGAGAGGATAGGCATTCAGGGATGACGGATGCCCCGATCAATCCCGCCGCGAAAGCCATGGACACGACTCCCCTTATGCCCGAAGAGGTCCCGAAAGGGCACCAGAGCGGCTACATCGCCCTCATCGGAAAGCCGAACGTGGGCAAGAGCACGCTCATGAATGCCCTCGTCGGTCGAAAGCTCTCGATCGTAACGAGGAAACCTCAAACCACGCGCCACCGCGTGCTCGGCATCCTGTCGTCGGACGCGTATCAGATCATCTTCCTCGATACGCCCGGGATCATCAAGCCCCGCTATCGCCTGCACGAATCCATGATGCACAGCGTCCAGGATGCCATACGGGACGCCGACCTGCTCGTCTTCATGGCCGATGCCACGACGAGCACGCCGGACGAGTTCAGCCTGGACTTCATCAAGGATCATCCGGCCATCCTCGCCATCAATAAGATGGACCGCATCCGGAAGGAGGACGCCCTCCCCCTCGTCGAGTCCTACATGGAGATCAGGGACTTCGACGCCGTGGTCCCCATTTCCGCGACGGAGGAGACCAACCTCGACGTCCTCCTCGAGGAGATCGTCGATCGCCTGCCGGCGGGACCGCCGTTCTATCCCAAAGAGATGATCAGCGAACACCCCGAGCGCTTCTTCGTGGCGGAAATCGTTCGTGAGAAGATCTTCGAACAGTACCGTCAGGAGATACCGTACTCGGTTCAGGTAAACGTCGTGCAGTTCGAAGAACGAGACGGCGAACGGGATTTCGTATCCGCTGAGATCGTGGTCGCCCGCGACGCGCAAAAAGGCATCCTTATCGGCAAGGGAGGAAGCGCGCTGAAGCAACTGGGTATCGCGGCCCGGAAGGACATCGAAGCTTTTCTAGAACGCTCGATCTATCTCGACCTGCACGTAAAGGTGCGCGAGGACTGGCGCGACCGCCCCGCCTATCTCAAGTCCTACGGCTATCGTTCTTGATGTCGAGGTCGATCGGCCGGTCCGGAGCTCCGGCCCGCTCCCCTGACGACGGCCCGGGAAATCCGTCTCCCTCCACCGAACTACCGCCCCGTCCCGGGCGAACCATCCAGCCGTACGCCCACCCCCTTCTCGACGGCCTGTCGATACGGTTCCGGTACGTGATCGGCCCGAAGGTGATAGGCACCAAAGGTTCGCCGTTTGGGATACGTCCGCCGCAGTCCGGTAAAATGGTCGGTCGCCCGATCGGCGTCCAGCGGCCACTCCAGCCGCATCCCGCGGTCGTCGGCCGCAACGTCGTACATCCCCTTCACGAGATGATGCAGCCAGTCCGTCTCCGGCAGCGCGGGATCGGGCGAAACGGCTTCGACGCTTGACATATCGACGATGTCGTGGATCCCGGGCGGGTCCACACCGAGATGATCGGCCAGCGCGTCGAGAAGCATCAACGCCCCATTGACCTTCCCCTCGTAAGAATATCCGGCGATGTGTGGCGTCGCGATATGTACGCGCTCGACCAGCCCAGAAGCGGGGATCGGCTCGTTCTCCCATACGTCGAGCGCCACGGCCGCCGGGCCGCCGGCCCGCATGGCGTCCAGCAAGGCTTCGTTGTCGACGACCGGACCGCGGGAGGTGTTGAGCAGCCAGGCATGCGGGCCGAGTACATCCAGTTCCTTCGGGCCGATCAAATGGTACGTGGCATCCGGGCCCGTACTCGTCAGCGGAACGTGGCACGTGAGCACGTCAGCCTGCTCGAGCACGTCGCCGAGTGGGTGGTAGGAATGGGTCAGGCCCGCCGCCTCGGCCTGGCGCGCCAGGGGCGGATCGTTTTTCAAGACGTTCATGCCGAGTGCACGGAAGCGGCGCGCGACGCGGCTGCCTACGCTCCCGCATCCGACGACGCCGAGCACCTTGCCGCGCAGCGATTCGCGCCCCCGTATGGCAAACACCAGGAGTACGGCCAGCACGTACTCGACGACGGAGTCCGCATTAGACGCCGGCGCGGAGGCCCAGGAAATCTCGTGTTGATGCAGATAATCGGTCTCAATATGATCCGTCCCAATCGTCGCCGTACCGACGAATCGGATGCGCGTGCCCTTCAACAAATTCTCATCCACGCGGGTAACGCTGCGAACGAGCAGCACGTCCGCATCCTCCAGCTTCTCTCGAGTAATGGCCCGGCCGGGAAGCAGGCGGACCTCCCCCATCTTTCCAAACAGATCCCGTGCCAGCGGAATGTTCTCGTCGGCGACGATGCGCAAAGTCGGCATATAGTTTGTGTAACGGATGGATGAACAAAACGGACCGTCTACGATCAGAACGGGATCCAAACGAATCGTGACGAGGAAATTACGAACGCAACACACCCTCAACCAACCGCCCCGGCGGGGCAGACAACCCGCCCCGAACATCGTAAACACAACAGGAATGAGCCGAATGCGATGTTTTCGCGTCCTTCCGTTGAAGACCGAATGAAGGCGTGCCGGGAATTCATCATCCTCTCAAGTGAAGGGGGAGTGAAATTCCTCCCTGATATCCATAACCACTTGATTTGTCAACGTTTATAGCTGCCGGAAACTCATGAAACCTACCTATACACGGTTCGTTGATGCTGCCGGAACACGAGCTGCGTGAACGTAATGGTTTTCGGTATCTCCGATGGAGGACGGCTTGGATGTCCTTCCGGGAGGAAGGCTGGGACGACGACTCGAAGCGTACGGGTCGTACCAACGTAGACTGGACGTCGTCAGACGCCGGATTCGGAATTCGTTTCACAGACATCGTGATTAGATGAGAAGAGAGCATTTACCGGGATACATTCTGGTTGCCGTCCTATTCACCACCGCCGGATTCACCGCGATGCAGGGTGAGGTGCACGGCGACGAGATAGCGAGCCGTATGCTCCCGACGCCTCAGGACCCTACGATCAGTGCTGAAGAGGTGGAGGCGTCGCGGTCGCAGTACGCGTATCTCGTACAGACGCTGCGCGCGAATCCACACAAGCTTCAGCTGCTCCCCCCGAGCACCATCAATTCGGAAACCCTCTGGCTGGCACGTGCCATCTACTCCGAGACCAAACGTGCCGAGGAGATGGAGCTCGTCGCATGGGTCGTCCGAAACCGGGTGGAAACGGGGTATCGGGGCCGGTCCACCTACCGCGAGGTCGTGCTCGACCCGTTTCAGTTCAGCGCGTTTAATCCTACCAACACCAAGCGCTGGTATTACGCAAACCTGGACGTACAGACGAACAGCCAGGCATGGCAGCGCGCTCTGACCATTGCCCACCGCGTTCGGTCGGCTCAACCGGAATACCGACCGTTCTCGATCCGGACGAGGCATTTCTACAGTGAACGATCCATGCTCGGACGTCCGCATCCGAACTGGGCGAACGGAAAGCGGCCGGTCGTGCCGCAACGCCCCGTCTCCATCGAGGAGGATCGCTTCCGCTTCTACGAAGGGATCTCGTGATCGCGACGGACGGACTCTCGTCCGCATGGTCGACATTGAAGATAGCGTTGAATGTAGAAAGGCACGGTCGATCTGACCGTGCCTTTCTACGTTCTGAGAAGACCTACTTCCGGCCCGTCCGCGCGGTCTACAAGCTGATTCCCAGGCTGAGCATGACGGAGTTAAGGCGTTGATCGTCGTCCGGCGTGACGGTGACGTCACCCAGCTCGTAGGACTCCTTCATGAAGCGTGTGACGCCGAAGGTATACTTCAGTTCGGGATAGAGACGAATGCCGCCGAGACCAATTTCAAATCCGGCGCCGGCACCGGCGGCAAGGCTGAACCGTTCGAGCTGGCCCTGATTATTCTGGTCCGTTGTGAAGCGAATGACCGGGCCGGCCATCACGTAGGGCGTAATGAGCGGCAGCGACATGCGGAGCCGAAGATCGACGGGAACTTCCATAAACGTGAAGAACTGGTCGTCCTCGACGGATGCCCCCGGCCCGGCATTCTCAAATCCTGAGGTGGATGTCGGCTCCAGAAGCCGGCCGGCCTCCATGTACCGCAGTCCCGGACGCAAGGCCACGGGACCGACGGGCAGATCGAACCAGAGGTGGATGTGCCAGCCCGTAACGTTGTCGAGCGTCGCATCACCATCGGTCGTCCGGATGTCTCCCAGTTCGCTGAAATTTGGTCCGGCCGACACCCCTATTCCCTGCGCGCGAACGACGGCCGAGCTGCTGAATCCGATGAGAAGGAGGACGAACGCAGCGTGCCTGGTGAACCTGCAAAACATTATGTAGCACTGTAAGATGGATGGGTCGACAACAATCGCGCCGCCGCCGTAAGGCGTTCAGGACCGTTCGCTGGGCGTCCAGCACAAACACGGCGGTGTGTTTGCAACCTCGTCAGAAGCCACGAGTTTCTCCGGATGGCACGGCGAACCGTGTGTAACAATGTACGGGGGAATGTCCCTCATAGGAAATATCAGATCGCGATCGGGAAGTTCGTCCATGAAGATTGGGATTACCTGCTATCCTGTATATGGTGGTAGCGGCGTCGTTGCGACCGAGCTCGGCAAGGCACTCGCGGAGCGGGGCCACCAGATCCATTTCATCGCCTATTCGATGCCCTTCCGCCTCAATCACGTTACCGAGAGCATCTATTTTCACGAGGTGGCCGTGAATGCATACCCGCTGTTCGAGTACCCACCCTATTCGCTCGCCCTGACGAGCAAGATGGTGGATGTCGCCCGGTATGAGAAGCTCGACCTCCTGCACGTGCATTACGCCATCCCGCATGCCACGAGTGCCGTCCTGGCCCAGCAGATCCTGAACGAGCAGGGTCTCCACGTGCCGATCATTACTACCCTGCACGGGACCGACATTACCCTCGTCGGACAGGACCCTGGGTTTGCCCCGGTCGTCAACTATTCGATCAACCATTCCGACGGCGTGACGGCCGTGTCGGACTTTCTGCGTCGGGAGACGCACAACCATTTCAACATCGATCGGCCCATCGAAGTCATTCCCAATTTCATCGATACGCGGCGCTTCACGCGCATGAATAAGCAGCACTTCAAGCAGGCTCTGTGTCCGAACGGAGAGAAGGTGCTCCTCCACATCTCGAACTTCAGACCGGTCAAGCGGGTGGGAGACGTCGTGCACGTATTTCATCGCCTCCGACAGGAAGGGCACTCGGTGAAATTGCTTCTCGTAGGCGACGGACCCGAACGCATGCCCGTACAGCGGCTGGCACGTGAGCTGGGCGTCTACGACGATATCCGTTTCCTCGGCAAGCAGGAACCGATCGAAGAGATCCTGTCCATTGCCGACGTCTTTCTCATCCCGAGCGGTTCGGAAACGTTCGGACTGGCCGCGCTCGAAGCGATGGCGTGCAGCGTGCCGGTCGTGTCGAGCGACATCGGCGGCCTACCGGAACTCAACGTCGACGGTGAGACCGGCTTTCTCTGTCCCCTGGGCGACATAGACGCGCTGACGGCGAAGACGCGGCTCCTCGTGGAGGACTCCGACCTCCAGCAGACGATGGCCGAGGCGGCCCGCAAACGGGCCGTGGAGATGTTCGATCAGAACCGCATCATTCCCGACTACGAACGCTTTTACGAACGCATCATCGAGGAATCGACGTCGGACGTGGAAGCGACGTAGTTGGAACGGAACGAGGCGGCGTGTTGCCGATCCAGTGAGAACAGTACGAACGTGTGGTGGCCACATCGTGCGAACGGCGTAACGGCCGCGTGAAGTCCGGACAACGGCGCAAACCGGGGGCTTTCGGGAGCGTATATATAAACGGATGGATCGTCTATAAGGGATCGGCAGGGCGGGGGCTTGGTATGGAAAATCTCAAACTGAAATCTGGAGAATCAGCGAGCGCGGTAGGCGCACGTCCTATCGGCCGCCCCGGGCACGTCGCACCGGCCGTGACGGTGACAAAAATCGTCCTCGTTCAGTTCAGAAGCGGTGAGGCCGTGAGCGAGCATCCCGAGCTGGTGGAATCCCTGGCGGATGGGTGGACCGTCCGCAGCGCCGTACCGCGTATGGTCGAAGCTGAAGGAACGAAGCTGCTCGTCGTGCTCGCCAGACCCAACCCGGTTTCGGCCGCCCCGACGATACGAACGGTCCCAGAGGCGCGTCGAACGGTACCGGATGCGCGAGAGCCTCTGAGGCGTTCTGAGACGTACGGATATCCGGCTGGACCTCACGCGTCCGGCTGATACCCCGTTAAGAAGGGATTCGAAGCGCGTTCGCGCCCGATCGTCGTAACGGGCCCGTGGCCCGGATGCACGACGACCTCGTCCCCAAGCGGAACGAGCTTCTGGAAAATGGACTGCATGAGTTCGGGCATCGAGCCCCGCCACAAATCCGTCCGGCCGATCGATCCCTGAAACAGTACGTCACCGGATAGAACCTGCTTCGATGCCGCGTCGAAGAAACTGATGGAGCCGGGGGAATGCCCCGGCGTGTAGAGCACGTCCAGCACGACATCCCCGAACGCCACCTCGTCACCCTCTTGGAGGAATCCTTCCGGCTCCGGCGGCTCCTCGATAGACACACCGAACATCCGAGCCTGCTCGCCGGCCGCCGCGAGAAGCTTTCGATCTTCCCGATGCATCTTGAACCCCATACCGTATCGCTTCGCGAAATGGCTGCATCCGAAAATGTGATCGATGTGGGCGTGCGTGAGCAGAAGATGGCGCATCGACAGCTCCCGTTCATCGATGTACCGCTCCACGCGCTCGATTTCTTCGTCCGTCGAACAGCTTGGATCCACGAGCACCGCCTCGCCGCCGTCGTGGCATACGAAACTGTTCGTCTGGAAGGGATTGCACGTAAAACGTTGAATGTTCATGAGGTCTCTGCGTACCGGTAGTTCGTAGCATCCAGGGTGAAGCGAAGGCATCGTCTCGAACAACCGCCGCGGGGGATCGTTAACGCCGCAAGCCCCGTTCTTGACGACCGTTCTCGCATACGACCAACGCACCAGAACGTCAGCGGCTCCCCACCATGAAGCGGCTCCACGGACTGATCCTTAGGACGTTGCCCGGCCCGATACTGGGCTGGCTCGGGACCCTCATGTTCCTGCTGCTTATGCAGTTCCTGATCAAGTACCTCCCCGACCTTGCGGGCAAGGAGCTGCCGTTCTTCGTCGTCGTGGAGCTCATCGCGTACAACCTCGCCTACATGGTCGTGCTCGCCGTGCCGATGTCGGTACTCATCGGTACGATGATGGTCTTCAGCCGGCTCACGGAATCGCGCGCCTACGTGGTCGCAAAATCGTCCGGCATCTCTCCGATCCAGCTCATCTGGCCGACGCTCGTGATCGGGCTTTTCCTGACTGTCGGCATGACGTACTTCAACAATATGATCCTCCCGGAAGCTAACTTCCGCGCTCGAAATCTGTGGAGCGACATCCGGGAGAAGCGGCCGGGATTCGAACTCCAGGAAGGAGTGTTTTATGACGGCCTCGACGAGTACAGCATCCTCGTACAGCGCATCAGCGGTAACGCCGATCGGCTGGAAGACGTGCTCGTGTACGACTATACGGATGAGGAGCGCTACCAGACCGTCATCAAGGCGCGAGAAGGCCATCTACGCGCGATGCAGGCGCGCCCCGAGCTCGTGCTCACGCTGCTCGACGGGGAAGTTCACCGCATGCGCAGCGCGAGCGCTTCGTCGGTCGCGGAACGTTACGAGCGACTGGCTTTCGAGCGGTACCAGATGCGCCTCGATTTGTCGGAATTTGCGTTCGAGCGCGGAGAACGAGATGCCCACCGCTCCGATCGCACGATGCGTACGATCGACATGATTCACCTGGTGGACTCGCTTCAGCGGAGCGTCGATGCCTCTCGCGACCGACTCATCGAAGAAGGTCGGCGGGTCGTCGAGGGGCCTCGAATCGACCTGACCGCGGTGCCGGACACGGCTCTTTCCGCCGCGCCGGCACCAGGCCGAATCGGTCTCGTCAACCTCGAGAGAACCGACCGGAATCGCGTCGTGCAGACTGCCTTAAGCCGTGCGCGCTCTACACGTACGCTCGTCGATGAAACGCGCCGCAATATCGAATGGGAGTCACAGCGGACCGATCGCTTTCGCGTCGAGATCCACAAAAAGTACTCTATTGCGATCGCGTGCATCATCTTCGTTCTGATCGGCGCCCCGCTCGGGCTGAGCGTGCGACGGGGCGGGCTGGGTGCCGTCGGCGCACTATCGACGGGTATCTTTCTGTTCTACTGGGTCACCCTCGTGCAGGGAGAAAAGCTCGCCGACCGCGGACTGCTAACCCCCTGGGTCGGAATGTGGGCCGCTAACATCGTGATGGTCACCCTCGGTCTCTGGCTGATGCTTTACGTGAGCAAAGACCTGCGCGCTACGCCGCCCCTCCGCAAACGGCTCCTCAAACGATTCCAGCGCTCTAACTGACGCCCACGCCCCAAGTGGCTGCCGATCCATCCCGAACGCCCAATCGCCCAGCCGTAAACCGCCCAGGCACCTAACCGCGCGACCGTCCAACCGCCCGCCCGTTCACAGTCCGATCCTCAACCGAAACGTGCTCTACCTCGTACCCACGCCCATAGGCAATCTCGAAGACATCACGCTGCGTGCACTTCGCGTGCTGGAGGAGGTCGATCTGATCGCCTGTGAAGACACGAGAACGTCCGGCATCCTTCTCACGCACTACGAGATCGATACGCCGACGACGAGCTATCACGAACACAACGAGAACAGAAAGGCGCCGCAGCTGATCAAACAGATGAGGGCGGGGTCGGACGTCGCGCTGATCAGCGATGCCGGATCCCCGGGGATCTCGGATCCCGCCTTCTACCTCGTCCGCGAGTGCATGCGGCACGACATCCGCGTAGAGGCCCTCCCCGGACCGACGGCCATCATTCCTGCCCTGACGACGTCGGCACTTCCTGTAGATCGATTCGTCTTCGAGGGATTCCTGCCGACGAAGAAGGGGAGATCGACGCGTTTGG
This sequence comes from Rhodothermales bacterium, assembly GCA_040904565.1. GTDB lineage: Bacteria > Bacteroidota > Rhodothermia > Rhodothermales > VXPQ01 > JBBDTI01. The sequence continues at coordinate 112,503 of JBBDTI010000016.1, forward strand.
AGGAACTGAGCAGCGAACCTCGCACCATGATCTTCTACGAGTCTCCCTACCGGGTCGTCAAGACGCTGCGACAGTTCGCCGAGATCTTCGGACCGAATCGTCCCGCCGCCGCCGCGCGCGAGATGACGAAGAAATTCGAGGAGATCCGCAGAGGAACGCTCGACGAGCTGGCGTCGTATTTCGACGCCCAGGCGAAGGTTCGCGGCGAGTTTGTGCTCGTCGTAGCGGGCGCCGGGGTGACGACCGATATCTGGGCAACGTAGCTCCGGCCGGGCCGCGTCTTCCCCCGAATTGACGTCCTCGCAAGGACGTCCTCGCAAGAACGCCCCCGAGACGACACACCTGAAACGACATCCCGAGACGCCCCCGAAACGAGAGCACTCCGTGGGACGTTACTTAACATTCTTTATCTCCCGCAAGTTGACGGACACATGAACTGGAAGCTTACCGATCGAGTTGTTGCGGGCGTCGTGTTCCTGTACGGTCTCGTGCTCTACAGCCTCACCGTAGCGCCGACGGCATCGTTCTGGGACTCCGGGGAGTTCATCGCGATAGCCAACCTGCTCGAGGTGTCCCACCCCCCGGGAGCCCCCTTCTATATGCTCGTGGGCAGGCTGTTCTCGATGTTTGCTCCCGTCGAATACGTGGCCCTGTCCGTCAACTTCGTGTCCGTGCTGGCAAGTGCGGTGACGGTCCTGCTCACATTCCTGATCATCGTCCGTCTGGTTCGTGAATGGCAGGGGCCGGCTGACACGTGGACGGGTTCCGAGCGCATCACGGCGCTCGTGGGCGGCGTGGTCGGCGCCGCGACGTTCGCCGCGACGGATTCCTTCTGGTTCAACGCGGTCGAGTCCGAAGTGTACGCGCTCTCGATGTGTTTTACGGCCGTCACGGTCTGGTTGATTTTGAAATGGAGCGAACAGGCACAGGCAGAGGAGGCCGTTCTTTCCGGTGGCCAGCATCCGTTCGGCCTCCGCGCGAATCGATACCTGGTGCTCATCGCCTACATGTTCGGGCTTGCGATCGGCGTGCATCTTCTCAACCTTCTCGCCGTCTTTTTTGTCGCGCTCATCTTCTTTTTTACGGAGATCGAGAAGCCCTCATGGGACACCTGGACGCGCTGGCGGGGCATCGTCCTCACGGGCGTCGTTTCGTCGCTCGCGTTTCTAATGATCTATCCGGGCATCATCCAGATGCTGCCCACCCTTGCCGAAACCAGCGGAGTCCCCGTTCTATTCGTGCTGCTCGTCATCGGCGCGGTATCGTTTGCCGTCTACTACACGCATACGCGGGCGATGGCGACCGCCAATCTCGTGATGCTTTGCATCGCCGTCGTCCTGATCGGGTATTCGACGTACGCCGTGATTTTCATTCGCAGTGCGGCCGATCCCCCGATCGACGAGAACGATCCGGAGACGACGGAAGCCATTATATCCTACCTCAAGCGAGAGCAGTACGGCCAGACTCCGCTCTTGAAGGGCGCGAATTACGACCCGCGAATTGGGCAGATCAACTACGATGAGGAGGTTCTCTTCCCGCGGCGCCACTCGCCGGACCCGAATCACAGCAATATCTACCGGCAGTACGAGTCGGACTGGGACTTTTTCTGGCAGTACCAGGTCGGCCATATGTACGTCCGCTATTTCCTGTGGCAGTTCGTCGGACGATCCAGCGACGTACAGGATGCTCCCCCCGCCACGGGATTCCGGTTCGTCGACGAACGTGCCGGAAGGGACGACTTCCTCCGACAAACGCCTTCAGAGCGCGAGTCGAAGAATGTCTACTATGCCCTTCCTCTGCTGCTCGGACTCATCGGCGCGGGGTTCCATTTCAGCCGGGACTGGCGACGGGCGTTCAGCGTCCTGGTTCTTTTCCTGGTCACGGGGATCGGGATCATCCTTTACCTCAACCAGACACCCATGCAGCCCCGTGAGCGGGATTATTCCTTCGTGGCCAGCTTCTTCGCCTTCAGCGTATGGGTGGGTATCGGCGCTACCGGTATGCTGGAGCTTACGCGTGAAGCCATCCGGAAAAACCTGAAGGAGAGGGCCCGGCAGGGCATGCTGCTCGGATTGGGGGCGCTGCTTTTCCTCGCCGTTCCCGGCTGGATGGCCAAGGAGAATTACTTCGATCACGATCGGTCGGGGAATTACGTGGCACCCGACTACGCATACAACCTCCTCAACAGCCTGGACGAACACGCCATCGTCTTCACGAACGGGGATAACGACACGTTTCCACTCTGGTACATGCAGGAAGTCGAGCGCGAGCGGCGCGACGTACGCGTCGTTAATCTCTCGCTGCTCAATACATCCTGGTACATCAAGCAGCTCAAGAACCAGTCGTCTCGCGAGTCTACACCGCTGCCGATATCGATGAGTGACGAAAACATCGAAGACATCGGTGTGCGGCGCTGGGATCCGCGTACGATCGAGCTTCCGGTAGATCCCGAGCAGTTCGAAACCGAATCCGACGTCTTTCTGCCGCGGGCGGACACCAATCTGATCATGAATCCAATGCGGTGGCGCCTCGAGGGCCGCCCGTATAACGACGAGTTCAACATCCTCTATGCGGCAGACCAGGCGACGCTGGACATCGTCGCGACGAATGCCCAGCAGGGCTGGCAGCGTCCGGTCTATTTTGCCGTGACGGTGAGCCCGGACGGCCAGCTCGATCTGCAGGACTTCTTCCACCTCGAAGGCCAGGCGTTTCAGGTCGTACCGATTCGACACAATCAGACCCTCGGGCGTATCGTGCCTTCCGTCACCCCACAGCGGCTGATGAACTTCCGGTTCCGGAATGTGGCCGACCCGAACGTGTATTTCGACGAGAACGTCCGTCGCATGGTCGACAACTACCGAAATATCTTCGGCCACACGGCGCAGTCCCTCGCCCAGCTCGGCGATAGAGAGCAGGCCATAGCCGTGCTCGATACGATCATGACGAAGGTGCCTTTCGAGACGATTCCCGGGGACGAACGCTCCTACCTTCTGCTGGCACGGGCGTACCAGAGCGCCGGCGCAAGCGAGAAGGCCGTGGAGCTGATCCAGGGAGCGGAGCCGCTCGTCCTGCACCGTCTCGAGTCATCTCGTTCCTCACAGGATATCGACATGGCCGCCCAGTACATACAGATCCTCCGCGCGAGCTACCTGGACGCCGGCGCGTTCGAGGCGGCCGCTGACTTCAGCGCGCGCATCGCGGAAGTGATGGACGATTCGTCGTACAGGCAGTCGCCCGAAGAATTCCGGCGCCTGTACGAACAATCAACGGAGCCGAACGAACTCGTCCCGGGCTCATAGCCCCCGGTACATCCATACGTAAAACCGGTTCATCTGCACGCGGCACGAATTGAGTGTCGTCCTATTTACATTTGCCTCATCAACGTCCGTTGTTACGCACCTCTTAAAAACCGGACGTACAAAGACAGTCCGAATGCACACCAAATTTGACTGGGGATGGAATTGCCTATATATTCATGACGTTCTGGGTTTGGTGCAAGCGAATTGCATACACCTCAGATACGCGGGCTTAGTGGCCGGGGAAAGTGCCTCCCGACCGACCCACTACCACCGTATCCACGGATTGGCCAATCACATATCAACCATACCCCGTTACGCCAGGGACATCTTGGAGGCATCGTATGAGTACTCGTCGGAGCGTCGTAAAGTGGTTTGACGCTAAAAAAGGCTACGGCTTCATCGTGCATCCTGAAGGCGGCGCGGACATCTTCGTTCATTACTCGGCCATCGAGACCGATAAACGGTTTAAAACACTGCGGACGGGACAGGTCGTGGATTTCGATCTGGAAGACGGCCCGAAGGGGCTGCACGCCACCAACGTGATCCCGACCGAAGAGGATGATCAGCCGTCGAGCGACGAGGTGATGGGGCAGGACCACGTGTCGTCGCAGGACATACATGAGCGTGCCGATGAGACCTATGGAGGGGATTCTTCTTCGTACGGGTCTGTCCAGCCTCCGCTCTAGCACACGTCTCAACATTGTTTTTGCCGGAAAAAGCGCCTATTTTTCTCCGGTATGAAACGATGACCGCGCCGCATCCCGGCCGGTCTCGCCGCCCGCAAGGCACCGTAGCTGCGGAGCCTTTTTGTTTGACTTGCGAAGGTGCAGTACCCCTTCTATGTCGTTCTCCTTCTCCGACGAGGATTTTCAGCGCATTGCCGACGTGCTCGGCGTCCCGGCCAAGCGAGACCGCTCGCTCACGCGGTACGAACTGCGCGACGAGTCAAGCGGCCGGCAGCTTTCGCTCGAGATCGATCCCGACGTCGCTCTCCCCGAAGGGGTGCGCGACGATCAACCCGGCAATCTCGTTTCCGTCTACGCCGCAAGCTCTTTCCTACAGCTTCAGGGCTGCACGGGATTTATTGCCAGCCAGGAGCTCGGTGAGGTGATCTTCTTTGCCCGTCGTGCCGGGGCAACCAACGGTCTGGTGATCGAGCGAGAAGCGGGATGCTCCCTGTATGCCAATGTGGACAAGCGACTGCTATCGGCCGACTTCACGCAGCTGCCGCCCGAACTGATCATGAGCAGTGTGGCCCTGTCGATGACCGAGACGCTCTTCGACGACCTCGGTTGATGGACGCTCAGGGCGAATTCGATCCTGATGCCTTCCATCCGGACTCCGATGATGCCGAAGGCTCACCGGGTATCCGGATTGAAGTACAGCATCCGTCCCGTACGCTCCCTATCAAGCGATGTCATCGCGTGCTCAAACGAGTGTTCGTCGCGGAGGGCGTCCAGCCGAAGCGTCTGACGGTCGTCCTGGCCGATCACGATACGGTGCTCGATCTCAATCGGCGGTACCTGGAGCACGACTATTACACCGACGTGCTGGCATTCGACTATGGAGGCCCCGATCGTCTGGAAGGAGAAATTTACATCGACCTCGACACGGCCGCCGAGCGCTGCGACGAGTACGAGTCCGCCTACGAACAAGAAGCGCTCCGATATGCCGTCCACGGCCTACTGCACCTGATCGGCTACTCAGACAAGACGCCCGAGGAGAAAACCGAGATGCACGAACTGGAAGACCGATACCTTAGCGGTTGACCACGACGCCTTCATGGGCCTAAACCATCGATAGGGACCGGGCGAGAGTCCCGGCCCCGGGAATCGCGTAACTAGAAGGAAACCGGTATGCAGATCCAAATCACCGCCCGTCATTTCGATGCCGATACGGACCTTAAAGAGTATGCCGGTCAAAAGCTTGCCAAGCTCGAACGATTCTACGACGGCATTACGGAGGCCCAAGTCGTCTTCGGCGACGACGGAACGCCGGGCCGGACGAAGTCGGCCGAGGTGATCGTACACGTCTACCAGCAAACCCTCTCAGCCACGAGCAACGGATCGACCCACGAAGACGCCGTCGATCAGTGCGTCAAGGCCCTCCGCCGGCAGATCAAAAAGTATAAGGCAAGGCTTCGTTCGACCGATAAGGACTATCGCAAGTAGGAGCAACCGCCACGAGCGCGTCGTCGCAAAGCCGCCGGATTGCGGCCGTCGCAGTCCGTCAATCGGGCCCTCGCAGCCCGCACGACCGTCCGCCGCTTCTATGCCGTCTTCCGCAGCGGCTCGACGACGCGGGTGACCGTGTCGGCGTTCGACATGACGTAGAAATGGATGCACGGCACGTTGGCGCTCATCAATTCCTCGCACTGCATGCGCGCCCATTCGACGCCGATATCGGAAACGTCCTCCGGGTCCGCCGCCTCGACCTCGGCAGCCAGCGCCTCCGGGACGTTGACGTGAAAGTAGCTGGGCAGCGACTTCAGGTGCCGCTTCTTGGTAAGAACCTTCAGGCCGGGAACGATCGGCACGGAGATGCCCACGTCACGACACGCCTCGACGAAGCGGAAATACGCATCGTTATCGAAGAACATCTGCGTCACGACGTAATCGGCACCCGCGTCGACCTTTCGCTTCAGGTTGAGAATATCCCAGGTTAGATTCGGTGCCTCGAAATGCTTTTCCGGATAGCCGGCCACGCCGATACAGAAATCCGTAGACTGGGCATCCATCATGTCCTCCAGGTACCGTCCTCGGTTCATGGCGACGATCTGATCGACGAGGTCGACGGCGTGCTCGTTGCACGAACGGCCCGGACGAACGGGCTTCTTGTATCCGTTATCATCACCTTTCAGTGCCAGCACGTTCTGGATGCCCAGGTAGTTGAGCTCGATCAGAGCGTCTTCGGTCTCTTCACGCGTGAAACCGTGACACAGCATGTGGGGGACCGTTTCGACACCGAACCGACTTTTGATGGCCGCACAAAGTCCCAACGTACCCGGTCGCTTCCTCTTCACGTACTTCTTCACCGAGCCGTCCGGCATCTCCTCGTAGTATACCTGCGCGGAATGGCTGGTCACGTCGATGAACGGGGGATCGAATCGCATCAGTCGTTCCACCGTCGAGAAGATCTGGTCGATGGATCCGCCACGCTTCGGGGGGATGATCTCATAGGAGATGAGTGGTTCCGCCGCACTGTCGATATATTCGATTACCTTCATATGCGGATGATTTTCGTTACTCAATGCCGTAAATAGTGAAAGCGATGCACCACGTTATTCGTATTCCGAACGACGGCACGCACTTTCTTCAGCCGGTGCGTCTAACCTTTTAAATGCGTTCTATGTTCAATGATCGGTATAATCTTCGCAACGGAAGAAGAAGCAGCACCATTTCTCGACGAATACAAGAGAGGACGCTTCGACGATTTACGGGAGGGGGACACGCTGTTCGACGACGACATCTTCGTCTCTCTCACGGGTCTCGGCAAGATTAAGGCCACGCTTCGCACGGAACGGTTCTTTCAAAACAATCATCCGGATCGCATCATTCATGCCGGGACGTGCACGGCGCTCAACGAGAGCTATTCCGTGGGAGATCTGGTCTCGGCAGACCAGGTGTTCGAGGGGGATCGCATCGAGCTCGCGGCCCCCACGTACCCTCGCATGCCGCTCGACGTCTTCTTCGACGACCTGCCTTCGGGCACGCTCGTTACGCAGGACCACGTCGCCAGCGATAAATCAGAAAAGAGTTACTGGCAGCGCATCGCCGACATGTCCGACATGACCGGATACGCGGTCGCCTACGTGGCGGCCACGCACGGAGTGCCCTGTCACATTGTAAAGGCCGTCACCGGCCACATCAACGACGAAGACAAGGAGTTTAAGAAGCATTTGACGAGCGCCTGCCAGGCAGTTTCTTCGTTTCTGGTCGCCAGGTTAGAGGGGATCGGAGCCGAAGAATAGCAGCACTCTCGTTGTATTGCGACCCATCGACGTTTGCATACATGATCGTTCGCATCGGCCCGACGTAATGGCCTTGCCGAACGGATTCGATAGATCTATGCCGGAACGTTCTTTGCGATCCATATCAATACCCGTGGAGGTGCACCATGAGTGCATTCCTGAAACTGTCACGGTGGCTCGAGGCACACCGTGACGTGGCATTCGACCTGCTCCGCATGTACCTCGGAGTTGGGCTATTCGCGAGAGGCATCCTCTTCGTCGTACGACCTGAGGCGTATACGACGCTGATCTCGGCCGCCGATGCGTCGGTACTTACGTCTCCGCCGGTCATGTATCTCGTGGCCACCGTACACGTGATCGGCGGCTTGATGCTGGCCGTTGGATTCTACACGCGGCTGGCGGCACTCATCAATATTCCCATCCTACTGGGGGCCCTGGTGCTCATCCACCTTCAGGGCGGCCTCTTTACGGCGAGTCAGTCGTTCGAATTCTCGGCGCTGGTTCTTTTCTTGCTATTCCTGGCTTTTCTACATGGATCGGGTCGCTGGTCGGTCGACGCACGCCGTACGCCACAATTCGTCCCCTTTCAGAAATATGTGGATCGACTCGATCGTTCGGGCGACGTAGCTTTCGAGCTCCTTCGCATCTACCTGGGCGTCGGTCTATTCGTGCGCGGCATCCTGTTTATCTCGAACTCGAGCGCCTTCATGGAGCTGCTCGGCAGCTCGTCGGCAGCCTGGCTTACGTCGGTCGCACTGATCCACTACGTGGCCCTGTCACACCTCGTGGGCGGCATCATGATCGCAATTGGACTCTTCACCCGGGCCGCCGCACTCGTACAGCTTCCCGCCCTCGTCGGCGCCGTATTCGTCGTGCACTTTCAGGGTGGGTTGCTGGCGCCGAGCCAGTCTCTGGAATTTTCCGCGCTCGTCCTCTTCCTGCTCGTGCTCGTCTTTCTGTGGGGATCCGGTAACCTGTCGGTCGACAATTACGTGATCGAGCAGCCGGTCGACGAGGAGTTGTACCGGCACGCCGGCTCGCTCGGTGCTCGTTCCACGGAGCCCGAGCCGCTGTTGAGTTCGGAGCCGACTACAACGATGCGGCACGCCAGATGCTCCTGCGGACATGGTGTCGATCATCCGCGGGTGACCGCCCACGCCAGATACAGTATGTGGGGAGCCATGTACTTCCTGTCAGGGATCACCGGGCCACCCAAAGAAATCGTCTTTTCGTGCGGAGACTGCGGCGAGGTGATCGCGAAGAGCCACGAGCCGGAGGTGCTGGAACGGTATCGGTACCCGTGATCCGGCTTGCTGCGCGGGCTTACGCTCCCGGCCCCGCCGACTGTTCGTCGAGCCACGCCTGGAAGTCGGCCTCCGAATGGACGGTAAAGTATCCGCGCATCCGATAATGCCCCACGCCGCACAGCTGCGCGCAGGAGATCTCCCAGTCGCCCGTGCTCGTCGGCGTGAAATAGAGCGGAATCGATAGCCCCGGAATGGCGTCCTGCTTGACGCGCATCTCCGCGAGGCTGAAGCTGTGAATCACGTCCTTGGAGGTCAGGTGAACGATCACGGGGCGGTCGACGGGTACGTGCAGCTCGTTCACCGTCACGATATCATCCGCACCCGCCGGATCGTCGGGCCTCAGTCCGATCGGATTCGTCTGCAGATCGATCAGCTCGATATCGCGCTCTCCGAACTCACCATCCGGCCCCGGGTAGTGCACGTTCCACGCGAACTGTTCGCCGATGACGTGGACCACCGTCGATTCCTCCTCGGTCGGATAGTTAGCCTCCGCCCGCAAGGCCGCCCACGTGGGCACGGCGAATCCGAACAGCAGAACGAGCTCCGCCACGACGACACCCACTTCTTGATACGTCGAAAGATGGCTGTGTACGCCGAAGTAATCGGCCTTGGGATTCTTCGACGCCCTGAACCGGTAGAGGGTGTACAGGAAGAACGGTGCCCAGATCACGAAGAGAATGATCATGAGCCAGTGCACCAGACCCATGAGGGCGTCTACTTGCGCGCTGTGGGCCGACGCGGCCTCGGGCATCCCAAGGAGGGGAGATAAGTCAAGCCAATCGAACATGACGATTTCCGGCAGATCTGGTCTAGTTTCTGTTTAGGATGGGTCCCCGTCGACGTGGCGCACGTCCCCGTATTGGGTAACGACGACATCGCTGCGTTCGAGACGACTCGAACGGCGCTGCACGTTATAGAAAAAAGCGCCGATCCCGCCGCCCACGACGCCTACCATGCCGATCAGCGAGAGCATAGCCATGCTGATGCCGCGCGTGATGGGCGTGTCGACCCCCGCGCCCCAGCACATTTCACACGCCGAGGCAACGTCCGGGCCCAGTGCCCATCCGACGGCGACAATCCCGAGCACGACGAGGTTCTTCTGGAGCTTTGTCATGATGACCACCGCGTGTTACAGATATCCGATATGCTTCAACTTCCTTAGAAAGCGAACGCCGTAGACGACCAGACCGACCCCCACACCGAACGAGACGAGTCCAGCCACCAGCATCCACACGTTGCCCGACTCCGCATACCGCGCGAGCTCCCACACCCCGAACCCCACGGCAAGCAGGGTCGACACGGCGATGAACACGATATGAAAGGCCTTCAGAGACATGTTCGGCGGTAGTTAGAGTCCGGTAACGGCGCCGACCTGATCGTAGTAGTACACGCTCAGTATCGTGAACATGAAGACGAGCAGCCCGAGGCTCATCCAGACGAGCAACCTTATGACGCGCTCTTCCGACACCAGGTGCATGAAGTAGGCGGCGACGAGGCCCGCTTTGATCGACGCGATGACGAGCGCGGCGATGAGCGCGGGAAGGATCGGCAGGTGTAGATATCCCACGCCCACCGTGACGACCGTGAGTATGGCCAGCGCGGCAAAGACGGAGATATATACCCGTACGTGCTTCTTAACCTCTTCAATGTTGTGTGCTGCGTCGCTCATGGCTGGCTGATCGTTGTGATGACTCGGCGACCGGTATGGACCGCGGGGCTACAGGAGATAGATGGTTGGAAACAGGAAAATCCAGACGAGATCGACGAAGTGCCAGTACAGTCCGGCGATCTCAATCCGGTTCGTAAATTGCTTCGGGTTCGTCTTCCACATCTTAGCGCCGGGTCCCCAGAAATACGCGTTCACGATGATGCCGCCGATCACGTGTAGCCCGTGCAGCCCCGTCAGTACGAAGTAGATGGCCAGGAAATTATGTTCGGCCGGCAGGAGTCCGTGCTCGAACTTGGTCCCGTACTCGAACGCCTTGACGACGAGAAACGCAAATCCGAGCAGGATCGTCGCACCCATGTAGAGCTTGTAGCGATCGAACCGGTCCATGGCCAGCGACGCCCACGACATCACCATCGTTACGCTCGATCCGATCAGGATCATCGTGTTGAGCGTGGCGAGCGGCACATTCAGAATTTCGGAGGCCCTCGCGTACATCACGCCGTGGATCTCACCCGGCCAGGCCGGCGCACCGACGCGTAGAAAAATGTAGGCCGAAAACAGACCGCCGAAGAGCATCACCTCGGATGCCAGAAACAGCCATACGCCGATCTTGGCGTTGTAGACGCCGGTGTCGGGGCGGGGAGCTACGGTGTAAGGAATCTGCATGATGCTCTATATCTCTCGATGTGTCTCGCTCGAGCTGTACGGTTCGGCGTCAAACGCTCGCCGGCTGCCGTGCCGGTTCGGGCGGCGTATGCTGCGGCCAGAAGTCGTCGTGAAAGTCGGGATGGCTATACTCGTAGGGCGCCCTGTAGACGCGGGGGAGCGTCTTGAAATTGCCGTGACCGACCGGCGGCGATGGCGCGGCAGCCCACTCCAGCGTCGTCGCCTCCCAGTGATTGTCTTCCGCCGGCTTCCCTTTCCACATGCTCATGATCAGGTTCACGATGAAGGGGATCTGGAAGAGGAACAGCACCCAGGCGGCGATCGACATGACCTCGTTGTAGTGAATCACGCCCTGCGCATGCGCATAGACCTCACCTCCGTCGTAGAGCCTCCGCGAGACCCCGGCCAGGCCCTGGATGAACATCGGGAAGAAGATTAAATTCATGCTGATGAGGGTACCCCAGAAGTGGATCTTCCCCAGGGCATCGTTCATCGTGCGCCCGGTCATCTTCGGGAACCAGTAATAGATGCCGCCCATGAGGGCGAGAATCGTACCGGGAGCGACCACGTAGTGGAAGTGGCCGATCACGTAATACGTATCGTGCAGCGGAATATCCGTCGGCGCCAGCCCCAGCGGCAGCCCCGTGAGCCCGCCGATGCCGAACATGGGAAGGAATCCGAGCGCGAACAACATCGGCGTGGTAAAGCGTATCGATCCGCCCCAGAGCGAGATGAACAACGCCGTAAGGATGATCACGGACGGAATCGAAATGATCATCGTCGTGGTCTGGAAAAACGTGCTCATCACCTGGCCCATGCCCGTGATGAACATATGATGCGCCCACACGATGAAGGACATGAAGCCAAGAAACAAAAGGGCGTAGACCATCACCTTGTAACCCCAGAGCGGCTTGCGCGTGTTGTTGGCGATGATCTCCGCCACGATGCCCATGGCCGGCAGGATCAGGACGTACACTTCCGGATGGGCCAGGAACCAGAATAGATGCTGCCAGAGCAGCGGGCTGCCTCCTCCGGCAACGTCCAGGGCTTCACCGCTGACGACCAGGCCGGACGGCAGGAAGAAGCTCGTGTCGAGCAGGCGGTCGGACAGCTGCAGGACGGAGGCTGCTTCGAGCGGCGGGAAGGCCAGCAGCAGCAAGAACGACGTGACGAACTGCGCCCATACGAAGAACGGCATGCGCATGAACGTCATGCCGTCGGCGCGGAGCTGGATGATGGTCGTCAGGAAATTAACGGCACCGAGCAACGATGACGTGATGAGGAAAACCATCCCCAGCAGCCACATCGTCTGGCCCATCGTCTCGATGACGGAAAGCGGCGCGTAGGACGTCCAACCCGCCTTGGCCGCGCCCGCCGGGACGAAGAAACTCCCCAGCATCACGAGACCGCCCATGACGAAAACCCAGTAGCTCGCCATGTTCAGCTTGGGAAACGCCATGTCGGGCGCACCAATCTGAAGCGGCACGATGTAGTTGCCGAAAGCGCCTACCGCCAGCGGAACGATGCCCAGGAATACCATGATCGTGCCGTGCATGGCCCCGAGCTGATTGTAGAACTCGGGAAGCATGACGCCTCCGGGCATCGTCTCGTCGCTGAAAAGGCTTCCAATGATCGGCAGGGCCTCACCAGGATAGGCGAGCTGCCACCTCATCAGCATCACGAGGGAGAACCCGAAGAGCAGGAAGAACAGTGACGTGATACCGTACTGAATCCCGATGACCTTATGGTCGGTCGAAAAAATGTACTTCCTCCAGAAAGGAAGGTCGTGGTGATGTCCTTCCTCACCGTCGTGGCTTTCTGGTGCGGTGGCGTGTTCAGCCATAGCGCATCGTCCGTATCTTGGTCGTCAAAATGGGTAGGTAGGGTACGCGCGTACCGATGTGGCGCACGCCGTTGGAGCGTGGGGTGCCGGATCACGGGTCACCCCGCCGAATTAGCTTGCCGCCGCGCCGCCTTCGAAAGTAAAGTCGAGACTGACGGATTCACCGTCACCCACGCTCACGTTCTGCGTCTGGGTGCCGTACTCCTCGTGCCAGGCTTCGATCACGTAATCCCCAGCGGGGAGATTGTCGATCGAATAGCCCCCCGATTCGTCGGATGTGCTGAAGAAGGGATGCTCCGTTACCCCGGCCCAGGCCTCCATCCAGGGATGAACGTCGCACTTGATGCGTACCATGATCTCAGGAACGCGAAACGCTTCGTCACGCTGCTGACCGGCCGTAGGCATACCGAAATTAAACGGCCTGTTCTCGTTCGGAAGCGCATGTATGTTGTGCAGCATCGGATCGCTGTTGTGAATCCTCAACGTCTGACCCGCCTGCACGCCGAAGACGTGGGGAGAGTACATGCACCCCTGCTGGTCCAGGATGACGGGCTCCTGACTCGGAGCGAACTGCTGGTCACCCAGACCTTCCTTGACGTAGACGAAGACCCAGCGCAGCGTACCGTTGTCGTTGACGACGACGCGCTGGCTCAACGCCGGCTCGTCGCGCAGTCCCATGCATTCGCGATCGAGATTGAGCTCCTGGCGCTCCTGTGCCGTACCCGTGAATTGAATGGATCCCGCGACCGTGGCGCTTCCGGTCGGCGCCTGCTCGGCCGTGGCCGCGTCCGACTCGGACGCCCCACCAGATTCTCCGCCGCCTCCACAGCCGGCAAGGACGAAGGCTGAGGTGGTAACTGCAAGAACTAAAATCTTGATGCTGCTCATAGGGTACGTCACTCTCTTTGGTGAATGAACAACCTATATGGAACAGCGTGAACCGACTAGGCGGCCACTAAACACTGTATGCACATGGGGTGGCTTGTGCGCTATTCCCGACGACTTACGCACGAAAGGCGGCCTAACAACTACAGGCCGCCAGGCGCTTGCAACGGGACGTTACTGCTCTACGCTTCAATACGATGTTTCTCAAGACGGTCTCTGCTTTCCGTTACTACCTGGTTTCACTACTGAGATCCGTTGTGTACTGTGATTATCGAAAATATAGCAAAATTTCAAGCGCTAATGTAGCTGAATATGCCGGCAATCTATGCCGAAACGCAGATGGGAGATTGTTTTAGCTTGACGGCCCCATAGGAATTCCGGCACCAACCTCGATCGTTCCGTTCCTTCCGTCCTTCCTCGCCGAACGTCCTCGACGTACTATGGAGTGGCTCTGGCCGTTATTCGAACCATATATCCGAAAAGACTTCGAACGCAAAGGCATCGACGCACCCGCGGCGTCGGCCCTGCACGATGCGTTCGTACGGCTCGTCGGCACGGTAACCGTAACGATCCTCGTCCAGGAGCCGTGGCGCGGTTCGGTGCGGTTCAAGGGACTGGACCGCATGCCGGCCGCGGAGAACATGGCGCTGCTCAACGATCCGGAGGCGTATCTGTACGAACGCTTTGGCGGCGGCAAGTACAAGCTCAATTTCCACGAGGGCTGGAATTTCGTCGCGACACAGAATTTCAAGCCGGAAGGTGAACCGCGATGGAAGGACCTGCCCGGCATGGACTTCTGACCGCGGTTCCCGTCGAGGCCGGACGACGATCCCGCCTATCGGCGTTTCCCAGCGCCCCGGCGTCGATCCATCCACCTCCCCCATCCGGCTCGCGCGAGCAGCACGCACGCGCACACGGATACGACGAAGAATACGGCCGCTCCGTATGCTTCGGAAAGAGTGCCTCCCCATGGCATGGGTACCGCATCCCACTCTCCCCGAACCAGCAGGCGGCCAAGTCCCACGACGCGCACGCCTACAAGCACGGCCAGGACGCGCGTGAGCCACGTGTATTCCTTCCAGATCAGAACGGGCAACGCGACGACCATCGCGCCACCGAGCAGGAACCACCAGACGCTCCCAGGCCCCATCGCCCGTTCGGACGCGCCGGTCTGCGCCATATACAGCGCACCGAACAGATACAGTATCCCGTAGATCAGGTAGGCCGCGGCGGCCTGCCGATATTTCTTCGTATCCGCCTTCATGGGCTGTACTGCGGCATGGATGGTTTCACGTTGCACGAACCGTTGGTATGTTTACGACCGTCCCCGATCCTTCCGGGTTACGTTCTTCATCGCGTCCTTCGTCACGTTCTTCATCGCGTCCTTCGTCACGTTCTTCATCCCACGACAGCATGATGTCCGGATCCGTCGAAAAAACGCCCGATCACCGGCAACGCGTCGCCACGCTGCTTGCACTCCTTGCCGGCGAGAAAAGCCAGGAGGTCCTCGCCCGCCACGCGAGCCGCGAACGCGTCGCCTACGAGCTCACGCGCGTCTGGTTCGACGAGATCTACGTTCCTGGCGGGCGGTATCTCGGCGGACTCAAAGGCGACTTTTCCAGGGCGTCCGCCGAGACGTTCAACGATGCGTTCGATCCCGTCGAAATCGCCGCCATGGAACGCTTCCACCGCTTTTTCGAGCTCCGGGTGGAGATGCTCCCGGGCGACTTCATCGAGGCGGAACGTATCCCGATCGACGAACGCTGGCGCAGCCTGATGCGCGATGCCGGATACCTGCTGGAAGATCTCGGCATCGACGTCGGCGACCGCGGGCGGCGGCTTGCCTCCAGCCTGCAGGGTGTGGACGGACTCGCCTCGCTCATCCGTAGCGGAGGGTAAGTGCTACGTAGACGACCACTCCCGCCAGCACGACGTGGGCCGCCGCGGCCCATCCGGCCCGTCGGCCCTTCCCGCTCGGTACCAGCACGAGACTGTACCACAGCTGGATGCCCACCATCCCCAGAAAAAGCACCAGTTTCACGCCCACGAGCTGGAGATAGCGGCTGCCGTAGCTGAATCCCGTCATCACCCCCGCATTGATGACGTTGAAGATGCCGCTCAACAGGATGACGAAGATGAGTTCGCGGCTCAATCGCTGGAAACGCAGCACGAGCCGTTCCACGAGCTCGTCGGCACGCTCGGGAAGGAGGCGACGCACGTAGGGTGCCACGACGAACGGGATGGCGATCATCCCTCCCACCCAGGCGATGACGCCCGCGAGGTGTATCCACAATACGACGATGCGAAACGTGAGCACGGCCTACATCCCGAGCTGCCCGCGCGCCCGATCGAGCACGTCGACCGTCACTTCGTCCACCCCTTCCTCTCGCGCAAATTCCTCGACACCCTTCATCACCATCGAGCGGGCATAGGATGGAATTTTTTCCATCCGCGTCCGCGCCGCGTCGGACCAGGACACGGCGTCCGCCTCGAAGGCCTCGTTCACCATCCCGGTAAACGGACACTTGGACGTGCCGTCCGACGGCGATCCGTCGCCACCGTGTCCGGGCTCGGGTCCCGCCGAGTGACTTGCCTCAGCGTGCTCCGGCGCACCGTGCCCCTCGCCTGCGGCCGGTCGTGCGCCGGCGAGCCCCGAACGAATCCCCTCCATGGGCTCCGCCTCGACGGTGCGCCCGCCGATCTTGACGCCGAGAGATCGAACGACCTGCGTCTCGCTGGCATTCGTGAGCATCGCCGTCCGGCGCTCGCAGCTCGGGCATACAAACACGACCGTCATGGAGCCCCGATCCGGACCCCGCGTGTCGACGAGGGCCATCGCTTCATCACATTCGACACAGAGAAATTTCATAGCTGATCCATCATGGATTGTACATCGTTCGCCAGGTTGAAGAAGGCCTTCGCCGCGGGACGCTCCGGATGATCCTGCGGAAAGGATCGCCCCTCGTCCGCCGCCATCCCGATCGCCGGATCGAAGGGAATGCGCGCCACCACCCGCACGCCCAGTCCTCGGGCCAGCGCGTCCACGCTGCCGGACGGGAAGAGATCGTCGGCCTCGCCGCAATGCGGACACACGTAGGCTCCCATGTTCTCGATGAGTCCGACCGAAGGCACGTGGAGGTGCTCCTGCATCAGGCGCACCGAGCGGCCGACGACGGACATCGAGACCGCCGACGGGATGGTCACGACCAGCGCACCGTCGATGCGGGGCACGACGCCGGCCAGCGTCGGCAGCCGATCGGAGCCCGGCGGCAGGTCGACGAGGAGCACGTCCAGCTCCCCCCATTCCGTGTCCGCAATCAGCTCCCGCAGCGCGCCGGCTTCCCGCAAGCCACGCCACGCGGCCCCGTCCGTCTGCGACGGGGCGTCCCAGACGACCGGCGCCGTCTCATCGGCCAGAAACAAATCCATCGACATCACCCGCACACCGGCGCTCGTCTCGGCGGGGAGGACGCCGGCTCCTTTCCGTCGAATGGGTGCCTCAAGCACGCCCGCCATACGTCCGAGCGAGGGCCCGTTGATGTCGCCGTCGACGATCCCCACCCGAGCTCCCGTATGGGCCAGCGCGGCGGCCAGGTTGACGGCAACCGTGCTCTTGCCCACGCCGCCCTTACCGCTCATCACGGCTACGATGCGACGCACGTCGGACAGCCGGCCGGCAAGGCGGTCGGACTGCGCCTCTACCTGACCGACGACGTCGGATCCACCGTCCGTCGCAATATCGTGGTACGTCTTCATCGTCTACGGTCGGTCACTATTCGTTTTGCGCTCGAATGGCTTCTTCCATGGCTTTCCGCGCCGCTTCGATGCCTTCTTCGGCGACCTCCAGCGTCACGATGCTCGTGTCACGCCGATCGGCTGCCTCCTCCATCCGTTCCCGGGTCTTTTCGCGCATGAATCCCTCGGGGACGCGCTCGAGCCGCGCCCAGGCGTCGGGCGTCCACTTGTAGTTCCCCTTCTCGAGCAGATCGACGGACGACGGGTCACGGCGTTCGGGAGCGTCCGAAGACGGCTTCAGCCGTCCCCGCTCAGAAAGCTCCGAGGTATCCTCCAGCAGATCGGCGACGACGCCGGCAACCATCTCGTGCGTGATGGTATCGAGCCCTTTCACGCGCGCGCTCTTTTCGATCTGTGCGCGGGCGCGCCGCATCTGATATCCGTCCGGTACCTTGCGCAGCAGGTCTCTCGCGTCGCGCGTCCACGACAGCTTCTTCTTATCGAACGTCTCCACCTCTTCGAGGGCCCCTTCGAGCGGTGCGAGTTCCTTGATGGCTTCCTTGTCCAGCTTGTGGAACGATTCGGGCGGCGCGCTGCATACGGCGCAGACGGCCGGCTCGAAGCCGCGGGCGGCGTACCCGCAGTTGCTGCAGATGTACGTGACTTCGTCGCTCGATTCCACCTTGTCCCGTGCCACCGTCTCCGCGATGATGCCCATCGATTTCATGGCGGACTCAGGCAGGATCGTGGCCATCGACTGTTCGACGACCTTACGGGTGATGACCGAGTGCCCTCGTTCCATGGCCCAGCGATGAATGGTCGTCCGCGCGATGTTGCGGGCGAAGTCCGGTGCCGTATCGACCAGCGCCGTCGCCTCGTCCGTCCACAGCATGGATTCCTCGGCCTGCACGTCGAGCGGCGGCGTGTAGCGCCGGCTCGACAGCAGCACGTTGCACGAGGCCATCCGCAGGAGGTTTTCCGTGTTGCTGCCGATGTCCATATCTTCGTCGCTGTGCACGCCGATACGGCCGACGACGAGCAGCCACGGCTTCTCGCGGCGCACGTACTGCAGGATCTTGTCGAACGCCTTGCCGTCGAGCAGCGTGATCTTCAGATCGACGCCCTCGTCGGCAGCGATGCGGCGGGCCACTTCCAGATGCGACTGGTAGATCTTCGCCAGGCCCGTATCGATCACCTCTTCGTGGAGCTGTTCCTGCTCCTTGAACCTGAAAACCTTCGAGGCCTTCTCCGTGAGCACGTTTACGATGCTGTTGAACATCGCGTAATGGAGGTACGGATCGTAGACGGACACCGCCTCGACGCGCTTGTCCAGCTTCCGGCCCAGTTCCAGCGCCGTTTTGAGTCCGGCGAACGACTCCGGACTGCCGTCGACGCCGACGACGATGTGTCCACCGTGCGGCTCGCCGACCTCTTTGCCGTTCATCTGCACGTCGAAATCGTCCGTATTCTTGACGACGAGCGTGTCCGTATGCACGCGCCGAACGACGCGCGAGACGACACTCCCGAGAACGCTGTCGCGGACGGCTCCGAGCCCGAGCGAGCCCATGACGACCAGGTCGTAGTCGCTCTCCTCGACGTCCTGGACGATCACCTTCCAGTTCTTCCCGTCGTACATCTTGGGCTTGAAGGGAAGGTTTTCTTCCGCGCACCGCTTCTGCATCACGGTCAGGTAGGAATCGGAGATCAGTTCGAGACCCATCGTGATGAGCGTGTCGTGGACCTTGCGCTGCTTCTCCATCTCCTCCTCGACGAGGTACTCTTCAGGCAGCGTGAACTCCATCTGCTTGAAGCGGTAGTCGTGCATCCGCGCCGCGTAGGCGTGGCTGCCGACGAGGCTCGCATTCAGGCGCTTGGCGAGGTTGACGGCCACGTCGATGCTCGCCATCGAGTGATCGGAATTGTCGACCGGAACGAAGATCTTTTTATACATGCGTTTACTTATTAGTCTCGGCTAGTAGATCAGCTTGAGGCGTTCGTGAACGTAGTGCAGTCGGCGGGCAACATATTCGAGCGTATCGTGATCTTCCGCGAGGAGGGAGACGGCCAACAGGGCCCGCCGCAGGGGCTCGGCCCCGTGCTCGGCCTCGCCCTTCTCCGCATCGGCCAGTCCGTCCGCGAACCGCCGCATCTCGTACCGGGCACGCACGAGCATATTATAGGCGTCGCTTCCCGGAGCGAGTCCGGCCAGCACGCGCTCGAGGCGCGACAGCTCGAGCCCGATCACGGCGGGTGCCATCCGCCGGAATTCCTTCCATCCGACGAAATCCAGCTCATTCCAGTCGAGCTCCCGCCCGCCCAGCCTGGCCGCCTTCGTTTCCAGTATGTCCCGTGTCTCATCCATGCCATCCAACGTCAAAGCAGGTGCTAGTAGCGGGGGGCCGCCTCTCGGACGGCCCCGGCGCCGTTGGAATCGTCACCGGTGGATTCGTC
>JBBDTI010000016.1:132427-176861 GCA_040904565.1 Rhodothermales bacterium
TCGTCACCGGTGGATTCGTCGACGAGCACGATGGCCTCCTCCGGACACTCCACGACGCATTCCTCGAAGTCGCAGCACGTGTCGTCGATCACGTACTTCGGCTCACCTTCCGATATGGCACCGATCGGACACACGTCGAGGCACAATCCGCACGCCGTACATGCGTCCGTAATTTGGTAGGCCATATGCTCTCCTCGAACTTCCCGTGTGACGAACGAACGTTGCGTTGGGCGCGCGGATCGCGATCGATCCGTACCAGACACCGGCCCGAAGCGGCTAGGCCAGCCATTCCGGAGCGGCCGGCTCGGCCTCATCGAACGAGGGGAGCCGTTTAAAGGCGCTCGGCCGCTCCATGCCGGCGAGGGCCTCCTGCATAATTTTCTGCGTGATGACGCTGACCTGGTGGCGGTCGGCGTAGGATTCAAGTCCCTTGCGCACCTTCTGTCGGATAAACCGGATCGGGATGCGCTCCAGGCGCGCCTTCGCGTCAGCGGTCCAGGTCACGTCCGACAGTTCCAGCGGTTCGCCCGTGGGCTGGTACGTACAGGCCGGATCCTCCTGCAGATAATCCCCGAAGGATGCCTGGGCACGGCACCGGCAGCCGCCGCAAAGCTCGTTGAACTCGCAGGCCCCGCACCGCCCCTTGAGCCGCGATCGATCGCGCAGGCTGCGTAGCACGGTCGAGGAGGTCCACACCTCCTCGAAAGACTGCTCCCGTACGTTACCGGCGACGACGGTCATATACGGACACGGCGTCACATCGCCGCTAGGCGTGATCCGGCAGTAGTGCGTACCGGCCATGCAGCCGCCGCTTTCCAGGCCGCCCCGTCCCATCTCGTAGGCGATCTGTTTAAACTGCGGCGCGCACTTCGACCGAACGAGCATGGGGCGGAAATCGTCCTGCCGCGCGGCCAGCTCACGCAGCAGCGCGTCGGTATCCTCGGCGGACAGATCGTTCATCTGCTGCCCGCGGCCGGTCTGGACCAAGAAATACACGTTGAACGACCAGGCCCCCTTCTCCCGGGCGAAGGCCATCAGCTGGGGAAGCTCATCGCGATTCATATCCATCACCGTCGTCTGCACGAGCACCTCCAGACCGTGCCTTCGGCAGGTATCCAGGGCACGTACGGAATGCTGCCACGCATTGGGGCCGCCGCGAAATCGGTTGTGCTTCTCCGGATCGATGGAGTCGAGGCTGATGCCGACGCCCTTGACCCCGCATTCCACCATCTTCTCCGCCACGCGATCGGTGACGAGCACGCCGTTGGTCCCCATGACCACCCAGATGCCCGACTCGGAGGCGGTACGGGCGATCTCGTAGATATCCCTTCGCAGGAGCGGCTCACCTCCGGTCAAAATGAGCATCTCCGTGCCCAGCGCCCGCATCTCGTCGATCAGCGAGAGGCATTCGTCGGTCGTGAGCTCGTTCTCTTCCGCCGTACCCCCCTCCATGTAGCAGTGCGGGCACTTCAGATTGCACTTCCTCGTGAGATTCCACGAAACGAGGGATGGACGGTAGGTGCGATCGGTCGCATCGGCCTGTACGAATGGCTTCTCGGTACTCATAGTCTATCAGGCCGATTCCGGCCGTGTATGCTTCCACCTTACGATGCCGACCACGCTGAGCAGGACGAGCAGCGTCAGGCCGACCGCACGAAGCATGGGCATCGCCACGGAGGGCTGCTCGACCGGCTCTACGTAGACGTGGTACCACGACGTGATACCTCGCCGGTTGCCACGCTCTTCATTGAATCCGTCCCATATTGAAAACGCGACGGGTACGAAGGCCCCTTCCGTAAAAGACTCGGAACGAGGCATCCTGAACATCGCCATCCATTCACCCGCCTCGTAATCGGCGTAGAAGTCCGGCTCCGCATCCGTCGCCGTCAAATCGTCGCTCCCGCGCCCGACGAACACGATGGCGCTGTCGGTTGCCAGATCCGCGAACCACAGGTCGACGGGATTGCGGGCGTCCCCAAACAGGAAGTACGGTGTCTGGCCGGCGTCGGCCGAGGGAAACTGGACGGCGACAGCATCCGAATACGGACTCGCCACCGTGTCGCGCACGACCTGCTCGATCCCCGACACGTCCATATCCGGACGGTTGCTGCCGTTCGTCTCCGCCGCCATGTCGTGCCAGGACAGGGCCACGGCGAACTCGTCGCCGGTGTAGAAGGCCTTGACCTCGACGGCGTCGACGCCCGGCATGAACGACCGACCCGGCTCGATCACCTGTCCGACTACCGGGAAGACGCCCCCTCGCTCCTCACCGAAAAGCTCGCGGACCTGCGTCACGTCGATGGGTCCGTCGACGGCCCGCGCCGTGATCATGGTCGAGTAGTCGGGCTCGTCTTCCGAAAGCGAATACACGTAGTCGACGAGGGCCCACCGATCTTCGATGGGATCGATGGTAAACGACGGCATCGGCGTGCCGTCGAGCCCCGTCGTAAACGTCCGGTAGATGTCCTGTCTGGAAGTTCCTCCGATATACGTCCATCGCTTCGTCATGTCGGCCGGGCGCAGATGGTTGTCCCACTGATCCTGCAGCGTCGTCGCGGACGGACCGTCACCGCGGCCCTGCTGCCCGTGACAGTCGGCGCACCCATTCTCCTCGTAGACGATGCGGCCGCGCTCGATCGTTTCCTCGTTCATGCCGGGCGGACTCGGAATCTCCACCAGGTCCGGCATCCCGTACGGGCCGGCGAAGTCGTCGTTGAACGTCTTGATGAAGTAAACGAGGTTCCGGATCTGGTTCTCGTTTAGCTGCGGCCACGCAGGCATGCCCGTATAGGGCATCCCCTCCCGGATCACGCGGATCATGTCGTCGTCGGTCGGCAGCTGGCCGCTTGGCGTCGTGCGGACCTTGTAGATACCGGCCGTAAAGTCACGCGGCATCGGCCGCATGAACGGTGCCGCCTCGCCGTCGCCCTGGCCCGTATCACCGTGGCACTGTGCACACTTATCCAAATACAGTGCACGCCCGGCTTCGCGCTGCTGCTCGGTGCCCAGGTCCGGTTCCGCCTGACCGGCGGCCGTCAGTGGGAACAGCGCCGTAAAGAGTATGACAGCTAGTGCTCGCATCATTCTACGTGCTCCCTCGCCCGGGGCCGCTGCCCGGTATAATCGTACAGAAACAGCGTTACGTCCCATATCTCCTCTTCGGTCAGGAAGTCTTCCCAGGCGGGCATGGCGGACTTCCACGGCGTCGACTCGGACGGCAGTCCGGGAGCGCCCTTCGCGATGCGCCAGAAGATGTACGTCTCCTGGAGCATGGCGATCGTCGTCGACGACCGGAAGTTGGCTGGGATCGGATTGAAACCATGCGCGAAGAGACCGTCGCCGCCCATGTCGTCCCCATGGCAGAACACGCAGTTCTCGAAGTACACCCGCCGGCCGTTGGCCACGTGTCGGGCGAACTGCTCCGGGTCCTCCGTCTCGAGCGATCGGTACGGATTCTCATCCGCCACCAGATCGATCGTTTCACCCTTGAAGTCGATCGACGTCGGCGGAGGCGGATGGATGGTCCGACTGCTAACAGGCGGCACCGGCGCAGCCGTCATGTCGAGATATACGCGAAGCGCAACCAGTCCGGGAAGCAGCAGCAGCACCACAATCAAGGGCACCGTGTAGCGCTTCTCCGTCAGAAAGCGAACGACGCGCTCCCGCACGAACCTGAAATGATCCGAATCGGCCGACATGTACGCGAGCAGAGCCAGCGTCAGGATGGCCATGAACATATTGAGGATCGACGACGGCAGCGGCGGGTCGATGCCCCATCGGAAAACGACGTAGGCCCCCGCCCAGAGGGAGACTATCCAGGCAAGGATGTTCATCCGCGGAACGAACCGCAGCGCAACCAGAACCGCAACGACGGCAAGCAGGACGATGACGTTCATGATCCCTCTCCAGTCTGCTGAGCGAGGAACTCGACCAGTGTTCTGAGCTGCGACGTGGATACGTTGTCGTAGAAGCCCGTCGCGTTGAGCTGAGCCGCCATGAGTCCCTGCTGGAAACCTTCAGCGACCGTGGCGTCGGGCTCCAGTATCGCCTCATAAATCGCATCGCGAGAGAGCCGGCTGCCCACGTCATACAGGCTCGGACCTATCATCGGAGTCGGCTCCGTCAGGCTGTGGCACGTGCCGCAGGCGTACGCGTCGTAGAGCTCCTGCCCGCTCATATCCTGGGCAGCGGCAGGCGCGGCCGGTGCGGCCTCCGAGCCGCCGCCACCCGAATTCTCCTCACTCTGCCACGGCAGCTCGGTGCCCAGCGTAACGGTCGGTTCACCGCCCAGGCTCTGCAGGTACGCGATGACGGCCAGGATCTGCCGGTCCGACAGGCTGATGGGTGGCTGGGCCGCCGGAGGCATGCCGGGAAGGAAACCTTCCACCACGAATTCATTGGGCTCGTACAGAGACTGGCCGAGGTATTCCACGTCCGACATCCCCTCCACGCGCTGGCCCGCCGCGGCCCCGATGCCGGCGAGGTCCGGGAATCGTCCGCCCGTTTCACCGGACATCGTGTGGCAGCTCAGGCACGTGCCCTGTCCGGATACGATCTCCGCACCGACCTCGACGAGTTCCTCCGTCGTCATGTCCTCGCCGATCTCCGTATCGTCGGGCGGATAGGTTACCGTCTGCGGTACCATCTGACCGACGTAGCTATAAAAGAGCACGACGAGAATGGTGAAGGCGAATATTTTTACGGCGTTCATCATCCCCCCACCTCCATCTCCTTCCTCCCGGAGAGGCTCGTGATCCAGAACACGATCGCGATGAACGTAAAGAAGATCAGCACGGTCACGGATACGACGTTCGCGGCATAACCGAGCGACGGGATGAAGGCGTCGGGAGACGTATCCGCCATCACGCCGTAGACGTGCCAGTGCTGGCGGATGCCCGATCGAACGTATCCCATCAGCCCCATCGTCCACGCAAACGTGATGGCGATGAAAAAGAGCGTGTACTGCGCCCGCTTGGGGATCTTACCCCAGGCGATAGGCCCGAGCACTTTCGCATCCTTGAACATGAAAATGTCGATGATCGTGATGGAGATCATCGCAAAAAGGACGGAGCCGACCTGCGGGATGGAGAGACCGATACGTACGGAAGCCTCCACGAAATAGCCGTAGACGCCGAGGAAAACCACGATGCCTACGACGATCGCCAGAATACCGAACTGCACCAGCTTGCCCGTACGCGCCCACGACACCGTTGCTTCCTTGTTCGCGCGCCGGTAGAAGAGAAAGCTCAGATAGGTGGTCAGAATGAGAATGTTTACGGCCGTGTTCTTGGCCGACATCACCCCGAGCACGCTGAGGACGGGGTGGTGCGACCCGCCCATGGCCCGTGCTTCCTCCACCGTGGCCACGAGGGAATGCGGCGTCGCCCATACGATAAAGCAGACCGTGACGGAGGCGAGCAGGTACTTGATGAACTTTCGATATCGCTCCGCCCCGTGAATGCGCTCCATGCTGAGCCACAGGTAGTAGTTGGCCGCCAGAAAGAGGTTGCCGATCAGCACGGCCTGGATGATGAAGAGCCACGAAAACGTGCCGCCCATGAGCGCGATGCCGAGGCTCTGAGAGAAGGCGTAAATCTCGCGGCCGAGCCAGTATCCGGCGAAAGGTAGCGGCAGGAGCGCCGCGATGGCGATGAAGTTGCCGATGTAGCCCATCCAGTCGTAATGCGCCCGCTCCTCGTCGGTCCTGGCGCCGAGGAACTTGTAGGCGCCGTACGCTCCGGCGATCGATCCGCCAAAGCAGATGTTGGCGATCAGGCGGTGGATGTTGATCGGCATCCACGTAAAGTTGTTGATCGCGTCCCAGGTCGAGACGAGGGCACCCGTCTCGTCGATGCCGGAAGGGGAGTTCATGAACGTCAGCCAGGCATCCGCGATGAAGAGGATGACGATGCCGACGAGGTTGAGGCCGAGGCCGACGAGGAGGTGGACGCCCTTGGGCATTTTGCCCCATCCGTAGTAATACGAATAGAGGAACACGGCCTCGAGGAAGAAGACGCTCACGTACAGCACGAACGTCCAGTCGAAGATCGAGACCAGATACTCCATCAGCCTCGGATAGAGGATGAAGAGCAGAAAGGTCAGCATCGCACCCAGCGTCGCCGTAAAGGAGAACGACACCGACAGGAGCTTCGTGAAGTCGTAGGCCAGCTGGTCGTATCGATCGTCACCGGATCGGTAGCCGATGAACTCGATCGTGAGCGCGAACATGGGCACCGCGAGCACGAACGCGGCAAACATGAGGTGAAGCTGGGCGACCACCCAGACGGCAACCCGACTGCCTACGACCGGAAAGGCTCGGTATTCGACATCGCCTCCCGGCATTTGCGGAACGGCGGCAAGAACTTCAGGCGCTCCGGCGATAAGGAACGCCGCGCCGATAACAATCAAGCATGAAGGCACCACGTATGGCGCCTTCCGTTCGGGTAGATTCATAGGCGTACTGCCCATATTGCGGGTGATGAACGCACGGTCCGTCGGTACGAAACCCCCTACCCTTCAGCTCTCGGTCTACAATCAGTCCGCCTTTCGGAGGTCTACGGCGCACTGTGAACTTCCCTAAGAGCCTCGGCAAAATTCTCGTAAAGAATACAGAAAGAGGTGCGAGAGTGCAAAGGGCTTGTTGGAATCTCCGAAGACGCCTCCTCTACGTCCCTCGCGCGGCGGCGCTTATCACCGCTACCACGCCGTACGCCCCGGCCGCAATGAGCATCACGGCGACGAATCCGATCTGGACGGCGAGAAGCGCTGCCAGCACGGAGCTCACTACTGAAAGGCATCCGTTGATGGCCCACGCCCAGGGCACGTGGCTGCGGCGGCGCTGTGTCAAGAAACGAAGGCCGAACGGAAACGGCATGCCCATCAAGAAGGCGGGAGCCCCGACGATCATCAAGGCCAGGAGAGCCTTCCACAAGAGTGGTTGGGAGATGGTCGCGCGCAACACCGGCATGAGAAAGAGGGCATAGAGCGCGATTAGAAGCGCGACGGCACCGGCCACCGTGGCCATGGACATCGGATTCACGTGGAGGCGCTGGGAGATGCTGCTTCCAACGCCCGAGAAAATCAGGATGGCGGCCAGCACGGCCGCAACGGCATAGATCGGGTGACCCAGATACAGCACGAAGCGCTGGATGAGCACCATCTCCAAAAAAAGATATCCGATTCCGAGGCCTGAGAAATACAGAAGCGTCCAGACCCGACCGCCTCTCGCCCATCCATGCCGAAATAGCGGGAGAATGATGAGCAGGATCGCCGCGAAGAAAATCTGAACGAACGCTGCTGCCGTGATCAGCGTACCGAGCTCGAGGAAGGGAAAGGACTCCGGACCAACCTCGTCAAACAGTCGGGGGACTGTTTTCCATTTCAAGAACTGGGAGAAATACGGGTCGTTGTCCGTCGCCGGCTGGATGTCGAAATCGTATCGTTCGATAAAACCTCGATCTCCGGCGACGATCCGGTCGATGTACGCAAAAAAGTTCGTATCCTGCAGAACGTTGTAGCGCATTCGCTCCTCGGGTCGAAGCCCGGGAAGGAGGAGCGGGTCGAAGGACAGTTCCCGGGCGGCCTCACGGATGCCGGTCAGCGCCTCGTCGCCCAGTGGGGCGCGCGTGGCGACGAAGGTGACCGTACCCCAGCTTCGCCAGGCCGCAAGGTGATTTTCCGGCGCTTCCACGCCGGCGTCGCGAAGCATGCGGACGAGCGTCGCCAGCAACTTCATCGGGTTTCTATAGGGATAGTCCATCCACGACGTGACGCTGATCATGCCGTCGGCCGCGAGACGGCGCCACATCTCGCCGAATGCTTCAACGGTCAGGCCGTACTCTTCTCGCAGAGCGAAAAGTCCCAGCGTCCCCCCGAAAGCGCCGACGATCGGCTGCGTGATGAGCGCGAATGAATCCCGGGTCGCCGCGAGATACGTGCGCGGCTCTTCGGCGCGGACCGTGACGGCCGGGTGATGCAGCAGTGAGTCCGTGTCCGGGGCAAGCTCGCGGCGCAGCAGCGAAAGGACGCTTTCGTGCGGCTCGACCGCCGTCACGGCCTCCGCACCGTGCGTTACTGCCTGTGCGACGTTGCTTCCCGTTCGAGCGTGCAGATCCAGCACCATGCGAGGGCGGCCCACGACGTAAGGGAGGACGGAGGTGGAATAATCCAGCAGGTGCACCGAATCGGCGGCGGCCGTGACCGGACCGTACCAGTTGCCATTGTTGAAGACGGCCTTCTCGACCGGAATGTCCCCGCGGTAGGAGAGACTCAGCCCCGGCGCATGGCGCAAGGCGGGTGCCGACACGACCTGAACGAGTCCGTATGGACTGCTTCGCTCCAGCACGATCTCGGCATCCGGCAGGTCGAGCGTCTTGCTCAGATCCTTAAACTGCGACTGCTGCAGCTCGAACGGACGAAGGAAAAACCATACGCAGATCAGAAGGGCGGTGACCCCGGCCGTGCCGAGGCGGCGACGATATCGCCTTGGGATCACGAGAACCCCGCCTGCGACCGCGATGAGACCGACGGCCGGCGGCAGGAGCACCGGCTTCATCACCCACATAAGCGCGAGCGCGAAGAGCGCACCTACGCCCGAACCCAGCAGGTTCGCGAAGTAATACGTGCCCGCTTCCCTCGAGTATCGGACCAGAATCAAGCCGATCG
Organism: Rhodothermales bacterium; assembly: GCA_040904565.1. GTDB lineage: Bacteria > Bacteroidota > Rhodothermia > Rhodothermales > VXPQ01 > JBBDTI01. The sequence continues at coordinate 141,092 of JBBDTI010000016.1, forward strand.
CGAGAGCACCCAGGAAGAACGGGATGAAGAAGAGGAGATAGGTAAGGATCAGCGATCCGAACTGACCCGGGTCTACGAACAGCAGGTAGGAATCGAAGCGTGCTACGGCGTGCTCGGAGGCCGCCAGCCATGCCGCCAGCGGCATGGCGGCGCCGCAGCCGATCATTGCCAGCGGCACAACCATGTGAAAGCGGCGCAGAAACCACCCGCGCGCGAGGGAGAGTACGGTCCCGGCAGCGCCGAAGCCGAGGAGCGCGACGGAGATCACCATGTAGGCGAAATGATACCACTGCACGACCGATAGCAGCTGCATCAGTACAAGCTGAAACCCGATCAGACCGGTCGACACGAGAGCGAGTGCCGTGGTTAGCCGGTTCATGAGCAGGTCCGAATGAGGCATATACAACCGTTCGCGAAACGGGTAGCGAATATCGCCTACTCGTCACGAGTGAAGGGCACGAAGCGGACCGGCACGAGACTGCGCGTCGAAAGGTCGTCCGCCCGTTTTTCGACGAGCATCAGCGTTTGCGTACGAAACGGCGATCCGACTGGAATGATCATGCGCCCGCCGTCCTTGAGCTGATCGATGAGGGGTGGAGGGATGTGTTCGGCGGCCGCCGTAACGACGATGGCGTCGAAGGGTGCGTGTTCTTCCCAACCAAAATAGCCGTCCGCCTGCTTGACGTGTACGTCGCCGTAACCGAGCTGCCGCAGACGATCCCGGGCCGTCCGCGCAAGCTCGGGAATGATCTCCACGGTAAAGACCGCCTCGACGATCTCCGCGAGGATAGCGGCCTGATAGCCCGATCCGGTGCCGACCTCGAGTACGCGGTCGGACGAATCGGGCTCGACGAGCGCCGTCATGTACGCCACAATGTACGGCTGGGAGATCGTCTGGCCGTGCCCGATAGGCAGGGGACGGTTCTCGTACGCCTGTTCGACGTATCCCTCCGGTACGAATTGGTGACGCGGCACGCTTCGCATCGACTCGAGCACGCGCGGATCCTCGATGCCGCGAGCGGCGATGTGCCGTCGTACCAGTTCGAGGCGTTCTTCGCGGAAGTCGGCCGTGTCGGCCATCGCTCGCGCAACCTCACCGGCGGACCGTTCCGCTTGGCGGTGGGCGTCGCCCGCCACCCCAGTCCCCTCAGCCGTGCGGAGCTCGGAGCCCGCGCCGTCGGAATCGCTGTTGCGCAGATCCGACGTACACGCCGCCGAAAGCATAACCGCCACGCTCAAGAGCAGCTTCGTGATGTGTAACACATTTCGCATGCGAAGAACGGGGAGATAAGCTAGGGTATCCTGATCATGTCCCGGTCCGGCCGGCCCCGGAAGGCCGCCGATCGTCGTGCATCCGAGCGCTCGAAGCAATGCAGCCTTGCGCTCGATGGGAACCCGTGGCGAGCGACGTGCTCGCTGAGGATCAGTTTCGGCGCTGCTTGACGTCTTCCAGCCAGTCGGAGGGAACGCCGTTCGACAAGCCGTTGGCGAACTGATAGTGCGTAGCCCGCGACCGGCGACGACGGCGCTGGTCTTCCTTGATCTCGCGGACGCCGATAGGCACGGGCATCTCGGGAGCGGACGGCTCCCAGCGTGAGACGATCGACAGCTGACGATCCAACGGAAGCGGCTTCTCGGGAAAGTAGAGCCGGTAGACCGTCGCCGCGACCCATGTCAGCATACAGAACAGGATGGGCGCGGCCACGATGAACAAGATGAAGGTCGTGATCTGCACGGGCTTCCCTTCAGACGATCTCCGGCGACGATTCGGACACCGCTGCGCCGATCCGGCTGCCCACGCCGCTTCGTCGCGTCGAGTGTTAGGTTATAAATCTACACGACGATACGCCGGTTCCGGTATCGACGAAAAACCCGCACCTGAAAACTACTCTTCTCCTCCCTCGATGGACGGATCGGACGCCGTCCCTTCGGTGCTCTCCGGCACGCCGGCCGCCCGATCGCGAAGCATGGACTCGCGGCGCTCGATGTCGGAAATGGTCTCCGAACCGACGTTGCCAAGATCTCCCCTGAAGGCCGTGTCGAAGAGCGTAAACGTCAGGAAGATGGCGACGAACGTAACCCCCAGCGCGAAGACGAGCGCGTTGACCTTGTTGTCGTACTTGAGCGCCATGAAAAAGAGCACGACGAGCCCCGCTTTCGTAGAAGCGATAGCGAGTGCCAGCGGGACGTCCAAGCCTCCCAGGTCCAGCTGCGCCGTCAGGGCCGTAACGATCGTCAGAACCACAAGCACCGCGAAGACCTTGATCAGCGTCTTCTTCGGAGTTACGTGATGGCCGTGTTGTGCTTTCATTGCTTAACGATTGCGAGTTGAAGGCAGCGGAATCGTGAACTACGAGCGCAGCCTATATGAGATAGAGCAGCGGAAAAAGGAAAATCCAGATGATGTCGACCAGGTGCCAGTACAGTCCGGTAAGCTCCACCGGCGTGTAATACTCGCTGCCGAAATGGCCCTTATGAGCACGCCACGCGAGCCAGCTTAAGACGCCCATTCCGATCAGCACGTGGACGCCGTGAATCCCCGTCATCACGAAGTAGATGCTGAAGAAGATCGGCACGTACGGCTGGCTCATCTCGGCGTACGAAAACGCAGCGCCCGGAAAGATGCCGAGGTGGAATTTGTGCGTGTACTCGAAGTACTTCACCACCATGAATACGCCGGCCAGCAGCACCGTGATGACGAGGTAGCGAACCAGTGTCCGGCGCTTATCCGTCTGCGCGGCGTGAATGGCCAGTGCGACGGTCAACGAGGATCCAAGCAGCACCAGCGTATTGAGTCCACCGAGCCATGGATTGAGCTCGGTCGCACCGATGGTGAAGACCTCCGGATACCACACGCGATATACGGTGTACGCCACGAACATCCCACTGAAAAGCAGAATCTCCGTGATCAGAAAGAGCCACATCCCCAGCTTCGCCGCGTCGAACTGCTGCTCGGACGACACGAAGTAGTGCTTCAGGTGCGGCGGATGATGCTGCGATGCGGACGCATCGTGCGTCGTTGCCGTCGCTGTCGGGTTGGCCATAATCTCTATCGTTCGATATTACGTCTGAACGCGCCCATCAAAAGGGATCGCCTTAGTGTGACCGAGCCTCCTCGGAGGGTGCCGTGTCGCCGACGGGGCTGCCGTTCCCGACACCGTCGCCGAATACTTCGCCGGCCAGATAGTAGTCGTACGGGCCGTGGGTGACCAGCGGAGTGCGGTGGAAGTTGTGCGGGGACGGTCGCCGCCCCGTGTGCGTCCACTCGAGCGTCGCCGCGTGCCACGGGTTCGCGCTCGCTTTCTCGCCCCTGAACATGGACACGAGCATATACCCGAGGACCAGGAACAGGCCCATGCCCAGGACCCAGGATCCCACCGTCGACAGCTGATGAAGAAACGTGTACTCGTCGATGTAATCGTAATACCGGCGGGGCATGCCACGCGTGCCGAGCACGAGCTGCGAGAAGAACGTCAGGTTGAAGCCGACGAAAATGAGTCCGGCCGCGATCTGAGCCAGGCGCTCGTTGTACATCCGGCCCGTGATCTTCGGCCACCAGTAATGCAGGCCGCCCAGCAGGGCGATCACCGTACCACCCATCATGACGTAGTGGAAGTGCCCGACCACGTAGTACGTGTCGTGCAGGTGGATGTCGACGGCCAGCACGCCCACCATGATGCCGGTAACGCCGCCGATCGTAAAGAGCACGAGAAACGACAGCGCGTAGAGCATGGGGGTCTTGAATGACACCGACCCCTTGTACATCGTTGCGATCCAGTTGAAGATCTTGATGCCGGACGGAATACCGATCAGGTAGGTGATGAGCGAGAAGATGATCGATGAGATGGCGGACTGGCCCGAGACGAACATGTGGTGGCCCCAAACGAGGAACCCGAGCATGGCGATCGCAACGGAAGACAGCGCGATGGCCGTGTACCCGAAGATGCGCTGCCGCGAAAACGTGCCGATAAGCTCGGAGATGATCCCGAATCCCGGCAGGATCATGATATAGACGGCCGGATGCGAGTAGAACCAGAAGAAGTGCTGAAAGAGGATCGGATCGCCGCCCAGCGCCGGATCGAAGATACCGATGCCCATCAGCCGTTCCAGGAAGAGGAGCAGCACGGTGATGCCGAGCACCGGCGTCGCGAGCACCTGCACGATGCTCGTGGCGTAGATGCTCCAGACGAACAGGGGCAGGCGGTTCCAGGTCAATCCGGGCGCCCGCATCTTGTGGATGGTGACGATAAAGTTCAGCCCCGTAAAGATCGACGCGAACCCGGCGATGAACACGGCCATCGTGAGAAACAGCACCGCGGGTCCCGTGCGGGCCGAATACGGCGTATAGAACGTCCACCCCGTGTCGACGCTTCCGACGACCATCGCGACGACGATCAGGATGACGCCGATCAGATAGAAGTAATAGCTCGTCAGGTTCAACCTGGGAAACGCCACGTCTTTCGCCCCGAGCTGAATGGGCAGCAAGAAGTTGCCCAGAAACCCGGGAATGGCGGGGATGATAAATCCGAACACCATGATGATCCCGTGCAGCGAGAACATCTGGTTATAGGTGTCGGCCGTCATGATCGTCTCGCCGGGCATAAAGAGTTCGGCGCGCACGAGCAGCGCGAACACCCCGGCCACTAGAAAGGCGAGCGCGGTGGTGATCCCGTACATGATGCCGATCCGCTTGTGATCGACGGACAGGAGCCACGACTTGATACTCGTATCGTGCGTGATGTAATCGCCGTGATCACCGTGATCACTGTGCCCTTCGTCTCCTGCAGGCGCGGCTTTCGGCTTCTGGTGCTTTGCTTCCGCCATGACCCTATCTATCTATATCGTTGTGGACTTCCGGCGCCGCAGCGCCGCCGTCGTTCGTCACTGAAGCTGCTCGATATACGCGATCAGCCCGGACAGCTCCCGCTCGCTCAGATTCCCGTACGCCGCCGGCATGACGTTCTGATACCCCTCTACGATGGTTGCCCCCGGCTCGAGAATCGACTCGCGCAGAAAGTCTTCATCGACCTCTACCGTCGAGCCGTCCGCCAGCGTCTCCGTCTCTCCATACAGGCCCTGCAGCGTCGGTCCGATACCGGCCGTCCCGTCGATGCTGTGACAGGCCGCGCAACCCCGCTGCTCGTAGAGCTGCTGTCCCAGTTCCGGCAGCGGCATGTCTTCATCGGTCCCGGCCGATGCCAGCCACTCCTCAAAATCACCCTGTGAATGCGTCACGAGACTCGAGAGCATCTCCGAATGTCCCTGTCCGCAGTACTCCGTGCAGAAGACGTGAAACGTGTCCGTTCGCGTCGCCTCGAACCAGACGGAGGAGTACCGGTCCGGGAGAACGTCCTGCTTTACCCGAAACTCCGGCACGAAAAAGCTGTGGAGGACGTCCACGCTGCTCATGTTCAGGCGAACCGGGCGATCGACGGGGACGTGGAGCTCGCCGACCGTAACCGTTCCGTTCGGATATTCAAACTCCCAGCTCCACATGGAACCGCGCACCTGGATTTCGTAGGCGTCGGGCGGGGACACGCTCTGGTCGATGAATAGTTTGAATCCCCAGTTGAAGATGATCAGCACGAGAATCGTAGGCAGAATAATCCACGAGATCTCGACGATCGTGTTCGGCTCCACGGGTTGGGGCACGTGTACCTCGTCCTGCCGCCGGTACCGTACGGCGAGATAGATCGTGGCCGCCACGACGCCGACGAACAGAATGATGCTCGCCCAGGTCACGAAGTAAAACAGGCTGTCGATCTCCGGCGACATCGTCGACGCGCTTTCCGGCAGCCAGAATGTATCGTTCATATCTCTTGGTCCCAGACTCTATCTAAATACCGTGTATCGGGAACTACCAGGGCACGCGGGGGGGGGGGCTTCGTCACGCCGCGGCCTCTTGCCACGACCGGTGCGACTCGCGACGCCAGTACATAAAGAGGATGGACCCGAGCAGCAACACCGTCAACCCACCCCCCAGCTTCATGAGATTCCGGGCGTGGAGTACGTAGGAGTTAGCGTTCGGGTCGAACTGAAAACAGTAGAGCAGCGCCTGGTCGAACGCCGTGCCAACCTTACCTTCGGAGGCCTCCACGAGCGCCGTCTTCACGTCGGATGGCTTGTACTTGATGCCGTGCAGGTATCGCGACACCTTTCCGTCTCCACTTAAAAAAATGAGTGTGGATGGATGGGCGTATTCCTGTTCCTCTTCCACCCATCTGTACTCGAAGCCAACCGCATCGGTCACGGCTGCTATGGCGGAGTCAGGCCCCGTCAGAAAATGCGAGCCGGCGGCCGCCTCGGGTCGACCCATCATATCCAGATACATTCGCTTTGCGTCTGCAGCCTCGGCCGGGGTCTCGCGCGGATTGAAACTCAGCGTGATCACGTCGAACTGGTCGCCGGGCGTCCATTCCATCCGGCCGAGCGTCTCGGTCAGCCCCTGCAGCACGAGGCTGCACAGCATCGGACAGTTATGGTAGACCAGCGCCAGAATCACGGGACGCTCGCCGTCGAAAAACGATCCGAGCGCGGCGGCTTCGCCGTCCTCATTCTCGAATACGGGGTCCAGCGGGACCATCTCGCCGAGACGTTCGTCGATGCCGGTACCTTCCAGCTGGCGGGGCATCTGGCCGGTTCGCTGCGCCGCGGCGCACGTAGCACCCGCGATCAACAGCACGATGATCGCCGCCGAAAGCCGATACGAGAGCCGATATATCCGGGCTGTACGTCTCATGGATCGCCCGCGCCGAGATCCAGTTCCGAAGAAGTTAGGGCATCCTGCCGCTGTTCGTCCGCCATCAGTTCCATCGCACGGTCGATCGGGATCCGATATCGTTCCGCTTCCCCCTCGACGGCGCCGTACTGCGTCAGTCGCTCGACGGCGTGAAGGCGGCTCTCCCGCAGCTCAGGATATCCGCTTCGCCCCGTAGCCTCGACACGGGCCGCCTCCGCCGTGATGTCCATGTACTGAAACAGCACGAAGATGGCGACTGCGAGCACCACGGCCGTAGCGACGACGACGCCCAGAATCTGGCCGGCCTCCACCCCTTCGTGCTCGACGCCGAGCTCCACCTCCTCTTCGATCCACTTCCGCGCGTGGGTCATCTCGGCGGCTACTTCGGCCGCCGCACCGTGCATCATGCGCCCGAGTGGTCCGATCTCCTCGTCCTGGTCGGGCTGGGAGACGCCGGAGGCCGCTTTTTCGTCGGATGCACTCACAAAACTTTCGATGTTGTCCGCACCATGAACCGTGCCGTCCGCATCTTCGACCAGTACGCGCCAGTAATACGTCTCTTCGTCCGCGGGCAGCTCGTTCCGCAGCGTGAATTCCGTGCGCTGGAGCGGCTTGGAGGTGTACAGCACGTCTTCGAACTCTGTCGTCCGGGCAATCTCGATGCGATAGGCAGACGCCTGCTTCAAGGGTTTCCAGATAAACGTTACCCGACTGGCCGGCACGACGGACTGCTCGCGCGGCGCGACCAATACGGGAACCATGGATGCCTCTTCTTGATGGGCCATACTTCGAGTACCTTAGACGGGATTGATGTGCGAACGCGACAGGGAATCGCGCGGATCGTCATCCGCGGTGAAACTAGAATGAAAACCGATTTTCGGCGGCCAAGCCACGCTCACGTGTTCTCGAAGCGGAGCGAGTCCTCCAGGTAGGGGGAACGGTGAGGCACGAGATGGTGGCGCGTCAGGCGGTACATGAACGCAGCCACAAAAAGTCCGAAGAGACCCAGCCAGCTGGCCACGTCCAGCATGTGGATTGCCGCCGCATCCGGATGCAGGACGGGCATGGCGAGCCAGTGCAGGTCGAACCACTGCATCACGAGCAGCCAGACGCAGAATAAGCCAAGCAGCGGCTTCGAGCGCTTCACGCCCCGCGGAAGCAGGACGATGAACGGTATGATGAAATGACAGATCAAAAGGATGGCACTGTGCACCTCCCAGCCGTGCTCGAGCCTGTGTCGAAACCACAACGTCTCCTCGGGAATGTTGCCGTACCAGATCAGCATGTACTGGCTGAACGCGATATAGGCCCAGAAGACGACGAATCCGAAGGTCATCTTGCCGAGATCCTGATAATGTTCTTTCGTCACGACGCGGCGCAGGCTCCCGCGCCCCTGCAGCGTCATCGACACCAGGGCGAGGAAGGCGTGGATCGACATGAAGGCGCCGGCGAAGATGTAGACCCCGAAGATGGTCGAAAACCAGTGGGGATCGAGCGACATGAGCAGGTCGTAGCTGGCGAAGGCCGTCGTCACGGCCGTTAATGCCAGACCCCACGCACTCACCTTCCGCTGGCGGGCCGGGATGGACGGATCGCCCGTGGCATCCTCCTCCAGCGAGAGCCGGTACAGCTTGTAGCCTACCAGGCTCCACGCCAGAAAGTAGATGGCGAGGCGGGCGAGGAAAAATGGAACGTTCAGATAGGCCGTCTTGCCGGCCAGGATGGGGTCATTCGCCACCACATCCGCATGCGTCCAGTGATACAGATCGTGCATGCCGAACAAAATCGGGATGCCCAGCACGGCGAGCAGCGGGAAGCTCCACAGAAGCGCCTCGGCCATGCGCCGTACGACGACGCTCCACCGTGCCTTCGTCAGATGCTGGATCAGCACGAAGAACAGTGCACCCAGCGCGATCGTCAGGCAGAACGCCCACCCCACGAGGTACGAGAAGTAAAACTGGTGCGGGTCCGTCGCCCAGCCGACGAGGCTTACGACGATGCCGATGGCACCGACGAGTAATGGGATACCCCATATACGCCAGTCGCCGCGGAAGCTGTAGTCGTCACCCGCATCACCTACCGTGGGCTCGAACGGATCCAGCAGGCTTCGTGCTATGCTGCTCTTCTTCAAAGTCGCCATCTATCTAGTCGTTATCTCCTGCCGCCTGTCCCGTGGAATCCGTCATACGGTTCGTCTTCGCTGTGTGCTATTCCCGCCCGGACGATCCCGCACCCTGCTGAATCTCAGCACGTATGCCGGCCGGCACGTCATCGGGCGTCGCATACTGGCTGCGCTGCAGCGCGCGGACGTATGCGACGATGGCCCATCGATCCGCCGTCGGGACCTGCTTTCCGTACGCAGGCATCGTTCGCACGCCGTTGGCAATGACGTCGTAGACGTAGCCGTCCTCGACCTCGCGGAGCCGCTCACCATGGAACGTTGGAACCGGAGTGAGCCCGTAACCTCCCGTAGCGACGATCCCCTGCCCGTCGCCCGCCGACCCGTGGCACGGCGTACAGAAAATCTCGTAGCGCTCCTGCCCCCGCTCCAGCAAGGCCATCGTCGTCGGCACGGGGAGGTCTTCGACGTAGCCCCCGTCCGTGCCGCGGCCCTCGTAGAACCCGACATCCTCGCGCAGCATACCGCGTGCGACGGTCCCTGCCACCGGCATCCGCATAGAGCGATTGTCGGCGAAGAACGGATTGGATTCCTGCGGATCGAAGCGCTCCTGAAAATCCATATTCCGGTTCAGGTGGATGGGCTCCCGATCGCTGAGCGTGCCCCGGCAGGAGGCCAGCACGAAGGCCGCGAAAAGTATGAGCGTGGTTGCTTTATTCATTCCGTTTCCGTGAGCAATTCGATATTGTATCCGCCGAGATCTTTCAACAGCTTCTCCGTCGCGTCGCGGCCGAAACGCCTGTCGCTGGCCGCAATGTGCAGGAAGAAGGCGTCGTCCGTCGCACGGGCAAAATTCTTGGAGTAAAACAGCGGGTTGTGCGGACGGGGCAACCCGTTGAGCGCCAGCATGCCCACTACGGCACCGAAGGCGGCAAAGAGCACGGTCAGCTCGAACATGATCGGGATCGAGGGCTCGATGGCGAAAAACGGCTTGCCGCTGATGTTGATGGGGTAGTCTGCCGCGCTGGTCCACCACTGAAGCCAGTAGGCCAGCGCCAGCCCCGTGATGCCGCCGCCGAGTGTAAAAAATCCGACCTTCGAGTTTCCGAGCCCCATCGCGCGATCCATCCCGTGAATGGGAAATGGGCTGTGCGTATCGAAATGCGTGTATCCCGCCTCGCGGACGCCTTCCGCGGCGTGCAGCAGCGCACCCGGATCGGAGAACTCCGCCAGCAAGCCGTACGCCGGCTCGCTCTCGTAGATACCCATCGAGGCCTTTATTTCCGTAAGAAGTTTCTTCATAGACAGGTTGGATCTCAGGTTGTCCAGCGGTCCGATCAGCGCTGCTCGTCTGTGTCGGTCTCGGGTGATGGCTGCACGTTCGATGCCCCGTGGCCCTCCTCATGATCGTCGTAATAGTGGGGGTCGGCTTCCGGGATGACGCCCTTGACTTCCGCCAGCGCCACCATGGGAAGGTAGCGGAGGAACAGCAGGAACAGCGTCAGAAAGAGGCCGAACGAGCCGACGAAGGTCAAGACGTCGACGAACGTGGGCGTGAAGTAGCCCCAGCTCGACGGAAGGTAGTCGCGATGCAGCGACGTCACGGTAATCACGAAGCGCTCGAACCACATCCCGATGTTGACGAAAATGGAGATCACGAACATCAACGGGACGTTGCGCCGCAATCGCTTGAACCAGAACACCTGCGGCGCAATGAGATTGCACGACATCATGATCCAGTACGCCCAGGCATAGGGCCCCGTCGCGCGATTGATAAAGGCATACTGTTCGTATTCGACCTGGGAGTACCACGCCATAAAAAACTCGGTGATATACGCGAAGCCCACCATCGAGCCCGTAAGAAGAATGATGATGTTCATCTTCTCGAGGTGATTCAGCGTGATGAGATCTTCGATCCCATACACTTTCCTCGCGATGACGAGCAGCGTGACCACCATCGCGAAGCCCGAAAAGATCGCGCCGGCTACGAAATAGGGTGGAAAGATGGTGGTGTGCCACCCCGGCACGACGGAGACGGCAAAGTCGAACGACACGACGGAGTGGACCGACAGCACGAGCGGTGTAGCAAGGCCGGCCAGCAGCAGATATGACTTCTCGTAGTTGCGCCAGTGCCGGTTGGCACCCGTCCATCCCATCGCGAAGACGCCCAGCACGCGCTGCCGGACGAACGTCTTGGCCCGGTCGCGCAGCGTCCCGAGGTCGGGAATAAGGCCGACGTACCAGAAGAGGAGGGACACGATGAAGTAGCTGGATACCGCAAACACGTCCCACAGCAGCGGACTCTTGAACTGCGGCCACATCTCCATCTGGTTCGGGATCGGAAGCGTCCAGTAGATCGCCCAGACGCGGCCCACGTGGATCGTCGGAAAGAGGAGCGCACAGATCACGGCGAATAGCGTCATGGCCTCCGCGGCACGGTTGATCGAGGTCCGCCATCGCTGCCTGAACAGAAAGAGAATAGCGGAGATCAGCGTGCCGGCGTGACCGATACCGACCCAGAAGACGAAGTCGACAATCGGCCATCCCCATCCGACCGGAACGTTGTTGCCCCAGACGCCGACGCCGTTCCACACCTGGTAAGCTATCATCACCAGGAGATTGACCAGCATCAACGATGAGATGGTGATCGCCACGTACCACAGCTTCGGCGGCTTTTTCTCCGCATGCCGTGCAACCAGCTCCGTGAGCTCGTGAAAGCTCAGGTTGCCGGTAACCAGCGGCGGCTCGGCGGTATCGACTGTTGAATGACCCACGTTAATTCAGTTTTGGGGTTGGCAGTTGGCAGTGAACGAATGGCGGATGACTTAGCCCTCCTGGCCGGCTTCCGGCGCCAGCGCCGCATTCGGATTCGTGACTCGTGCGAGGTACGACGTGCGTGGCTTTACCAACAGCTCCGCCAGCATCTCGTACCTGCGTGGATTGCGCTTGGCCTGCATAACCTTGCTGGTGGGATCGTTGAGGTCGCCGAACGTGATGGCCTGCGCCGGACACGACTGCTGGCACGCCGTCTTTACCTCGCCGTCTTCCAGTGCACGATCCTCCACGTTGGCCGTCCGCTGGGCGCCGCGCACCCGCTGGATGCAGTAGGAGCATTTCTCCATCACGCCGCGGAAACGCACCGTGACGTTCGGATTCTGCGCCATCTGGACCGTATTCGGAAGGGTCTTGGACCAGTTGAAGAAATTGTAGCGGCGGACCTTGTACGGGCAGTTGTTGGAGCAGTAGCGCGTCCCGATGCACCGATTATAGATCATCTGGTTCGTGCCATCCGGGGAATGAACGGTCGCCGCGACCGGACAAACCTGTTCGCACGGGGCATTCTCGCAGTGCATACAGGGTATCGGCTGGACGACCATTTCGGGCTCGTCCGTCCCGCCATCTCCCGAGACGAAGTACCGGTCGATGCGCAGCCAGTGCATCTCGCGACCGCGACCGACCTCGTCCTTCCCGACCATCTGGATGTTATTCTCGCTGTTGCAGGCCACGATGCACGCATTGCAGCCGGTGCACGAGTTCAGGTCGATGACCATCCCCCACTGGTTCTGATGATACCGATTGTCCTGGAAGGCCGGCTCGCCGGTCGGATGCCGGTCCTCCCACAGCGTGGGATACTCCTCCCATGGCTCTCCGCCTTGAACGAGCGGCACGGCCTCGCCGGCGAACTCCGGGCTTTCCCTGAACTCACCGAGCGTGGCCTTCCGCACGAGCGGGCGGCCCTCCATCGATCCGTGCTCCTGCGTCGTCGAAATGGTGTACGTCTCGCCCGTCCGCTCGACGGAAGCACCCGAAAGCACCGGGTTCATGTCCGCCCCGCGCAGCAGGGCGACGTTGGTACCGACCCCGTTGGCCAGCGGACCGTCCGCATAAATATCCGTGTAATGATCGAGATCGAAGAAGCGGGCTTCCCGGGGTGGACGCGTCGTTTCGATCCGGCGCCCGTAACCGAGTGTCAGGTGAATAGAGTCGTCTGCGAGACCGGGCTGCACCCAGGCCGGCAGCCGGATGCTTCGTCCTTCGGCGGCGATCTCAACGATATCGACGTCGTACTGGCCCTTATTGTATCGGGGCTCGACGCCCAGGCGCTCTGCCGTAGCCGGACTCATAAGCGCCACGTTGTCCCACACGATCTTCGTCGTGGGGTCCGGGAGCTCCATCATCCAGGCATTGTTCGCGAAGGACCCATCCAGCACCGTGGGATCGAGATGAAACACAACTTCCATCTCACCCCCCGCTGCCGTCGCTCCGGATAGATCGAGGGTCGAAACACCGTCGATCGAAACCGTCGCATACCCGCTGTCGGGGAGGAATCCGTCGTGCAGGACGCGGCGCCACTGCGCCTCGAAATCACCGGAGAGATACTGGGACCAGCGATCGCGAACGAGGTCGTAACCCGTCGTGGCGCTGCCCGTGGCCAGAACGTTGACGACCTCGACGGCCGACTTCGCGTCCGCATAGAGCGGCGCGATGAGCGGCTGGATGACGGAAAGCGTACCGTCGTACGCACGGCCGTCGCCCCACGCTTCGAGATAGTGGGCCCGCGGGATGTGCCAGCGGGCCGAACGGCCCGTTTCGTCGAGGTGGCTTCCCAGGTGAATCGTCTGTCCGACACCGGCCATGGCCTCGGCGAATTCGAGCTCAGGCGGCGCATCGTATACCGGGTTGACGCCGACCACAAGCAGCACGTCGACCGCACCGTCACGCATGTCGGATACGACTTCGGCGAGATCGCTGGACTGCGGGCCGGCGGCTTCCTGTTCGGTATCTAGATAGGTAACCGTCGTGCCGACCGCTCCCAGCGCGGCGTTGATGCCGGCGGCGAGCGCGTGCACTTCCGGAGGCTGCGTGTCCCCGGCAGCCACGACGCCTCGCGTTCCCGCGGATTGCAGGTCGGCGACGAGCGCCTCGAAGAACGGATCGCCGTCGTAGTCTCCCTGCGCGGAGCCGCCGACACCGAGTCGGGCCGCCAGCGCATCGGCAAAGGCCGGAATCTCTCCGGCACGAAGCCGTCGTCGGTGATCGGCCATGCCGCCGGTAAGCGAAAAGGTGCTCTCCACGGCGTACAGACGGCTCATCTCGTCCTCGGCCGTCTCAAGGCGGCGGCCGCTGGCAAACTCGGCCGTATTGTGCACGTGATTGACGTCGGTGGGACCTAGAAAGTCGGCGTCCAGGCTGACGATTACATCCGCCTCAGAGAACCGGTAAACCGGGCGAGCGGGCCGACCGGTCACCATCTGGAGCCCCAGGCGACCAGGGTCATCCCCTTCGGCCGCGTAGGTCACCCAGCGTAGATTCGAGAACCGCTCCCCGAGCTGCGAGCGAACAGACTGCAGCGTGGGCGAGGAGCTCGGCTCGGCCAGCACGACCACACGGGCATCATCGGACACCTGCCGCGCCGCGGCTACGAAGTCGCTCCAGGTAGACTCGGCCCCTTCATAAAGGACGTTGCCCGACCGGTCCGGGTCATACATGTTGAGGACCGACGCCTGCTCGAAGACGCCCGTCGCACCGTGCGATAGAGGATGCTGCGGGTTTCCCTCTATTTTCGTTGGGCGACCTTCGTGACTTTCCACCAGGACGCCGCGGACGATCCCGCGAAACGGCATCGCCGTGGCGTAATAGAGCGGCTCTCCCGGTACGATCTCTTCCGGCTGCCGCGTATACGGAAGCGTCGTCTCGACCGGACGCCGGCAGGCGGTAAGTCCGGCCATGGCCATCGACGCGCCCATGATCTGAAGGAACTGGCGCCGGGACGTTCCGCTCGGAGCTTCGTTGGCCCCGGGCATGAATTCCTGGGACTGCGCCTCCCGGAGCTCCGGATCACCCTGCAAATCGGCAACGCTCCGCCAGAACCGCTCGCGCGGTTCCTCCGAATCCGTGCATCCGTTATCTACGACGGGAAGTTCGATCATCATTTTCAGTCGCTCGTTGCAAGATGCTGGTCGCCGGCACTGCAAGTGCTCGTACCGCGCAGCCAGTCTATCTAACTATCTAACTATCCATAAAACCCATTCGCCGCACGCCCCGCCACTGCGGGCAGCCGACACCCGTTCGTCGTGCGAACCTCAATAATGGCAGGCCGAGCAGTTTGTCGGAGGCAAAATCCCCTCCCGCTCGATGCGCTGCAGGTTTTGGTCGACGAAGTTCGTGGGATGCTCGTAACCCATCGTCGCGACCTCGTCGTCCGGCCGCAGATACAGCTCCGGCTGCCGATGACACTCGAGACACCAGCCCATCGACAAGGGCTCTACCTGCGAAACGACGTCCATCTGGTCGATGCGGCCGTGACAGGTCTCACAGCCGACGCCGCTCGTAACGTGCACGGCGTGACTGAAATGCACGTAGTCCGGCAGGAAACTCACCTTCACCCACTCGACGGGATCACCCGTAGCAAAGCTCTCTCGCACGGGCAGAAGATTCAGCGACTCGGTCTGAATCTGCGCGTGGCAGTTCATGCAGGTCTCCGTCGGCGGTACGTTCGCCGTCGCCGTCATCGCCACATTCGTATGGCAATACTGACAGTCTATGCCGAGCTCCCCGACGTGCAATCGATGACTGTATGGAACCGGCTGCTCGGGCGCATATCCGACGTCGGTATATTCCGGCGAGAAGTAATACCAGACGAGAAAAATGACAACCACGCCCCCAAGAAGTGCCCCCACCAGAGAGAGGAGGGGCAGGAGGTTCGCCTTCTTCGGAAAAATTTGAGGCATTCAGACGCGCACTTTGTCCGTGATACGGGATTCTCCCCAACGCAGCAAAGCTAATGCTTTGAGGAAACCGGCGGGGAGCCCACCGTTGAATTTAGGGTAAAATGACTCCGCCGTACTGCGGAACGCCAAAGATTTGCTCTATGGGTGAACGTATCGGTGTCCGCACGGCTAAGCATCGGTCCCCTAAATTCGCCGATGAGGATGGTCAAAATCAAACCCATCGTTCCGCTTCTTCCGTTTCTACCGAAACTTCGTCAAGTTCATTCGTCAAATTAACCGGTTTTCAGACCGTCTTCCCGAATATCCTATGCAGCGCAATAACTCCGTCGCCGCATCCCGGTGGCGGTGAACGCAACGCCGGGGGCGATCGGTCGACCGTACCGAATGCGCAGACATGCCTACGTGACCCGGTGCACGTTCGACCCGATGAACGACGAATCATGAACTCCGTCGAAGCGTTCTTTGGACGATCTCCTGACAAACCACCGTATCCAGGCCGGGTGCACCGGCCCTCCAGACGCACTTCCTGACCATGGGCACACCGACTCTACAGCCGCACACTCCCGCTGCCGCACGTAGCGACGTGGTGGACCTGTCCGTCGTCATCGTCAATTATAACGTCCGGGAATTCCTGGAACAGGCGCTTCGATCCGTCCAGCGTGCCGGCGCCGGCATCAATATGGAGGTCTTCGTCGTCGACAACAACTCCGTCGACGGAAGTCCGGCCATGGTACGAGAGCAGTTCCCGGACGTACAGCTGATCGCCAACGCACGCAACGTCGGGTTCGGCACCGCCAACAACCAGGCCCTCCGCCAGGCTCGCGGCCGATACGCACTCGTTCTCAATCCCGATACGATCGTTCAGGAAGACACGTTCGAGAAGCTGATCCGCTTCATGGACGACCAACCGGACGCCGGCGCGGTAGGGTGTACGATCTTGCATCCCGACGGATCGTTCGCCCTGGAGAGCCGGCGCGCCTTTCCGACCCCCAGCGTCGCGTTTTACCGGCTGATCGGGCTCGCCTCGGCGTTTCCCGGCAGCCCGGTCTTCGGCCGCTATAATATGATGTACCTGCCTCGGGACGAGGTCGCCGAGGTCGACGCGCTGAGCGGATCCTGTATGCTCGTCAGGCGTCGCGCCCTCTTCGGGGAGGACGGTGCGGGGCTCTTCGACGAGGACTTCTTCATGTATGGAGAGGATCTCGACTTGTGTTATCGAATCCAGCAGGCGGGATGGAAGATCTACTATACCCCCGAGACGCAGATCATCCACTATAAGGGGGAGAGCACGAAAAAAGGCGACCTGACGTACGTCCGCCTTTTCTACGGCGCGATGCTCCGTTTTACGGAGAAGCACTTCGAAGGGCGCTATTCGGGCCTCTTCGCGCTCGCGCTCCGCCTGGCCATCATGGGGCGAGCGGCACTCTCGGTTCTCGGTAAGACTACGCGGTCTTTGGCCTGGCCGGCGCTGGACTTCGTGACGGTCTACGTTGCGGCCGTCGCTACCGCGATGATGCATGCCTACGCAGTGGACGCCGGCGTGGCGCCACTGTATTTCGGAACGGTCGCTCCGGCATACGCGCTGGGATCCGTGGGCGGCATCGTCGCCGCGGGAGGTTACGGGCACCGCCGCCGCATCCGTCCGGTTTGGACAGGGGTCTTCGTCGGATTCCTCGTGGTCGCGAGTGCCTCGTTTTTTATCAAGGACATCGCCTTTTCCCGGGCCGTCATCCTCCTTACTTATCCGCTTGCCGCAGTGATGGCTACGGCGAGCCGCTTGGTTATGTACCGCAGAAACCGGCAGGCGACAAACCCGCGGCGCGCCGTGCTGGTCGGGGCGCGCGACGAGGCGCTTCGCCTCCAGCGCATGCTGGCCCGCCATCCGCAGCCGCCCATGAGCCTCGAAGGGTACGTCTGGACGGAGACGGAAGGATCGGAGGCTGCAGAGACGGAGACCGCCGGGACGCGGGCCAACGGAGAAGACGAAGGGTCTCGACCGCCGCGCATCGGCCACCTGGACCAGCTGCGGGACCTGATCCGGCTTCGGGACGTCGATGAGGTTATATTTGCTTCTGCCACGCTGTCGAATCAGGATATCTTTCGCCACATTCAGCAGCTCGGGGACGTGGCGGCGCACGTGCGCATCCTGGCAGCGGATCGCGATCACGTGATCGGCAAGGCGTCGGTTGACGACCTTTCGATGGTCGATCTGGTCGAAGCTCACGATGCCCTGGCACATACGCGACCGAGGGCGGCCCGGCGGCTCTTCGAGATCTGCCTGTCGCTCGTCGGTCTTCTGATACATCCGTTTGCCTCTCTCGTCGCCCGGTTCTCGGGGCCGGACTCGCTCGCGGCGCGGCTCAGCCGGAAAACGCGCAAGCTGCCCGCAGTGCTGACGGGGCAGTTGCGTCTCGTCGGCTATGCCGGCGACGCCGGCTACACGCCGCCGCCGGAATGGAACCTGAAACCCGCGGTGTTTCCCGTCGTCGACGCACTTGATTTCCAGGAGGACGATCGAGACGTCATCTCGACGGCCTACTGGTTTTATGTAAGAAATGAGTCCGCTTCCTTAGATTGGGACGTCATCATGCGCTCTCTGCGCCAGGCGCGCGAGCGCGCCTAGGTGCATCGACCTGGGCGCATCACGGGCTTACCCTGACCCACTTACCGAGCAATCGCGTGCATATATATATAGCCTGGCCCGAACGCCGCTGCCGCGCATCACGTACGCCGTTGATGACGGCTTCAAGCGGATCTTACGCGCGGTGAAACCGTGTGCAACCGAGAAGCCGCCTCGCCAATTGCCCACCACTACCTGTGACGATGTATGGCACGCTCTCCACAGTATCAGCTTGATTTCGAGCGGCCCCTGCTGGACCTCGAGCGGAAGCTCGATGAGATGCGGGCCTTCGATGCGGCCGATCCCGAAATCGACCTGTCGGAGGAGATCGCGGCGCTGGAAGAACGCGTTTCGGAACTTCGAACGTCCATCTATCGCAATCTCACGCGGTGGCAGCGCGTCCAGATCGCCCGCCATCCACACCGTCCGTATACGCTGGATTACATCGAACTTCTGACGGAGGACTTTCTCGAGCAGCACGGGGATCGCCAGTATGGTGATGATCCCGCCATCGTGGGAGGCTTCGGTCGTTTTCAGGGCAGCCGGTTCGGTGGTCGCGACCGGTCCGTGCTGATTGTAGGACATCAGAAGGGGCGTGATACGAAGAGTAGAAAATACCGCCGTTTCGGAATGCCGAATCCGGAGGGGTACCGGAAAGCCCTTCGGCTGATGCGGCTCGCGGCCAAGTTTGGAAAACCGGTGATCACCCTTCTCGACACCCCCGGGGCGTATCCAGGTCTCGAGGCGGAAGAGCGCGGCCAGGCCGAGGCGATCGCAAGAAATCTGCTCGAGATGTCCCGCCTCCCCGTACCCATCATCGTCGTGGTCATCGGCGAGGGTGCGTCGGGTGGTGCGCTGGGTATCGGCGTCGGCGACCGCATCCTCATGCTCGAAAACTCGTGGTATTCCGTCATTTCCCCGGAGAGCTGCTCTCAGATCCTGTGGCGATCGTGGGATTACAAAGAGGACGCCGCTCAGTCGCTCAAGCTCACGGCCACGGACCTGATCGAATACGGGGTCATCGACACCATCGTACGTGAACCGGACGGGGGTGCCCATAGGGATCCGCACGCGACGGCAGCGTCCGTCGGCACCGCCATCGCCCAGGCCCTATCGGAGGTGGACGGCTTGAATGCCGCCGAGCTCGTCAACGCGCGTATTGAAAAGTTCGAGCAGATGGGCGCCTACCGGGTTATGGAATCAGCGGCAACCTCACCTTGATCGAATTCATCTACACCCATCGGGTACGGTACCGAGAAGTCGATCCGATGGGCGTCGTCTACCACGCCCACTACGTGGACTACTTCGAGCACGCGCGAACGGAAATGCTGCGGGAGCAGGGCCTCGCCTACAAGGAGCTGGAAGAGGCCGGCATTATGATGCCGGTCGTGGACCTGGCCGTCCAGTACAGGCGCCCTGCCTACTACGACGATCTGCTGGCGATCCACGTGTTCGTGAACGAGCGCCCGTCGAGCCGCATCAAGATCGATTACGCCGTCCGGCGCAGCGGTGAGGAGGACGTCCTCGTCACGGGGCACGTAACCCTCTGCTTCGTCGACCGCGAGCGACGTCGACCCGTCGCCGCCCCGGATCGGGTCACCGCGCTGTTTGCCGATGCCTTCCCGGCACCCGACCGGAAGACGCCGCCATCCGACTAATGGACGTTCCCTACTACATCACGGACGAGGTGCTCGAGCGTCTCATCGAGACGGCACTGAAAGAGGATGTCGGCGAGGGCGACGTAACCACGGAGGCGACCGTCCCGGAAGACACGCAGGCAGAGGCCCGTTTTCTCGCGAAGGCAGATGGCATCCTGGCCGGACAGGCCGTCGCGGACCGCGTCTTCGAGAGGGTCGACCCCCGAATCTCCGTAGCCTGGAGCCGCACGGACGGACAGTCGATCTTTTCGGGAACGGTGTTCGGTACGGCCGAAGGGCCGGCACGAAGCCTGCTGACGGCCGAGAGGCTGGTCTTGAACCTCATGCAGCGGATGAGCGGCATCGCGACGAAGACGCGCCGCTTCGTCAACGCCGTCCGCGATCATCCCGCCCGCATCCTCGATACCCGGAAGACGGCCCCCGGGCTCCGGGTGATCGACAAATGGGCGGTGCGCCTGGGAGGCGGTGAAAATCATCGCCTGGGTCTTCACGACATGATGCTCGTCAAGGATAACCACATCGCCGCCGCCGGAGGAATCGAGGCTGCGCTGGCGGCTGCCGATCGCTACCGGCACAGGATGGGACGGGTGGATATCGAGGTGGAAACTCGAACGCTCGATGAGATTCGCGCCGTGCTCGACTCGGGTGTGGCCGACCGGATCCTGCTCGACAATATGGTCGGCCTGATGGCGGACGGACGGGCGGACGTGTCCAGGCTCCAGGAGGCCGTCGACCTCGTCGCCGGACGCGTCCCGACGGAAGCGTCGGGCAACGTGACGCTGGCATCCGTACGAGCGATCGCCGGAACGGGCGTGTCGTTCATCTCCAGCGGCGCGCTCACCCATTCCGTCGAAGCCCTCGACATTTCCCTCCAGATGGAGCTTACGACGCGCGGATCCACTATCCGTCCGGCATGATGGCATCAGATACCCTCTACGGCGGCATCGAGGCGGGCGGGACGAAGTTCGTCTGCGCGATCAGCGACGACGCTTTCCAGCCGCGGGAACGGGTCACCTTTCCGACGACCACACCCGTAGAAACCATCGATCGAGCCATCTCCTTCTTTCGTACCGGCGTGCCCGACGGCCGCCTCTCCGCCGTCGGCATCGGGTCGTTCGGCCCCGTCGACCCCGATCCGGCGTCCGCTACCTACGGGTATATCACGACCACCCCGAAAAAGGGCTGGCAGCATACGGAGTTCGCCGGACGGCTTCAGCGAGCGCTCGGGCTGCCCGTCGGATTCGACACCGACACGAACGCCGCCGCGCTCGGCGAACACGTCCGCGGAGCCGGTGCCGGACTCGCCACGTTCCTGTACCTCACCGTCGGTACGGGCGTCGGCGGCGGTGCACTCGTCGGCGGGCGGCGTCTGCACGGCCTTTTGCATCCGGAAATGGGTCACGTAGCGCTGCCCCGCGCCGACGGCGACCCCTTCGAGGGAGCCTGCCCGTTTCACGGTGACTGCCTGGAGGGCATGATCTCCGGACCGGCCCTGGAGGCACGTACGGGAAGATCGCCGAAAGAACTACCGCCCGACCACGAGGTGTGGACGTATACCGTACACTACCTGGCCGCCGCCCTCGTAAATTTCATCTGCGTGCTCTCGCCGCAGCGAATCATTCTCGGCGGCGGCGTGATGCACCAGAGGCACCTGTTCCCCCGTGTCCGATCGCGCGTACAGGACCTGCTGAACGGGTACCTTCAGAACGACAGCATCTTGAGAAATATCGACGCGTACATCGTGCCTCCGGGGCTAGGTGACGACGCCGGCGTCGTCGGCGCGCTCGCCCTGGCTCGAGAGGCTGCCGGCGAGAGAGCGGCATAACGCCAGAAACATTCGGCCCGCCACGGTATTTGACAAGCGACTCCGTCCGAGCGCAGCTCGGTGCCGTTCCATCGGACCGTTCCATCAGACCGGGTGCGAATGCCCTAACGCTACGGCATTGCCTACCGTTAACAATCGCCCTATCCGGCTATGTTACAGGAACAGAGCCGCCTCTTCCAGCGGCTCCTTTTTGCCGCCGACGTCCTCCTGATCGTTTTAGGGTGGACGCTCGCCTGGTTCGTTCGATTCGAGGTCCTCGACTGGGCGGGGATCCTGCCTCCACCCGAGTGGCTCCCCCTCTCCCGCTACATGAGCTTTCTGCCGTGGGTGTTGATCGTATCGGCATCCGTCTTCTGGTTCTCCGGACTCTACGACCCGGATCGTTTTCAGCGCCTCTCCAGGCTCGTTTTCAGCGTCGCGAAGGCCGTAGCCATAGGGTTGATCGTGACAGCCGCCTCACTGTCGTTCTACCGAGCGCTCTATTTCTCGCGCCTCCACATGATCCTCTTCGGCGTCTTCACGCCGTCGCTGATGATCCTGGTGCGCGTCATCCTGTATGCGGTCATACGCCGGGCTCGTAATCAGGGTGCCTATCTCCGACGCGTGCTCATCCTCGGTAAGGGAAGAGCCGGCCGAAAGCTGGCCGAATCGTTCCGGCAGTATCCGTGGATGGGATTCGACGTGGTCGGGTTTCTCGACGATGAGAAACGCGACCAGCCGGACGTGCTGGGCGGCATCGACGAGGCGCCGGCCGTCGTCGATCGATTCGAGGCATCGGATCGTCCAATCGACTACGTGTACGTAGCGCTGCCCGTATCCGCCCTGCAGCGTATTGAGTCCATCATAGACGAGCTCTCCACACGGCTCACGCACGTGTGTCTGGTGCCGGACATCTTCCATTTCGACATGGTCAACAGCCGCATATCTGACGTGGACGGGCTGCCGGTCATCCACCTGATCGACGAGGCTCCGCTGGAATTCAACCGGTTTGCGAAACGCATGATCGACGTCGTCTTCTCCTTCGCCCTCCTGGTCGCGCTGTCCCCGGTATTCCTGACGATCACCCTCGCCGTAAAGCTGTCCTCCAGAGGTCCCGTATTCTACAAACAACAGCGCATGGGACTGAACGGCCAGACGTTTGAAATGCTCAAGTTTCGCTCCATGCCCGTCGACGCGGAATCCGATACCGGGCCCATCTGGGCCCGTCCGGATGAGGAACGTGCGACGCGTGTCGGCCGATTCTTGCGACGCACGTCGCTAGATGAACTGCCGCAGTTTATCAACGTCTTGAAGGGTGACATGTCCGTCGTCGGACCCCGCCCCGAACGACCGGTCTTCATCGAACAATTCCGCGACCGGATCCCCCGCTACATGCTGCGCCACAAAGTGAAGGCGGGCATCACGGGGTGGGCGCAGGTCAACGGCTGGCGCGGCAACACGTCCATCGAGAAACGCATCGAATACGATCTCTATTACATCCAGCACTGGTCGCTTCGGCTCGACCTCAAGATCATGCTCATGACGCTCTGGTCGGGCTTCGTTCACAGAAACGCCTATTAGGCGCCTTCTCCACTCACTCCTTCGCGCCAACGTCGCATCCATCCCGGGGCCGCGTGCGTAACAGCGAGCCTATATACAGATGATTCAGCTTACCAACATATCGCTCAGCTTCGGGGGCCACCGTCTCTTCGATGGCCTTTCCTGGAGCATTCCGCCCGGGGAACGCATCGGACTGATCGGCAAGAACGGCGCGGGCAAGTCCACCTTGCTCCGCCTCATCGACGGGGCCGAGCGGCCCAACGAGGGCCGGGTGAGCGTCGGTGCCCGGACGTCGGTAGGCTATCTCAAGCAGGACGTTCAGGCCCTGAACTCGGAGTCGTCCGTGCTCGACGAAACGCTGACCGCGTTCGAGGACCTGCGCGCGCTGGAGGAGGAAGAAGAACGTCTTACGTCCGAGCTCGGCGCCTATGAGGACCACACCGATCCCGCCTACGAAAAACTGCTGCACGCCCTCGACCGCGTCCACACGGCCATGGCCTCCGAAGAGGCGCATCTCACGCGGCCCCGTGCGGAGGCCGTGCTTACCGGACTCGGATTCGACCCGGACGAATTCGACCGGGCCATCAGCACGTTTTCAGGAGGGTGGCGCATGCGGGTGATGCTCGCTAAGCTGCTCCTGCAGCACCCGGACTACCTGCTGCTCGACGAGCCCACGAACCATCTCGACATCGAGAGCATCGATTGGCTGGAAGGGTATCTGAAGAACTACGACGGCACGGTCGTTATCGTCTCTCACGACCGATATTTTCTGGATCGGATGATCACGTCGATCGCCGAGCTCTCGCATGGGCGCATCGAAGAATACGCGGGAAACTACAGCTTTTATCTCGAAGAGCGCGAGAAGCGGCGCGAACTGCAGCAGTCAGCGTACGAGAACCAGCAGCGCGAAATCGAACAGATCGAACGGTTCATCGAGCGGTTCCGCTACAAGGCGTCGAAGGCCAAGCAGGTGCAGAGCCGGATCAAGATGCTGGAAAAGATGGACCGCGTACCGCCGCCTGAATCCGATGACGCGGCCGTAAAAATCCGATTTCCCGAGCCCAGGCGCTCGGGGCGTGTCGTGCTCGAGCTCACGGCGTTTTCGAAGACCTACGTGACCAAGGAAGGCACGGTGGAGGTCTTCGACGAGGCCGGACCCCTTACGGTCGAGCGCGGAGACAAGATCGCGCTGATTGGAAAGAATGGAGCCGGCAAGTCGACCCTGGCCCGTATCCTGAACGGATCGGAACCGTTCGACGGTGAACGGACGCTGGGGCACAACGTCGAATATGCCTTTTTTGCCCAGCACCAGGCCGACGTCCTCAAACCCGGCGACACCATCCTGGAATCTCTCCGCCGAGCCGCCCCGGGTAAGTCCGACGGCGAAATCCGCTCGATTCTGGGCGCCTTCCTCTTTACGGGCGACGATGTCTTCAAGCCCATCTCGGTCCTTTCCGGCGGAGAAAAGAGCCGCGTCGCCCTGGCGCGCACCCTCCTTCATCCGGCCAACTTTCTCATTCTCGACGAGCCGACGAATCACCTCGATGCGCAGTCGATCACCGTCCTGGTCGAGGCGCTGAGGCAGTACGCCGGCACGTTCGTCGTCGTCAGCCACGACCGCCACTTCCTCGACCAGGTCGCCAATCGCGTATGGTACGTCGGCAGTCAGGGCGTCCGCACGTTCATGGGCAACTATTCGGAATTCCGCTGGCACGCGGAGCACGGTACCACCGTCACCGTAGAAGAGAATCCATCTGACGAATCCGAGGATCGCAGCCGTCGCACGTCCAGTCGGGCCGGCTCGTCGGGCGGACCGAAATCGAAGGATCAGAAACGGCGAGAGGCCGAGGAGAGAAACCGGCTGCATCGTGCCCTCAAGAAGGGGGGCGACGTCGATCCGTCGGAGATGACGCCGCATCAGCTGCAAACCTACTACGAACAGGTGGAGGAGGATGTCGTCACGGCGGAGAAGAACGTCGACCGCATCCAGAAGCAGATGGCCGACCCGGAGGTCTATTGGGATTCGGGGCGCGTACAGAAATTGAACGCGGAGTTCGAGAGCACGAAGAACAGACTCCGAGACTTGTATGAAAAATGGGAAGAGCTGGCGGAACGCGTGGCCGAAGGCGCCGAAAAGTAACCGGCCCTTTCATCCGGTGCGTCCCCGGCACGGCGGCGTGTTCGCAGCATTCGCCGTGGCGGCGTGCCTGCTCCTACCCAGTGCCTTGGCCCAGATAACGCCTCTTCCCCGGGCAGATTCGACGGCGGGTGATTTTTTCGGAGCTGCCGTCGCGATTCATGGTGACCGCGTCCTCGTCGGCGCGACGGGAGTCGACGGATGCGGCTCCAACTCCGGGACGGCCTACGTCTACCGAAAAGTCGGCGACGAGACGTGGGACCTCGAGGCCGCCCTGCAGGCCGAAGACTGCGAAGCAGAAGCATTTTTCGGCCGGTCCGTCGACCTCGGCCCAACATACGCGGTCGTGGCCGCCTCCCGTGAATTCTTCAGTCACGAAACGCCCAACGCCGTCTACGTCTTCGAGCGGTCGGACTCGACGAATGCATGGAGCCAGGTCGCCAAGCTTACCGGTGGAGCAGCGCGACAAGACGGCAACTTCGCCACGTCCGTCTCGCTCGACGGGGAGCGCCTGCTGGTCACGACCTCGGGCGACCCGTCGAGCCGCCGCGTCGACGGCGTCGCCTACCTCTTCGAACGGGATCCGGCAACTCGACAGTGGGTTCGGCGAGATCGTCTCGAAGGCAGCGGAACGCTGGATCGCGGCGTCTTCGGCACGTCGGGTGCCATGGATGGGGGCGTCGTGGCCGTAACGGCTTCGACCTATTTCCGTAACGAGCCGGGTTCCGTCTTTATCTTCGAGACGGACTCTTCGGAAACGTGGTCGGAATCGCGATTCGGATCGATCGACGATTTCTTCATCACCGTCGACGTGGATGAGGAGCGCGTCCTGGTCGGAGAGAGTAAGGCGCGACGCGACGACTCCGGAGCCGCCACCCTGTTTCGGAAGGATTCGCTGGGAGCCTGGCACGTCGGCCAGGAGCTTCGTCCCGAAAAACCCTACGCAGCGGGCGCCTTCGGCTCGGGCGTCGCGCTGGACGGTGACTACGCGCTCGTAGTCGGATTCGACGAGCAGCTGGGACTCGATATCAACATCGACCGCGTCGTCTTCGTATTCAAATACGACGCTTCGACGCGACGCTGGCGTCAGCATCACGTGCTGGACGTCGGCGAGGTCGCCTTCGGGGCCGACGTCGACGTTCACGGAAGGTATGCCGTCGTCGGCAGTGCCTCGGAACAGGCACCGGGCGTCGCATACGTCATCCGACTGCCTGAGTAAGGAGTGGTGGACCCGTCGAATCCGCCGCTGCCCCGGAAACTGTTTCAGCAGAAGGGAGTGCCGCCCCGAATACGACCGAAGTGTCCGCGACCGGACGAACTACTCGGCCTTGCCGGGCGGATTCGTGCTGAAACTTTCCACGGCGTCTTCGACCGATTCGTAGTCATCGAAGACCGGTCCGAGCAGCCGCGTCATTACGAACAACCCCTGTATGCGTTTCTCCATGTTCGCCAGGCGCACGTCTCCGCCGGCTTTCCGCATCGTCGTGAGGCTGCTGATGAGCGCACCGATACCAGACGAATCCATGAAGTCCGTCTGCCCGAGATCGATGACCACGTTGGTCTTGCCGGCCTGCTTGAGGTCATCCATTTTCTCCTTGAGCTCGGGCCCATCCACGCTCCCTAAAAACTTCCCCTTGATCTGGATGACGGAGGCCTGATACTTGTCTTGAACGCTAATGCTCATGTCGAATCGATATTTCGTGTAACCATTCTACCGGAATTTGCGCCACCCCGGTCGAGTCTGCTTCCGAAGGTAGTGCAGAATAAACAAAACGCGAGACATTACCTTATACGAGCCGTGAAGTACACGCTTCGAGGGAGCATTCGGCCACCGGAACGGGCGGGCGGGACGCCGGTCCTCGACGTCGGAGAGCAACGATCATCCTTAGGACGCACCAACGAGATCGCGTATACTCCGTAACTTACGTCATCCAGGTACTATCATCATACTCTTGTGATTCGCCTGTGTTACTCCTCCTTCGACGTATGACTATGATCCGAACGTATGCCTCTCCATTGACGGTGATGGCGCTGGCCGCGGCACTGTGTCTGCCCGCACTGTGCGTACCCGCCCACGGGCAGGAGCAGGTTCGGCTGCGTGCCTCCTATCAGGGTGGCTTCCTCCCGGACGGAACGAGCGTCGTGGTACTTGCACGCGATGCGCGCGTCGAGCAGGGCGGTCGCATTCAGCCCGAATTCATCCCGCGCGAGTCCTATCCCCGTCGAGAAGAGCTCGTGCATCGTCGCGACGTGCTGGAAGACGGCGGTTTCTCGAGCCGGCGCTACGAGCGATCCGACCGAGCCGATCGGGTCTATTTCCTTTATGCGCTGGGGCCGGACAGTACCCTCTACTGGAGTTACAGCGCCGAGCGTGATGCGCTTAAGTTCGATGTCGTAAGCACGGGGGTGATGTCCGTAGCCCCCATTCGCACGAGCGAGGTCCGGGACGACATTCTGGACGCGTTCTTCGGGCAGCGGGTGGTCGTACGGATGCCGGGAGATGGATCGGAAGTCGATCAGGCGGAGCGGGGCGGCGCAATGCCGGAGGTCGATGCCGGTACGACGAGCCCGGCCGCGCAGGGTGCGGACGGGTACACGGAACCACAGCTCGAAGGTGCGGCGGAAACCGGGACGGCAGGCGACACGGGTCGTCCGGATGCAGGAGTCGGCGACGAATCGGGAACGGAACATGCGGCGGCGCAGCTCATGGACCCGGGCGAGCGTGCGGCGGCGCAGCGCAACACGGGCGAGCGCGCCGCGCAGGGCGTCGGCACGTCCGCCGACCCGCCCGTCGGTGGCGGCATCCCGCTCGTCCCTTTCGCCGTACTCGCGCTCGGAGCTGCGGCGGTCGGCGCCGCGTATTTCGCCCGGAAGTACTACCGGGAAGCCCGACGCCTGCGCCTGCAGCTGATCACGGTGAAGGAGCACGCACCAGCGGTCGACGATGCCGAGGCGCGTCGCGAGCTTGAAGCGCTGCGGCACGCACACGCGTCGCTCCAACGCGAGCACGCCGTGATCGAACAACAGCTGGCTGAGCTGTCGGGCACAGCCTCCGTCCGCGAATAGATCCCGACGGATCGTTTCGGAACATGCCGTCGTCGTCTTTGTCAGCAAACACGCCTCGGCATCCTCCTCCCAATCGCAGTCCACATGGCTACGGTCAACACCGACAGCCCCTACGAGCTTACGTCCACCTTCGAGCCGATGGGGGACCAGCCCCAGGCGATCGATGAGCTCACGACCGGCGTCCTCCGAGGGGACCGGTACCAGACGCTGCTCGGTGCAACGGGGACGGGAAAGACGTTCACGATGGCGCACGTGATACAGCGCCTGGGCCGCCCCGCGCTCATCATGAGCCACAACAAGACGCTCGCAGCCCAGCTCTACGCGGAACTCAAGTCGTTCTTCCCCGACAACGCGGTCGAGTTCTTCATCTCCTACTACGACTACTACCAGCCCGAAGCCTACGTCGTACCGACCGATACGTACATCGAGAAGGACATGTCGATCAACGAACGGATCGACCGTCTTCGCCTGAGCGCGACGAGCTCGCTCGTGTCCGGGCGTCGCGACGTCATCGTCGTTGCCAGCGTTTCCTGCATCTACGGACTCGGTTCTCCGGAGGAATACAAGTCGGAGATCGTACAGGTGAAGCAGGGCACCGAGATCCCGCGAAACGATTTCCTGCACCGACTCATCAACATTTATTACGCGCGAAACGACACCGAATTCGCCCCGGGGACCTTTCGCGTTCGCGGCGACGTCGTCGAAATTTTCCCCGCCTACGCGGAAGAGCTTGCCTATCGCATCGAGTTCTGGGGGGACGAGGTCGAGAAGATCAGCGTCTTCGAGGCCGAAACCGGCAAGACGATGCATGAGGAGGATCTCCTCACGATCTACCCGGCGAAGATCTTCGTCACGCCGAAAGACAAGCTTGGTGAAGCTATCGAGAGTATCGAAGAAGAGCTCCGATGGCGGCTGGCCGTTCTGCGGAACGACGGGCGCCTCCTCGAGGCCCAGCGTCTCGAGCAGCGGACGCGCTTCGATATCGAGATGATCAAGGAAATCGGATACTGCTCCGGCATCGAAAACTACTCGCGACACCTCTCCGGGCGCCGTCCCGGCGAAAGACCGTACTGCCTCTTCGATTACTTCCCGGACGACTCCCTCCTCGTCATCGACGAGAGCCACGTTACGCTGCCGCAGGTCCGCGCCATGTACAACGGCGACCGTGCCCGCAAGCTGACCCTGGTAGAGCATGGCTTTCGCCTTCCTTCGGCCCTCGACAATCGACCGATGACGTTCGAAGAGTTCGAGGCCGAACACGAACAGGTGATCTTCGTCACGGCCACGCCGGCCGACTACGAGATGGAAAAAACGGGCGGCGTGTTCGTCGAGCAGATCATCCGTCCGACCGGCGTGCCGGACCCCGAGGTCGAAGTGCGCCCGACCGAAAACCAGATCGACGACCTGCTGGAAGAGATTCGGCGGCGGGTGCATCGCCGCGAGCGAACGCTGGTGACGACGCTGACGAAGCGCATGGCGGAGGACCTGTCAGACTACCTCGCCTCCTACGGTGTGGCGGTCCGGTACATGCACTCCGACATCGATGCGCTGGAACGCGTGGAGATCCTGCGCGACCTGCGGCTCGGCGAGTTCGACGTGCTGGTCGGCGTGAACCTGCTCCGAGAAGGGCTCGACCTCCCCGAAGTGTCTCTCGTGGCGATCATCGATGCCGACAAAGAGGGCTTTCTGCGCAGCGAACGCTCGCTCATCCAGACGGCGGGCCGAGCCGCACGCAACGCGGAAGGCCGGATCATCATGTATGCTGACTCGGTGACGGGATCTATGCGGCGGATGATGGACGAGACCCAGCGCCGCCGCGAGATTCAGCTGGCCTACAACGAAGAGCACGAGATCACCCCCACAACCATCTATAAGAGTCCGGAAGAGATCATGCGCGGCACCATCATCGCCGAGCAGCGGGGCGACTACGGCGGTCGGGGCTCGCGCGGATACAGCGGGCCGGAACAGCTCGGACCGGTGGTGGATCCCGTCGTCAAGCACCTCACGGACGACCAGAAGCGTGATCTGCTCAAGCAAATGCGCGAGGAAATGATCGAGGCCGCCGAAGAGCTCGACTTCGAACGCGCGGCGGAACTCCGCGACTCCATCGGACAGATCGAGAATCAGCTCGACGACTAGGTTTCCCGAGCCCTGCGCTCGAGCCCGCGCCGCCAACCAATGGCAGAGCCACCGAAACGTCCGACAAACCTCGCATCTCGGCACGGACCGCCGCTCCCTGGCCGTCACAGCGTGACGGGAACTGGTCGGGGGAAGGAACGTTTCTCGCCTGCTATACCGCTGCCGACTTGAAGAGTCTTTAAGACCGATGAAAAAAGATATCCACCCCGAATACAAGACCATTAAAGTGCGTCTCGCCGACGGCACCGAGTTCGAGACGCGTTCCACGATGGATACGGAAACGTACGTCTCTGAAGTGGACTCGACAAACCATCCGTTCTATACGGGCAAACGGCAGTACGTGGACACGGCCGGGCGCGTCGAGAAGTTCAGGCGCCGTTACGGTATCAACAAGGACGACGAAGAGGGCGGCGAAGAAAAAGAAGGCTGATTCATCGGCTCCGCTTCGTGACCTTTCGGCGACCTGCACCCGCAGGTCGCCTTTTTTGTCTGGCCGGGGCATCACTCGTGGCGGCCGGCTCGGAGCGACGTGGTCACCTGTCTCGCCCCGTTCCACGCGGTTTCGGCCGGTTCCCCCAACGCCGACACCAGACCTCTCTTTGGACGCCTTTGCACGGTTGCCCGCGAGCGCTGCATTCTATCTTCCGAAAGCACGATCTTCTGCCCATGGCCGAACGGCATGCGGTCGACATCATCATCGCCAAACGCGATGGCCTGGAGCTGGATCGCCAGACCATCCGCACGCTCGTCGCCGCGTATTCGCGGGGCGACGTGCCCGATTACCAGATGAGCGCCTTCCTTATGGCCGCTTTTCTGCAGGGGATGTCGTCGGAGGAGACCTACGCGCTGACGGATGCCATGCTGGCGTCCGGGCAGCGCATCGACCTCTCCCACGTCCCGGGGCGCAAGGTAGGAAAGCACTCTACGGGCGGCGTCGGCGACAAGGTGTCCCTCGTGCTTGCACCGATCGTAGCTGCGTGCGGCGTCCCCGTACCCAAAATCTCCGGTCGCGGGCTTGGGTTTACGGGTGGAACGCTGGATAAGCTGGAGTCCATTCCCGGACTCCACACCGGCATGTCAGCGGACGCGTACTGCAGGCAGGTTGCCGAGGTCGGACTGGTGATCGCCGGACAGACTGCCGAGATCGCTCCGGCCGATAAGGCACTCTACGCGCTGCGGGACGTCACCGGTACGGTCGATTTCATTCCCTTTATCGCGTCGTCGATCATGAGCAAGAAGCTCGCCGAGGGGATCGACGCGCTCGTCCTCGACGTGAAGTGCGGGCGGGGAGCATTTATGAAGGAGGAAGCGGATGCCCGTCAGCTGGCTGAGACCCTGGTCGGCATCGGCGAACGCATGCAGACGGAGACCGTGGCCTGGGTGACGCGGATGGACGCGCCGCTGGGCCGGGCAGCCGGCAACTGGCCCGAGATCGTCGAGGCCGTTCGCTGTCTACAGGGCGATGACGTAGCCGATCTCATGGAGGTCGTCTATACGCTCGCGGGCGACATGCTCGTACTGGGTCGGCAGGCCCAAACGCGCCAGGAAGGAACGGCCATGGCCCGCGAGGCCGTGGCGACCGGACGTGCACTCGACGCCTTCATACGGATGGTCGACCGCCAGGGCGGTGACGCACGCACGCTGGATCGACCGAACGAACGACCGGGCTATGAACCGGCCGGCTCGGTGAACGCGGTACACGCCGGCTACGTCGCATCCGTCGATGCGGGAGCCGTCGGCCACGCCGTAGCCCGTATGGGCGCCGGGCGACGGCAGAAGGACGAGGAGGTGGATCCGCTGGCCGGCGTCGTCCTCAACAAGAAACCTGGCGATGCCGTTGCAAAGGACGAAACGCTCGCGTGGCTCTATACGCACCGCGTCGATGCGTTGGATTCCTTCCGTGACGCAATCGGCGACGCGTATCGCATTCAGGACGACGAGACGGCCCCTCCGTCCACCCTTGTCGTCGACCGATTTGCCGGCACGGAGTGGCAACGCGGATCGTGAAGTTCGATGCGCCGCGTGCATCTTCCTCAACGCGCGCCCGTTACACGAGAAGGAATCTTTATATTGGCGAAGATCCTCCTACACATACCACCCGTACATTATGTCTGTTTGGTCTCGATTCACCAGATTCATCAAGTCGATCTTCGGGGGAGCCATCTCCTCCATGGAAGATCCGCGGCTCATCCTGGAGCAGAACATCCGTGAGCTGAATGACCAGGTGCCCAAGATGAACGAGAACATTGCCACGGTGAAGGCGAATGTCATCTTGCTCCAGAAGGAGCTAAAGCGGAGCGAGGAAGAAGCGAAGAACCTCACGGTGCGGGTCAAATCGGCCATCCAGGCCGATCGCGAGGACATCGCCCAGCAGTATGCCCTGAATCTCGAAAAAGCCCGGGAATCCCTCGAACGAACGCGCGAACAGCTCAAGTACGCCTCCGCCGCCTACGACAAGGCGATCCAGGTAAAGAAGACCTTCATGCGGGAAAAGGACCGCAAGATCGTGGAGGCCAAGAATGCGCTGCGCGAGCACGAACGGGCGAAGTGGCAGGCAAAGATCGCCGATACGCTCGAGCAGTTCGAGGTATCCGGCATCGATCAGACGCACGACGAGATGATCACGCGCATCCAGGAGCAAACCGCGCGCAACGAAGCGCGGATGGAAATTGCACTGGATTCGGTGGATAGCGAGGCGCTGCAGATCGAGGAAGACGCCGAAAAACTGCGTGCCGCAGAGCTGGTAAGGCAATTCAAACTGGAAATGGGGATGGCTGACACCCCGGAAAAAAAGGAGTCCGGTGAAGAGATCGAGCTGCCCGAACAGACGGCCGAAGAGTCCTCGAAAACGATCGGTAAGCAGCGAACACGATCCGACGGCTGAAGATAGCGCATCCGATACGATGACCCCGGAGGAATATCAGCAGTATAAGAACGCCGAGAAGGCGCACCTGAGAAAACTCAGGGAGCTCAAGAAGGCCGTTCGTAGACTGGAACGACGGAAAGACGTTCGGGCTTCGCTGGAGGACGTGAGTCGGTCTGCCGATGAGGCGCTGGAGACGCACCAGGAGATGGTGAACCGCCTGGCGCAGGAGACGGCGCGGCTGGAAGCCCGACTGGAAATCGCACTGGATTCGGCTTCGGGGAGCGAGGATCCGAAGGCCGACGACCGGCCGGAGTACGACGCCACCTAACGTGCAGCCGTACATGAACGATTTAAACATCAACTATACGAAAGAGGCCTTCCTGAATCCGATTAATCTCGGATTCCTGATCGTGGCCATGCTTACGGCCTTCTTCCTCAGCGGGTCGGAGCCGTGGTTTAATCTGATGCTGATCATGGCGGCCGCGCTCGAGTTGATGTATCTCGGAGTGGTGCCCCGCAACGATCGGTTCCGGCGCGCGGTGCGCTCCCGACGCGCCGCGGAGCACGCCAAACCTCCTTCCCAGAAGGAAATCTTCCAGCTTCTCACGAAAACGAGCCAGCGCCGGTACGCGCGGCTGCGTAAGCTGGAAAAGGACATCTCGACCAACTATCGGAAGTTGAGCTACGCCTCGCAGGGCCTGCTCGACAGCCATCTCGGTAAGATCGACGGTTTGCTCGATTCGTACCTGAACCTGCTCTACCAGAAGGAGCGCTACGAGTACACGAACCAGAGCAGCGCCGAGAGTGAAGTTATTCAGGCTATCTCAGCGCTCCGTGAGGATATGGCCGACGACTCCGACAAGGTACGTTCCATCAAGGAGCGTCGACTGCGCATCCTGGAGCAGCGCCTGCAGCGCTTCAAGAAAAGCAGTGAGAACCTCGAGATTATCGAGGCCCAGCTCGAGACGATCGAGGATGTCGTAAAGTACATCCACGAACAGTCACTCACGCTGAGAAATCCGGAGGAGATCACGTTTCAGCTCGATACGCTGCTCTCCGAAGTCGAAGAAACGGAGGCCGCCATCCAGGAGATCGAGGAAGCCTTTGCCCCGGCAACGGATCTCCTCAGCGAGATCGATACGTT
The DNA here is from genome assembly GCA_040904565.1 of Rhodothermales bacterium. GTDB lineage: Bacteria > Bacteroidota > Rhodothermia > Rhodothermales > VXPQ01 > JBBDTI01. The sequence goes on from JBBDTI010000016.1 coordinate 175,675, forward strand.
CGGGTCCGCGGACGACCAGCGTTCATCGACACCCGATCGCTCGCGAACGGGACAATAAGGAAGGAGACCGTGCGCGACGACGCCGTCTGAGTCATGGAGTTCGCGATCATTTTTTTGATGCTCGTTCTGAGCGCGTTTTTCTCCGGATCGGAGATCGCGTTCGTCGTAGCCAACCGGCTCCGCGTAGAGGTACTGGCCCGTCGGGAAGGTGTCGTGGGACCGATCGTCCGCGACTTTCTCCAGAATCCTGCGACGTTTCTCACGACGACGCTCGTAGGCAACAACATCGCGCTCGTCGTCTATTCGACGCTGATGGCCGTCTACCTCGATCCGCCGCTCGAAGGCGCATTCCTTGCGGCCGGACTGGCCGATTCGGGCCTGGAGCTGGCCGTACTCGGGACGCAGACGATCATTGCGAGCCTCGTGGTCCTCTTCTTTGGTGAGATCCTGCCCAAGTCACTGATGCGGGAGGTGGCCAACCAGGCCGTCTTCGTGTTAGCCGTTCCGCTGCGCGTATCGTACTACGTGCTTCTCCCCATGGTAAAGCTGGCGGCCGGAGCATCGTCGCTGCTCGTCCGCCTCTTCCGAGCGGAAGCCGACGCATTCGCGCAATTCATGCGTCGTGACTTCGAGGTGATCATTCAGGAAAGCAAGGCGAGCGGAGAACTCGAACTGAATGAGGACGAAAGCGAGCTGCTCGCCAACGTCTTTGCGATGAATACCATCCGCGTGAAAGAATCGATGGTTCCGCGAACCGATATCGTAGCCGTGGAGAAAAGCATTCCGCTGGAGGATCTCCTCGGCCGCTTCATCGACACCGGACACTCCAAGCTGCCGGTCTATGCGGACAATATCGACAACATCGTGGGGGTCGTGTTTGCGTACGATCTCTTCGATCAGCCGTCCACGATCGACGAGATCATCCGCCCGGCGAAATTCGTCCCCGAGTCCAAGCGCTCGAAAGATCTTCTGCGCGAGTTTCTGACCACGAATACATCGGTCGCCATCGTCATCGACGAATACGGGGGTACGGCCGGCATCGTCACGCGGGAGGATCTACTCGAGGAACTGTTCGGCGACATTCAGGATGAGTTCGACACCGACACGGAGATCCTGCGCCGCACCGGCCAGAACAGTTACATCGCCAGCGGCAGGGTCGACGCGGACGAGCTGCGTGACCGATTCGA
>JBBDTI010000017.1:0-2036 GCA_040904565.1 Rhodothermales bacterium
GGCACTTAAGTAAGCATTCAATATTTTTCTTAATTAAGCGGTGGATTGGGGCGAAAGCGGCCGGTTACCAGGGGCAGCGGCCGGTTACGAGGGCGCGGCCGGTTACGAGGGCGCGGCCGGTTACGAGGGCGCGGCCGGTTACGAGGGCGCGGCCGGCTACGAGGGCCTGGGGGACGTCCAGGCCGGCTACTAAGGACGGGGCTGCCGGCTTCGAGCGACTGCGGCTGCGGGTTGCCAGGCCGGCCGGGATTGCGGGTGTCGGCGTAGTTTGCGCGGGGCGGCCGTGCACCCGGCGTCGGCCGCATACATGGCCACGGTCGCGAGTGTGGCGGTGGTCACATGCCGCGTGCGTGCTGTCGGGCATCTGCGGCGTTAGAGATCTGTTGGGCTGGTCATCTGTGGCTGTGGCCATGTGCCGCGTTGAACATCTCTTGCGTTCGTCATCTCTTGCGTCGAACATCTGCCGCGTTAGCCATCTGTGTCGTCGAATATCTGCCGCGTTGGCCGACAGTGGCGATTAGCATCTGTGTCGTCGGTAATCTGTGTCGTCGGTAATCTGTGGCGTCGAACATCTTCCGCGACGGTTGCTGTGCGGCGTCGCTCACCCGTGGCATTGGTCGCGTATTTTGGCACGATAATATTTAGGTACGTAGCCGGCATTTCGGTTTCCATCCGTATGGAAACGCCCAATTTGGCCAAATTTGAGGGGTCGCGTTCTCATTCCTGGAAATCGCGTGGAAACGAGACGCGTGTGTCGGAACGAGGTGCGTGCGTCGGAACGAGGTGCGTGTGTGGAAACGAGACTTGATCGCAGACACGAGGCGCGTGCGTGAACACGCGAGGTTGCGTAGAAAATAGGGACTTATTGTGCACGCGGGGCACCTCCACCGGCATGCCTTCCGTGTCCACCGCACGTGCTGTCTCCATCCACCATTCCGATCGTTTTGCCCTCAGCCCTTATTTGTTAGATATTGAGGACGCGACCGACAGGAAACCGAGCCGAACGAAGATGGACAGACGAAGCTTTCTGACCAGCGTAGCTGCTGCCGGTGCCGCGATGCGTGCGGCAAAGGTACGTGCCGAAGATATTCCCCGCCGGCGTCGTGAAGGTCATCGCGACCGGCGCGCCGGATCCGACTCGGCCGACGGACCCATCTGCGTGTTCTCCAAGCATCTTCAGTTTCTCGACTACGATGCAATGGCCCAGACCGCCGCAGAAATCGGCTTCGACGGCGTAGATCTGACCGTTCGTCCGGGTGGCCACGTGCTCCCCGAACACGTCGACCGCGATCTGCCGCGGGCCGTCGCTGCGGTTCGGCAGGCAGGTTTGCAGGTACCGATGATGACGACGGCGATTGCCACCGTCGATGACCCCTACGCGGAGACCGTCCTGCGCAAGGCCGCCGACCTGGGCATCCGGCATTACCGGATGAACTGGGTTCGGTACGAGGACGACCGGGGCGTCAGGGCCGCTATCGAGGCCTATCGTCCGAAGCTGGAACGCCTCGCCGCCCTGAACGAGGATCTTGGGCTCCATGGAGGATATCAGAATCACGCGGGGCGACTCATTGGCGCGCCGGTGTGGGATCTCGATCTCCTGTTCGATGGACTCGATCCCCGGTACGTCGGCTCACAGTACGACATCCGCCACGCCACCGTCGAGGGTGCGAACACGTGGCCTCTCGGCCTCCGACTCATTGCGCCCTACGTGCGTACGACGGTCATCAAAGACTTCGAATGGGAGAAGCGGGACGGTCGCTGGACCGTAAAAAATGTCCCCTTAGGCGACGGGATGGTGGAGTTCGAAGCATATTTTGAACTCGTAAGATATCTAGGTATATCGGGACCGATTTCCCTGCATTTCGAATACGAACTCCCCGAACATCAGGACATCGCACGGCGCACGCGTGAGACGGCGAAACTGATGCGCCGCGATCTGGATCGATTGCGAACGTACATGCAAACCGCCGAGTCTGAATGACCATGTCACTTTCCGCGCTCTTACGTCCCGCCGCGCTCCTGCGTCCTGCCGCACT
>JBBDTI010000017.1:2136-10209 GCA_040904565.1 Rhodothermales bacterium
CTCGCGTCCCGCCGCGCTCCTGCGTCCTGCCGCACTCTCGCGTCCCGCCGCGCTCCTGCGTCCTGCCGCACTCTCGCGTCCCGCCGCGCTCATGCGTTCCGTCGCCCTCCTGGTTGCCCTGTGCGTGCTGCCGCCCGGATCGCTCTCCGCTCAGGAATTCGAAACGTCCACCCTGTACCTGTCCGGTCACGACAAGGACGACACCGTCGAGTGGGAGTTTATGGTTACCGACGGGCGCCGCGCCGGAACGTGGTCGTCGATCCCCGTACCGTCGAATTGGGAATTGCAAGGGTTCGGCACGTACAACTACGGACACGACGATCCGAAGGCGGATGAGGTGGGCCGCTATCGCCATCGCTTCGAAATCCCCGCATCCTGGAGGGATCGGCGAGTCGAGATCGTATTCGAGGGCGCCATGACCGACACGGACGTCCGCATCAACGGGCGGCCGGCGGGGCCCACGCATCAGGGAGGCTTCTATGAGTTCTCCTACGACGTCACGGACCTCATCGTCGCCGGCGCCGAGAATCTGCTCGAGGTAGACGTTGCCAAAATGTCGTCGAATGCGTCCGTCAATGAGGCGGAGCGTCAGGCGGACTTCTGGGTTTTCGGCGGAATATTTCGCCCGGTCTATCTGAAAGCCCATCCGCAGGAGCACATAGCTCGACTTTCCGTCGATGCCCGACACGGTGGCGACCTGCGGTTGGATATGCGGCTCGATCGCGGGCCACAACCCACTGCCACGTCCATCCGGGTCCGCGTGCTCGATACGACCGGCAGCCAGGTCGCCGCGTTCGAGCGAGACATCAGCCTGCTGCAGGAATCGGTCGTGCTGCGACACGTCGTGGAGGGCGTAGAGGCGTGGTCTCCCGAGTATCCCAACCTGTACGCACTGCAGGTAGAGCTTTCCGACGGGGACGCCGTCGTCCATCGCGCGACGGAAACGATCGGGTTTCGAACGATCGAGGTTCGCGCAGAGGACGGTATCTACTTGAATGGAACGAAGATCCGCCTGAAAGGCGTCAACAGGCACAGCTTCTGGCCGGACGCGGGCCGCACGACGTCCCGGGAAGTGAGCCGGATGGACGCCGAGCTCCTCAAGGACATGAACATGAATGCCGTTCGGACCTCGCACTATCCGCCCGACGCGCATTTTCTGGAGATGACGGATTCGCTCGGCCTGCTCGTCATCGACGAGCTGACGGGCTGGCAGGACGCCTACGATACGCAGGTCGGAGCGCGACTGGTGCGCGAGCTTATCGCGCGCGACCACAATCGTCCGTCCGTCATCCTGTGGGCTAACGGGAATGAAGGAGGATGGAATCGGGAGTTGGACCGACTCTTCACGGAGTACGACATGCAGGGACGCACGGTCATCCACCCGTGGGAAACGTTCGGACAGATCAACACCGTCCACTACCAGGCCTACGACTGCTGTGCCGGGACGCTCTTCCATGGCCGGGAGATCTTCATGCCCACCGAACTGCTTCACGGGCTCTACGACGGCGGACACGGTGCGGGGCTGGAAGATTTCTGGAATGCCATGCTCTACAACCGGCTCGCGGCAGGCGCGTTTCTCTGGGCGCTGGCCGACGAAGGTATCCTGCGCACGGACTGGGGAGACACGCTCGACACGGACGGCAATCACGCGCCCGATGGAATCGTCGGGCCGTATCGCGAGAAGGAGGCCAGCTTCTTTACGATCAAAGAGGTGTGGTCGCCCGTCTCGATCGATGAGCCGGCCCTCACGCCGTCGTTCGACGGACGACTGGTCGTGGAAAACCGATATCACTTTACCGATGTGTCGGACGTTACGTTCGCCTGGGAGCTCGTCGAGTTCCCGGGTCCGGCCGACGGGGCGACGGGTCACCACGTCATGGAAGCCGGACGGATGATGGGCCCGGACCTCGCGCCCGGTACGCAAGGCTATCTTGAGTTGGATCTGCCCGCGAGCTGGTATTTTCACGACGCCCTGTTTCTTACGGCAACGGATCCGCACGGCCGCGAGATCATGCGGTGGACGTGGATGATCCGAAGTCCGGTCGATATGGCTTCACGGTGGACCGCCGCGTCAACCGATTCGGTCATCGTCGCCCCGCTATCCAGTGGCGTTCTGCTGCGGAGCGGAGGGGTGGAGGCGGAAATCGACGGTGCTACGGGTCTACTTCGAACGCTTCGCCGCGATGGAGTTGATATGCCCCTCGCCGACGGCCCCCGCCTGACGTCGGAGAACGGCGAGCTATCCGGACTGACCACCGGCGCGCGGGGGCGGGCGCGCTACGCGGAGGCCCGGTTCGAGGGAAGCATGCAGCACGTTACGTGGACGATGCTTCCCGGCGGCTGGCTCGAGTTGTCGTACCGCTACCTGGAAGGGGGTGCGCACGACCAGCTCGGCGCATCCTTCGATTTTCCGGAAGAGGAGGTGGAATCGATACGCTGGTTGGGGCAGGGGCCCTATCGCGTCTGGAAAAACCGCATGCGTGGAATGCATTTCGACGTCTGGGAGAAGGCGTACAACGACGCCGTGACGGGGCTCCGGTGGCAGTATCCCGAATTCAAGGGGCATCATGCCCATCTCTACTGGGCGGTGCTCGAGACGCACAGTGGTCCGCTGACCGTCGTGAGCGGTACCCAGGACCTCTTCCTGCGCCTCTTTACTCCGTCCGACGGAGTAGATCCGCGGCACACCGCCGTGACCTTCCCGGATGGAGACCTGTCCTTCATGAATGCCATTCCTCCGATCGGCACGAAGTTTCATCCCGCCGACGAGCTGGGCCCGCAGGGGGCCCCCAATCGGGCGCTCAGGTGGTTCGATAGGCGACGGGTCGGACAGTTCGACGTCGTGGTCTATATCCGTCCGGGTTCGCCGCCCTCTTCCCGCTGAACGTAGCAGCGGCAACCGAAACTTCGTACCGCCAGGGACGGTTCGTGGAACTCCCCCCGCAACTACCGGCAGTGAGTATATGGGAGTGAGATTGCGGTGCGCCATTCGAGAAAACTGACCGCTGCGGAACGGGCGGAACTCAACGCTGAACGCCGGAGAGGCACCTCTCGGTATGTCGGGTTACCGGCCGGCCAGCGGAAGCTTGTCAGCATCCTTCTCGGCGGCTATGGCCTGCTGCTGATCAACAGCGCCTTTCTGCTGCTGTTCGAGCGGTCGACGGCCATCGTCTATATGAGCAATGTGCTGCTGCACATCTGCCTGGGCATTCTCCTGATTGCACCCGTCGTCGCATTTCTCGTCATGCATCTTGCGAGGATGCCGATCAGGATGAACTGGCGGGCTACGGGGGCGGGCGCCTTCACGGCACTATCGCTCGTCACCCTGCTGGCGACCGGAATCGCACTCGTAGCCGTCGGATCCTCGTACGGCGGCGGGTGGATCCTTTGGCTCCATCTGACTACGGCGGTAACCTCTGTCCTCGGTTTTGTCCTTCACGTCTCGTTAAAGCGCGGTCTTCGTTTTCATTTTCTCGCCTGGGGAGATGCCTGGAGCCGCGGGATGCGGCCCGCCCTCAAGCACCCCTTGAGCCTGACCGTGCTGGGAGGAACGCTGCTTCTTCTCCTGTTCGTCGCGGTTCCGTGGATAACCCGTGGCGGCGTTTTCGTGGCGTCCGGCGATGGTATCGTGCTCGCGGAATCGCAGTCCCTGCTCGCGGAGAACCGGCTGCTGCGGGTCGACGACCTGGCGAGGTCCGAAAGCTGCGGCCAGGAGGGTTGTCACCCGGACGTCTACGAACAGTGGTCGGAGTCGATGCATCGCTTTTCGTCGTTCAACAATCCGTACTACAAGGCGAGCGTCGAGCTCATGATCGAACGCAGCGGCGCAGAGCCGACCCGATGGTGCGCCTCGTGTCACGACCCCGTCCTGCTTTTCAGCGGGAGGTTCGAGGAAGCACCCATCGACACGGATCACTGGTCGGCCCACGAAGGGCTGACGTGCCTGTCCTGCCACGCCGTCGAGGGTCTGCGGGACGTGAAGGGGAACGGACGCTACGTCATCTCTTCCCCCGAGGAATATCCGTTCGCCCGAGCCGAAGCCGGTGCCGGGAAATGGGTGCACAACCTGCTCGTACGCGCCAAGCCGGAGCCGCACCGCCGGGCGATGCTGAAGCCGGTCCACGAGACGCCCGAGTTCTGCGGATCGTGTCACAAGGTCGGCATCCCGCCTGAAGTCAATAACTATCGCTGGAAGCGAGGGCAGAATGAATACGACAACTGGCACGCGAGCGGGGTGAGCGGGAATACGGTTCGATCGTTCTACCTGCCTGACGAACCGTCGCAGTGCGCGACCTGCCACATGCCCCTCGTGCCCTCGGATGACATGGGGAATGACGGTGGATTGGTTCGCGACCATCGGTTCGCTGCGGCCAATACGGCCGTCCCATCACTGAACGGGCACGACACGCAACTCGAGCGCGCCCAGGCGTTCCTCGCGGAAGGAAGGGCGCTGATCGATATCTTTCAGGTTAGCGTAAACGGGCGTACGTACGGGCCCGACGATGCGATGCCCGTTCTGCGCCCCGGAGATCGCGTCGCTCTCGACGTGGTACTGCGCAGCCGCGGCGTGGGACATACACTCCCGGGCGGGACGAACGACTCGAATGAGCTCTGGGTCGCCCTCCGAGCGCGCAACGAACGCGGCGAGACCGTATTGGCGTCCGGCGCACTCGATGCCGCTGGACGGGTCGACTCCACGGCACACTTCCTCGGAGCCGTACTGGTGGATCGCGCGAGCCGGCCCATCGACAAGCGGAACGCGCAGGACTGGATCGCAAACGTGTACATGAACGTCATCGGTCCGGGTGCGGCGCGCAACGTGCACTACCGTTTCGTCGTGCCGCCCGGCATCGAGATCGCGTCGCTCGAAGCGGCGCTTCAGCATCGCAAGTTCAAGTGGTACTATAATGAGTGGGTCTTTCGCGGTCGCGTCGCCGAGGGGAGCCCGGACAGCCTCTCCGCCCCGGAAGTGGATCGTAGAACGTGGATACTGGGGGATGGTGAGGCGCCGGAGCTTCCCATCACGACCATGGCTGGCCACGTACGTTCGGCCGGACAACCCGCCGCGTCGGAACGACCCCTGTGGGAGCGATGGAACGACTTCGGTATCGGGCGATTGCTCGAGAGCGATACGCGTGGAGCCCTATCCGCCTTTGAGCGGGTGGCGGAGCTGGCGCCCGAAAATCCCGAAGGATCTATCAATATGGCGCGCGTGCTCGTCGAAGAGGGGCAGCTGGACCGGGCCGTCGAGACGCTCGCCGAAGCGGAGCAACGCCGGCCCGGCTATTTGAAGACGGCCTATTTCCGGGGGGAGGTGTACAGGGCGTCGGGCGAATACGATCGCGCGCTCGAGGAGTGGATGGCCGTGTACGAGCGGTATCCGGCAGACCGCGTGCTGGTGCTCGGAATCGGCCGGATTCACTATCTCGTCGGCCGCTATGAAATGGCGCTGACGTGGTTTGACCGCGTGCTCGACATCGATCCGGAAGACGTCGGTGCGCTCTACAACAAGATGCTCGCGCTCGGTGCGCTCGGTCGCGAAGAGGCGTACGAGCAGGCGCTCGCGCAGTACGAATATCATAAGGCCGATGAGGATGCTCCGGCCGTGGCTTCGCCGCACAAGCAGACACATCCCATGGACAACCGCGAAGCCCAGGCCCTGCACGAGCATGAACTGCATCCAGTACGAACCCCGCCGTCCCCACTGGAGAGCGGGCTCTCCGACGCGGCGAACCCACCTGCACAAACGACCGCGATGCCGTGAAGACAGATAAGCACCGTTCGATCCGCCGCGTCGCGTTTCTGGCAGGGCTTGCCGCCGTCGTTCTCTCGGCATGTTCCGAGATGGCCGACACGGAGCAGGTACCCACCGACATAGAGATCGCAACGCCTGCCCTGTCGTTTGACGACGTAACGGAGGAAGCGGGGCTGGCCGGTTTCATGCACGAAACGGGCGCCTTCGGCGAGAAGTGGTTTCCCGAGTCCATGGGTTCCGGCGTTGCCTTTATCGATTACGACGGGGACGGGTGGCAGGATATCCTCCTCGCCGGGGGCGGACGGTGGCCGGAGAGCCCGGACGGCCCGTCCAAGGCCCTCTGGCTCTTCCGCAACAATGGCGACGGCACCTTCTCCGACCGAACTGAGAGAGCCGGTCTCGGAGGACTGGACGCATACGGACTCGGTCTGGCGGTGGGGGATTGCGACGGCGACGGCGATCCCGACGTGTACCTCACGACCCTCGGCACCAATCTGCTCCTCGCTAACGAGGCAGGCACGTTCCGCGAGGTCGATGCCGGCGTGGACGGCGAGCCGGTATGGAGCTCCTCGGCCATCTTTTTCGACGCCGACAGAGACGGTGATCTCGATCTGTACGTGGGAAACTACGTCGACTGGTCACCGTCGGCGGACGTATACTGCTCGCTGGACGGTGTCAATAAGTCCTACTGCACGCCGGAGACGTATACGGGCAGACCGGGTCGCTTCTACCGGAACGAGGGGGACGGGACGTACATCGACGCGACGGAATCGGCCGGTTTCCTGCCCGCACCGGGAAAGACGCTCGGCGTCGCGGAGCTCGATTTTAACCGCGACGGGTGGCCGGACCTGATGGTCGCCAACGACACGCAGCGGGACCTCCTCTACGTCAACGACGGTGACGGCACGTTTACGGAGCGAGGCGCGTTGAGCGGCGTGGCCTACGACGAAGGCGGAAAGGCTAGAGCCGGAATGGGCGTAGACACCGGCGTGGTGGACGGAACGGAAGAAACATCCATTTTCGTCGGTAACTTCTCGTCGGAGATGATCGGGGTGTACCGTCACCTGCGCGACGGGTTGTTCATCGACCGCGCCGCCGCCTCTCAGATCGGCAGGCCGTCGTTGATGAGCCTTTCCTTCGGCCTCTTTCTGGCGGACCTGGATCTGGACACGGATCTGGACCTCTTTGCCGCCAACGGCCACGTCCAGCCGGAGATCGAAAACGTCCAGGAAAGCGTCGGCTACGAAGAGCGGCCCCATCTCTTTCTCAATCGGGGCGACGGCACGTTTCATGACGCGGCGCCGGAGATCGGCGGCGTGCTTGCCGAGGAATACCTCGCGCGCGGGACGGCCTTCGCCGACTACGACGGCGACGGTGATGTGGATATTCTGATCGCCGAGAACGGAGGCGGCGTGCATCTCTGGCGCAACACGCTCATGACGGGTGACGGCGATCCCGGCTTCCTCCGCGTCACGCTCGTCGGACGGGAGAGCAGCCGCGAAGGGATCTCGTCCCGTGTCGAAGCATACGTTGACGACCTCGCGATGGTCAGGCGCGTGCGCTCGGGATCCAGCTACATGTCGCAGAGCGAGCTGCCGGTCACATTCGGACTCGGGGAGCGGTCGCGGGTGGACAGCCTGGTCGTGTTCTGGTCGAGCGGGGTCGTAGATCGCTTGGTCGACGTCGCGGGCAATCGACACGTCCTCCTCGTAGAGGGCTCCGGGCGCCGCCTCATACAATAACCTCATGCGAACGGCTTTCGTCATTTTCAACGGCCTGACGGTGCTGGATTTTGTAGGCGTCTACGATCCGCTTACCCGCCTCAAGACGATGGACATCCTGCCGGAGTTCGAGTGGGACGTATGTGCCGTTACGCCGGGCGTCGACCTGGGCCTGTACCTGGTAGAGCAGTACGCGGGCCGGACGCCCGACGGCGTATTGCCGGCAAGATGGACTATCCGTATTCCGCGTCATACCGCCGCTGACCGTACGTCCGCGCGTCCTTTATCGAACGGCCAGTCCCATGCGCACGGCCTCGATCGAACGGCTACACTGACTGGCGATCTGCAATCGATCGGCTACTCAGATGGGCCATCTACCTCTGCGAAGATGGCCTCCACCTGCGGATAAAGGCGCTCGATCAGCTCCGCGCCCGACTCGGGGCCGGCGACGGACAACATCGTCGCCAGCGCGTCGGACAGCATGCCTTCCGGGGCCACGACGGTGACTGCGATGCGATCCGTCAAGCCGAGCCCCGTTCGCGGATCGAGCACGTGCGAGTAACGCACGCCGTCGATCTCGACGAACTGCTGCGTGTC
>JBBDTI010000018.1:0-50901 GCA_040904565.1 Rhodothermales bacterium
ACAGTTACATCGCCAGCGGCAGGGTCGACGCGGACGAGCTGCGTGACCGATTCGAGGTCGATCTTCCCGAGGGGGATTACGAGACCGTCGCGGGATACATCCTCGAACGGCTGGGTTCCATTCCCAGCCCGCACGAACAGTTCATCTTCGATGGGTACAGGTTCGACGTACTCAAGGCGACGACGAACAGAATCGACCTGGTTCGAATCACGCGCCTGGAAGACCCCGATGAATGAGCCTGCGAGGGAGCGGCCGGAGAAGGGACCGATGGGGGAATCCGCGATGAGTCAGCAGGTGTGAGAACGCTCCGCATTTCATCCGTCAGCTTCCGTTCGAGCTCTTCCGGCAATAGGCCAGCACGAGCTTCAGATGGGTCAACAGCGGCGCGACCAATTCGAGTTTCCGCAGCCGCTCGGAGGGCATTTCGGGAAGTTTTGGCGGACTGATCCGTCCCATCCACAGTGCCATTTTTTCGGTCAGCACCTTTTCACCGGGAAACTGATTCTCGGGGAAATGTACCCGGTAGAATTCGTGCTTTCTTTCTAGCCGGCGGAAGACGTCATCGGCTGCGTCGGCGATCGAGGGGTCGCTCCGATCCAGCAGCTCACCGCCCAGCAGGTAATCGCGATAGACGTACGGAAGGTTCTCCAGGACGTCCACAACCGGATCCCCTGCCTCGGGGGCTGCGCGCAACCCCACGGCAGCCGCGCGAGCCGTCGTCGTCGCAACGAGACAGAGCGTCTCCTCCGCGACGAGATCAGGCTCTGCTCCTTCGACATCAGACAACACGGCGCCGGCCAGCTCCTGCGTGACGCTCAAAACGCCCAGCGAAGAGAACGCAATGACGTGCCCCAACAGATCACTCGACATGCGTTCGGTCTAGTCCTCGTCGCTCTCCGTACCTTCGCGACCGATGGAATCCCGCATCCGCGTATCGGCCTCTACGTTCCGAAGCCTGTAATAATCCATCACGCCCAGATTGCCGCTCCGCAGAGCGTCCGCGAGCGCCATCGGCACCTCCGCTTCGGCACCCACAACTCTGGCTCGCTGCTCCTGAACGGCGGCCCGCATCTCCTGTTCTCGAGCAACCGCTGACGCGCGGCGTTCCTCCGCCTTCGCCCGGGCAACCTGCAGGTCGGCCTCGGCCTGGTCCGTCTGAAGCTGTGCGCCGATATTCTCACCTACGTCGACGTCGGCGATATCTATGGAAAGAATTTCGAAGGCCGTTCCGGAATCGAGCCCCTTTGACAGTACCACCTTCGAGATCGAGTCCGGATTCTCGAGCACGAGAGCGTGCGTCTCGGACGATCCAATGGTCGACACGATACCCTCTCCAACGCGGGCGATAATCGTTTCCTCTCCGGCACCACCGACCAGACGCTCGATGTTGGCCCGAACGGTAACGCGGGCAATCGCGCGCACCTGGATGCCGTCTTTCGCAATGGCGGAGATCGGCGGGGTCTCGATCACCTTGGGATTTACCGAGACCTGCACGGCCTCGAAAACGTCGCGCCCGGCCAGATCGATGGCCGTCGCCCGTTCGAAGGTCAGATCGATGTTCGCCTTATCGGCCGAGATGAGTGCATTGACGACCTTTTGTATGTCCCCGCCCGCCAGATAGTGTGCTTCGAGCTGCGGCGTGTCGACGTAGATGCCGGCCTTGTGCGCCGTGATGAGCGGTTTGACGATCGTGGCGGGCGGAACCTTGCGAAGGCGCATGCCGACGAGGTCGCGGACCAGCTTGATCCGCACACCCGAGAAGTACGCCGTCACCCACAGGCCGATGGGCACGAAGTACAGGAAAAACAGCAGGAAAAGGACGACCAGGGCGATAACGAGCAAGCCGGTCGTCGTAAAGAGGGTGGTCATAAGAGGTGCCAGAGGTTAGATCGTCAGCTTGTATAGCGTCCCAAACGTTCGCGCAGCGGGACGCGCTCAGGATTCGTCCTCATCCGGACTTTTCCGATAATCGCCGCTCATGCCGCCCGTCTTTGCGATCAGGTGGATGTCCGTGATGCGGAGTTCTTTCGAAATCGACTTGCACATGTCGTAGACCGTGAGCGACGCGATCGACACCGCCGTCAGCGCCTCCATCTCGACGCCGGTCTGACCGACGCTCTTCGCGTACGCTCGCACTTCGACGGCAAAATCTTCTTCTTCGAGCGAAAGCTCGACGTCTACCCCCTTCAGGTGCAGATCGTGACAGAGCGGGATCAGCTTGCTCGTCTGCTTTGCACCCATGATTCCCGCGATTTGGGCGACGGAGAGGACATCTCCCTTCCGGATGCTTTTTTCATCGACGGCACGGTATGCCTCCTCACCGAGCAAAACGCGTCCGGATGCGAGCGCCGTTCTGACGGTGTCCGGCTTCGAGCCTACATCCACCATCTGCACGCCGCCCTGGGGGTTTACGTGAGTCAGTGTGGGCGTATCTGTCATAGTATGCGATGCAAAGGTCCGTGGAGAAGATAGACGCGCACTGCGAAGATAGGAGCGCGTCATTCGATCGGCAAGGCGAAATCGCCGAACCAACCGAGCTGCACGTTCGACGTCCGCCATGAGGATCCTTAGATGTTCGTCAACCTCGGATGATCCGTTCGCGGACGCGATTCGGCGCCGCGACCCGCTAGGCCGGTTCGTGCCGCCGTTCGACCCAGAAGGTCACCGGCCCGTCATTGGTGAGGTGTACGTCCATCATCGCACCGAAAACGCCGGTTTCGACGGGCAGGCCGACCTGCTCGCGCAGCAGCTCCACGAACCGCTTGTAGAGTACCCTGGCCTTTTTCGGTCCGGCCGCGCGATCGAAGGATGGGCGGTTGCCGCGTTCGACATCTCCGTACAAGGTGAACTGTGGAACGATGAGGGCCTCCCCGCCGACGTCCGTGATGGAACGGTTCATCTTGTCCTCGTCGTCGGCGAAGATGCGGAGGTTCGCACACTTGTGCGCCAGCCACGACGCTTCTTCCTCCGTATCCTCCTCATGCACGCCGAGAAGGACGAGCATGCCGGGCCCGATTGAACCGACCGTTTCGCCCGACACCTCAACCGAAGCATGCCGCACGCGCTGAATGAGAGCTACCATGACGAAGAAAACATACCTGGTTCGAGCTTCTGACGCAGGTCGACCGGCGCGGCTACCGCCGCCTATTCCAGTCGGTCCCTAAGGTAGTCCGCCAGCAGCCGAAGTGCCCGTCCACGGTGACTCACCTCATTTTTTTCGTCGGCGCTGAGCTCGGCGAACGTGCGATCGGCGTCTTCCGGCACGAAAATCGAATCGTAGCCGAAGCCTCCCGTACCACGCTCCTCATCGATGATGCGGCCGCGGCAGATTCCCTCGAACTGATGGACGCCGGCTCGGTCGACGAATGCAATCACCGTCCTGAAGCGGGCCGCCCGATCGCCGGCGCCGTCGAGCTCATCCAAGAGCTTTCGGCGATTGGCCGCATCGTCCGCCTTCGGTCCGGCATACCTAGCCGATCGAACGCCCGGGCGGCCCTCCAGCCGATCCACTTCGAGTCCCGTGTCGTCCGCCAGGGCAGGAAGACCTGAATAGGCATGCAGCACGTCCGCCTTCTTGCGCGCGTTCCCTTCCAGCGTATCCGCATCCTCCTCGACGTCAGGCGGGTCGTCGAGATCCAGCGCGGAAATCAGTTCGACCGGAAGGTCGGACAGCAACGAGCGCATCTCGCTTACCTTCCCCGCATTTCGGGTGGCCAATAGGATCTTCATGAACACCTGCTGATAGCCTGTTAGAACGTACCGTGAAACGTCAAAGCTGGGGAGCCACCGTGAAACAATACCAGGGGCCCTCTGGTTTTGGGATTGGATATTACTTATGCTAAAAAGCTGTTCGGCAATCCAAATTTGATGAATACGATCTAGAGAGGAGGGGTTAATCTTGTCAGTAGGAGTTAAAGTTCGAGACAACGAAAACATCGACCGTGCGCTGCGCCGTTTTAAGCGCGCCGTCAATCGCAGCCGCGTACTTCGCATCTACCGTTCGAACATGTCGTTCACGAAGCCGTCGGAAGAGCGCCGCATCGCCCGTGAGAAAGCGAATCGAATGGCCCGTCGGCACTCGCGTAACTATTAAGCTGGGACTCTGGCTGGCTCTCGAGGGCGCTCACCGAGCGCCCTCGATGGGATGCAGGCCGTGATGGCTATCATTCCCGCGCCGGGCTGTTGCATCGCAGCGGTTCCGATATGACGCCTGTCATGAAAAAGGGCGAACCCGTCGAGCCCAGCACGCCGAACCGTGAAGCATGGTAAGCAAAAGGCACCGCCGCCGGCGCTGCCTTTTTTTATTGCACCGCTTGTTCCGGGCCGCCTTTTCCGGGCCGCCTTTTCCTCGACAAGTCCCGTGGTCGAAAGTGGCCAGGATGGATCCCGCGTCGCCACCATCGCTTCCCGAGACCGGTGCTAACCCAGACCGAGCGCCGTCGTCACGATCTCCTGCTGCTCCGCCTTGTGCACGCGGGCGCTGCCCGTAGCCGTGCTCGCGCTGGCGTTGCGGCCCACATAGCGGACGCGACGGCTGCAATCCCCCTGGACATCCTCGAGTATGTCGTTCAGCCGGTGTCGCATGTAGCTCCATCCTCCCATGTTCGCGGGCTCTTCCTGAACCCAGATCACGTCTCCGGCGCCCCGGTACCGCTCGATCACCTCGCGCACGTCGGCCTCGGGAAATGGATAGAACTGTTCGATCCGCGTGATCGCGAGCGGCATGTCGCCGGCATCCCCTAGGGCCTCGACGAGATCGTAGTATATCTTGCCGCTGCAGAGCAGGTGGCGCTCGACGGACCTCGGGTCGGCGTCCGAGCCGATCACCTTCTGAAACCTGCCGCCGGTGAATTCCTCGGGCCCCGAAACGACCATGGGATGGCGCAGCAGGCTCTTCGGAGCCATGACGACGAGTGGCTTACGCACATCCCTGTGGGTCTGCCTCCGGAGCGCGTGGAAATAGTTGGCCGGCGTCGTACAATTGCACACGATCATATTGTTCTCGGCACACATCTGAAGGAAACGCTCCAGGCGGGCGCTCGAGTGCTCGGGACCCTGACCTTCGTATCCGTGCGGCAGCAGCACGACGAGGCTGCTGCGCTGCCCCCACTTTTCCTCAGCGGCGGAAAGAAACTGATCGAACACGATCTGCGCCCCGTTGGCGAAATCCCCGAACTGGGCCTCCCAGATGACGAGCGCGGACGGATCACCGACCGAATAGCCGTATTCGAAACCCAGTACGGCGTACTCGGACAGCAGGCTGTCGTAGATGAGTAGTTTTGCCTGCTCGTCCCGGATATTGTTCAGCGGGATATATTCCCCTCCGTCCTCCTGATCGTAGAGTACGGCGTGACGCTGGCTGAACGTGGCACGGCGAGAATCCTGTCCGCTCAGCCGCACCGTCGTGTTTTCGAGCAGGAGCGAGCCGAAGGCCAGTGCTTCCGCGAATGCCCAATCGATCTTCTTCTCTTCGAAATACAGCTTTCCCCGTCGCTGGAACTGGCGCACCAGCTTCTTGTGCACGTTGAAATCGTCCGGCAGGTCGACGAGCGCGCGGACCGTATCCTCCAGGTCCTCTTCTTCCGCCTTCGTTTCGACTTCGAGCAGTTCCGGCGATTCCGTCGTCCGCGTCTGGAGCAGATCGAACCGCTCGGCAACGTCCTTGGTATCCAGTTCTTTCGTGCGATCGAACGCTTCCTGGAGCCGCTCGCGATAGTCGTCGAGCATCTGCTCGGCCTCATCGAGTTCCATCTCGCCCCGACGCAGCAGCACCTCCGTATAGAGCTTTCTCGGCGACCGCTTCTCATCGATCTTTTTGTAGAGCAGCGGCTGCGTGTAGGTCGGCTCGTCGCCCTCATTGTGCCCGTGCACGCGGTAGCACAACATGTCGATCACGACGTCCTTGTTGAAGACGTTGCGGTAATCGAGAGCGAGCCGGGCCACACGCATGCAGGCCTCGGGGTCGTCGCCGTTCACGTGAATGATCGGCGCCTGGATCGTCCGCGCCACGTCCGTCGCGTAGGTCGAGCTGCGGGCATCGGAAGGGGTCGTCGTGAATCCGATCTGGTTGTTGATGATGACGTGGATCGTCCCGCCGGTCTTATATCCGCGGAGCTGGCTTAGATTCAGGGTCTCCGTCACCACCCCCTGGCCGGCAAACGCCGCATCGCCATGTAGGAGCAGTGGGATAACGGCATCCGTATAGTCGCCCTGCGGCGCGCCTTCCTGCAGGTTGCGCATCAGCTCCTGGCGAGCCCGCACCATGCCCTCAACGATTGGATTGACTGCCTCGAGATGACTCGGATTGGAGGCCAGCGTCACCTTGACCTTCGCTCCGGAGGGCGACTCGTGTTCTCCGCGCGCTCCAAGGTGGTATTTCACGTCCCCGGATCCCTGCGTCGTATTCGGGTCGATATTCCCCTCGAACTCGGAGAAGATGGCCTCGTAGGGTTTGTTGAGGATGTTCGCGAGGACGTTGAGCCGGCCGCGATGAGCCATCCCGATGACCACCTCCTCCGTCTCCTGCTCGGCCGCGTCGGAGAGCATCGAGTCGAGCAGCGGGATAACCGACTCGGCGCCTTCCAGCGAGAAGCGCTTGTGGCCGATGTACTTCGTGTGAATGAACCGCTCGAAAGCTTCCGCCGCATTGAGCTTCTGTAGGATGCGCCGCTTGGCTTCCGGGGTAACCGGCTCCTCACACCGCGTCGGCTCGAGCCGTTCCTGCAGCCACCGCTTCTCGGTCGGATCGGAAATGTGCATGTACTCGATGCCCACCTTGCGGGAATACGTGTCGCGCACGATCTCTATCACGTCCCGCAGCGGTAACTTGTCCTTTCCACTCAGCCCGCCCGTGACGAAATTGCGATCCAGATCCCAGATCGTCAGCCCGTACTGCGCCGGGTCGAGCTCGGGATGGTAGATCCAGCTGTAGCCGAGCGGATTGACGTCTGCCTGCAGGTGGCCCCGGACCCGATAGGCACGGATGAACTGCAGAACCCGCGCCTGCTTGTCGACCATGTCCAGCTCCTCGCCCTGTTCGCTCGTACCGAGCTGGGGCGTGGTATCCCTGGACAGCGCGTAGGGCTGATACGGGATGGTGAGGTGCTCGAAGACCTCCTGGTAAAACTCGTGCTTGCCGAGGAGCAGGTCGGCCATGTACGATAGAAAGGCGCCGCTCTCCGCTCCCTGAATCACGCGGTGGTCGTACGTGGAGGAGATCGTCATCACTTCGGAAATGCCGACCTTGCTTACCGATTCCGGCGGATAGGCGTAGTATTCGGGAGGGTACCCGATGGCTCCGGCGCCGATAATTACGCCCTGCCCCGGCATCAGCCGTGCGACGCTCATCGTCGTACCGATCATGCCCGGATTCGTCAGCGTGGCCGTCGTTCCCTCGAAATCTGAGATCTCGAGGTTTCCGTCGCGTGCCCGCTTGACGATGTCGTTGTAGATGCCCAGCAGCTGCGCGAAGGTCATCCGGTCCGCACCCTTGATGTTGGGCACGAGCAGCGTCCGCTTGCCGCGCCGCTCGATGTCGATCGCGAGGCCGAGATTGACCTGCTGGGGTCGGACGTGCTGCGGCGTTCCGTCCTCGTGGCGGAACGTCGTGTTCATGTTCGGAAACTTCTGGAACGCCTTGACGACGGCCCATGCAATCAGGTGGGTATAGGACACCTTTTCGCCGCCTTTATAGCGCTGGTAGGCGTTGATCAGCCGCCGATTCTCGCTCATCAGCTTGACGGGAATCGTACGAATGGAGGTCGCCGTCGGCACGCCGAGACTGGCCTCCATGTTTTCGACGATCTTCGCCCTGGCGCCCCGAATGGCTTCGACCTCCGTGTCCGGCTCCGACGGGGTCGGTGCCGACGCGGGCTTAACGGGTTCGGGAAGTGCCCCGTCGCCCTCCGGCGGGGCCTTCACGACGACCTGGCCTCCGGATGGGATGCTCCCCGAACGAGCTTCCGTGGCAGCCAGGAAGGACTCGCTGGGACGATAATCGGCAAAAAAGTCGCGCCAGCTTTCGCTTACGCTGTCCGGATCGTCGAGATACTGCCGGTAGAGCTCCTCAATATATCCGGTGTTGAATCCGAGCGAACTCACGTTATTCTCGCGTCTTGTGTGTAGGTATCAAGTATGGTCAACGAATCGCATATCCTTCGGTTCGGCAGACGTGCAGCACCGCGATAAGATGGCCGCAAGACCTGGCGGACGCCCCGACCGCCGCGCGGCTACAGCCATCCCTCTCGCTCGTACCATCGTATCGTCGCCGCGACCCCATCCTCGAGCGACGTTGGCGCACGATAGCCAAACTCACTACGGGCCTTCCGGATCGAGCACATCTTGCACGTATGAAGCAGCTCCCGTGCCTTCTCCCGATTGAACGGCGGATACTCGCCCATGAGGCGCGCGCCGAATTCGACGGCCGCTCCGGCAGCCCCTACCAGAGCTGGCGGCACGGTCACGGTCCACGCCGAACGCCCTAGCGCATCCGTCGCCGCATCCTTGACGTCGTTCCAGGAGTAGAATCGCTCGCTCCCGAGAAAGTAGGTCTCCCCTACCGTCGCATCCGCCTCGGCGGCGTCGACGATGCCCGCTGCCAGGTCGCGTACGAAGACGAGGCTCAATACCTGCTCGTCCGCCGGACCGACGACCGGACAAACACCCCGCTTCAGCGTCTTGAAAAACGTGTATATGTCGGCCTCTCGCGGTCCGTATACGGCAGGTGGACGCACGATCACGACGGGCAAACGTCCTTTGAATGCCTCCAGCGCCCGTTCCATCTCCATCTTGCTGCGACCGTAGCGGCTGATAGGACGGAGCGGGGTCGCTTCGGTCGCTACACCGTCCTCGCAGGCTCCCACCGCGGCGAGGCTGCTCGTGGCGACGATGCGGTGGACGGATGGATTGACGCGCGTCACGACGTCCATCAATCGGACCGTCGCCTCGACGTTGCTCCGATGGAACGTGGCCCAGTCCCTCGCCCGCGTCACACCTGCAATGTGGAAGACCACGTCCACATCGCGCACGGCGTCGGCTATCAGCTGTTCGTCGAACAGATCGCCGCGCACCGGTCGAACATCCATCCCTTCCAGCCACTTACGCTCCGTCCGAACGAGACATCGCACGTCTGCGTACGCTCTCCGCTGCAGCTCCTCGACGAGATGGGACCCCACGAATCCGGTCCCTCCGGTCACAAATGCCGATTTCATAGGCTCACTACGTCAAGGCAATCACGTCCGTCGCAGCTTGATCACGGTTTCCACGTGGTGCGTATGCGGAAATAGATCGACCGGCTGGACGGCCTCAATGCGGTACGTATCCCGCATCAGATCGAGATCGCGCGCCTGCGTCTGCGGGTTGCAGCTTACGTAGACGAAACGTTCGGGACCCAGCTCCGCGATGCGTTCGACCACTTTGGGATGGAGTCCCGCACGTGGAGGATCGACGATCAATACGTCCGGTTGTCCGTGCTCCTCGACGAACTCCCGTCCGAAGAGATCCTGCATATCTCCTGTCACAAACGTACAATTGTCGACACCGTTCGTCACTGCGTTGGCGCGTGCATTCTGCACGGCTTCCTCGACGATCTCGATGCCGACGACTCGGCGGACGGCATCGGCCACGAAGATGGAGATGGTCCCAGCGCCGCAGTACAGGTCATACACGAGGTCGTCGGACCGCAGCTCGGCAAACGCTTTCGCCACGTCATAGAGACGCTCCGCCTGGGCGGTGTTCGTCTGAAAAAAGGCCTCCGGAGCGATCTCGAACGTATGCGAACCGATGCGATCGTGAATGACGCCCGAACCGAAGATGGTACGGATCTCTTCACCGATAGCCGTCTGCGCCTTGCCCGTATGGATCGTGTTTACGAACGTCGTAACCTGCGGAAACGACTCCTTGAGATAGTCCGCCATGACCTTCATGCGGTCACCGTCGGATCCGTTCGTAACGAGATTAACCATGATCTCGCCCGTCCGCTCCCCTTCTCGAAGCACGAGGTGGCGCAGAAAGCCGACCTGCTTCCGAATGTGCCAGGGTTCCCAATCGTGCTTCTTGGCGAGGTCGCGAACGCCGTTGACGAGCGCCCTGCTCGTCGGTGACTGCAGGTGACATTCCTTCAGGTCAAGCACCTTATCGAACGTTCCGGGTACGTGGAGCCCCAGTGCAAAGCTCGTATCGAAGTCCCGCCCCGTATCGATTTCCTCGCGCGTCAGCCAGCGCCCGGCACTGAAGGAAAACTCCATCTTGTTGCGATAATAGTAGATCTTTTCAGACCCGATGGCCGGTCGGACGTCGACGTCCTCGAAGCCGCCGTTGTGCACGAGCGCGTCCTCCACGCTCTGTGTTTTCGCGTCGAGCTGTGCGTCGTAGTCGACGTGCTGCCATTTGCATCCGCCGCACGTACCGAAGTAATAGCAGCGGGCCGCCGTGCGAAGCACGCTCGGGGAAAGTACTTCTTCGATCTCGGCTTCCGCAAAGCTCTTTTTCTTCTTGTATACGCGGGCCCGCACGTGGTCGCCCGGTACGCCCCCGGGAACGAAGATGACGAATCCGTCCTTTCGCGCCAGCGACTTGCCCCGGTCGGCAAATTTATCGATGTGCAGTTCCAGCCGTTCGCCTCGTTTAACGATAACGTAATCCCTCTATCATGAATGAGTTTTCGCATGGATGGTCGTATGGTCCGCCTTCGCCGATGCCCCGTCGAACATGCGCAGTGCGTCGATCTTGCCTTCCCGTTCGACGAGCATGTCCAACATCTCATTCTCGACCGCCGCAAGGTTTTGGGCGAGCACCTGCAGTACGGCGGCACCGGAACCGGGATAGCGCTTGATGATCGTCTTAAGGTCCGGTCGGAACAGTCCGAATACCTTCGCCTCCGTAATAGCCTGAGCGGTCTCCATTCGACGAAAATCACCGAATAGCGACAGCTTTCCGAACGCCTCGCCCTCACCAACCTGTCTGAGTTCGTGCGGCACGCCCTCTTCGTCTTCCACCAGAAGACGGACGCGGCCGGACCGCACGATGTACAGGCCCAAACCCGGATCTCGTTCGTAATAAAGAAACTCGTCACGCTTGTAGCTCCGACGGTGAAGTACCTCCGAGAGATCTCCCAGGACGCGCCCAGACAGCCCCCGGAAGAGGCTCACCTGTTTCAGCGTTTCGATGATCTCGCGGAGATCCGGATCTTCACGCGCCGCGAAGATGCGCTTCACGCGTCCGGTTATTCGTTGCAGGGCCGTACTGTTCAATGCCATGGGCGGGTGCCTGTAATGCAGCGGTTCGACGAACAAAATACGTGCTGGCGTCCAGACGAACCGTACGGTTCAAAAGGCGTGGCCGATCCCGAAATGGGGCCGCGGAGAACCGATCCCGTCAGGAAATAACCCGGAGTCGCCGTCGCTCGGGTTGTAGACCTTTACACCGAAATCAAGACGGAGAATCAAATATTCCCATGCGGCCCGAAGACCGAGTCCCGTACCGACGCCGATTTGCCGATAGAATGAATCGAGGTGGAAGCGACCGTCGGTCTGCCTGGGTTCATCTTCACCGAAGCCGGGGTTACGCGGACCGAACCAGACGTTCCCGGCGTCCAGGAAGAGCACGCCGATCCAGTCGGCCGCCAGCAGGGACCGAAGCAGCGTACGGCGCGCCTCGATACCCGCTTCGAGCTTGATGTCGCCGCCGAGCAGATTCGTCACGGAGCCGGTCTCGGCGGCGCTGCCGCCACTGGTGAAAGTGGACGCACCCGGGCCGAGCTCGCGCAGCCCCCATCCGCGGACGCTGGAAGCGCCGCCACTGTAGAATCTACGGTCGAACGGCACGACGGGAGAACCACCCGTTGGATGGGCCATTCCGGCGAGAAACTTGTAGGCGAGAATTATCGACGGCGTAAGAGGCCGGTACCGGCGAACGTCGCCTACGGCTCGAAGATACTGTCTGTAAATGAGGCGGCCGGGGGTTCCTTCCTCCCTAAACACGGGTAAGCCCGGCAGGCTTCCCTCTAGGACACCCGGCGTGGTCACGAAGCGGTCGAGCAGGTAGGGCAGATTGTTTCCGATTTCGACCGCGCCTTCGTAGCTGTAGCCGCGCTCTCGACGGAGGGGATTCACATCTGCCGAGCGAAGCGTGTACCGCAGCGCCGTATTGACCTGAGGTACGGTGTAGTCTTCCAGAATCTGGGCATACTGTACCGGATCCGACTCGCGGTCGAGAAAGCGGCTGAGGATGTCTGACCGGAAATTGCTCAACGTATCGGGGTTGCTCAAGCTCAGATCGAGTACGTCGACGAACGACGTCAGGGTAGGATTATGCCGAAGCTCGAGCCGATATCGCGCGTTACCTCGCCCACGGATAATCAGCCCGATATCGTCGCGCCTGGCCGTCAACAGGCTCAGCGACAACCTCGTCCGTGCATCGTAGAGCGAGAGTCGATCCTCCAGCGTGTTGAACGGCCGTATGAGGTACGGAAGCGTCAGTGACGTCACCACTTCAGCCTGAGCGGCCGTGAAGATGGTAGAATCGATGTCGGCGGAGATAGAACCCGTGGTGCGTACGCGAAAGACCTCGGCACCACCGAAAAAATTGGCGTTCTCATAGGATACGCCCGCGCCCGTTCCGAGCTCGGTATCGGCACCGCCGAGCACTCCGGTACGCTGCAGCATGAACGTTTCCAGTCGGATCTGATGCCGGTTCCTCGTTCGCAAATCGATGTGATGGGGCAATCGCGGAACGCCGGCCGTCGTATCGACGGCTTCCGGTTGCGGGACGATATCCGTAAACAAAAAAACGCCCGTCGCTTCCATGCGCCGTTTGGTGGCCAGAATGTCGGACTGTGCGTACCAATCGCCCGGGCGGAATTGCAGCGTCCGCGACAGCAACCTCGGAGAGAGCTTGTTGTCGTGCTCGATCCGGTACGCGGCGCGCCCTACCTCGCCTGTATCGGAACGGGTCTGGAGCTGCAGGGCTCCGCTGCGCGTTCCGGCCTCCTCTTCCGGGCCGACCACGCTGTACGACACGTCTCCGAAGCGGTAACGCGGTCCGGTACCGACAAGGAATCGAACGTCGAAACTATCCGTCGACGACGCATACACGACGGCACGGATCGAGTCGCGCGTTACGGCCGCATACCCTTCGTTCCGCAAAAACGAAAGGACGCGACGGCGTTCTTCGAGCAAGGTCGTTTCGGAGTACCGCTGGTCGCGTCCCTTCAGTCGGAGACCACTGACGGACGCATCACGGTCGGCACGCAGGACCGTTTCGCGCAGCAGTGCCGCCTTCCGGTCGTCCGGGAGGTGATCCAGTCCGTCGTAGGTCGCCTCACGGATATAGGTCGGCTGTCCAGGATTGATCTGGAAAGTGATGGACACGTTTCCACCGGACAGCGTGTCGACATCGGCATTCACGACGGCATCCCTGAGCCCCTCCTGACGATACAGCAGGCGAAGCCGTTCGAGGTCGGCTCCCACGACGCTCATATCGAGATACGCGGGCGGCTCGCCCCCGGCCATGAACGCATTGCTCATGCGCTCTCCGAGCGAACCGCGTTCCCCGAGGCGGTAGAGCCACAACCACCAGGTCATCCCGGGAATGCCCAGAAATCGCCGGTTCGGCTGCATACGCACCCGAGAAAGCAACTCACGAGTCGCGAAATATTCGTTCCCGGCGAAGCGTATCTCGGTAACGATGGGCCCGGAGGATGAGGTACCGGGTACGGAGGCATTCTGCGCAGACGCCGTCGACAGGCCGCCGGAGCCGAGACTGATCGTGAGAAGAAAAGAG
The DNA here is from genome assembly GCA_040904565.1 of Rhodothermales bacterium. Classification (GTDB taxonomy): domain Bacteria; phylum Bacteroidota; class Rhodothermia; order Rhodothermales; family VXPQ01; genus JBBDTI01. Next base: position 13,780 of record JBBDTI010000018.1, read on the forward strand.
AGAAGGATCGAGACGCTCCTATGAACGCGTACCGAGCGAGGAGAACTACTCTTCCTCGAAGTAGAAGTCGTCGTCGGCCGTAGGATAATCCGGCCAGACCTCCTCAATGCTCTCGTACGGCTCTCCATCGTCCTCAATATCCTCGAGATTCTCAACGACCTCAAGCGGTGCGCCCGTACGCTCAGCGTAGTCGATTAGTTCTTCTTTCGTAGCAGGCCAGGGTGCATCCTCGAGATACGATGCCAGTTCGAGACTCCAGTACATGACAGGTTTAAAGGTTGGAGATCCTACGAGTTGGCCGTCAGGCGGCCGCTAAATCCGGCGGTGCGCACCGGGCAAGCACTATAGGCTACCCCCTCTACAAAAGCAAGAGGGTGCGGTGCCTCGCTAGCATGGATATGCGCCAGGTGGCGCCAGGTTTTCCGGTCGATGCAAATTCCGTGTGCGGACAGGAAGACGTGCACGGCATCGACGCATGACGACAGGACATGATGACGGGGGTGGAGGCAGACGTTCCGTTGGAGCCGCGAACCTGCACGGCTTAGCTCTCAGTCTAGAGAGATGGTCGTGTTCTCGGTCTGCTCCACCAGTTTCCTGTACTCGGCGGGCGTCATGCTGGGCGCGAAGAAATACACGGGGTTCATCGTCTGTCCCTCGGAGTCGCGCACCTCGTAGTGGACGTGAGGGCCCGTCGAACGACCCGTCGAGCCGCTGTACCCCAGTACGTCTCCGCGTGCGACGCGTCGACCCGGACGAAGACCGGATTCGATCTCCGATAAATGGGCGTAAAGCGTCGTGTATCCCGTGGCCGGATGATCGATCTCGACGTAGTTGCCGTAACTCGCACTGAAATTCGTTTCACGAATAATACCTTCACCGGACGCCACGACGGGTGAGCCGGCGTCTACCAGCACGTCGAGACCGGTGTGCATCTTACGAACACCCAGTATGGGGTGCAGTCGATATCCGAATCCGGATACTACCGGCCCGTTAGCAGGCAGAATGGCCGGCGTCTGACGCAGCTGATCCTGGCGTTCGCTCGCCAGCGCGGACAGCTCGCGATAGCTGGCATTCTGAAGACTGATTCCGCGCTCGAGACGATCCAGCTTCTGCGAGGTCTCTTTGAGGAGTGAGGCCGTCGCAGAACTAAACCGGCTGAAGTCCTGGTACGGATCCGTGCCGCCGACACCAACCTGGCGGACGTCGTTCGAGATCGATTCAGCCTGGAAGATCGTCCGATACAGCTCCTGATCCGACTGGGTGAGGTCTTGAAGCTCCTCCGAATAGGCATCGACGCGCTCACTGACGTCCGACAACTGCGTGCGAAGTGCTTCGTTTTCCGCCATCAGGGCAAGTTCTTGGGGGGTCTGCGAGAATTCATCCACCCCCCATGAAATAGCGCTGGCGACGAGAAAGGCCACGACCAACACCGCGACACCATGCAGGACGTACTGCGAGCGTTTCCTCGATACCTCGACGAAGCTGCACGACTCCTGGTCGTAATAGTAGTAGCGGTTCTTCGGCATGCTCTAGAATATTTTCGAAACGGTTCCGTGCTCGCGGAGAGGTTCGTTCACGTGCTTGATTCTACAAATACCGGGCCTAAAAAACGCAACGTAATATAGCTCGACCTCAAAAGGTTGTCAACCTGACGCGAATGCCGATAGATCCGTGAAATTTTTACCTGCGTAACATTCCCTATGGAAATGATTTCGGGATGTCGGCTCGAATCCGCCTTCATCGACAGGCTTCATTCGTAGTCGTGCTCGAAGTATTCGATGCCGCGCGCGGGCTCGGACGGACCCTTGGCCCGAATCCGATCGGCCAGGCGCTTGGCGAACACTTCGGCCGGATCGTAGCCGTAATGCCGAAGGAGGTGATTCATGGCGATGACCTCGCAGATTACCGTGATGTTCTTCCCCGGCGTGATGGGGACTTTGACCATGGGAAGATCGGCGTCGAGCACGGTAAACGTGTCGTCCACCATACCCAATCGCGTATATTCTTCGTCCTGGTCCCACAGCCGCATGTTGACGACGACCTCGACGCGCTTCTGAAAGCGAATCGCCCGAATGCCGAACATCGCGCGAACGTCGACGAGCCCGAGTCCTCGTACTTCCATGAAGTGTTGCACGAGATCCGTCCCGGATCCCATCAGGACCTGCTCCTCTTTCTTCGTCACGATCACGACGTCATCCGCGACGAGCCGGTGCCCCCGCTCGACGAGGTCCAGGGCCACTTCGCTCTTGCCGATACCCGACTTACCCGTGAGAAGAAGTCCGATGCCGTACACATCGACCAGCGAGCCATGGATCGTTTGCTGCAGGGCAAACTGATCACTCAGAAAGTCCCGCAGAACGGCCATGAAATGGGTCGACGGAAGCGGCGTCTGGTACACGGGAACGCCGCGGTCCGTCGCCCGATCGACGAGACCCTCCGACAGCACGTTATTCTCGGTCAGAATGATGCACGGGATCGAAAAGTTGACCAGCGTATCGAACGCCTTGCGCCGATCGTCCGGTGATTGATAGCGGAGATAGTGATTCTCCGTGTTTCCCAGTATCTGAACGCGGTGGTGGGTGAATAGCTCGGTATATCCCGCGAGCACGAGACCTGGACGGTGGAGATTACTTTCGATAACGAGCTGCTCCGACGCGTCGACGGCATTCATCGGCACAATCTCTACGCCGACGGCCGATCGGAGCTGCTCCACCATGAACTCGACGGTGATAGACTCCTTTTTAAAGACTTTGGCTTGATGGGGCACGATGGTACACCTCGGTAGGGCCGTCTGTATGCAGTCGAGCTAGAACTAGGGGACTTCCACGGTTTCGAGCAATCGCTGAACCAGGTCGTCGCTCGTCACTTCCTCAGCTTCCGCTTCATACGAGATGGCGATACGGTGACGCATGACGTCAAGAGCGATGGAGCGGACGTCTTCGGGCGTCACGTAGGCACGATGCTCCAGAAACGCGTGGGCGCGGGCCGCGAGATTCAAGTTGATTGTCGCCCGCGGCGACGCTCCGAACTCGACAAGGGGCTCGATGCTCGAGAGCCGGTAGTCGGACGGCTTCCGCGATGCCATGACGAGATCGACGATGTATTTCTCCACGCGCTCATCCATGTACAGGTCGTTGAGCACGGTCCGCGCCGTCAGGATCTGGTCGGGCTGGACGACGGGCTTGACCTCAGCCTTTTTCCCGGTTCGCGCCATCCGGCGCATGATCTCAAGCTCTTCGTCTCGCGTCGGGTAGCCGACCTTGATCTTCATCATGAATCGATCGACCTGTGCTTCGGGCAGCGGATACGTCCCTTCCTGCTCGATCGGATTTTGCGTCGCGAGTACGAGGAACGGCTCGTCGAGCTCGAAGGTCGTCTCCCCGATCGTAACCTGCCGTTCCTGCATACTCTCGAGGAGGGCGCTCTGCACCTTCGCGGGCGATCGATTGATCTCGTCCGCCAGAATGATGTTCGCGAAGATGGGGCCTTTCTTAATGAAAAAGGACCCGTCCTTCTGGTTGTAGACCAGGGTTCCAAGCAGGTCGGCCGGCAGCAGGTCGGGTGTAAACTGAATCCGCTGGAACCGGGTACCGATGCATCGGGCTAGCGAGCTGACCGTCAGCGTCTTTGCGAGGCCCGGCACGCCTTCGAGGAGCACGTGCCCGTCGCCGAGCAGCCCGATCAGCAGGCGCTCGATCATATAGCGCTGCCCCACCACGACGCGCCCGATCTCTTCAAGAAGCTGATCCACGAACGCACTTTCTTTCTTGATGCGTTCGTTGACCTCGGAAATGTCGAACTGAGTCGCAGGTTGCAAGCTTTCGGCGGACGATTAGGGGGTAGGCATCGAGGGTTAGAGGAGCATCACGTCGGCATCGAGATCGCACTCCTCCTTCAAGGACGCCTGGACGTGATCCAGACAGCGCGGAACGACGAACGGCTGCCCCACGACGAGCACGGCACCGCCGCGGCTGGTCACGCAGGCACCGTACATGCCGTCAATGCTCATCGCTTCAGTTTCGCGCACGATCAGGTCCACAGCCTGATTCGTACCTTTCGCGTCCTTCTGCAGGGAGGCGTGGGACATCAGGAGCAGGGCACCAAACATCTGCCAATCCCTACGACGCACTGCACCGACCAGTTTCTGCACCCTTCGGTTTTCCGTCACAAGGTGTCGTACGATCGGCCGGTATGTACGTGGCAGCACTTCGAGCGCGGCCGCCAGATCGCGGTGCTCGAGATCGCGGAGAGAACTCAGGTTCGAGAAGGCATTCTTCTGCAGGATGGAGACGGCCTCAACAGCCACCTTTCCTATGCGCCGATGATCGGCGCGATCGCCGATGGGTCCGGTTCCCGTATCGACCAATCCCCAGCCGAGCACGTCGGCAGGCGGGGCTTCTATCGCGATACGTTCCAGCGTTCCGGTATCCACGAGCGAGAAGTACTCGGGACGCCCCTCGTCGGCGGCCATGAGGTAGGCGATTCCGTACGGAATATCGAGACAGGAATGAATGGCATCCAATACCAGCGATTCCGTTTCACGTGCATCCTGCGACAGCGCGAAGACGGACTGCGAAGCGCGCGCGGAGGCCATCCCCAATGCGCCGACGTAGGCATCCATACACGAATAGGGGACCGTACTGACGACCGATACGTCCACCTGGCCGCCCCGCGGCACGAAGTGGCGGAGGATCTGAATCACGAGGTCCACCCATTCGGGGGCCGACGCATCCGTTTTCCTGTTCTTGTCGAACGTCCACGTATCGTCGCTACCCTGGAAGATGAGGCGCGAGACGTCGTGGCGCGTCGAGCGCAGCGCCACGGCCGTCCCCAGCGGCAGCGTGAGAAGCAGAGCAAACCCATCGAAGTAGTGGGTGTGCCCGCCGAGCAGCCCGGTACTGCCATGTGCGAATGCAGCATCGGAGCGCCCGCCGGCGAGGCCGAAACGTTCGACGAGAAGCGCCTCCGCACGCTCGGTAAGGCGGTCCGGCCGCACGAACGTCCGCTCCTGCATGCGATCCAGCGCATCCAGAAATGGCGTGACGTAGGGCGCGGCACCCGTGCGATCGCGAAGCAATTCTGACGGCATAACGGATTACTGCGTATAGTTACGGCACGCCCGCCGGACTGGGGATGGGGATTCGGATACGTCGCAAGATGCCATCTGGATAGGGAACGAGCGGGGGGACGGCTACCGTCACGAGCAACCCGTCACGAAGGACGGTGCGTAAAACGATTCTCTGAAGCGCTCCCACCGGACCCACGCGCAACGTTCACTCCAAACATTCAAACTCGGCACCAGTCTAATGGCTCCCACTGTCGAATGCAATGCGCTTTCGAGGTCGCTCCCGACGTGAAATCCACCGATAGGAGCGCGAGGATCGGTGCACGAACGTACGCAGCGGTTACGGATTCCCATCGATGCGGCATCGGCCGCCGATCGGCACGGGATCTCCTCCCGCACACCGGGGTATCGATGCGCCGGATTAGTTAACGTACGTCCAGGTGCGCGACGCGTCAGTCCTTCTCATGGGACCGATCTCGAAGCGCGCGCGGCCTCGCCAACCACCACGTAGAACAGCATCCCTCCATGTCTCCCTGGTCCCGCGCGGCAGTATGGATTCTCGATCACCCACGGCCGATCTGGACTGCCATCGCCGTCGTTACGGTGTTCACGGGCCTGTTGATGGGCCGGCTCGAGATCGACCACACCGCGGGGAATTTTGTGTCGGAGGAGGACGAGTTCGTACGCGTATTCGAAGAGACCACGGAAGTCTTCGGCCGCAGCGAGACGATCCTCTACGTCGTTTTTCACGACGTGCATCCCATCGATTCCACGTTTCTGCACCGGCTGGACACGCTTACCAGCCACGTGCAGCGGCTGCAGGGCGTGGAAAGCGTGTTGAGTCTGGCCAACGTACCGCACCTCCGGCGGGATAACGGCAGCCTTCATACCGAAACGCTGTACCAGCCGGACCTCTCGGACGCGGCCCTCAGACTACGGTTCGACCAGGAGCCTTTCCTGAACGGCATCCTGCTGTCCGAGGATCGTTCCGCGACACTCATGATGGTGCGCATCGACCCCGTCTTCAACGCGAGCCGGGAACGGATCGATCTCGTGCATCGCGTCCACGATGCGGCCGAAGCCATGCCTGGACGGGCTGCCCTGGCCGGCTTCCCCTATCTCCGCAGTCAATACGCCGAGCGGGTTACCCGGGAAGCACCGCTCTTTACCGTCCTCGCACTCCTCATATCGCTGCTGTTCCTCTTCATCACGTTCCGCGCCAGGCGAGCGGTCGTCGTACCGACGATCATCGTTCTCCTCGGCATCGTATGGACGTTCGGATTGATGGGTCTTTTCGGCCACAAGCTGAATCTCGTGACCGCCGTGCTCCCGGCACTCATCGTGATCATCGGCATGGCGAACGCCATCCATCTCAGTACGAAGTTCTTCGACCAGTTCAGCGTGACGCAGGATCGACGCGAGGCGATCGTCGAGATGGTCCGCACGGTCGGACTCGCCACATTTCTGACGGCTCTGACGACGGCGGTCGGATTCGCCGTTCTACTGCTTTCCGGCAACCGAATCCTGATGGGATTCGGCGCCTTCGCCGCGATGGGCATCATGTTGCTGTACGTACTCTCGATTACCATCATCCCGCTCACCTATTCGCGCATGCGGCCACCCCGTGCTAATGTCAGCTCACTGGCCACGCACGACCGATTCGGCGATTACTTCGACGCCAAGGCCCGCCTGATGAAGCGTCGCGGAGGAACGGTCATCGTAGTCGCGGCCGCCCTGGCCGTGCTGGCCGTCGTGGGGGCTACGCGCATTTCAACCGACATCTTCGTCTTTGCGGATTTCTACGAGGACGATCCGTTGCGGCAGGACCTTGCCGTTTTTGAAGAGCATTTCGGAGGCGTCCTTCCCATGGAAGTCGTTGTCGAGTCGGACCGGGAGGGCCGGTTCAAGACGCTCGCTCCGATGCGCCGCATCGAGGCGCTTCAGGACACGTTTTCGACCTTCGATGCCGTAGGCACGTCACTCTCGGCCGTCGACCTCGTCAAGATGGGCAACCAGGCGTACTTCGGCGGGCACCCCGGCGCGTACCGGCTGCCGGCCAGCTACGAACTGCCATTCCTCCAGGAAGCGCTCGGACGCTTTATCGGCCAGGAGGCTGACACGACGTTGTTGTCGAACCTGCCCATCTTCGTCGACTCCACCTTCAGTATGACGCGCATTTATCTGGGAGTGTCCGACATCGGTACGGAGCGCATGAACGAGCTGGCCGACTCGGTAGCGACCATCGCGGAGTCGGCCTTTAGCGGTGATGAATACACCGTCTATGTGACGGGAACCGCCGTCATGTCGACCCGATCGGGAGAAAGCCTCGTCCATAACCTGATCGTCTCTCTCACGGTGGCGTTGATGATCATCTCCGTACTGATGGCGTTCCTCTTCCGGTCGATTCCATTGACGTTCATCAGCCTCGCGCCGAACATCATCCCGCTCTTACTCGTCGGCGGAGCGATGGGATATGCCGGGATCACGCTCAAGCCGTCGACCGCGCTGATCTTTTCGCTGGCCTTCGGCATCGCCGTCGACGATACGATCCACTTTCTGGCCAAATTCCGGATTCACCGGGACGAGGGGGACGCGAGGGACGAGGCTATCCGAAAAACGCTGCGAGAAACGGGGAAAGCGATTCTCTTTACGTCGCTTATCCTGATGAGCGGCTTCCTGGTCTTTACGCTGTCCAGCTTCGGAGGAACCGTCACGATGGGAGCGCTCACCGCACTGACGCTCGGCGTGGCGCTGGTCGCCAATCTCTTCCTTCTGCCGGCCTTGCTCTTCCGCTACGGTCCGGACGAGCACCGTCGCACGGCCTCGCATGTGGACCGGCCGTCCGAAACGTGAGCGACGTTTGATCTGCCGGCCACCGTACGCTGTGCATCACACGGTGAGCCACTGGCAAGAATCACACGCAAACCGTTGACGAGCCCGTGCAGAAGCTTCTTACCCCAGACGATCGCCGACGCGCAACGAGTACCCATTGAGAAAGTCGATCGCGGAGAGGCGCCGGCTTCCCGCCTGCTGCAGTTCGATCAGTTCGACGGCGCCCGTCCCGCAGGCCACGACGAGGCGTCCCTCAGCTTCCACCACCTCGCCGGGCGACCCGTCGAAGCGTTCCGGGCCAGACCCCTCATCCGGCATACGCGAGCGATAGACCTTCAGAAGCGTGTCGCCGTGCCGCGTCCAGGCGCCGGGATAGGGAGAGAGCCCGCGTATCTGATCGTGCACGGCACGGGCCGGACGGTCCCAATCGATCCGGCAGTCTTCTCGATGAATCTTTGGCGCCGGCGTCGCCGCCGCATCGTCCTGCGGGTGCGTCTTCACCGCACCCCGTTCGATCAGCCGGACCGTTTCCACGACGGCCTCGGCACCCAGCTCCATCATCCGGTCGTGTACGTCGCCCGCCGTCTCGTCGGGCCCGATAGGCATCGATTTCTGAAGGATGATGTGCCCGGTATCGACGGCTTCCTTCAGAAAAAACGTCGTAACGCCCGTTTCGGTCTCCCCGTTCATGACGGCGTGATTGATCGGCGCGGCGCCCCGGAATTTCGGGAGCAGGGACCCGTGGAGGTTAAAGGCTCCCTTTCGGGCGGCCGTGAATACGTCGGGAGGGAGGATGCGAAATGCCACGACCACGATCACGTCCGGGTCGAGCGCTCGAACCTCCTCGGCGAACGCCGGCTCCTTGACGGACTCCGGCTGGAGAATCGTATCGACGCCAAGGCGCAGGGCCGCCTTCTTTACCGGCGTGGGCGTTATCCGCTGTCCACGCCCACGCGGCTTGTCTGGGCCGGTTACGACCGCAACGGGCGTATAGCCCGATTCAGCGAGGCGCTCGAGCGACGGCACGGCAAAGTCCGGCGTGCCCATAAAAACGATGCGCATGGCCGTGGAATGATTGTCGGTACGCGTAGGAATGACCAGCATAAACAAAAACGGGATGCCTCACGTGGAAGCATCCCGAAATGGCAGACCCACCGTGACCGTCACAGCGTAACGCCTGGACGGTACCACTATCGCAACCGGGTGCGATCGTCCCAGTACGGCACGAGCAGCTCGTAATCACCCAGACCCGTATCGTCGATAAAGACGAACCGGCGACCGATGCGATAATAGTACCAGACCTCGTACGGCTTCACGTTGAAATTGAAGGGATGGCGATCGACGTGATCGGGCTCGCCGAAGAGTACCATCACCTGGCCCCGGTCCGTCTGCCAGCCGTTCCCGAAATTACCGTACTCGCTGTTGGCGTACGCAATGCGATAGTAGTATTCCTCCATTCGCTCGTTGCGTTCGGAATTCGGCGTCGGATCGCGGCGATCCCAAAACTCTCGGAACCGGGCGAGGCGCTCCTGCTCCGTACGACCGGAGCGGATATATTCCAGGTCGTTCCTTTTCGCAATGTAGGACAGCTGATCGATGGCCGCGTCGAGGTCGCGCACATGTTCGGCGAGGCCTGTCCACTGGAGGGTTACCGCCCGCTCCGCACGATCCAGCTCGTTGCCGGAGAGGTCTTCCACGATGACGCGCGCTACGTAGTCCCCGACCTCCAGACTTCTGATCGGAATCTCGACGACGTACTGGTTGCGACCCGAGCGAACGGTTTGCGGAAGCGTCTCCTGATACGAAATTTCCGCATCAGAGAGATCATCGCCGGCACCAAAGCCCAGAAGCGACTTGACGGAGGGGAGCCCGCTGCTCCTTGGTATGTGAGCCATCTCACGCCGAATGCGCACTTCCCGATTCGCGTCCGCGTAGATTTCGTAGAACAGTTTGAACTGATCCTGATCGCTCCCGACACGGCTGCTGACGGTCGGTGTAATGCTGTTGGCCCCGGCGTCGTACGCATCGATAAGGATCAGATCGCTCAGGGCAAACGAACGGCTCAGATCGCGGACCCGAATAGGAAGCTCCTTCACAAACGAACGGTTCGACGCCTGGTCATCCACCTGAAACTCAAGGAGATACCGGCCCGGGACAAGCTCCAGTGACTGGATCGTTCGATCGAAGAGTTGATCTGTCTGCGTCTGGGCAAAATCGGCCGCCCGCACCTCCTGCTCGAATATCCGCGACTGCACCAGGTTGCCGCCTCTATCCTCGCCTTCCAGCTCGTGGACGCCGATCGTTACCTCGTATCTCGCCTCAAACGCATTGTTGGTAGCGAGAAATCGAAGCGAGGAATAAGGTACCCGCGTGTATACGTCCACGCGCGTCGCCTCCACATCCGTACTGCTGCGAGCGCTGACCGCATCCACCTCTAGGTCGGGAGCAGCAGCTTGCCCGAAGGCGGACGGTAGAGCTAGCAGAGACAGCATGCCGATCAACCACAGCGCGACACTACGTCGAACCCACATCATGTCGTCGCAACGTACCATACCGTTTCCATGAGTACCGTTGTACATGCCCGTTAGGTCGTGATGCGAAGATCCGAGAAGACGTCGCAAATCGCCAGTTTTAATATCGCGAATCCACCGTACGATCTCCACGTGGCGTCTCTGTATCGTAGAAATCGCGCCGCGAACGGTCCGGAAGGCGGACTGAGTCGCAAGCGTCCATATTCGATCCCCGCTTTAACCGAACATGGCTTCCACGAAGGAGCGCCGGTCGAAGATCTGGAGATCCTCGATCCGCTCGCCCACACCTATATATTTTACGGGTATCTGGAACTCATTTGAAATACCAATCACAATGCCCCCTTTCGCAGTCCCGTCCAGTTTGGTGACGGCGAGCCCGCTCACCTCGACGCTGCGCGTAAACTCCTCCGCCTGTCGGATCGCATTCTGTCCGGTCGACGCGTCGAGCACGAGGAGTACTTCGTGGGGCGCCTCGTCGATCTGCTTGGACATGACGCGTTTAATTTTTGAGAGTTCATCCATCAGTCCCCCACGCGTGTGGAGGCGGCCCGCCGTATCGATGATCGCTACGTCCGTGCCGCGCGTCTTCGCCGAGGCGACGGTATCGAACGCTACGGCGGCGGGATCCGCGCCCTGCTTCTGCTTGATGATGGGGACGTCGGCTCGCTCCGCCCAGATCGATAACTGCTCGACGGCGGCGGCGCGAAACGTGTCGGCCGCACCGAGGAGGACGGATTTGCCAGCCAGCCGGTAGCGATAGGCCATCTTACCGATCGTGGTCGTCTTTCCGACGCCGTTTACACCCACCACCATAATGACGTGGGGCCTGTTGGGCAGCGGGGCGTCGAAATCGGCCGGACGGTCGGGTGCGTTGGTGAGCATGAGACGCGAAATCTCGTCTCGTATAAGCCCGATCAACTCGCGTGTCGAGACGTATTTCTCCTCGGCGACGCGTTCTTCGACCCGCCGTATGATCTCGAGCGTCGTCGAGACCCCGACGTCACTCGTGACGAGCGCCTCCTCCAGATCGTCGAGGACTTCGTCGTCTACCGTGTCCTTGCCGCGCACGACGCGACTGAGCTTGCCCAGGAAGCTGTCCTTGGTCTTCTCCAGACCCCCCTCGAGCTGTTCCTTTTGCTCTTCCTTGGATGTAAAGCTGTCGAAAAAACCCATCTATCTTAAACCTGAATGATGTAATGCATCAATGGGACGTCTCGGTTAGTCCGTCTCCGCCCGAAAACCGTCGCCCCGGCCCGGCTCCGTCCGCATGTCGGGCAGGCGTCCGGCGTGCATGAGGCGGACGAACCGTATACCATAAAGCAAGAACGAGTAGACCATGAGTCCGGCCGTAATCCACACGCAGTACCGGATCAGGGGCGGATCGGCCCGTAGCAGGGCCGCCAGGACGGTCAGCGAGAGCGCCGTGACGGCGATCTTCCCCATCAAACCGCTCATCACGACGTGGCCCGTGCGCCGTGCGAGCACGACCCCGCCGAGAACGATGAGGGCGTCGCGCACAACGAGCAGGGTGAGAAACCACGTCGGCAGCGAGCCGCGGACGACGAGCGCCATCACGATGGCCACGCCGGCTATCTTATCGGCCAACGGATCCAGCACCTTTCCCCACTCCGACACGGTGCTCGACCATCGGGCGATCCGGCCGTCGAACCAGTCTGTCACGAGTGCGAGTCCGATGAGGCCGAAAAGCCAGCCCATCGGACCGTCCGTCAGAATAAGGTACGTGATGGGCACGACCAGCAGCAGCCGGATCATGCTCAACATGTTTGCCAGCGTCCAGAAACGCCCGAGCAATCGTAGAAGCTCGACGCTATGGGCGAACTGCTGCTTGGCCATGCTGAAACAGAATCTTCGAGTCTAGGTGCGCCGACAGGCGCCTGTCGAGGCAAGTCCGACGTCTGCGCACCGGTTCAACGGGGCAACAGAATACGCACGATCGCTTCAATGGTTTGCATCGGCCCCCGGCCGGCATCCGGCACCGCGTGCGCCAGGCCGTGAAGGTGTTCGTGCGACACCGTACCTTGGCCGCAAAACTCGGACCCTTGTAGCCCCTGCCGACCATCCGTCTGACGTACTTCTTCCTCATAGTGCTGGGCGTCCAGTGCGCCTACTGGATCGCCCTCCGCATCGGATTCCGACACGCGGCGCGGCGGACGAACGACGGGGGCACCCTTGCGCCGCTTACCGTCGTCGTCGCAGCACGCAACGAGGAGACCCGACTCCCCGTACTGCTCGACGGCCTCGAGAAGCAAACCCACCCGAATTTCGAGGTCATCGTCGTCGACGACGGTTCGATCGACCGCACGGCCGGCGTCGTGGACGCTCGACGGCCACCGTATCGACTCCGGCTCATCCGGCACGAAGGAGGCAACAAGAAACGTGCGCTCAGCCGGGGCATCGAAGCCGCCGAACACGACCTGCTGGCGCTGACCGATGCCGACTGCGAGCCGCCGCCGGGCTGGCTGGCATCTCTCGCCCGTGCCCATACGGCGGCGGAGAATCCCTCGGTCTTGATCGGTTACAGCCCGTTTCGACGTGGGACCGGGAGCCTTATGCAGCGCCTCGCCTGTTTCGAAACCTTCGTAACCGGCTTTCTCACGGCGGCTGCCGCCGGCCTCGATCGGCCGTACATGGCGGTCGGACGCAACATCAGCTACCCGCGGCACGTCTTCCGGAAGGTCGACGGCTTCGAGCCCATCATGCATTCGCTCAGCGGCGACGACGACCTGCTGGTCCAGGAGATCGTACGCCGCTCCGCGGCCGACGTCCGCGCCCTCCTCGATCCTGAATCGTTCGTCCCAACGGCGCCCCCTGCCACGTGGAAGGAATGGCTGCGCCAGAAACGTCGACATGCCTCGGCCGGGCGCCACTATCCGCCGGGCATCCAGGCGCATCTGACGCTCTTTCACGGTACCAACCTGCTCACGTGGCTGGCTCCCGTCTTTCTCGGGTGGATGGGAACCGCCCTGCTCGTCCTCCGGCTGGCGGTGCAGTTCGGCGCCCTCGCCGAGGGCGCGCGGCGCCTGGGAGAAGAACGCCTCCTTTCTGCCCTACCGGTCCTGGATCTCCTCTACGTGCTCTACAACACGGTGGTCGCTCCTCTCGCCCTTCTGTTTCAACCGCGGAAGTGGTGACGAGCCTCGTCTCCGAGGCCTTCGGGTGCTGGAACCGGCAGCACGGCAATGTGACACGGAATCCGCGACCGGCGCGCAGCGAGCTGCGCCCGATGCGCTCAAACTTATTTGAACAGCAGCCGTGCGTAGGTCATCGGGCTGAGCAGCCGGCGGAGCGGCACGGCGCCGGTGAGCATCCCCGACAGCCACCGGGCAACTTCCTTGCTGGAAGTGGCGCGGTCGACGACGAGGTTCAGTAATGGTTTAAACCGCGCGATGCGCTGGAGTCGGTATGAGAGGCGAAGCTCCGGACCCAGCGTCGACCAGATGCGCTTCCGGTAGGATTCGCCCACGTCCACCCCGGACCCGGAAGCTGCCTCAGCCAGCATTTCCGCCGTTATTTTCCCGGAACACATCGCGTTGCCAATCCCTTCCCCCACGAACGGATCGATGAGTCCGGCAGCATCTCCGACGAGCAAGAACCCGGGGCCGTGCATACGGCGCTGCTTGCTCCCTACAGGCAGATTCCAGCCTACCACGCCCCCGATCGGCTCGGCGTTACCGAAGCGGTCGCCGAATGCGGGCAGGCCGACGCATTCCCCATGTACGTCCCGCAGGCTAAGCCCCTTCTTCTTGAGGGTACTTTGAAGGATCCCAACGCCCACGTTGACCAGGTCGTCATCCACCGGAAAGATCCAGAAATAGCCCGGCTGGATGCGGTCGACGTAGTGAAGCTCGATCGTGTTCCGCTGTAAGGGTACGCCGCGGTAATAGGCACGGGTTGCGACGATCCAGTGATCGGGATCCGGGTCGTACAGTCCGGTTTTGCGCGCGACGATGGAGCTGAATCCGTCGGCCCCAACCACATATCGGGCCGAAATCGAGTGGTGCTTCCCGTCGTCAGCCCGCCCGGTCACGCCGGTAATTCTTCCACCGTCGCCGCGGACCACGTCATCCACCCGGAAGCCTTCGAGGGTTTCGACCGCCGAACGGGCAGCGGAAAAGAGAATGTTGTCGAATACTTCGCGCCGGGAAACGAAGAAATGGTTGGATCCGGCACCGTCGGGATTCATGGGAACGCGGACGCGCGCACCGTCGGGCGACGAAAAAACGATCGCGTCAATACGCGTATGGGGATGGCGTTCGACGACGCCCAACAGGCCGAGCTCGTCGAGATACTGCATGCTCTTTCCCGAAATGGCGTCGCCGCAGATTTTGTCGCGGGGAAAGCGGTCCCGGTCGACGAGAAGAACGCGAAGACCGTGTCGCGCGGCGTACAGCGCGGTCGTGGACCCGCTCGGCCCACCTCCCACGACGACCGCATCGTAGTCGTACGTCATCCCTCACTTCCTTTCGTGTACAGGTGGGATCATCGATCGGATGCTCTCGGTGGGCGGGTCAGGCGGTGACCTGTTCCTCGTCCTCCTCCCAGTTCGCGATGGCGTCGAGCACGGCTTCGACGATATCCTCTTCCGGCACGGTCCCTACGATCTGTCCGCGCTTGAACAGGTGCGCGCGCCCGCGTCCCAGCGAAATACCCAGGTCCGCCCCCGCAGCCTCCCCCGGTCCGTTTACGGCACAACCCATCAGCGCCACATTCAGGTCCTTATCGAACCGCGCCTCCTTGACGGCCTTCTCCACGTCCTTCACGATCGAGAACAGGTCGCCCTCCATGCGTCCACACGTCGGGCACGCGATGACGTTTACACCCGGCCGCCCCAGTCGGAGCGACTTGAGGATCTGGTGGCCCACGTCGACTTCCTGAACGGACGGCGCGGCCAGCGAAACGCGAATGGTGTCTCCGATGCCGTCGGCCAGCAGCGCGCCGATGCCGATAGCGCTCTTGATCGAGCCTGCCTCGAACGAGCCGGATTCGGTCACGCCGAGATGGAGCGGATAGGGCGTCCGTTCCGCCAGCAGGCGGTACGCCTGGATCATGAAAAACACGTCGGAGTGCTTGACCGAGATGACGATATCTTCGAATTCGTGCTTTCGGCAGATCTCGACGTGACGCATCGCGCTTTCAAAGAGGGCCTCCGGCTGGGGATACCCGTACTTGTCGAGAAGGTCTTTTTCGAGCGAGCCGGAGTTGACGCCGATCCGGATGGGAATGCCCGCTTCCTTCGCAGCCAGCAGCACCTCACGCTCCCATTCCGCTTTCCCGATGTTACCGGGATTGATGCGAACCTTTGCCACGCCCGCGTCGATCGCTTTGACAGCATACTGATAGTTGAAGTGGATGTCCGCCACGATGGGCACGGGCGAACCCTGGACGATATCCGGGAGGGCATCCACATCTTCCGGGCGTGGAACGGCCACACGCACGATATCCGCGCCGGCGTCCGCCAGCTGCCGGATCTCCCGCAGAGTGGCCTCCACGTCGTGCGTCTTCGACGTCGTCATCGACTGCACGGAGATAGGTGCGCCGCCGCCTATCTGGACACCGCCCACCCGTACGGGGCGCGTTTCTCGACGTGGTCTCTTCATGCCGGTTGCCTTTAAAGCCTGTTGGAGTCGCCCATGTAACTATCAGCGCACCACGGAGTTCACGCGGTCAGTTCCTGAGGCGGAGCCCGACGAGAACGGGAAGGTGGTCGGACAGATACGCGTCCAGCACTCGCGCCGAAATCACGTCCCACTCTTCGCTGACGAACACGTAATCGATGCGTACCAGCGGCAGACGGGTGTGGTACGTCATGCCCCAGCCCTTCCCCTTTTCACCAAAGGCGTCGCGAAGCCGGTCCGTTACGCGCCCGTATACCCAGTTGTTGGGTGTGCTGTTGAGATCTCCGAGAAGAATGACAGGCATGTCCTCTCCATCGACCATGCTCAGGATCTCCTCGACCTCCCACGCTCGCACGTCGTATGCGTCCCGATACTGCCTTAGATACGGCAGGAGGTTTCGGGGTCTAAAAAACGGAAGCGACTCCTCCTCCCAGGGTTTTTCGCCGAACGTTCGCAAATGCACGTTGTACACCGCAATGTCGCGATGCTTCCATCGGATCTGGGTACGCGTGACGTGCGTGTAGACGGGATCGTTCGACGACCGGCGAAGCTGATATTCATCCTGCCGCGCCAGCTGCTGTCTGCTGAACACCGGCTGCGGCGTGTAGGTCGGCCCGGTGCTCTGTGACGCCACGACGCCGTACCCGAGTGAGTCGTGCAACGCCTGCACGTAGGCGGGAGCCTGAAAGTGAGGGGATTCGGGATGATACGTGCTCGGCGCTTCCTGGAGTCCGATCACATCCGGATCCGCCCGCTGAATGAGGGCACTCATCTCAGCCGTCTTCGTCTTCGTCTCCATCTCATATCCCCACCAGCGTGGCACGTTGAAAGTCAGGACGGAGAGCGTGTCGCCCGATGCATCCGAGGCACCGCTCCGGGTGTGCATCGGATTTGCCCGGACGACCATCAGCAGGATGAGCACCCCGTGCAGCAGCGCCAGCCTCCATCTGCCTGCGACGACGATCGGTATCGTCGCCAAAATGACGGCGAGCCCCACGTAGGGCAGAACGACGGCCACGAGCTCGATCCACCACAGCACGTCAGGACGAATGAAATACGCCATATAGCCGCCCAGAAACACGACGAGGAGGAGCGCGTCGAGCGCGAGGAGGATGGTGGTGAAAAGTTTCCGCAAGAGGCAGGGTTTACTTTGCAAACGGCAAACGCCGGCGGACCGCTTAGCTGCGGCTCGCCTCATAAAGGATGCGCTTCTCTTCGTCCGTCAGCGCATCGTATCCCCGCTCGCTGATCTTATCGAGGATGCGGTCCACCTCCGCTTCGGCATCAACATCTTCCTCTTCCTCGGGCCGGCTTCGGTGGAGCGTATGAATCTTCGCCGGCCCCGTGCGCGGCTTCTTTCCAGCCGAGAACCACTGTTTCAGCCTGGCGGCGACACCGCTGCTCGACGAGCCGCGGCCGGATGAACGCCCTCCGTATCCATAGCCGCGCCCGCCCGGGAAGAAGATGCGCGCCCAGCTCGACAGATCCATGCCCCGCTGTTCTCCCCGGGCCAGCATATAACCGAAGAGGGCACCGCCAAGATGAGCGGAAACGGACATGTTGCTGCCGGAGATAAAAAGCACGTTCAGGACGAGATAGCCGATCACGAGGTAAATGAGGCGTACGGTGCCGATAAAAATCAACGCGACGCTCTTGTACGGATATAGAAGAGCCACCGTCGTGATGACGCCGAGCACGGATGCGGACGCGCCGTGAACGACGCCCCCGAAAGCGCCTACGCCGGGAAGCAGCGCATGCAGCAGCACCGTAAGCAGCCCGCCTCCGAGTCCACCAAGCACGTACGCGGCAAACAGAGCGTGGCCACCGTGCAGCTCTTCATATTCCTTTCCGATCCAGTACAGCCAGAGCATGTTGAAGCCGATATGGATCAGCCCCCAGAAGCCCGACTGCAGGTGGAGAAAGCTGTACGTAATGAGCTGCCAGGGCTCGAAGAGAATGCCCGGCAGGTCGGGATTGAGCGCGAGGTGATTCCAGACGAGAGAGGCCGTAGCGTCGACGTGGACGAATACGAGCAGCCACACCACGTAGATGACCACGTTCACCGTCAGGAGAAACCTGAGCGCGCGCGGCTGGACGCTATACCATTGCTGAAAGCGATTCACTAAATCGATCCCTTCGGCTGACTCGAACGAGTTGGGCTAGCTAGTACCAGGATAGGAGCCGTGAGGTTGCGAGCTGTCGGAGGTGGACGGATGGTCCCCTACCAGCGCATGACCCGATCGGGCTTCTTGGGCAGCTTGCCTCGCCAGTACTGAATGAGAAGGAAGCCGAATACCATACCCGCGAGATGGGCGAAGTTGGCGACGCCCGCCTGGCTGCCCGTAACGCCGGCCCAGAGCTCGAGGGCGCCGAATCCGATCACGAGCCATTTGGCCTTTACGGGAAAGAGAAAATAGATGTAGATGGGCTGATTCGGAAACATCATGCCAAAGGCCAGGAGGATGCCGAACACGCCTCCGGAAGCACCTACGGTGGGATAGAGCTGCGTACCGAGAGTGACGACGATCAGCTGCACGATGCCGGCTCCGAGCACGCAGGCAAAGTAAAAGAGGCTGAATCGTCGGCTTCCCCAGACGTTCTCGATCTGGACGCCGAACATCCACAGAGCAAACATATTGAAAAGCAGGTGTGTGAACCCGCCGTGGAGAAAGGCGTACGTGATCGTCTGCCAGGGCCAGAACGACGGGTATCCCGGTGGGACCCCCAAGGGCCAGAGTGCGAACCAGCGCATGAGCATATCCGCCGTGCTCGGCACCATCTGGGCCAGGAAGACGAGCCCGTTCAGAATCAGCAGGTTCTTGATGACCGGCGGGAAGACCGAGAACTGCGTGGGGGGCCTATAGGTGTCCTGATACATTCGCTGCGTTCGGTATGGCGCTATGGGATGAAACTCTGCGGGGTGAGGTCTTGCACCGATTCCATCATAGGGTTGAGCAGCTTACAATGTTGCGAGCGAAAGTGGCCCCAACCAGGTCGTCCATCGAATTCCTCCGCGGTTCACCTCCGCAATACCTGCACTGCCGCGAGCACAAAGCTAAGAAAACGAGACGTCTCCGTGTCCGTCACCCCTTGAATCTATGATTCTCTTCATATCGGACGTACACCTCGGCCGGGGGGATGTTGACACGGGCAGGGCCGTCGAGCGAGATCTCATCTCCTGCCTTTCCCACCACCGCAACGAGGTCGAACACCTGTACATTCTGGGAGATCTATTCGATGAATACATCGAGTACCGCCGGCTCGTCCCCAAGGGATTCGTGCGACTTCAAGGATTGCTCGCCGATTGGACGGATACGGGCATACCCGTTACGTACCTCGTAGGCAACCACGATCCCTGGCACATCGATTACTTCGAGGCCGAGCTCGGTGTCCGGATCGCCCACGACGTCGTAGCGTGCCGGCATCACGGAGTCTCCTTCCATCTCGCCCACGGCGACGCCGTGGGTCATGCGTCGAGGCTCGAGGGCTGGCTAAAGGGGTGGCTCCGCCATCCCGTGCCGGTATGGCTGTACCGCTCCCTTCTTCCCGCCGACCTGGGGCTCGGTCTGGCTCGAGCCGTAAACCGGACGTTCGGCAACCGCGAGATCGACCGGGATCTGGCAGGGCGTCTCCGCGTAAAGGCTCGCAGGATCCTCGAAGACCATACGGTAGATGTGGTTATTCTTGGACACAGTCACCAGCCTGAATGCACCTCCTGGCCGGAGGGTGGCTATCTCAACCCCGGTTACTGGCACGAAAGTCGCTCGTTCGCACGTTTAGTAGACGGCGCCACACAGCTCGTACGCTGGAACGGACGATCGGTGGACGTCGTGCAAGATTATCTAAGACCTGTTGATTCATCCTGACGGCATTCATGTCGAATTATTCCGACGACGAACTGGATCGGTATTTTCGAGATCCGTCCGTTCGTAGAAAGGCCGATGCCGCCGGGGGCGGCCGGAGGCCGTCGCGCGGACTCCGCGGCTTTTTCCATCGAAAGTATGCGAATGAGGACAAGGCGCAGGCCGCCTTCGCCCTGTCGCTCGTCGTCGCCGCCATCGTGGCCGTCACATTGTTCGTCGGCGGATGGATCCTGCTTCTCTCCGACGACATGCCGAGCTTCGAGCAGCTCGACAATCCGGATCTTCAGCTTGCGACCATCGCCTATACGGCCGACAACAGGGAGCTCGCTCGCTACGCCTTTCAAAATCGATCCTGGGTGAGCTACGAGGAAATCTCCCCGCACGTGATCAACGCGCTCGTCGCGACGGAGGACCGGCGGTTCTACAACCACTGGGGGATCGACGTCAGGGGGATCTTTTCGGCGCTTGCCGACATCGTGACCGAGTTCGACCTGCGCGGCGCCTCGACGATAAGCCAGCAGC
Organism: Rhodothermales bacterium; assembly: GCA_040904565.1. Classification (GTDB taxonomy): domain Bacteria; phylum Bacteroidota; class Rhodothermia; order Rhodothermales; family VXPQ01; genus JBBDTI01. Next base: position 34,229 of record JBBDTI010000018.1, read on the forward strand.
TCGCTCGCAACCTGTACAATCAGGATATCGGATTCGAGGTCTCCTTTTCCAGAAAGCTGAAGGAAGCCATTACGGCCCTCCAGCTCGAACGCCGCTACACGAAGCGGGAGATCATCGAGATGTACCTCAACACGGTGCCGTTCAGCAATAACGCGTACGGCATCGAGGCCGCGGCGCAGACGTATTTCAGTAAGCCGGTCGCCGATCTCTCACCGCTTGAAGGAGCTACGCTCATCGGTATGCTTCAGGCGACGACCTACTACAATCCGTATCGTAACCCCGAGAACGCACAGCGTCGACGCAACGTGGTGCTCAGCCAGATGATGGGTGAGGGGTACATCAGTCGCGCATTCTACGAGGAGCACCGCGAAGATCCGGTGGTGACGGATTACAATCCGTCGTCGGAACTGACGTCCAGCCTGGCCCCGTATTTCGCCGAGCAGGTTCGCCTCTGGATGCGGGAATGGGCCGCTGAAAACGGCTTCAACCTGTATTCGGACGGACTCCGTGTCTTTACGCCGCTGGACTCGCGCATGCAGGAGATGGCCAAACAGTCGGTGGACGTCAACATGGTCGGGCTGCAGTCCGTCGTAGACTATGAATGGAGCGACGGCGGCATGCGGTTCACCGAGCTCGAGCCGTATCTCAGGCAGACCGGCTACGAGCCGTGGGCCTCGTTCTGGCGAAACAATCCGGATTTCGTTATTTCGTTTATTCGCGGCACCGAACGATACCGATCCATGCGACGAAGCACGGATCTGTCAATCAGTGAAGCGGTCGCCGAGCTGCGGAGCAACGAGGCGTTCATGGATTCCCTGCGAACGGCCAAGACCCGCCTCGAAGCAGGACTCGTTTCCATCAATCCGCACAACGGATACATCAAAGCCTGGGTAGGCGGACGGGATCTGGAAATCGAGTGGTACGACCACGTCAATAAGGCCGCACGCCAGCCCGGATCGACGTTCAAGCCGTTCGTATACACGGCAGCCATCGACAACGGCTGGTCGCCCTACTACCGGCTGCCGGATAGTACCCTTACCTATGTCGATCCGGTGACCAGACAGGTCTGGCAGCCCACCAACTTCGGTGGGTCGTCCGGACGGCAAATGACGCTCGCGGAAGCGCTGGCCACGTCGACCAATACGGTCACGGCGCGGGTCATCACCCAGCTCGTCAATCCGAGCCAGGTCGCTTTCTACGCCCGACGCATGGGCATCGAGAGTCCGCTCGACGAGGTGCCGGCGCTGGCTCTCGGCACGAGCGACGTGACGCTTCTGGAAATGACCACGGCCTACAGCACACTTGCCAACGGCGGACTCCGGTACGACCCCGTCTTTGTGACGCGGATCGAAGACCGCTACGGCAACGTGCTCTACGAACACAATCCGACGCCGGAAGAAGCGATCTCGGAAGAGACGGCCTACACGGTCGTGAACATGATGCGCGGGGTGATCAACCAGCCCAACGGCACGGGTCAGCGCGTACGCCATCAATATGGACTGGGCAACTTCGATCTGGCCGGAAAGACGGGCACGACGCAGGAGAGCGCCGACGGCTGGTTCATGCTCATGCATCCCGATCTGGTGACGGGGGCCTGGGTCGGATTCAACGACCGCCGGGTCACCTTCCGGACGAACTGGTGGGGCCAGGGTGCGCACAATGCGCTCTTTCTCGTCGGCGATTACTTCCGCCGGCTCGTCGACGCCCAAGATATCGTGATCAGCGAAGAGCGATTCCCGCGCCCGGAAGAGCTCGGCGTCACGTTCGAGGAGCCGAGGGTCGAGGACCTGGACGATCGGCGTGACCCCAACGATGCCGGAGACTTCAACGACCGAAATGACAACGGCGACCGAAGGGTGGGCTGGTGAGACGCGGTTGAAGGTTGGATGGAAGAGGAACGTCGGCAGCTGCGAGCTGGAATAACCGTCAATTCCGGTTAAACGGTCCCATGCCACGTACGGTGGCCGGTCTGGCGCAGGGCTTCGGCGGCTGCTTCGGCCTGCGCCGCGTCCTCGAACACGCCGAAGACGGCGGAGCCGGACCCCGAGAGGGACGTGTAGGCGGCGCCCGCGTGCTCCAGGGCCGTTTTCGTCTCGGCGACGGCCGGGAATCGAGTTAGAAGGGGACCTTGAAAATCATTTATCAGCTCCTCTCGCCATCGTTCGAGGTCGTTTGAGAGCACCAGCTCGGCCAGATCCGGTCGGTCGTCGGCGTCCGGCTCGACGAGCTGATAGGCTTCAGCTGTCGATACGTGGACGGGAGGCACGACGACGACGAGCGGATAGGGCAGCACGTAGGGCTCGTCCGTATCCGGGTCGAGGAGCGGCTCCAGTCGTTCACCCCGGCCCATACCGAGCGCGGCCGTCCCATCATCCACAAAAAACGGCACGTCGGAGCCCAGCTGCGCGGCGATCTCGTGCAGTTCCTCGTTCGATCTGCCCAGGTCCCACACCTCGTTGAGCAGCAGGAGTGTTGCCGCCGCGTCGCTGGACCCGCCTCCGAGTCCGGCACCGGCAGGCAGGTGTTTTTCCAGGACGAGATGCGCGCCTCTCCGGACGTCGAGGCGTCGGGCCGCCTGGATCACCAGATTCCGCTCGTCCACGGGCAGGGACGCGTCCGTGCAGGTCAGACGCAGCGTATCGGCCGCCTCGGCGCGGAGCAGATCCGCCCAGGGAATACGGATGAATACCGTTTCGATGTCGTGGTAGCCGTCGCCTCGCCGTCGGAGCACGTGCAAGCCGAGATTGATCTTTGCGGGCGCATTACGATGGGACACGGTAAGCTGAGGTTAGTCAACGATACAGACACGCGGGTACACGGGGAACACGGCGACTGAGTCGCCTATTGAACCTGCCTCGAGGCTACCGCCGGGTCCTTTCCATCAAGGTTACGCCCCGTTTTGCAGCACCCACCGAAATGGATTACCTTTTGAGGAAGCGGCGTCGCATTTCCCCTTTGTCTTTTCCGCCTGATATTCGCCTATAAGGAATATCGCTACAGGTTGAACCATCGTTTGATTCCGGACGCTCACGGTCAGCGCCATATACCGCTGGTTGCACCGTTGACCCGTCCTAAAACCTGTACAGGCACTCTGCACCTACACCACCAAACTACATGATTCTTCGTGATTCGTTGAGATCGATCGCATGTGCGTGCCTGATCGTCGCCTGCGCGATTCCAACGTCCCGACAGGGCCACGCACAGGATTTTCGCGAACAAGATACACAGTCCTTTCGGAGCTTGAGCGGATTCGACCTGAATCCGCTTCAGGACATGACGGGCCTGTCGAGGATGAACGACCTCATAACGATGGAAGGTGCGGTCGATGCGGAGGAGTACATCGTCGGACCGGGTGACAGGTTCGACGTTTCGGTCGGCGGCCCCCAACCCATCATCACGATGATATCCGTTTCCGCCGATGGCCACCTAATGCTTCCAGAGGCCGGGGCCGTGGACGTCGCGGGGCGCTTACTGGGAGAGGCGCGAGACCGCGCGCGTACGGCCCTGCAGCGTGAGTTTGAAAACGTCCGCGTCGAAGTTACCCTGTCGCAACCGCGCCAGTTCTACGTGCACATTTCAGGAGCCGTGCCCGCTCCGGGGCGATATGTCGCGACGCCCGTCGCGCGCATCTCGACGGTCCTTTCGCTGGCGTACCTGGACTCGACGAAAACACCCCTCGCCAACCGAGATCGTCGGCCGGCGCTTCGGAATATCCATCTCATCCATCAGGACGGATCGAACGAACGCATCGACCTGCTAAAATACTACTCTACCGGGAAGACGGACCATAACCCCTATTTGCGTGACGGTGACGTCATCTCGGTGCCCTCGTACAACCCCGATTACGATGCCGTCTTCGTCAGCGGGGAAGTACCCTTTCCGGGCACCTACGATCATCGCCCGGACGATACCGTCTACGACCTGCTCGTCCTGGCCACGGGTGAGGACCCGCCGAGCGGCTTTTCGCAGGTGCGCCTATTGCGAACGAACGACGACGGCCAAACAACCGCTGAAATCTATGACGTCAAGTCGCTCGATCGCTCGATCAAGCTCGAACCGCGCGACCAGGTTCACGCCCTGCACGACCCGACCGTACGCGGGTCGGCGGCTATTGAGGGGCGGGTGTACTACCCCGGTACGTATTCGGTCGTACCGGGCAGAACGACGCTGACGTCGCTGCTTGAGATGGCGGGTGGACTTCGGCCGGACGCACTGGCGAGGGGAGCGACCCTCCAGCGGGCGACGCTGCCCCCACCGGTGCCCCAGACCGAGCGCAGGAATCAGTTTGAACCTATGCTGCCGAATTTCGAGATGTTTCGTGCCGACTCCCTGGCGATGCTTCAGAGTACGAGGCTCGCCGAAATGGACTACATTAGCCGGGCCTACCTCCGGCACGAACTCGTCCTCCAGAACCGCCTGCCGATCAATCTGGCAGACCTGGATGCCTCGAATCCGATCTATATCCAGGATGGCGACAGGGTCTTCGTGCCGCGTGACGAAGAGAGCGTCTTCGTACTGGGTCAGGTCAACCGGCCCGGGTACGTCCCGCATGAGCCCGGGGCGGGCCTCGACTATTACGTGGAAGCGTCGGGCGGACTCGGCGACAATGCGGGGCGAACGTACGTGATCGAGGCGGGAACGGGCCGGTATCTGACGGCAGCCGAAGCGCAGATTCAATCCGGCGACAGGGTCTTCGTCGACCGCCTCATACCGCGGGCCGATTCCGATCGCCTCCAGCAGCTGCTCATGGCGGACCGGAGGGCCGACCTGGACGAACGCTCGCGCACGGTCCAGAACATCGTGTCGACCGTCGGAGCTATGACGGCCGTCATCACGACGTATCTCTTGATCCGACGAAACTAGCCGCTCCAGCCAGCAACAGGGACGCATGCAGCCCAACGACGAGGATTTCAGTACATCGAGCGAGCGTTCCGAAGAGGCGCGCCGGCAGCAGGCCGAGGACTCCCTCTGGGTCGCCTTTCAGCGCATGTATCGCGGCCGGCGCACCATCATTGGCGTTACGGCCTTCGTGGCCGTCGCGTCCGTCGTGATCAGTTTGCTGCTGCCGAACTGGTATCGCTCCAGCGCGCGCGTGCTGATTCCGGACGCCCAGGGGCCCAACATTTCCTCCGCCCTCCTCGGCAACCTCCCGGCCGCCGCGTCCGCGCTACTCGGCGGTGGACCCGCGGGTGACTATACACGCTATCTGGCTATTCTGACGAGCCGAAACATGATGGTGGCCGCAGTGGACTCCTTCGACCTCATTTCCGTGTATGAAACGGGAAATGAAGAATTCCCGCTCGAGGAAGCCATCGAAAAGCTCGAGGACAACGTCGATTTCGAGATCGACATGGAATACGAGTTCCTGTCGATCTCGGTGCTGGACAGGGATCCCGAGCGGGCTGCGGATATGGCCAATTTTTTCGTCCACCGCCTCAATGACATGAACGCCCGGCTATCGACCGAAAGCGCGTCTAATTACCGGCGCTCCGTAGAAAAAAGATATCTGGAAGCACGCGCCGCGATCGACTCCGTTCTCAACGCGGCCCAGCAGTTCCAGCGCGAATACGGCGTATACGATTTGCCCAGCCAGACCGAGGTCTTCTTCGAGCAGATAGGTATGCTGCGCCAGCGGGCCCTCGAGATAGAGATACAGCACGAGGCGCTGCGCGCCCAGTTCGGTCCGGATAACGCCCAGGTCCAGGCCATGCGCGAGGTCGCCGAAGCGGCGAACCGCAAGTACCAGGCCGCGCTGGACGGTCAGGAGCAGCTCCTGCCCGTGGCGCAGTCGGAGGTCCCCGACGTCGCCCGTCAGTATATGGAGCTCGAGCTGGAAGGAACCATCCAGCGAACCATCCTGGAAGTCATCGGGCCGATGTACGAACAGGCGCGGTTCCAGGAGGAGCGCCAAGCCCAGGCCGTGCAGGTCCTCGACGACGGCGTCGTGCCGTCACGCAAGGCGAAGCCGAAGCGCGCGATCATCTGCATTCTCGCCACGCTGTCGGCCTTGCTGCTGGCCGTTATTTTCGTTCTGGTGTATGAGTGGTGGCGGGCAAACCACGCTAGTATCCTCCGAAAGGTGCAGGGCGCATCCAACCTGCATTCGTCATAGCCCACTTCGTAGCCAACGCGCTCCAGTATCGAGCCATCACATGCACACATTGATCAGGAGGCTCACGGATTCGGACGAAAAAACCGTGATCGGTAGACTGCTGCGTCTGCCGCTACGACTCATCCCGAAGCGGCGCGTGCTCACCATCAGGGGCGGCATCAACAAGGGTCGCCGCTGGATCGCCGGGTCGAGCCTGCACAGCTGCTGGCTTGGTACCTACGAACCGGACAAGCAGCACCTCGTCGCAGAGATCATCAGACCCGGGATGGTCGTCTGGGACGTGGGAGCGAATGCCGGATTTTATACCGTGGCGTTTTCACACCTCGCAGGTGATAGCGGTGCCGTATACGCGTTTGAACCGTTTGCTGAGAACGCCGACAACATCCTGCGTCATATGCGGCTTAACCGTCTCCAGAATACGACTTTGGTGCAAGCGGCCGTGGGCGAGCATGACGGTTTGGTAGGCTTTCAGACGGCGGAGCTCAATGCGATGGGGCGAATTTCGCACGACGAGACGAACTATCTGGTCCCTTCCCTGACGGTCGACGCATTTATCCGGCAATATCCTACGTCTCGACCCGACGTGATGAAGATCGACGTCGAAGGAGCTGAGGAGGAGCTTCTGAAGGGAGCCCGTACGTTTCTGGCTGAGACGTCGCCGACGATCATACTTGCCCTCCACGGTGAAGAGCAGAGCCAACGCTGTTACGAGCTGCTTACATCGATTGGATACTCCGTATTCTATCTGAACGGCTCGGAGGCCACGGAATTGCCGCTGCGGAGCAACGAGGTGTACGCTCAAAGGAACGGAGCCGACAACACCATTAGAGCCGACTCCGGCGCAGCATGATGACGGATCTACCGGCCGCACTGCGTCGCCTTGAGCCCGAACAGCTCTGGAAACGCTCCCACATCGTCCTCGCCGGCGTCCTGGGACTGGGCATCGCAGTCGTTCTGGCGGGCGCCGTTCTGTCCGTGACGGCACAGCTCATTATCGCCGCGCTACTCGTCGGCATATTTGCAGTCACCGTGATCGCGCGGAACGAGGTGGCTCTCCTCTGTACCGTCGTCCTCGGTTTCGTCGCGCTCGTCCGATACGAAGAGGGGTTCCAGGTTGAGGAGGTACTCTACGGCCTCGTCTATCTGAGCTATCTCGGCTACTGGTACGTGAGCCGCCTGTTCGTCTATCGCGACAACATTCTAAAAACGAAGACGGACTGGGCGCTCTTGCTCTTCCTCGTATACATAACCCTATCTCTGGTCCTGACGCCGCTTCAGGACGGAGATCTGACGATGGCCGCGAGCGAGTGGATATCGCTTTCGATGCTCGCCTTCTATTTTCCCATCAAGGAGATCTGCATCAGGCGTCGCGACCGGATTCCTCAGAAGCCCATACTCCTTAGTCTCGGGGCGATCGGCATGTTCATCGCCGTCCGAAACGTCCTCGACTACCGGCGGGGGCTTTCGGAAGCCGACTACCTATGGCAGATCGCCATGGGACGCGTCGTAATGAACGAGCACGTGCTGCTCATGGCGGGTCTCGTCACGCTCGTCTTCCTCGTCTACGCCCGGCGCAAGCTTTCCCGCATCTCCCTTCTATTCCTGTTCGTCGTCTTTTCAACAGGTGTCGTGATCGGGCAGAGTCGCGCCGTTTGGATCTCTTTTGCACTCGGCATGGCCGTCATCTTCGTGCTCGTAGAAAGAAAGCAGCGGCTTCAGGTTACGACCATCGCCATCCTCGGGCTTGCCTCAATTTTAATCGCCGGATTCCTCTTTTTCGACAATTTTTTCACCGTTGTCCTGGCCGGCCTGGTGGATCGTCTTTTCTCTCTGGGCGACGCTGCGACGCAAGATCTCTCGCTCGTCAACCGATTTGTGGAAATGGGTGCAGCTTGGGAGCACATCCGGCAGAATCCCGTGGTAGGGTACGGACTCGGCGTACCCTACAGCTATTATAGCCTGGTCTACGAGGCTAACAGAGTGTCTACCTACGTACACAACGCCTATTTCGGCGTCCTCTATCGGCACGGCCTTATCGGATTCGGGCTCATCTTCTTTTTCTACGTAGGGACGATATGGACCGCTTTCCGCACGTCGAAAAAGGCATCATCAGGGAGTCTAGACATGATGATCGCCACCGCGGCCGTGGCCTTTCTGATTGCCGAGGCCCTGGCGGCCAACGCCGCGAATCCGTTTGCAACTGCTGACACGACGTTTATCATCGCGGCCATTTCCGGCCTCGCGGCGGCATCGCATCAGCACGTCTCACGCTCGGCCCATCCCCATCGCCCCATTGAAGACTAGAGAGGCGACCGGCAAGACGATGCCCAGTATGCTCCGCAACATCTCGTGGCTCGGCGTCGCCAACGGGCTGGTGAAGCCGGTCTGGTTCATCTTTATCACCGCCGTATGTATGCGCCTTCTCGGTGTGCGTGAATACGGGGTGATGGCAGCGGCGATGTCTCTCGGAATGATCGCTGCCGCGTTCATCGATCTCGGGATGACGCAGTATACGATTCGGGAGGTATCCCGCGAACCGTCGCGCGCCTCTCGTTTCTTCTCCAATTTCCTCGCCCTTCGACTCGCTAATGCGTCCGCAGCCTGGGCCGCGGCGATCTGCGCCGGCCTGCTTCTCGGCTACGAAGGACTTTCGTTAGTCGCCGTCGTATTCGCGGGCGCCTATGCGCTCGCACTCAATTTGACCAACTACTGCCGGAGCATCTACCGGGCCTTCGAGGATCTGCGCCAGGAAGCGGTCATGCTCATCCTGGAAAAGTTTTTAGTCGTAGCCCTCGGACTCGTACTGCTTATTACGACGCGCCTGGCTGCATGGACGCTGGCCGGCATGGCGGTCGGCATGGTGCTGGCCACTGGGGCAAATGCGTGGTGGATCGATCGACGGTTCGCGACCCTCAGCGCTCGATTACTCAGCTGGAAGTTCTTGCGAGAATCTCTCGTCGTCATGGTGCCGTTCGGCCTCGCCGGCGTGTTCACCGTAGTCTATTACCGCGTGGATATGGTCATGATCGAAGCGTTCCTCGGCGAGGCGCCTACCGGTCAGTACGGAGCGGCCTTCCGAATACTGGAGGGACTAAACGTCCTTCCAGCCATCGTCTCTCTAGCCGCCGTATATCCGCGTCTGGCAAAACTCCACCACGCAGCGTCCTTTGGACGGTTCAACTCGTTGCTTTCAAGGAGCCTGCTCGGTACCGTCGCAGTGAGCCTGCTCGTGACGGTTGGTCTTTTCTATCTTGCTTCCCCGATCATTCGGCTTCTGGATCCGGATCCGGCGTACGGTCCGGCCGCGGACGCGCTGCGAATCCTGGTATGGAGCTTTCCGTTTCTGTGCGCCAATATGCTGCTTTATGCGGCCTTGATATCCATGGAAGCGCAGCGATTTGTTTCGGCTGCCCTCGGCACGGCGGTCGTGGTAAACGTTGGATTGAATTTCTATCTGATCCCCGCCTATGGTATCATGGGCGCAGCCGTCGCCACCATCATTCCGGAAGTCGTGCTTCTCGGCGTTTACGGCTGTCGCTACCTAATCGGACGACGCCGCTGGTCGAATCAGTAATTCACGGAATGCCTCAACACGTCGCCGTCTTTTCGCACCGCCGATCGGGCACGCATCTTACGATAGATGCCATCCGAAACAACTTTGGGGCCTACGCGGCAGCGTACGTCAACCTCGACGAACTGGACGAGGTAGACGGGCCGTCGCTCCGCGATCTCAACGACCCATCGCATGTCTCTCATGTGCTGAAAAGTCATTGTCCAGCGAACGTCGAAGCGTGTTTCGCAGGCCGAAGCGACCTGACGTCGGTGAAGAAGCTCGTCAACGACGCGAAAACGATATACGTTTACCGAGACGGACGTGACGTTGTAACATCTCTATTTCACTATGTGCGAAGCGTCAGGCCGGAACTCGCATCGATGTCGTTCAGCACATTCCTGCATACGACGGATCCCCTCGATATCCGCCCGGCGAATCACTCGATGACCGTTGTAGAGTACTGGAAACACCACGTTTCAGGATGGCTTCGGCGATCCGACGTACTGCCGATTTCATTCGAGTTCGTGATTCGAGATTTCGACGCCGAGATATCTCGATTAAGCACCTACCTCGGCCGGCCGCTGCCGGAGACATCGGTAAACGTCGTTCGATCCTCAGACAGACCGACCGAACCCAACAGTCTATGGTCTCGGAGCAGTGAAAAGCTCTACAAGATGTATAAGCGGATCGTCTCCGGGGTTGATCTTACCTCCGTGAATTTCAGGCAGGGCCGCATCGGCACGTATGAGGACGTGTTCTCCGGTGACGATCTCGCCTATTTCTACGACGTTGCCGGGGACCTGCTGCATCGCCTGGGATATGACACATAACTTCGGAACCGCCTCGATTCCCCACCTGACAAGCTGACGAACATCCAGAAGATCTACGCCTTGAACGTCCACGTCATCGGGAGATTCCCGCCGCCCAGCGACGGACAGACGCTCGCCACGCAGCGCATGTCGGAGCTCGTTGCGAGGCATCACCACATAAACCGTATCAGCACGGAGCCGCCGCCATCGGAATATGTCGAGAATGAGGTGACCTTTAGATGGCGTCGCGTGCGCCATTACCTCGGCATGCGCAACACCATCCGGACGAAGCTGTCGACATCTCCGTCCGCACCCGTCTTATGGGCCTCCATTTCGCCGGCGCTGCTCGGACACGTTCGTGACATCGTCACCGTTGCGAGTGCGTTTGTCTCGAATCAACCCGTCGCAGGCATAATTCATCGCACGGGGTACGACCGGCTGTTCCGATCGTCGTTCACCAGACCGAGCGCGCGCTGGCTTGCCCGCCGACTTTCCGCCTTCGTGTTCCTAAATGAACGGCAATCCGCCGCCTGCGCGTCGTGGATCCCTGAACCCAAGCGTTTCGTGATTCCGAACACCGTCGATAGGCACCTCCTGTTCGATCCGTCGGAGATCGCCTCCAAGCGCAGCGATCGCCGCGCGAAGAGCGAGCTTCGCCTGCTGTTTCTTAGCAACATGATCCCGCTCAAGGGCTATATCGACGTGCTGAAGGCGGCAGCGGTACTCCGCATGAGGAACGTCCGCTTTCAGGTTGACTTTGTGGGTCGATGGGGATCTGACGACGACCGACGCACTTTCGAACGTCAAGTCGATGCGCTCCAACTCCGCCAATCGGTGCACTACCACGGCGGCGTAGAGGATCGCGCCGCCGTGCGAACGTTTTTCGTGCACGCGGACGTCTTCGTCCTGCCTACGTATCATCCGACCGAAGCGCAGCCGGTGGCCCTTATCGAGGCGATGAGTGCAGGGGTGCCCATCATCACAACGCGGCAGGGTGGTATTCCGTCGATGTTGTCGGACCCTGAAGCGTTTTTCGTATCATCGAGGAGCCCTGCAGAGATTGCCGATGCCGTCGAACAGCTTGTCGACGCTGACACATGGACTACTTTTTCGCGGAGCTCCCGAGAAGCCTTCGAACGGACCTTCAGTCCCGACATTGTGGAGAAGCAGTGGAATGCCCTAGTCGAACGAATGGCCTCTAGGTGACAGCTGTGACACTGAATTCCCGCGTCCGAGCGGCGGAGAACCCGCCAGAGAGAATCAGTGTATTTTTTAAGGAGCCGGTCGATCTTTCTTCCTATCGTTTCATGTCCTCCATCACGCGTGAGGACATTCGACTGCTAACGAAATTCGATGTATTAACGCTTTTATGCGCATTCTCATTTGGGGTCTAGGGTACGTCGGCACGGTGTCAGCGGCTTGCCTGGCGAAAATGGGCCATGACGTTACCGGCGTCGAACCGAACACGACCAAGGTAGAGGCCATCAATGCCGGACGGACGCCCGTAAACGAGCCGGGGCTTCAGGAGATTGTGGCGGAGACCGTAGCTACCGGTCGACTCCGAGCCACGACGGAAGGCAGCGGGCTCGTTCCATCACATGATGTGTCGCTTATTTGCGTCGGCACGCCGAGCGCGGCGGATGGCAGCCCGGTGCTTTCCTATGTGGAAAACGTTGCGGAGGAGATTGGAAGGGGCCTGGCCGATTCGGAAAGATACCACGTAGTCACGCTGCGCAGCACGGTGTTCCCTGGGACGACGCGTCGGGTCCTCCTTCCGCCGATCGAACGTTTCTCCGGTCGGAACGCCGGCGAACATTTCGGCATCGTGATGAATCCCGAATTCCTACGGGAGGCGAGCGCCGTGGATGATTTTGCGACGCCGCCATACACCGTCATTGGAGAGCTGGATGCAAAATCCGGAGATGTCCTCGCGTCCCTCTACGAAGAGCTCAACGCTCCAATCCATCGCGTCGAAATCGAAGAGGCGGAAATCCTGAAGCTGACCAACAATGCATTTCATGCTCTAAAGATCGGCTTCGCGAATGAGATTGGACGCCTCTGCGACGCGTTCGGCATCGATAGCCACGCCGTCATGGACCTCGTCTGTGCTGATGAGAAGCTAAATATCTCCCCTGCATATCTCCGCCCGGGCTTTGCTTTCGGCGGGTCGTGTCTCCCCAAGGACCTGCGTTCGATATCCCATCACGCACAGCGCGAGGGTGTGTCCCTGCCGATCCTGGATAACGTACTGGTCAGCAATCGCGAGCAGATCGAGGCGGCGCGCCGGAAGGTCCATGACGTCGGCGCGAAACGTGTCGGCGTCCTCGGGCTTAGTTTTAAGGCCGGAACCGACGATCTGCGGGAGAGCCCGGTTATTGCGCTCATCCAGAGCTTATGGCGGGACGGCGTCGATGTCCGCGTCTATGATCCCGACGTCGACCCTGATCGCATGCTGGGGAGCAATCGCGACTATCTGGAACGCCAGCTTCCTCAAATCGACCGCATCCTCAGCGACAGCCTCGACGATGTCCTGGCCGGCCCTGAAGCGATCGTCGTTACGCAGAACCGGGACGAGTTCCTGCAAGCAATCAGAGCTTCGACCAGCGACGCGGTAGTAATCGACCTCGTTCGCCTGACGCCTGCACGCGTTCCGGAGCAAGTGGAGCACTACAACGGAATTTCGTGGTAAAGGGCCCTTCAGTCGCACTCGGCGCACCGGATGGCATCGTATAGTCCGTCGACCATTCTATCCAGCGTTAAATGCGATCTCGCATACACAAGCGCGTTCGCCGAGTATCGGGGAAGATCGCGTAGAACGATCCGGATGCCGTCGACCAGATCGTCTACCGTATCCCCGTCGCAGAGCATCCCCGTCTTGCCTGATTCGACATACTCGACCTCCGGACTGTGGGCGGCGATGCCGGCCGGATTTCGCATCGACACGACGGGGAGACCGAAGGCAAATGCATGGTTGATAACGAGGCCGAGATAGCCGGGCATTACCATGACGTCTGCGGCGAAGAGATATGGACCGGCCTCCTCATCGGAGAGAGGCCCCAGGAACCGGACGTCCTCCAGGGCCCGGCTCGAAGCATGCGTCTCCATACGTGATCGGCCCGGACCGTCGCCGATCACGAGAAGCACGGTCGGACCCTCACGGCTGAGTGTTCGGTAGGCCTCGAGCAGCATCCCGATTCCCTTCTCGGGGATGAGACGGCCGAGATAGACGAGAACGGACGATCGCTCGGGAATGGATAGGCGCTTCCGTATCGTGGTCTTGCCTTCTTCCTGCAGCGCCTCACGTTGCTCGAACATGGGCGCCAGATCGATCGTATTGCGTGCGACGAAGAGCTTGTCGTCGGGGAGATACGGTCGCAACATGTCGGCTACGCCGGATGTGTAACACGCACACGCCTCCACCCGTCGGGCAAGAGCCAGACGATACCGATCCCAAATATTCTTCGTTGGATCGAAGGAGCGCTTTAGCGATGAGAAGTGACCCCAAAGTACCCTGCCGGCACCCTGTCGGCGCGCGTAGCAAAGCAAGAGCGGGAGCGTGACGGATCGTGGACTTTCCTCCGCCAAGACCACGGCGGGACGGCCGTGATTGCGAAATGCGCGTCGATACGACTGCGCATGAAGTCTATCACCGAAGAACCACCAATTGTGAAGAAGGACCTGCTCGAATGACGGGTCATTCTTGGAAATTAGGTACCGCAATGAGGATGATTCCGGCGCCCGACCGGCACAGACGACGAGGCGCCCGCCCAGTCGCCTGTTTAGCTCTTCCAATACGGGCACACGGTAACCGGGCACCATGCGTGCAAAGTAATATACCGGCTGCTCCGGCATCGATAGAATGCTTGTGTAAAGAGGACTTGGCCATGGACCGACAACCTGTCGCCTCGCGCCGAGGCGTACACCGACATGGGACGTGATACGTTCCCCGGATGAAATGCAGCGGGATCGTTGCTGCACCGGCGTGCACCGCTTGCTCACCGAGCTACGGGAGCCTGTACCGGCGACGGCCGAATCCGGCCCGGGATGGCGCTCGTCACTAGACTCGTTACTTTACTCGCACTGCGCACAGGTGCGCTATACCCGCCGCTCCTAGACACTATCGTTCTCAGTTCGTAATCCACATGTCATCATTGCGTCACGTCGCACTCGCCGTTCTTCTGCTGCTTGCACTGCGCACTTCGTCTACCAGCGCACAGGATTCGATCGGCGTCGATATCGCCTTTCCCTCCGTTGGCGACTTCAGCCTGCCCGTAGACCTGGCCGCCGACGGGAACGGTTATCTTTACGTCGTCGAACAGGGGGGCAAGATTTTTGTCTTCGAAAACGACGAGGCGGTCAGCGAGCGCAGCGTCTTTCTGGATCTGAGCGACCGGGTATACGCCGATGGCGAGGCCGGTCTGCTTAGCCTGGCGTTTCATCCGGACTACGAGGTCAACGGCTACGCCTACGTCTATTACATCCTCGAAGCGAAGGCGGGGGAGCCGACCGACTGGACGGCCGTGCTCAGCCGGTTTACGCGATCGGAATCGGACCCGCTCGCCGTCGATCCTGACAGCGAACTCATCCTGCTGGAGATACCCCAGCCGACCGATCGGCATAACGGCGGAGAAACCGCCTTCG
Source organism: Rhodothermales bacterium (assembly GCA_040904565.1). Classification (GTDB taxonomy): domain Bacteria; phylum Bacteroidota; class Rhodothermia; order Rhodothermales; family VXPQ01; genus JBBDTI01. The sequence goes on from JBBDTI010000018.1 coordinate 49,344, forward strand.
GGCCGGACGGATACCTCTATCTGTCACTCGGTGACGGCAGCGCGGGCGACGACGCGTTCGGCAACGGCCAGAACCTGACGACCCTACTGGGATCTATTCTTCGCATCGACGTGGACAATCCGTCTGACGAACGAGCCTACGGTATTCCACCGGACAACCCGTTTGCAGGCAACGACCAGGGCTACCGCGAAGAGATCTTCGCCTACGGCTTTCGGAATCCCTGGCGCTTCTCGATCGACCACGAAACCGGACACGTCTGGGCCGGCGACGTGGGCGAACAGTCGTGGGAAGAGGTCGACTTCGTCGTCAAAGGACGCAACTATGGTTGGCCGGTCATGGAAGGCGGCGAATGCTACGATCCCCCGACGAATTGTACCCAGGATCCGCTCGTGCCCCCGGTCTGGTATTACTCGCATGACGATAACCGCGTATCGGTGATCGGCGGGTACGTCTATCGCGGTCGGCGCGTACCGGAACTCGTCGGGCACTATATCTTTGCTGACTGGGGCGGACGGATGCTCTACGGGCTGGAATACGACGGCAATCCGAATGCGTCGACGAGCGAGCCCGTCGTCACCGAACTCGTCAATACGGGCTATTTCATCTCCGGATTCGGCGTCGACGAGCACGACGAACTCTATATGGTGTCGACGTTTCACGGTGGGCCGATCCTTCGATTTGTCGAGACGACCGATCCCGATCTCGATCCGGAACCGGAACCGCCAGAAACGCCCATCGCCGATTTTTCCTTCGAACACAGGGGAGCCAGTCCAACACAGGGAACCACCTCCTTCGTTCTCGGCGTACCGGAACGCAACCACGTCCGCGTTACGTTGTTCGACGCCATCGGACGCGAGCTGAAAATCCTCGTCGACGCACAGCTCGAGGCCAACACGAAGCGCGTTATCGAGCTGGACACGTCCGTACTTCCGTCGGGCGTCTATTTCGTCCGGGCCGCCGCAGCTACCGGGACCGTCACCGAGCAGATCGTCGTCGCACATTAATCGATCCATTATGAACCTCCGAATGCCGACCTGGTCGGCCATTACCCTCATGAGTGTTGGCATCCTGCTGAGCGCCTGCAGCCAGGACAACCCCGTCGAACCCGACGTCGTCATGCTTGCAGACGTCCAGTCGCAGGTGTTCGATGCGAGCTGTGCAGTTTCGGGATGCCACGCCGGTGACGATCCCGCCGGGGCGCTGAACCTGACCTCTGGTGCGTCCTTCGACGCGCTGGTGAACGTGCCGTCTACGGAAGTGCCCGAGCTCCTGCTGGTCGAACCGGGCAATGCAGCCGATAGCTACCTGTATATCAAGATTGTCGGGGGGGATCGCATCGCTGAAGGAACGCTGCGGATGCCGATAGGGCGAGACCTGACGCCGGCGCAGATCGATCTCGTCCGGAATTGGATCGACGACGGGGCCGAGCGATAAAACCGCAGCTCGGCGTTCGGGCAGCGAGTCGATTCACTGTTGAACGCGTACGCTTCGAACGCCGTATATTGCACTGACGATTATTGCGGCAACGATCGAATCAACCCTCACGATCGCGAACCCG
>JBBDTI010000019.1:0-1193 GCA_040904565.1 Rhodothermales bacterium
CCACCACGGCAGCCACTCCCACAGCCACCATTCCTCTGGCAGCCTTACGGGAGCGGCACGAGCGCATGCTTCAGCGGCGACTGCTGCTCGAGCTCGACGATCGTACGCAGGGCCGCCTCGTCGTCGTCTTCGCCGGCAAGTCGCACCCGCGCACGGCGTCCGACATGGCCGCGCTTCGGGAGGCCGGCATGACGGTCGTCGATGCGACGACCGACGCCATCCACCCGCACATGCCCCCGGATTCGCCGATCTACTTCCCCTACAACCAGCACTGGACCGAGGCGGCGCACCGCGTTGTGGGCGAGTTGATCGGTGCAGCCGTTGGGCCGCGCTGTGAGACGAAGGGCGGCACGAATACCGGCCGGGCCGCCGGCCCGACCCCCGTGGCGTCCGCCAACCACGCCCCCGGCCCGACCGCCGAAGGGCCGGCCCAGCCGACGGCCGGCCCCACCGTCGACCGCACGACCACGAAGAACCTCCTTACAACCCCGTAGCGCCATGAAACTGGGCATCCTGGTCAGCCACCCCATCCAGTACTACGCGTACTGGTTTCAGCATCTCGCCGAGCGCTTCGATATCGAAGTGTTCTACATGCACCGGCAGGACGCGCAGGCGCAGGCCGCGGCGGGATTCGGGGTCGAGTTCGAGTGGGACCTTCCGCTGCTGGAAGGCTATCCGCACCGCTGGCTGGAGAACGTCGCCCGCGAGCCGTCCGTCAGCACGTTCGCCGGGTGTGACACGCCCGAAATCTACGACATCGTCGAGCGCGGGCGGTACGACGCCTTTCTGATTTTTGGCTGGAACCGCAAGAGCGCGCTGCAGGCCGTCCGCGCCTGCAAGCGCAGCGGCGTGCCGGTGTTCATGCGGGGGGACTCTCAGCTGGAAACGCAGCGGTCGCCGCTGCTGACGGCCGTCAAGTACCCGGCCTATCGGGCGGGGCTGCCGCGGATCGACGCGCACCTGTACGTGGGAACGCGCAACCGGGCGTATCTGGAGCACTACGGGGTCTCCGAGGAGCGGCTGTTCCACGCGCCGCATTTCGTCAACAACGATTTCTTTGCACGGGAGGCCGACGCCGCCCGGCGTGACGGCCGGGCCCGGGCCCTTCGGGCGGAGCACGGCATCCCGGAGGATGCCTTCGTGGCGCTGTTCGTGGGCAAGTTCATCGACAAAAAGCGCCCGGGTGACCTCGT
>JBBDTI010000019.1:1293-3791 GCA_040904565.1 Rhodothermales bacterium
CCGCGACCGGAATGGGGGCAGCCGCCCGATCCACGCCCTCTTCGTGGGGGACGGTCCGCTGCGGGGCATGCTGGAGGCGGAGGCCGATCCCGAGCGCGTCCACTTCGCGGGGTTTCGCAACCAGACGGAACTTCCTGCCTGCTACGCGGCCGCCGACGCGCTCGTGCTGCCCTCCGACGGTCGAGAGACCTGGGGGCTCGTGGCCAACGAGGCGATGGCATGCGGTTTGCCCGTCATCGTCAGTGAGGCGGCCGGATGCGCGCCGGACCTCGTCCGCGAGGGCGAAACCGGCTTTACGGTTCCGCTCGGCGACATCGAGGCGCTCGCGGCTCGGCTGCGCGATACGGCGGGTCTCCTCACGGGGGTCGACGCCAGGGGAGTTGAGACAGTGCGCCGGTGCGTCGCCGACGCGATCGAGCGGCATTCCGTCGAGAAGGCGACCGAAGGCCTCGAACGCGCGATGTACGCTCGAACGCGGGCCGCAGCCGCCTGAGCAGGGCCGCCGCCTGAGAAGCACACGCCACCACACACCATCACACCGCCCGCCATGCACTCCGAGACGCTGCCGCTTCCCGAAGCGTTCGACAAATACGCCGAACGGGGCGCCTACCACTGGGAGGAGAGCGACCCGACGTCGCGGCAATTCAATCCGCCGCTCGTCGCACGATATCGCCTCGTCGCCGACATGGTTGCCGAGCAGGCCGCCGCCCGCGAACGCGCAGGCACCCACCTGGCGCATGGGGCCGAGCCGCCCGCCGCCCGAATCGGAGACGTCCTTGACGTCGGCTGCGGTGACGGCTACCTGCTTTCCCTCGTGGCGCCGTACGTCGACTGCGCGGTCGGCATCGACACGGAAGCCGCCGGGGTGGTCGAGGCGCGCCGCAAGCTCGACGGGATGGACCACGTGACGGTCGACCAGGGCGACGGCTACCGCCTCGACTACGACGACGGCCGCTTCGACGCCGTGCTGTTGACGGACGTCATCGAGCATCTTACGGATCCCGACCGCTGCCTGAAGGAGATCCGCCGGGTCCTGCGTCCGGGTGGACGCCTCGTCCTCACGACGCCGAAATGGCGGGCGGACCGCATGTGGGACGAGCGGCACGTCCAGGAATTCAAGCCCGAGGAACTGACCGCACTGCTCGAACGGCATTTCGAGGATGTCGATCTCACCTATTTCTGGCCGTCGGCCTGGTCGTCGTTCTACGCGACGAAAATCGGCTGGCGGCTCACCAAGATCATCGCCCGTCTGGCGAATCCGTTCGTCCGATCCGGGCGGGATCCGCGCGGCTTCGGGCAGATCATGGCCGTCTGCACGGTCTGAACGTACCCTACCCACCACCATCCGACAGCCATGGACGCCGCCCTTACCGGCACGCACAACACGCGCAGCCGTCACAGCGCGCACAGCACGAGCAGCCGGCATGGCACGCACAGCCGGCACAGCACCTACCACTACACCCGCTCGGAGCTGGGCCACCATCACGCCTACCTCCTTCCCGTGCTCGAGCGCGTGCTGAAGGAGCGGCGCATCGCACGGCGCGACGTGCTCGATTTCGGCTGCGGCAACGGCTCCGTGGCCGCCTGGCTGTACGAGAAGGGGTTCGACGTCGTCGGCATCGACGGCTCCGCCGAGGGCATCGCGTGCGCGCGGGCCGAGCACCCGGAGATTCCCTTCTACGAGGGTTCGGTGTATGACGACCACGCCGCGATCCACGGGCGCTTTCCCGTCGTCATCAGCCTGGAGGTGGTCGAACACCTCTACGATCCGAGGCAGTACGCGCGGCGGCTCTATGACCTCGTCGAACGCGGCGGCACGGCCATCGTCTCGACCCCGTTTCACGGGTACTGGAAGAACCTCGCGGTGGCGCTCGCCGGCCGCTTCGACACCCATTTCTCCCCCTTGTGGGACCACGGCCACATCAAATTCTGGTCGGAATCGAACCTGCGGACGCTCCTCCTCGATGCGGGCTTTCGCACGATCGCGTTTCACCGGGCCGGACGCGTGGGTCCGCTCGCAAAATCCACCATCGCCGTCGCCGTGAAATGACCGCCGGCGCACAACATACAGGCTCCAGCGCAGGATCTGAATCCGCCGACCTCCACGCCGGCTGCGAATCCGCCGGCCGCCACACCCGCCTCCACGCCGGATCCGAGTCCGCCGAGCGCATGCTCGTCCTCGGCATGGGCGCCTTCGCCTTCGGCCGCGAGCGGCGGGCCGTCCGCATGCTCGAGCGGATGCGGCGCGTCGAGCCCTTCTTCCTGATTTCCAAATGGGAGGATGGCAACGTCAGCGGCCTTCTTGAGCGGCACGGCTTTGCGTACGCGTTTTCGTACGCGCGAGCGCCGTTCGGCTACCTCGGCCGAGCGCGTCTGTGGTGGACGCTCGTGACGCTGATCCACCTCCCGGTACTGCTCGTCAACGTGCTCTCCGCATACGGACGCCGGTCGTGCCGGTCGATCCTGCTGCTGGATCTGGGCGCCTTCGTGAACGCCCT
>JBBDTI010000019.1:3891-8204 GCA_040904565.1 Rhodothermales bacterium
CAGTTCACCGAAAACAAGGGCATCGAAGATTTTCTGGATGCGGCCGTCCTCGCGGCGCGGTCCGATCCCCGCTGCCGGTTCGTCCTCGTCGGCGAGGTCAACGAAATGGATCCGTTTCAGGTGCAGCTTCCCGCGATGATCCGTCGACGGCAGATCGACGACCGGGTACACATTACCGGGTGGATGGACGACGTGGCGCCCGTATATGCGGAGATGGACGTCCTGGTCGTCCCGTCGCGGCACGAGGATCCGGCGCCGAACACCAATATAGAGGCCATGGCGTGCGGGGTGCCGATCGTCGCGACCCGCGTGGGCGGTACGCCCGAGCTCGTGGCGGACGGTGAGACGGCCTACCTGGTCGACCGCCTTTCGCCCGAACAGCTCGCCGAACGCATCCTCGAGCTGGCCGTGGACGCATCCGCCCGCAGAAGAATGGGGCAGGCCGGACGAGCACGGGCCGAGCGACTCTTCGACGCCGATCGAAACGCCGCCGCCGTAGAGCGGCTGCTCACGGGCGAGTCGGCAGCGCACGCCGTGGTGAGGGAGGAGGCCTGAGATGGAATACGAATCCGCACTCCGCCGCCCGAGGCACGTTGGACCGCATGGCGACTTCTCGTCCGTCTTCTCCGACTTCTCGGCGGATCAGATGTATCCGTTCCAGCACCGGTTTGCCATGCTGGGACTCGTGACGGGCGCCGTGGCGAGCATCTACTGGGGTTCGCTGCTGGCGGGCTTCGCCTTTCTGGTTCTGTTCCTCTGCATCGGCGTCACCTGGCGCCGCAACGAACCGCCCATCCTGGCCTTCTGCCTGTCGTACCAGTGGTTCTTCGTCATGGCCGGCTACCTGTACGGCAGCAAGACGGGGGGATATCTGGAGGCGCTGGGGCTGCAGAGCGTCGAGATCCTGGACCGGGCGATCGGACTCAGCCTCGTCGGCTTTCTGGTGATCGCGGCCGGCATCCGGGTCGCCTGGGGCCTCATCGCGTCGCCTCCCGTGCGGACGTTCGAAGGCCGATTCGAGGAGAGCCGCAGCTACGACATCCGGCGCCTGTTCTGGCTCGTCGCGGCCATCTTCCTGTTCAACTGGTTCGTCGACGTCGGTCCCGGCTTTCTGATACCGAGTGCGGGGCAGATCGTCGAGAAGGTCCTCGACTTCCGGGAGGTGCTGCTCGTGATGCTTCTCGCGATCGTACTGCATCGCAACGACGGGTACAAGTATGCCCTCGGGGCCTTCGCCGTAGCCATCGTGCCCGAGCTCGCGTCGACGCAGATGGACTTCAAGACGCTCTTTTTCTATGTGATCGTTCTGCTGGCTACCGAATGGCGGCCGGGCACCACGTTCCGCTTCTTGCAGATACGGAACCGGCGGATCGTCTCAGCCACCGTCCTCATCTGCACGTTCATTCTGGTGAGCGGTGTGGTCTGGGAGGGCGCCATCAAGCCCGTATGGCGATGGGCCGGTGCGGAGGGGAATCCCATCACGCGCGTGCAGACCTTCCTGGAGCTCTCGTCGGAGGCCGTGGAGAATTTTCAGGTCCGAGAAGGAGTCGACGCGCTCGTCTCCCGGGTGGAGAGCACCGGACAGTTCGCGCTGGTGCTCCGCCGCGTTCCGCAGGACCTCCGCCACGAGCGCGGAGCGCTGCTGCGACGCACGGTCGAGCACGTCACGATGCCGCGCGTCATCTTTCCCGACAAGCCGATCTTGAACGCCACCGAACTCGCCACGAAATACGCGGGACTCACCATCAAACAGGGTACGTCGGTCGGCATTGGCTATATGGCCGAGTTCTACGTCGATTTCGGCGAGTACGGGATGTTCGTGCCGATGTTTTTCTACGGACTGTTGATCGGCGGCATCTACACCCTTCTCGCCCGCAGCACCCGGACGTTCGAACTGTTCAGCGCGGGAGCGATCGTCATCTACATCGACCACTTCACCTCCTACGAGGGGGAGTTCGCCAAGCTCGTCGGGGGCATCATCATGAGCACCATCATCTTCCTGCTGATCGTGCGGTTCGTCGAACCCTCGATCCAGCGCATGATCCAGCCGCATCGTGACGCGGAGGCATAGGCCATGAAGAACCGCAACCACATCGTCTTCGCCATGACCGGCGCCGAGCGCGTGCCCGGCGGGATCGCCGCGCTCAACCTCAACGTGATTCCGGCCCTCGACAGGCTGGCCGTCCAGAAAGACCGCGTGCTGCAGGTCTTCAGTCTGCTCGAGGCCGACGCCGACCGGCCCTCCACGCTGCCGGACCACGCCGAATTCAGGGGGTTCGCGGGGTCGAAGAAGGACTTCGGACTCGCCCTGCAGAAGGCGGCGCTCCACGCCTCGCTGGTGACGTTCGACCACGTCGCCCTGGCCCTTCCGCTCCTCCCGCTGGCCCTCGCACGGGCCGTCACCACGACCATTTTCGCCCACGGCTCCGAGGCCTGGCGCAAGCCGCACCGCACGAGCCGCTGGTCGCTGCGGGCCGCGAAGCTCTGCCTCGCCAACTCGGCCTACACGCTGCGGCGGCTCCACGAAAACCTCCGCGGCATCAACGGGGCCGTGTGCGACCTCGGCCTCTCGCCGCGGTTCGCCCTTCACGACGCCGTTCCGGGTCCGCCCGAGCGCCCGATAACCCTGCGCGCCGTCGACGGGCGCGAGCGGGAGATCGGAGAAAAATCGCTGTTGCTGGTCGGACGCATCGATCCGGACGAGCGGGGCAAGGGACACTTCGCCCTGGTGAAGGCGCTGCCACGCCTGCGGGAGAAGCATCCCGGCGTGCAGTGCGTCTTCGCGGGCCCCGGTGAGGGGCGCGAAAGCGTGGCCTACACGGCCGCCCGCCTCGGCGTCGACGACGCCGTCTTCATGCCGGGGTTTGTGGACGTCGATGTATTGCAGCACCTCTACCGCCGCTGCTACGCCTACACGATGCCCTCCAGGCAGGAGGGGTTCGGACTCGTTTACCTGGAGGCCATGAACTACGGCAAGCCGTGTCTCGGCTGCTACGACGACGGGGCCGAGGCCATCATCGTCGACGGCGAGACGGGCATCCTCATTCCCGATCCCAAGAGCACCGGCGAGCTTATCCACCGCCTCGACGCCCTGCTGTCGGATCCGGACGGCGCCCGGGAGATGGGACGACGCGGATTCGAACGGCTCCACGAGCGGTTCACGGCCGAGCACGTCCAGCAGCGCATTCTGAATCACCTGGAACCGCTGATATGAAAGGTTTGATGGGTATGATGGGCAATATCTTGGGCAGGCTGATACGATCCTACCGCACGAAACGACTCGAGCCCGCCCTCCGCGAGCAGGAGGCGTTCTACGCCATGTTCTCGAACGGCGTGCGTCGGCAGGGAGGGGCGCTCGTGGCCAACGGCGTGGCGCCTCGGGCCGCCGCCACGGTGAGGCCGCCGCGCTCCGAAACCGCAAGCCCGCGCCCTTCCGCTTCCGCGAGCCCGCGCCCGGAAACCCCCGGTACCCCGCCCCTCGAAACCGTCCGCGCCTGGCAGCTCGAGCGCTTCAACGAAGTGTGGGCCGACATCCCCTTTCGCGTGCCGTACTACGTGGACCTGATGGGCGAGCTGCCGCCCCGCTTCAACTCGTGGGAGGAATTCTCCGCCCTCATGCCCGTGCTGGATCGCCGGACCGTCCAGCTGCGCGGCGACGACCTTTTCGATCCGACCGAACAGCCCGACTACTACCGCACCACCGGCGGGTCGTCTGCCGAGCCCGTACAGATCCCGTCGTGGAGCCGGGAGCGGGACTACTGCACGGCCGACATGTGGTATGGTCGAAGCTGGTACGGCGTCGACCCTGGCGACCGGCTCTTCGTCATGTGGGGGCACCGCCACCTGCTCGGGACGGGCCTGAGCGGCCTCGCGAACAAGTGGATCCGCGGCACGAAAGACGCCCTCGCGGGCTACCGGCGCTTCTCCGCCTACGACGTCAGCGACGAGGCCATGCGCCGCGCGGGGGACGAGCTGCTGGACTTCAAGCCCGACTACGTCCTGGCCTACGCCTCGGCGCTGGACCGCTTCGCGCGCGTCAACCGCGACCGCTCCTTCGCGCACCTGAACCTCAAGGTCGCCATAGCCACCGCCGAATCCTTCCCGCGGGCCGACAGCGCGGCCGTCATTGAAGACGTACTCGGCTGTCCGGTCGCCATGGAATACGGCTGCGTCGAGACCGGACCGCTCGCCTACCAGCACCCCGACGGTACGTACCACGTCTTCTGGAGGCACTACTATCTCGAGAGCGTGCCCTCGCCGGACGTCCACGGGGCGCACGAGCTGCTCGTGACGGGCCTCCATCCACGCTGCTT
>JBBDTI010000019.1:8304-9552 GCA_040904565.1 Rhodothermales bacterium
GAACGTCCAACGCACCGGAACGCTGAGCCGATGAGCCGCAAGCGTACCGCCACACGAATCACCGGCGTCGTCAAGAACGCCGCGCTTCTCGGCGCGTCGCTTCTCTTCACGATCGTGGTCGCCGAGCTCGCGCTGCGGGCGACGGGCTACCGCCCGACCCTGGCGGATCCGGGCATGTACGAGGCGCACGATGACGAATACCTGCCTTACCGGATGCGCGCGGGTTACGAGGGGTACTACATGGGTAAGAAGGTGCGGCTGGATGAGGATGGATATCGAGTCGTCGAGAACGGCGGATCGTCGGCGGTCGTGGGCCGCCAAGACGTCGCGCATACCGTCCTCCTGCTGGGCGACTCCGTCGTATTCGGGCACGGGCTCGAAGGCGACGAGACGCCCGCGTCCCAGCTGCAGGCGCTCTATGCCGCGGCCGACGAGACCGTCCGCGTCCGCCCTGTCCGCGTCAAGAATGTCGCCGCCTCCGGCTACACGACCTGGAACGAGCTGGCCGCGCTGGAAGACTATCTGGCGCGATACGACGTCGACACCGTCGTGCTCGTCTTCCTGGAGAACGACATCACCTTCGACCACAACCAGCTCCGGCTGACCGACGGCGAATTCGGCAACATCGGCTCCACGCCGCTCCACCGCGCAACGCAGGCGCTGTACCGGTCGGTCTACCTCTCCTACCTGGTCAGAAACGGGATCGAGACCGTGCGGGCTATGTTATCTGCGAAGGCGCATTCTTTCGATGCCGCCCCATCCGAAGCCGGTCCAACCGCCGCCTCGTCTGCCGCCTCACCCGCCACCTCGCCCACTATCTCACCCGCCGCCTCACCCACCACCTCGCGCCTCGACTCCCCCGCATTCGACCACACCCTCGAAGGACTCGCGCGGATGCAGGCGTTGTGCGAGCGCGAGGGCACCGATCTGAAGGTGGGTATCTACCGCGACGTGACCTTCTACGACGACCTGCAGGGTACCCTCGCCTACGAGGCGCGGCTCGCCGAAGCGTTCGCCGCGCTCGGCATCGAAAGCTTCGTCATCGGCTCCCACGTCGAGCAGCTCGACCGCCGCGCCGTCCGCATCGCCTGGAACGACCCGCATCCGACGGCCGACGCCGTGGGCTACATCGCGCGGGACATACGGCGTGCCGTAGAGGAATAGGCCTGGGCGAGGCCGTTAGAGATCATCGGGATGCGTGGCCACGCCTTGAAAAGCGGCGAGAAGCTGCCGGTTGTGCGTGACGAG
>JBBDTI010000020.1:0-49191 GCA_040904565.1 Rhodothermales bacterium
CTAACCGGTTCGAACGAAGTCCTCACGGAGGATTTCGTCGAGCGTCGCCGCGTACCGATCCACGTCCGTGCCGCCTATGACGAGCGGCGGCTTGATCTTGATCACGTTCCCGTGCGGACCGTCTCGGCTTGTCAGTATCCCTTCCTCCCGCATCCGGTTCACGACGTAGTCCGCCGCCATGCCGGCCGGCGCCTTCGCGTGCCGGTCTCGCACGAGCTCAATACCGAGAAAAAGTCCCGTGCCTCGCACGTCACCGATCACGTCGTGATCAGCCGCGAGCTCGTGCAACGATGACTTGAATCGACGTCCGATACGGAGCGCGTGCTCCCGAAGTCCATCTTCCCGTATGACGTCCAGCACGGCGAGTCCGGCCGCGCAGGAGACGGGGTTGCCGCCAAACGTATTGAAGTATTCCATCCCCGAATCGAACGACGCGGCAATCGCCCGCGTCGTTACGACGGCGCCCAGCGGATGGCCGTTTCCGATGGGTTTGCCCATGGTCACGATGTCGGGCACTACGTCCTGCAGTTCGAACGCCCAGAACGCCTCACCCACACGGCCGAAACCCGTCTGAACCTCATCGGCGATGCACGCGGCTCCCGCACGTCTCGCGTGACGGTAGGCCGCCGCCAGGTATCCGTCCGGGTAAAACACCTGCCCGCCGCATCCCATGGCTGATTCCGCCACGAACGCCGCCAGGCCGTCGCTTGCTTTTCCGGCCGCGCGCCGCAGCGCCTCGGCGTGCGCAGCCCCCGATGCATCGCTCCGGTAGGGATCGGGCATGGGCGCGACGTGCACGTGCGGCCGCCGGCCCGCGCCGCCCTCGCCCGCGAATTTATATGGGCTGATTTCTATAAGCGAAGAGAGGTTGCCGTGATAGGCGTGTTGGTGGACGAGGACATCGGTTCGTCTCGTGTGAGAGCGCGCGAGACGCAGGGCGAGATCGTTCGCCTCACTTCCGCTGTTCACGAAGAAGCACGCGTCCAGCGCATCGGGTAGCGTCGCGGTAAGCCGCTCCGCGAAGCGATGGAGCTCTTCGTAGAGGTAGCGCGTGTTGGTGTTGAGCACGCGCAGCTGCTTTGAAACCGCCTCCACGACCCGGGGATGTGCGTGTCCGACGTGGGCCACGTTGTTGACGGTGTCGAGATACGCCTGCCCGTCACGATCGTAGAGCCGGGTCATGAAGCCGCGGTGGACCGGGACGGGCGCACGGTAGGATACGCTGAGCGACGGGGCCAGATTCCGCCCTCTCGCCTCGAGAAGCGACGCGGCGTCCGGGGACGTGCTCGCCGCGGCACCTTCGGCCAGTCCGAGCAGGTCGACCGGGCTGGGCGAGATGCCCTTCCATACCTCCGCCATCCACGGTTCACACGCGCCGGGGAAGTCGCCGGGGGGCCTTACGGGCCGTACGCCGGGAGCGTCGTCGGCAACGCTTTCGGAGCCCGGGACGCTGCCGGATCTATCGCCGGATCCATCCATAAGATCGGCGACGATCTGGACGTGCACGTGAGGCACCCAGCCGCCGTTCTCGTCTCTACGTCCGACCCGCGCGAAGTCCTCGCCGGCGCGGACGCGGTCGCCCGTCTTCAGCCGGACGAGCGTATCGCGGTCGAGGTGCCCGTAGAGCGTGTAGAAGGTCGGACCGCCGACCGGTGCGTGTTTCAGAATGACCGTCGGTCCGTAATCGTACGACCGGTCGTTGTCGGCCAGGGCATAGATTTCAGCGTCGAGCGGTGCGTAAACCTTACTGCCGGCCGGCTGAAAGAGGTCGATGCCGAGATGAACGGTTCTCGTCTGCGAGTCTCCGGTGAACTGCTCTCCGCGATACACGAGCCGTACTTCGCCATATCTTCCGACGCCTGTCGGCACGCCGGCCCTTTCTAGATGCCGCCTCACGGCCCGGCCCCCGCTTGCGGGTTCCGTGAGCTCCTCGAATGTCCACGTCGACCTCGTGCTGAAATCCAGCACGCACGTCACCTCCTCCGTGGGTGCTGGACGGACGACGGGAGCGGCTTCGCTCCGATGCAGGCGGCACCACCGTGCCACCTCCTTCCCGCGCGGGCATGGCTCGAACCCTGCGTCGCGTCGAAACACGTACTCGGCCAATCGGGCAGGAATCGCCGCCAATCGCTCCAGCATCCGAAGGGCCGGCGCGCGCGACACGGTCAGATAGTCATCGTCCGGATAGTCATCGTCCGGCTCCAGGGTCCGCTGCTGGGATGAGATGGCGACGCTGACGCAAAGCCGCATCCCGATCATCGGAAAGAGGACCGACACCTCATCCTCACGAAGAGGAAAAACGTCGCAATAGCGTGCCACGAGCGTCGAGGCCGCCCGAAGCGGGTCCCGGGCATCCAGGATGCCATAGGCGACGGCGACGGCAAGTTCGGTCACCGTGTAGGAGGCCACCATATCACCGAAGTCGATGATACCGCACCCTCCTCGTTCCCACCGATCGGGCTCATCGATAAGGACGTTGTGATCGTTGAGGTCGTGGTGCACGACGCTGCGGCGAAGCCGACTCCCGCGGCGTTTCATCGCATCGTGGAATCGAGCGACGAAGGGCTCGAGGAGCCGCCGTTCGTCCGCATCCACATACTCCAGCCGATCGGCCACCGTTTGTCCCGCGTGTCGCATGTCCCATATCAGATCGCGCTCGAAGGCCGGATGATCAAATCCGTCCAGCGCCTGAGATAACCGTCCGACCATCGAGCCCACCGTGGCCAGAAGGCGCCGCGAGCGTGGTCGCGCGGTCGCCAGCGGCACGCCGTCGACGAACGTCAGCAGGCGCGCCGGGTAGACGACTCCGTTCTTCCCTCGTACGTCGACGAGTTCTGCGCCTTCTCGCGTCTTGACGACATTCGGAACGCCTATCCCGCTGCCGGCGACCCTCTCCATGGCACGATGCTGGGCGCAGAGCACCTCTCGATCTTCCAGGGCGTGTGCGATCTTGAAAACGAACCGCGCTCCTCCCTCCGATCGAACGGCGAAATTCGCATCCCTATCGCCCGGCAAGGCGGCGAGTCCACTCTCGCCGTTCCGGACGCGGAGACCATAGTGCGCCTCGAGCGCACGACGAACGTCGTCGGGCGCGACGAATGGACGGCGGACCCCTGCGAATCTTTCTCGAAACATCAATGTCTACCGGACGAGGAGTACCATCTGGGTCAAAACGTCAATGTAGCAAGATCTTATCTTCTGCATGCGACCGCGGAACGGAATAGCCATAAGGCAGTGAAAAGAGCGCGAAAAGCGCTTTCGGAATTCGGTCGCAAGACCGCTGCCGGATGGCCGCCGGTTCCACATCAGTTACCGAAGGTCGAGGATCCTGTCACCGCGGGGAGCCCGATTCTCGGGTGCGCAGCCTCATCGCGTCAACGCTTCCACCAATACGAGAAGTCATGATAAAGAATAGCATCTGGTTCCTCCTGCTTGCGGCCGTCACTATGATGAGTGCCTCCCCCGCGTCGGCGCAAAAAGGGTTCGGCAAGTCCGTGTTGATTGCCGCGGGCGAGATTTTCGTCGGCGAGTCCGACAACGTATACCGATCCGGTGCCGTGCACGTCTACGGCGGCGCGGAGGATGGCTGGGCGCAGCGCGCCGAGCTCACCGCTCCGGATGCACGTATGGGCGATCATTTCGGACAGAGCGTCGCGCGTGACGGCGACCTGCTCGTGGTCGGATCCACGGGCGGAGAAGGTCATCCCGGCGCGGCGTACGTATTTTCGCGCAGCGGCGGCGCGTGGACGTACGAGGCGACGCTGGCTCCGGAAGGCATCGTTTCGGAGGACCAATTCGGACTGACCGTGGCCGTATCCGGCGATTTCGCTTTCGTAGGCGCTCCGGCGGGCGATGAAGCACCGGGGATCGTCTACGTATACGAACGCGGGGGCGACGGAGCGTGGACCGAATCGACGCGACTCGAAGGCAGCTCGACGGACGAAGGCGCGTCGTTCGGGCGGGCGCTCGCCGCCGACGGGGACCGGGTGTTCGTGGGGGCACCCGACCAGAACGACGCCTCAGGCGGCGTATACGTATACGAGTACGACGGCTCAAACTGGATCGAGTCCAGGCTGCTTGAAGGCCGGATCACGGATGCCGGAGATCGATACGGCGCGTCGCTGGACGTCGACGCGGGCGACCTGATCGTGGGCGTGCCGCTCTTCGGCAACCGCGTCGGCGGCGCGATCGTCTACCGCCTCAGTCCGGAGACGGACGAATGGCAGTCGGCCAACCTCCTTCTCCCCTACAGCACGCCGAACGCACCGTCCTTCGGCTCGGCGGTGGCCATGAACGGCGACGAAGTGTGGGTCGGAGCGCCTCAGGGGGCCATCCTCAATGGAAGCGCCTACCGGTTTATCCGTGCGGGGGACGACTTTTCGGCCTCGACCTCGATCTCGACGTCCGACCTCCAGCGCGGCGATCGATTCGGCAATGCCGTCACTGTCGACGGGGACGTCGCCGTCGTGGCCGCCATCGGAGACGATTACGGCGCGGGAAGCGTCGTGGTCTTCGAGCGGGACGAGAGCGGAAACTGGTCCGAGACGCAGACGCTGCGCAGTGCGTCGGTCGGATTGGAACCCGTTACGGGCGGGGCGGTGATGTGCGACGACGGTGCCGCCGGCATGTTCGACTGCAGCCAGGTAAACCTCCTCGCATTTCTCCCGATCAGCGAGCTGGGCGGCGATCGCGGCGTGCAGCTGAACGACATCTGGGGGTGGACGGATCCGGACACGGGTCGTGAGTATGCACTGGTCGGAAGGGTCGACGGCACGTCGTTCGTCGACGTCACGGATCCCTCCAATCCGCGCTTCCTCGGCGACCTGCCCAAGACGCCAGGCTCACCCGGTTCGGCGTGGCGCGATATCAAGGTGTACGAAAACCATGCCTTCATCGTAGCCGACAACGCCGGCCGGCACGGCATGCAAGTCTTCGATCTCACCCAGCTCCGTACCGTCGGCCCGGAGCCGATGACGTTCGAACCGACGGCGCTCTACGACAAGATCAACAGCTCACACAACATCGTGATCAACACCGACACGGGATTCGCGTACAGCGTCGGTAACAGCGGCGGTGGTGAAACGTGCGGCGGCGGACTTCACATGATCGACGTGCAGGACCCGACGAATCCGACCTTCGCAGGCTGTTATGCGGCGGAAGGTACGGGTCGTGCCGGTACGGGGTACACGCACGATGCGCAGTGCCTCATCTACGCGGGGCCCGACCAAGAGTACGTAGACCGGGAAATCTGCTTCGGCTCGAACGAGACGGCGTTCCACATCGCCGACGTAACCGAAAAGAAAGCGCCCGTCGGTATCTCGACGGCGTCGTATCCAAACGTCGCCTACACGCACCAGGGCTGGATCTCCGACGATCACCGATACTTCTACGTCAATGACGAACTCGACGAGGTCAGCGGCAACGTCGACGAGACGCGGACGCTTATCTGGGACATCACCGATCTGGACGATCCGCAGCTGGTGCGGGAGTATTCCTGGGGCAATCGGGCGACGGACCACAACCTGTACATCCGGGGCGACCTGATGTATCAGTCCAATTACGTAAGCGGACTTCGAATCCACGACATCAGCGACCCGGAGAACCCCCGCGAAGTCGGATTCTTCGACACGATGCCGGTGGGTGATGATGCACCGGGCTTCGCCGGCTCGTGGAGCAACTATCCCTTCTTCGAGAGTGGTACCATCATCGTGTCCAGCATCGACGAAGGACTCTTTCTGCTCCAGAAAAACGAAGAGCTCGGCCTGTAACGTGACGGCGAATACGGTCGACGGCGATACACGAATTCAGTACCCCATGCGACCAGGCTTCACGTCCATCTTCTGCTGCCTTCTCCTGGCCGGCTGCGCGTCCCTCATCGGCCCCGGTGAGCCGGCCAGCGACGAACCGGTGTTCTCGGAGGACGTCCTTCCCGTCATCCGGGAATCGTTTCTGCCGCTGCTGACGCAGGACACCGGTATCGATGCGAGCTCGTGGTCCGCCTTGCTCCGCGGCTCCGACCAGGGTGAGCTGCTCATCCCCTACGACACCGACAGAAGCCTGCTGATCGAGCGGGCCCTGCAAGCCGGTCCCGACGGGCCCTCCGAGGAAGAATTCGACGTCGTTCGCCGCTGGATCGACGCGGGAGCTCCCGACGACGCCGGACGGGTGGCGTTTGCGGACGCGGACGAGCTGCTGTACGTATGCAACCAGGGCTCCGCCGTCATTTCCATCGTCGACATGGCGACGAACGTCGTTATTCGGACGGTCGATCTTCGCGAACTCGGCTTTTCCGAAAACGCCAGTCCGCACCACATCGCGGTCGCACCCGACGGCGAGCACTGGTACGTGTCCCTTATCGGTGAAGGCGTCGTGCTGAAGTTCACGCGCGATAACGAACTGGTAGGCCGCGCTGATTTCGACGTCCCGGGCATGCTGTCGATCTCATCTACCGGCGAGAGCCTCTACGCCGGCCGATCCATGAGCGCCGTCAACCCGCCCCAGCGAATCGGACGGATCGATCCCTCCGATATGTCCGTGGAGGAGATCGACGTCTTCTATCCGCGTCCCCATGCGCTGATTGCCGCGCCCGGTGGACGGCACGTGTACAGCGCGAGCCTGGGTGTGAACCAGATCGCCGGCATCGATCCCCAGTCGCTCGAGATCGAGCTGACCGAAGTGGAGGGTCCGCACCACGGATTCGTACAGTTCGCCGTGGCACCGAACCGTCCCCTCATGATCGTCGGGGGAGAGATGAGCGGTCAGCTTCTCTTCTTCAGCCTGGAGGAGCCTATGTCGCCGCATGTCGTCGAGGTGCTCGACGTCGGCGGGGCGCCGTGGCACCCAACGTTTCTACCCGACGGCTCGCGTGCCATCGTTCCGCGCAAACGGGCCGACGCCGTTTCCTTCGTGGACGTGCCGACCCTGTCGGTCTCCGGCGTCGTGTCCGGTCGCGGCCTCGCACAGCCGCACGGCAGCGCCGTGCGGTCCGACGGCCGATATGCTTACGTATCCAACAATAATTTGAACGGTGCCTTTGAATCGCGGTACGAGACGGAGGGCGACCCGCACGGTAGCGTCGCCGTCATCGACACCCGGACGCTTGAAATCGTCAAGATCCTGGAGGTGGAGCACTATCCGACAGGAATCGGCAGCCGCCCCCCACGATAACGGGGCCCCGGCGTCGTTCGGCACGGGGCCGGAGACCCTTAGCCGGCCGCGATCCGCGCGAGGCCGGCGCCTTCGTCCGACCGACACGGCCCCCACGCACAAGGAAAGCCACCATCACCCAGAACATGCACCGCCTGCTGCTCGCTTTCGTCGCCCCGTGCGGACTGTGGCTCGTCACGAGCCTGGCCGGATGCTCGGTCACCGGGCCGTCGCTCGACGACGGCGGAGAACGGATGGTCGCGGCGATCCCTTCGCTGCGCGTCGTCGCGCCGTTCGAGGTCATCAAACCGGACGGCACGCCGTACGACCTTCCTTTTCTCGGGGGGATGAACGTGCCGCGCCCGCAGCTCGTCGACATCGACGGCGATGGCGATCTCGACCTGTTCGTACAGGAATACACGGGCGCCGTGATGTTTTTCGAGAACACCGGCTCGGCGAACGCGGCGGAGTATACCTGGCGATCCGACCGCTATGAGGGCCTCGATGTGGGGGAATGGTACCGCTTTGCAGACCTCGGCGGAGACGGTCGCATCGACCTTCTCGCCGAGCAACCATTCAGCTACATCCGCTACTATCGAAACGTAGGTACGCCGACCGAACCGGCGTTCGAGCCGGCGGCCGACACGCTTCGCGACGTGGATGGCGATCCGGTTTTCTCGGACCGTCAGAACATTCCCAACGTCACCGATATCGACTGCGACCGACTCGCCGACCTCTTCATCGGACGCCTGGACGGCACGGTGACGCGGTACGAGGCCGTCGATTCCACTGCGGTTCCCGTCTTTCGCCTCGTCACCGAGCGCTTCGAAGACATCGAGATCGTCGCACAGTTCGGACAACCCGGCGATGCCAATCCGGCTCCCATGCCGAACATTCCCGGTGACGATCCTGCATATCGTGGGCCCGACCTCGGACCTGACCGACGAACCGCTACAAACACGACGGCACCTTCGCGCTCGACCTCAAGCGGAGGTAGACACGCCGTAGCGCTGCATGCCGACCCGCTGCACGGCGCGAACACGATGACGTTTGGGGACATCGATGGGGACGGCGACATGGATCTCTTCTGGGGAGATTTTTTCGAACCCAGCCTGCTGCGCATCGAAAACAGGGGGTCCTGCAGAAATCCCGACCTGAGCGGCGAGCCGATGCCCTTCCCTCCGCCCGAACCCATTCAGTCGAGCGGATACAACGCACCGACTTTCGGCGACCTCGACGGAGACGACGATATGGATCTCCTCGTAGGCGTTCTCGGGGGTGCGTTCAACCCGAACCGCACGGCCGCGAACAACCTCTATTTCTACGAACAGATTGGAGACGGACAATTCGAGCTCCGGACGCGCCGGTTCCTGGATCAGATCGACGTGGGGAGTGAAAGCTATCCCGTACTCGTGGATCTCGACGGCGACGGGGACGACGATCTGCTCGTCGCCAATAAGATCTCCTCGCAGGATAGCCGTACGTCCGTGCTCGTGCGGTTCGAGAATGTGGCCGGCGCCGCTACGACCGGTAATGGGATGGGCGGCGTACATGCGAGCGGTCGTTTCGAGATGCGCGATTCGATCGCGTTGATGACGGCCTATCATTACGCGCCCGCCTTCGGCGACCTCTATGGGGACGGCGACCTGGATCTGCTGCTGGGAACGTGGAACGACGGCGTCGCCCTGTATCGAAACGACGGTTCGGCAACCCATCCGAGCTTCGCGCTCGTCGAGGCGGGCTTCGTAGAACTCACCCGTGGAAGCCATACGACACCGGTGCTGGTCGACATCGATGGGGACGGGGATCTCGACCTCTTCGTCGGAGAGACGTCGGGTACGATCAATTTCTACGAGAACACGGGGTCCGCCGCAGAGCCCGAATTTACGCTCGTGTCGGACGAATATGCAGGCATCAGCGTGGGTCGCCGAAGCGCGCCTACATTCTGGGACGTCGACGGGGACGGCGACATGGACATGGTCGTCGGCAGTGAGTCGAGCGGACTGATCCTGTACCGGAACGAGGGGACGCCGTCCGCGCCGCGCTTCAATCGCGGCGAACCGCTGCCGATGGACGTACCCCCTACCGCCGTACCGACGTTCGGTGACGCGGACGGCGACGGGGGGATCGAGCTGATCGTAGGCGGACTCGGAGGCGGCCTGTTCTATTTCGACCGGCCGTAGCACGCCGAGGTACGACGCCTTTTCACAACATCGCTTTTTTCACCTTCTCCGCCGTACCGGACATGCAAGAAATGATCGCCTTTACGGAGGCACGCGCGATCGTGCTCGAACACGTGCATCCGCTAGGCACCGTGCGCATCGATCTCGAAGAAGCGCTCCACGCCACGCTGGCGGACGACGTGGTGAGCCGCGACGCCATTCCGCCCTTCGACAACTCGGCCATGGATGGCTTCGCCCTTCGGTCGGACGACGTACGGGAGGCCGGCAGATCCCTGGAGATCGTCGGAGAAACGGCTGCCGGTTCGGCCGAGTCACCCGACGTCTCTCAAGGCACGTGCGTACGCATCATGACCGGTGCGCCGATGCCTGAAGGGGCCGACGCCGTTCTTCCCATCGAGGTCGCTTCCGTGAACGACGCCGGGCGCACCGTAACCTTCGAAAAAGCGGCGGCTCCGGGTGAGAACGTCCGCCGTTCCGGTGAAGACATTCAGCCTGGCGCCCGCGTGCTCGAAGCGGGCCACGTGGTGGGGCCACCCGAGATCGCCGTGCTGGCTTCTCTGGGGTACGCTCACGTCGACGTCGCGCGTCCGCCCTCCGTCTCGATCGTGACGACGGGAGATGAGTTGATCGAGCCGTCGGAGCCGCTGCGACCGGGCAAAATTCGGGATACAAACGGCCCGGCTCTCGCCGCGCAGGTCAACATGGCGGGAGGACGCGTGATCGGCCGATTTCGGGCGCGTGACGAACGTGCGGACGTGCGGTCAACGCTTGCGGATGCGATGAGAGCGGATGTGCTCATCGTCTCCGGCGGGATCTCCGTCGGAGAATACGACTTCGTCAAAGACGAGCTGGAGGCGCTCGGCATGGAGCTGCTCTTCTGGCGCGTTCGCCAGCGACCGGGAAAGCCGCTCGCTTTCGGCCTCCTCGACGGCAAGCCCGTCTTCGCGTTGCCCGGCAACCCCGTCTCCTCCGCCGTCTGCTTCGAAATCTACGTGCGTTGCGCCCTCGCGGCCATGCTCGGACGCCGCGAGGTGGTTCGCCCGACGGAACCGGCCATCCTGGGATCCGGCATCTCGAAGCGCCACGGCCTGCACTACTTCGCGCGCGGGCGATCGAGCTGGTCGGACGGACGGCTCGTCGTCGAGCCGGCGAAACGTCAGGGATCGCACGTCGCCTCGTCGCTCGTTGAGGCAGACGGACTCATACACCTCTCCGAAGAGCTGGACGCGGCTCCCGCGGGCACCAAGGTGCCCTTCGAGCGGCTGAGAAACGCCTAGCCTCCGATCAGGATCATCGGTCTGTTTTCCTCATCCAGGAGCTGGTGCATCCCGGCGTGAGCGGCCTGTTTTCGCGTCACGGCGGCTTGAATGGCCTCCGCCAGCTCGTCGTCCGTCGCCCCGCCGCGCATGATGTCGCGCAGGCTGACCTCCGCGTTGCCGAACAGACATACCTTGAGCGACCCATCGGCCGTAATACGCAGCCGGTTGCACGTTGAGCAGAATTCGTCGCTCATCGACGTGATGAAACCGACGCTGCCCCGAAATCCGGGTACGTGAAACACCTTGGCCGTCGCGTTCGGTCCGTCGTCCCGCCGCTCCAGCGTCGGGTGCTCTTCCTCGACCCGCTTCTTGACGTCCGCGTACGACACGAACGCATCGTCCGACCAGCCGTTACCCTGGAACGGCATGTATTCGATGAACCGTACCTGGATGGGCCGATCCCTGGTAAGATCCACGAATCGGCCGACTTCGTCGTCGTTCACGCCCCGCACGACGACGCAGTTCACCTTTACTGGATCGTAGCCGTAGTCGACGGCCATATCGATGGCCTTGAGCACCTGCTCGAACCCTTTCCTCCGTGTAATGGCCTCGAATCGGTCTCTGTGAAGGGTATCCAGGCTGATGTTGAGCAGATTGACGCCGGCCGCGTGCAGCCGGCGCAGCTTCTTCGGCAATAGAAGTCCGTTCGTCGTAATCGCCAGCGTCCGCAGTCCGGGCAGCGCACCCAGCCGCTCCACCAGCTGCTCTACATCCTTCCGGACGAGCGGCTCGCCGCCGGTCAGCCGGATTTTGTCGACGCCGTGATCGACGAACACGCGTGCGAGGCGCTCGATTTCCTCGAAAGAGAGAATGGCATCCCGCGGCGACAGATCGACGCCCTCCTCGGGCATGCAGTACCGGCAGCGCAGGTTACACCGCTCGGTGAGGGAGATCCTCAGATACGTATGAATGCGGTCGAAAGAGTCGACGAACATAGGCGTCAGCGGATACGGGACAGATCGGTGACATTCAACTCATGCATCCGCGTTTCGGTCCTTGAAGACCGGTTCGAACTCCGTGTGCGGGATCTCGTCATCGGTACCCTCACCGGACGGCATCATTCGTGAGAGTTCAAGTTCGTAGGCTACGCGATCGCACCTGTAGTACCGGCGCTGAAAGTACACGCGGCGCTCCGGCTCGGTAAACGAGATTCGGTCGATAAGAAGCAGGGCACAGCCCACCGGAACGCCTAGGCGTCCGGCCACCTCCTCCTCCGCATTCACCGCCTCGATGCGAAAGCGCCCACGCGTAACGGGGATATCGTATTCTTCTTCGAGAATATGATAGATCGTTTCGCGTTCGAGATCGTGATCGTACAGCAATTGCGCGTAAAAGGGCATCATCCACGTGCGGTCGAACGCAAACGGCTCGCCGTCGCCGACACGGACGCGATCCAGACGAAACACCTTTTCACCCACGGCAACGTCCAGCGCCACTGCGACGTCGGCCGACGCGGGCTCGGCATCGAATCGTAGAATCCGCGATCGGGCCTCTATCCCGGCCGCCTCCATGTCCTCAGCGAAGTCCGTCAGCCGTACGAGCCGCTGGCTGACTCGCGTTTCCTTCACGAACGACCCCAGTCCCTGCCTTCGATAGATGAGATCTTCGTTTTCGAGGGTCTGCAGCGCTCGGCGCACGGTAATGCGACTCACGTCAAACTGCTCCCCCAGCTGACTTTCGGAAGGGAGCTTTTCATTCGTCTGATACGAACCCTCTTCGATCCGCTGCCTCAACCAATCGCTGATCTGCGCGTGTCGCGGTCGTCCCGGTTCAAGCATGGCCTGTCGAATAGTGACGCGTGGATTGACATTCGGCCGGGTTTGCCGGATCCCGGCCGGTACCGATGTCTGCCCGGCCGCCATCAAACATCGGCCGCCGAATCCGGTAGACAGTGTATGGTCGTATTGCTCATACCTCGACAAGATCCTTGCAGTCATTCTTAGGATGTCGTTCATGACCAGTCGTCCGACACGACAGGCGCTGCGCATCGCACTCAGTGAGATGAGTGATGAGGAGCTCATGCGCCAGCTGCAGTCCGGCGTCGAGGAAGCATTCAACCTCCTGGTGGAGCGGTATCGGGACCGGCTGGCCTCCTACCTGTATCACTTTCTCCACGACGACGACCTGGCGGAAGACTTGCTCCAGGAAACGTTTCTTCGCCTGTTTCGCAATCGTCATTCCTACGAGCCGATCGCTAAATTCTCGACGTGGCTCTATACGATCGCAGGCAACCTCGCTCGATCGGAGTACAGGCGCCGCAAGCGCCACCGCACGCACTCCATCCACTCGGAGAGCGACGGAGAAGAATACGAGATGCCGATACCGGCGGACGTCCTGGCGCCGGACCGCTTCGCGGAGCGCGGCATCCATAGCGAGCGCATCCACCAGGCCCTCGACGAGCTGGCGGAGGATTTCAGGGAGGTCGTCGTCCTGCGCGACGTGCAGCTGCTCAGCTACGAGGAAATCGCGGAAATCACCGGTTTGCCGATGGGGACGGTCAAGAGCCGCATCAACCGCGGCCGCGCGAAGCTCCAGAAGAAGCTGAAGGACGTCTACGGCTAATCCGATAAGCGGGCGACGATAAGAGAGCTCTCCTGACGACTCGCGTGTTCGCTCACAGATGGCTTATGGAGTGGGAAACGCTGTGCCCCGCGCGTACTTCTCGTGAAATTGGATCGCGTGACGACGCCGCGGCGCACCTCGTGGCATAGCTTTGCGTAGGGACTGCAATCATGCCGCGTGCCGTCGAAACCCGGCCCTCGTACGCTGCGGCACGCAGTCGGAAGCCCCCCATCGTTGACGCCCCCCTAGAGCGCATGGCTCGCCAGGATTCCCCCGACGACAACAGACGTTCCGCGTCGAGAAGATGGTGGACGGCGCTGGCGGAGGCCATACGCGGATCCGAACAGGATTTCACATCCGGCAAACTCGGGCGCGCCATCGTTCTGCTGGCCGTGCCGATGGTCCTCGAAATGTTGATGCAATCGGTCTTCGAGCTGGCCGACATCTATTTCGTGAGCCGCCTGGGGGCCGAGTCCGTCGCCGCCGTCGGCATTACGGCGTCGCTGCTGATTTTCGTCTTCGCCACCGGCATCGGTCTGAGCATGGCCATCACGGCCATGGTGGCGCGGCGCATCGGCGAGAAGGATCCGATTGCCGCGTCGGCCGCCGCCTTTCAAGCGATCGTCGTCGCCGTGGCCGTCTCCGTCCCGTTCGCCGTGCTGGGCATTGCATTCGCACCGGACCTGCTGCGAATGATGGGTGCGACGGAGGCCGTCGTCGGGATGGGGACGCTCTATGCCGCCATCCTCTTCGGCAGCAACGTCACCATCCTCCTTCTCTTTCTGATCAATGCGATTTTCAGAGGGGCCGGCGACGCGGCCCTCGCCATGCGGTCGCTGGCGCTGGCGAACGTGCTGAACATCATTCTGGACCCCATCCTGATATTCGGACTCGGACCGATTCCGGAGATGGGGATCACGGGAGCGGCCGTTGCCACCGTCTTCAGCCGCACCGTCGGTGTAACCTTCCAGCTCACCGTCCTCATTCGCGGCACCGGGCGCCTCCGAATGGGGCGCGAGGCCATGCGTCTGAACGTCGAGGTCGTCCGGCGCATGCTGCTGATTTCGGGTCCAGGAGTCATCCAGTACCTGGTCGGATCGGCTACGTGGATTCTCATCATCCGCCTCGTGGCGGAGTTCGGCAGCGAAGCCGTGGCTGGATACACGATCGGCGTACGGATCATTATCTTCGGGCTGCTCCCTTCGTGGGGCATGGGGAATGCCGCCGCAACGCTGGTCGGGCAGAACCTCGGTGCCCGCCTGCCGGATCGAGCGGAACGCGCCGTCTGGATCACGGCCGGATACAATACCGTCTTCCTGACGCTTGTCGGCGTGGGGCTCCTCTGCTGGGATCGGGAACTGCTGCGTCTCTTTAGCTCCGAGCCGACCGTAATCGCCGTCGGTGCCGAGTTATTGCGCTACGTGGCCTACAGCTATCCCTTTTTCGCCCTGGGCACCGTCATGGTACAGGCCTTCAACGGGGCCGGAGACACGGTGACGCCTACGTGGATCAATTTCGTCTGCTACTGGCTGTTTCAGATCCCGCTCGCCCTCGTTCTGGCCCACCCGGTCGGACTCGGCGTCGAGGGAATCTTCATCGCCATTGCCATCGCCCAGACCGCCTTCGCCCTGGTGGGGATTCTGCTATTCCGACGGGGGCTTTGGAAACACAAGGTCGTCTGAGCGTTGTATGCACGAAGCCGGGAGGAATAGAACCTCATAACGGGGATCCGGGTACGATGCGTGGCACGTGACGACATCGCGTTTGCTACGACCGACGAATGCGGTCGCCGCCCTACCGTCCACTGATCTCGAGCTACTGATGCGAGCCCTACTACTTGCCGTGACCGTCACCTTCGTGACCGCCGGATGCGGCAGCACGGTTGCCCTCGAAAGCAGCACGCCGGATGAACCCGTAACCGTCGACGCCAGCCTGGCCGAATGGCCCGGCAAGCTGCAGCGCATCGACGGCGAGAACCTTTCGGTGGGCGTGCAAAACGACGGAGACTATCTGTACGTCTCGATGAGCACGCGCGACCTGCGCAAAATCGGGCAGATCATGCAGCAAGGGATGGTTCTGTGGATCGATCCCGCGGGCGGCAAGGCGGAAACGTTCGGTCTCCGTTATCCGGTAGGGATCGCAGGCTCGGAGGATGGCGGCAGGCGTCTCAGCGACGATATGGCCGCCAATCGAGTCCGGATCGAGCGCTCCATGCAGGAAGTCGAGCTCATTGCCGGCGACGGACAGCGTTCTCGCCGCAGCAAGGACGCCGTGCCCGGCATCTTGCTACACGCCGAGGTCGATCAGAGCCTGTTTACGTACGAAGCCAGGATCCCGCTCGCGCCCGGCGAAGGCATCATCTACGCCATTGGAACCGAGCCGGGGCGCACGATCGGCGTGGGCCTTACCACGCCCGAGATGGAAGGGCAGAACCTGGCCCAGCAGCCGGGCTCCGGCGGGCTCCCCGCGGGAACGCTCTCCAGTGCCGACGGGCGAGGTCGCTACGGGTCGCAGTCCGGCCGCGCGCCCATCTCCACGCTCCCGGCGTCGATGAGCCACTGGCTGACCGTTACGCTGGTAGCTGGACCCTAAGCGGGCCGATCGGACCGCATCCACTGCGGCATGCCTGCAACACCTCGCATCGCAGTTATGTAAGACGCCGAAGTCGCAGGCACTTTTCCAGCCAGTCACGCTTTTGCGTCAGCTCCCGAATGCTCAGGTCCTGTTGGGCCTTCGAGAACCGTTTTTTGGCTTCCGCGTGAATCGTTCGAATCTCTACGGACCTGCCGGCAGACTGCAGCGTGAAGGCCAGCTCCGACGCTAGCGCGGCACATTCTTTTCTCAACTCCTTTTCTTTTTCGTTCACGTCGGTCACTTGAGATGCCGGCTCGTCAACGCGTCGCGGCGGCGCCTTGTGATGAAAGTCGACGCTGTGCGTGCGCAGCGTTCGATGCTCGACGCCGGCGAGCTCCCACGGACTCACTTGCTGCTCGCCCCGGCCGGGTGGCGCCTGGTTGGACTTCTTCGCGCGTATCTTTACGCCGATCTGTTCCTCGGCCATAATGCGGTCCAACGTATGTACGAGGTCTGAGTCGTTTGCCGCGTAGATGTCGCAGTGGTTCGCCGCTTCCGGCCATTCGTCGAGATATCTCATGCCGCGAAAGACCTGCTGCATCGTCTTCGAGTGGGCTCGCACGAGGTCGGCCTTGACGATCGTGCTGATCGACTTGATGTCCGTCCCTTCCCCGATCATGTCGACCTGCACCATAACGTCCAGCTCGCCGTCGCGATAATCGACGAGACGCCGATTCCGATCGTAGATCCCGACGTCCTGTCCGATGCGGTCCGAGCTAAAATCGGGAAATCGGCGGCGGATGAAATCGAGGATGGCCGCGGCGTGCCGGTTGCTCATGGCGATGACGAGCATTTGATGATTCCGGAAGGCGGACCGTCCGCCCCCCTGCATCGCGCGTTTCAGACCGGCGCGCTTCTCCGAGAAGCGACGGAAGGCAGGCGCCAGAAGCGATTCCAGATACACCTCGTGAAAGCGCAGTTTACGTCGGGCGAGATAGGCATCGAGATCGCTCTCGTTCCGAGCGATCTCCATCATGCCGGATAGCGACACCTCGACCTCCTCTCCCGTGTCCTGGCGAACCATCTTGAGGCGATAGTCGATGGTGTGGGCATCCACGCGTTTGAGAATCCTGCCCTCGGCGTGCGCGTCGCGCATGGACACCTCGTGGAGGGCAACGTAATACTGGTCGCCGTCGGGGCCGACTTCGAACGGTACGCCGAAGAGCGTCTTGTTATCCGACCGCATCGGCGTCCCGGACAGAGCCACACTCATACCGAAAGGAAGCTGCTCGATCATGCTCGCCCACGTGCCGTCGTCCGACAGGTGGTGCACCTCGTCGAACACGAACATGCAGGACGTGCGGCGACAAAACTGCAGCAGCGCACGATGGCCCCCTTCGCCGCTCGCATATTGATAGGTTGTGATGATGATCTGCGTGTCCATATTCTTCAGGAACACGCGCTCCGAATCGGCTACGCAGTACGAAAACGGGGGAGCACCGAGGCTCCTGAAAACGGCGCTTAGCTCTTCCCGATCGG
This sequence comes from Rhodothermales bacterium, assembly GCA_040904565.1. Lineage (GTDB taxonomy): Bacteria > Bacteroidota > Rhodothermia > Rhodothermales > VXPQ01 > JBBDTI01. The sequence goes on from JBBDTI010000020.1 coordinate 17,324, forward strand.
CGTACTGGTCGCGCAGGTTTCCTCGCGGGACGAAGACGACGAGGCGATCGGCCATACCCATCTCGAACGCTACGACGAATGCCGCGAGCGCCGTGATCGTTTTCCCGTATCCGGGGACGAACACTCCGAGGTGGTTCGTTTCGCCTTTGCGCAGCGCATCGGCAAACTTATAGAGAAAGGCTTCCTGCCCCCTGCGAAACTGGAATCCGTCGCCCAGCTCGATCCCCGGCAACGGACCGAATGCCGCCTCCAGATCGACGGGGAGGTCGGGGGACTCATCGTCAAATTGGAGGGCCGACTCGATTCCGGATCGACTCATCTAACCTGCTACAAAACGCACTTCTTTCGAAACCACAGCGTCCCGGCACGACGCGCCGGGTACTTCGGAATGGACCTGTAAGTAACGGACCGGGCGCGAGGCTGTCCAGTGAAGAAAAGAAGGGATCCGGAAACGGCCCGGGCGCTAAAAACATGGCTGGCCGCGTTGCATGGCGCCTAAACCGCGCCGTAGCCGGCGTGTTGGACAGCTGCGTACGCATGGGTGCCGCGCACGCTACCGCAGAAAAGCGTAATTCAGCTTGACCAGGATGGTATTGTCCGGCAGCACGTCGAACGTGTCTCCGATCTGATCGCCGATGGGCCGGTCGTAGGGTGAGTACGTCCAGGGCCCGAGCGGATTGAGTGCATCGTCGGAGCGCCGGCCGTGCGTCCACACGAGAAAGAGGGTGGATCCGGGTCGATATTCCCAGCGCAGCACGGTATTGGACTGCAACCGGCTGAAGACGAAGTTGTCGCGTTTCGGATAGGCGTCGAACGCGGCGAGATCGTCTCGATTCTGCTGTATCTGAAACGTATCGTAGCGGCCTCGGGCGACGAAAAACTGACCGTAGATCTGGAGCGAGAGATTCGGCCTGAACGTGACGGCGCCGCGCAGGGTCAGGTCGATCGAGCGGGTATCTCGCGCGCCGAACATCGATACGTAGTACAGGTCGTCGGCCCAGCGGTCGACGCCGGCCATCACGGCATCAAGTCCCCCTGCATCGGCAATCTCGACATAGTCGCCGTCCCCCAGCACGTCTGGAGAAGCCGACCGCGTACCGATCAGCCAGCGGTCCGGCGCACGCAACAACGATTCGTTCGACATCCACGCCGTGACCTCATCCTCCCATTCCCCCTCGAGCGTGCCCGACAGCTCGATGCGTGATCCGGCCGTCCAGTTGCCTTCGAGTCCGAGCCCGTACGCACGACCGTCGTCGTCGTCGAAACGGATGGATCCGGTCGGTCCGAGCTGCCAGCTCCGGCGCACGTCCGACGTGTAGGCCCCGGAATACTCGACGCTCGGCGGGCGCGCCCACGGACCGAGACCTCGCGTCTCGAAGATATCGTATCCCCCGAACGGGCGGGAGATCGTCGTCCCCAGCTGGATCTCCTGGAGGCTTCGCAGCGTCCAGTTCGAATTGATACTGTGCCGCTGTCCCTGGTCCAGTCCGTCGCTGTACGAGAACTTCTGGCTCCCAAAGTCGCCGATACTGGCTCGCTGGAAGGGTCCGAACGGACGCCCCCCGTTCAGGTTGTACTCGAACCGGAGAAACAGCGATACAAAGTTATTCTCCTGAACGCGCCCCCAATCGTTGTAATAGGCCAGGTCGCTAAACCCTTCCACGCCGGTAAACCCATTCAACACCCCCTGCCTTTTCGCCACGAGCACCTTCCCCCCGTGACCCGTCCGGGCTTCCGGGCCGGTGGGCGTCCAGTACCGGTGCGTGACCGTGGCAAAGCCTTCCACGCCGTACGCATTATCTACGAATCGAAAATCGTAATCCATTCCGGCGATGACGCTGCGGCGGCGTCCGGATACGTCGGGACGCTCGCCGTCGAAACCGGTCACGATCCCGCCGACGGAGGAGTAGTTTCCGATCTGCTGGCTCATGCGTGCCAGTCCGTAGAAGCGTGACGGATCCAGATTATCGCCCGTTGCCGCACCGAGGACGCCGAAGGAAAGTCCACCAGCGGACCGCCCTGATAGCTTGGCGGCCCCGATGATCGGCGCCGCTCCACCGATGCGACGCGTATAGGGAAGGCGGCCCGGACCCAGGTCGAACTGATAGATCTGCATCCCCTCGATGAAGAAGGGCCGGCGTTCCACGAGGGGCGTTTCGAATGCCGTCAGATTGAGGACGGCCGGGTCCGCTTCCACCTGACCGAAATCCGGATTGAGCGTCGCATCCAGCGTTACGTTGGGTCCAAAGCCCATCTTCACGTCACCGCCTACGTCGAGGTCACGCACCCGGTCCAGAGAGCCGGGCGTATCGACGCTTTCCGACGACCGCATCCGGGCTACCGAATAAGGGGTAACCTGCAGATTGCCGCGGGGCTCGACGTCGCGTATTCCCGTAAGATGCCCGAAATAGGACACGAGATTCCCGCGGTCCGTCCGCGGGACGTGCGGCCACTCCGACTGTTCGCCCAGGCGCGGAATGAAGCGGCTGATCTGGACGCCCCAGGTCTGCCGCGGGGCATCGGAAAACCGCAGCATGCTGTAGGGGATGCGCATCTCGACGACCCATCCCTGGGATGTTACGCGACGGCTGACATCCCATATCGCGTCCCACGACGGATCCATCTGATTCGGGGCATTACCGGTGCCGCTGGGACCGCGCCGCGCGCCCGTCTGGATGGCGTCGAACTGGACGCCGCCGGCGTTGACGCCGAACGTATAGGCCGTCTTCTTATCGAAATAAGAGTCGATAGAGATCAGGAACCAGTCCGCCCGATTGAAATCATCCCGTCGGCCGAGCGACATCTCGATGAGATCGGGATGCTCGTCATAGAGCACGGCGCCCACGTAGAGCGCCACCTCACCGTAAAGAATCCGAACGTCGGTCCGCTGCGATTCCGGCGCGCCCTCGGTCGGCTCGAACTGAATCAGTCCCGTTATAGGCTCTGCCGACTGCCAGTCCGCCTCATCCAGCACCGCGTCGATTTGAAACACGGCATCGGTACGTACGGCGGTCGCGGACGGCGTGCCGGGATCATCCGCCCGAGAAACCGTTTCATTCTGAGCCAGGGCACCCCGGCTTCCAAGACACAGCAGCAACATGCAGAGGACGAACGTCGAGCATGCGTCAGGAGAGGTGCAGGTCGGTACGCTTCGCGCCATTACTTCGAACCCGATACGGAGGAGCAACGTGTACGCAAGACGATCGCAATAGGAGTGGCTTCCACGCTGACGAGCCGTTATCTGCAGGACTATCCGCTGAGGAATCAACCGGCCGGACTCGACGCGTCGGATATTGTTTTCTTACGTAATGGATAATACGTTGTAGGAAGCAACGTATACAACTCGCGAGACGGCCTTGCCGGACGATCCGGCGCCATCATTTTTCCTTCAATCGCCGGATAACGACAAGACATATGCGCATCGGACCCTTCCTTCTCATCGCGCTCCTCTGTTCCGCGAGCCTGCTGCCGAACGATACAGAGGCGCAGGATCTGGGTGAACTCGTCGACGGTGTCGGCCGGTCGTACGCCGAGCTGTATATGCAGCCGCTGGCAGACGGACTCGGAGCCGACCTGAACAGCGGCCTCTTTCATACCGCACGCATCGGCGGGGGCTTGCTGCCGCTGGTGGATCTGTACGTCGGAGCCAAGGTGATGGGCGCACTCGTGACGGACGCGGACAAGACGTTCGACCTCTCGTATCGGACGGAGCAGGTCTTTCGGGCATCGGACGGAAGGCGTTACACGGTCCCCGTCACGTTCGAGATCGCGAACGGCCCTACCGTCTTCGGACGTCGCGAGCCGGGCACGGCGACCGTGTCGATCAACGAAACGGTCAGCAACGGACCCGACGGCGTGCGAGGTACGTCCGACGACGTCGTCATCGATACCACCGCCACGTTCGACGTCCTTCCCGGACTCATCGACACGCCCGTCGCCCCGCTGATCGTCCCGCAATTCGGCTTCGGATCGATAGCCGGAACCGATCTCGTCGTTCGGTACCTCCCGCGCATTGGGCACGACGAATTTGGTTCGATCGGACTGATTGGCGTCGGCGTCCGACACAGTATCAGCCAGTATCTCCCTCTCCTTCCGGTCAACGTTACCGGACAGTTCATGTGGCAGAAGCTCTCGATAGAAAACCAGGCTGACGACGAGATCTTCAGCGCATCCGCCTGGGCGGCCAACATTGCGGCGAGCAGGCGGTTGCTCATTCTCACGGTCTACGGAGGCCTCCAGATGGAAGGATCGAGCGTCGACATCGACTATACCTTCGAGCCCGAGGATCCCGACCTTCCCTCTCAGTCGGTGGCCTTCGACCTGACCGGTGACAACACGTTCCGGGTTCTCGGCGGGATCGCGCTCGGACTCGGCCCCATCGTGATCAACGCCGACGCGGCCGTCGGTCAGCGATCCGTTTTCAGCGCAGGCGTGGGACTGTCGCTCTGAATCCGGCGCAGCCGGTACGTGTTAGATCCGGCGCACGCACTACCGTTTAGATCCGACGAACGCGCTGCATGACGTCTCGAACAGGGCCCACCTCCATGCCGGTAAACGCGAACGATCTTATCGACGTGCTGCGCTCGCCCGAGGCGTATCCACACGACCCGGAGAGCGTTCAGGTCAAGCAGACCCACGCCTCCTGGGTCTTTCTGGTGGATGCGTACGTGTATAAGATCAAGAAACCCGTCTCGCTCGGGTTTCTCGACTTTTCCACGCTGGAGAAACGAAAGCATTTCTGCGAGCAGGAAGTGCGCCTGAATCGACGGCTCTGTCCGGATCTGTACCTCGGCGTCGTGCCGATTTCCCGAAGTAAGGACGGCTATGTCCTCGAAGACGATCGTGACATCGTGGAATATGCCGTCAAGATGCGGCGCCTCGACGGGGGAGCGTTCGCCGTCGATCTTGTGGACGAGGAGAGACTCGAGACGAGTGACCTCGACCGCGTCGTGGACGTCCTCGCCGCGTTTTACGACGAGGAAACGCCTACACCTGAAATGGCGGCGTGGGGTCGCCCCGATCGCCTCGCTCTCAGCACGGATGAAAACTTCGAGCAGACGCTCGACTTCACCGGCATGCTCCTCTCTCCACCCGCTTTCCACACGATACAAACCTACACGGACGGCTTTCTGGATGCCCACGTGCGCCACTTCAACGAGCGCCGTGCCGGCGGGCATATACTGGACTGCCACGGCGACCTGCACCTCGAGCACGTCTACCTGAAGCCGGACGGCGTCTGCATCTACGACTGCATCGAATTTAACGAGCGCTTCCGCACGATCGACGTCGCCAGCGACGTCGCGTTTCTCGCCATGGATCTCGACGTTCACGGCCGACCCGACCTCTCCATGTACTTCGGCGAGCGCATGGCGGACCGGCTGTCGGATCCCGATCTGCTGCGCTTGCTCGACTTCTACAAATGCTATCGTGCCGTCGTGCGCGCGAAGGTGGAAGGGATGCGCAGTCTCGATGAGAACGTGGACGAGGTGGAGCAAACTCACAGCGCGGAACGCGCGCGCTCCTATTTTCGCCTCGCGCTCCGATATGCGACAGGCGGCTCCCAACCCCTCGTGCTGGTCGTCATGGGAGGCGTCGGCACCGGAAAGAGCACGCTGGCCGGACAGCTTGGAGAGGCCCTCGGCTGCGACGTCGTATCGTCGGACCGCGTGCGTAAAGACCTGGCCGGCGTCGATCCCTATTACAGGGGAAGCGCGGACGAGCGCGCCGCGCTGTATTCCGACGAGCGCACGGAGGAGACCTATCGAACGCTCTCACAGCGAGCGACGGACGCCGTGCACGTCGGACGCGGCATTATTCTAGATGCCACGTACTCCCATCGGACCTACCGCGACGACCTGCGCGCGGCATTGCAAAAAGCGGGAGCGTCATATCAGTTCATTGAAGTCACGGCTTCCGGGGAGACCGTCAAGGAGCGATTGGCAGAACGGGCGGCCGCCGCTACGTCTGTTTCGGACGCCCGTCTGGAGGACTTCGAAACGCTCCGCCGCCGTTACGAGGCACCTGACGAGCTTGAAGATGCCTGCCACGTGCGCGTGCCATCCGACGATCCGGGAGCCTCCCCCCTGGAAAGCGCCCTCTCCTACCTGCGCCGATTCGATTTCTAATGGAGATACCACACATGGTTACCTTGTGCGGATCACGTCATCCGGAGGATGCTCCGGTCGCCGCGATCGAAATCTCGGTATTCCTCCTGCTGCTCGTCCTGCTCGGCTGCGGCACGGAGCTGGCGTCGGGGCCCGACGCGCTGGACGACCGAATTGAGGTCACCCTCGTGGCGTCCGACCCTCAAATCGTCACACCGATCGGACTCGCCGTCGACGACCGGGACCGTCTCTTTGTGCTTGAATCGCACACCCACCTCGAACCGTCCGACTACGACGGTCCGGATGGAGATCTCGTCAAGATATTCTCGGTAGACGGCGACAGTCTCCGTCACGAAGGAATCTTTGCCGACGGCATCGACGACGGAATGAACATCGCCTTTGCGCCGAACGGGGCGCTGTACGTGGTCGCCGCGCAAGCCGTCTGGGCATTCCGCGACAGGGACGGGGACGGCGTCAGCGACGAGCGCGAGCGCGTGCTGAACATGGATCCGCCCGACTACGTCTACGATCACGCCGGCCTCATGGGCATTGCCTTTTCGGATGACGGGTGGATGTACGTGTCCCGTGGTAACGTGGGGGGCGCCGCATGGCATCTTACGGGAACCGATGGAAGCTGGGTGGAGGGCTTCGGCGACGGCGGCAACATCGTGCGGGCGCGATTGGACGGCAGTGACGTCCAGGAAGTGGCCACGGGGTTCTGGAACCCGTTCCATCTTTTCGTCGACAGCGCGGGGCGGCTCATTGCCACGGACAACGATCCGGATAGCCGCGGCCCGAACCGTCTCCTTCACATTATTGAGGGAGGTGACTACGGGTATGAGTCGCTTTACGGCGGCAGCGGCATCCATCCCTATCTCGCATGGAACGGCGAACTGCCGGGGACACTTCCTTACGCAGCCGGCCTCGGCGAGGCACCCACCGCGTGCCTCGAACTGGAATCTGAGTCGTTTCCTTCGGACTACAACCAGAGCCTGCTCTGTGCCATCTGGGAGGAAAGCACGATCGTACACGTCCGCCTATCACCGCGTGGGTCGTCGATTCAAGGTGAGATCGTCCCGGTAATCCGCGGAGATGCGACGTTCCGCCCCGTCGTCATGGCAGCTACGAGCGACGGGGACGTGTATGTGACCGACTGGGTGGTTCGCGACTATCCGAATCACGGACGAGGCCGTATCTGGCGCCTGTCGGCATCGGAAGCAAGCGCAAGTCCCGGCCGTGGCTCCGACGCGCCGACATCCTCCGAAGCGACGACCACACTGTCGACGTCATCGGAACTCGATGCCATCTACTCCCTGACAGGTTTGGCGGCGTTTCCTCAACTGAGAGCGGCGCTGACCTCCGACGATCCCTTCGTTCGCACGGCTGCCGTCACTGTACTGACGCGCCCGATATATCGAGACCGCGTGGTAGAGGCGACGCACGATGGCGATGCGGACGTTCGACTGGGTGCGCTCCTTGCGCTTCAGCGCGCCAAGCACACGCCGGCGGAGCCTGTCGCGCGGCGCCTTCTTCGAGACCCCGACGTCCGAATTCGGCGCATGGCGCTGATCTGGATCGGCAAGGCAGGGATGGTCGATCTCAGGTCCGACGTAGAGTCCGTCGTTAATGAGGACATGCTTCCTTCGGCACTTTTCGACACGTACCTGGCCACCATCCGCCACCTTCAGCCTGCGTTTGTTGAGGCGTATCATGGGCGGACCAACGACCGCGCGGGACAGATCGAGCGGCGTCTGCCCGACGGCTTCGTTGCCCGATTCGCTGCCGATGAAAGGCGGCCGTCGGACCTCCGGGCCGCGTCGCTGGCCTACCTCACGGAGAACGGGACACGACTGGACGACCACTTCGATCTGCTCGTACGAGTGGCCGGCTCCGACAGCGACGACGTGCGCAGGCAAGCCGTCCTCACGCTCGCGCGAACGACCCGTCCGGAGCGCGCCGACGTGCTGCTTGAGATCGCCGAAGACCCTGACACGCCGCCCGAACTTCGCGCCGAGGCATTGCTTGGGTTATCCGGTACGGCGATAGACGCCGAACGCATCACCGCCTTGCTCGACGATCCGAGCGAGGGCGTACGCGTCGAGTCCGCCCGACTCCTGCGCACCCTGGAGATCGACGAAACGGTCCGGGACGAACTGGAAACGCGTTTCGCATCGCTGCGGGATGCCGGCACGGAGGAGGCACCGCGCGTGAGGCAGCAGCTGGCCATGGTGCTCGACAGGCCGTCGGGCGACCGGCCCGATACGCCGGAGGAGTGGCTCGAGGCAGCGCGGCGCGGCGGGGATCCTGACATCGGACGGCGCGTGTTTTTCTGGCCGCAGGCGCAATGTACCCAGTGTCATACCGTAGACCATCTTGGCGGCGACGTCGGTCCCGACCTGTCCAATGTCGGAGCATCTAAATCGCTCGAGCAGCTCGTGGCTTCCATCGTCGCGCCATCCAGCGAGATTGCGCCGGACTGGCAGACGTGGTTCGTCGTAGATTCTACCGGGACGAGGCACCTGGGCCGCCAGATCAACGTCGGGGGGAACAGCGTCGAACTTTATACGATCGACGGACGATTTACCGACTTCGAGACGCCGCTGGACTGGGGCATTTCCGATCGGTCGCTCATGCCCGAGGAGCTGCATGGCCATCTTACTACGAGAGACTTTCGCGACCTTATCGCTTACCTGCAGTCGAATAGGTGAACCGACATGCCGAACCAACCCACTCGTCGGGCCTTTCTCAAGTCCGCCGGCGCCGGTCTGGCCGGCCTCAGCGCGACCTCACTACCACGACACGCTACCGGGGAAGCAGTCCGCACGGTCGACGACGTGGACGAACGCGACGGGATCGAGCTTGCCATCGCGACGATCTGTACGGACGGGTTCGGAGATGAAAATTTCGAACCCGCTTTTCGACTCATCCCTCAAATCGGCATCAAAAATGTCGAGTTCAACGTCTGGTATCCGCGCACCGTCACGATGGAAGGCATTCTGAGTATCCAGGAGCGCTGCTATGACAGTGGCCTGCGTCCGATTAGCCTCCAGGGCTCCAGCTTCGGCGGAAACGTCCTCAAGGACGTTACACACAAGCTCTGGCTCATGGAACAGGCGAAACTACTTGGATGTCGACGGGTCAAATTTACGGGAGCCGGACGTGGTACCGCAGGCGGCCTGGACACGGTAATCGACGTATTGCAGCACATCGCTCCTGCGGCAGAAGATCTGGACGTCCTGATCTGCGTCGAAAATCACCGGAACAACAACATCGAAAACATGGAGGACTACGACCGCATTTTCGACGCCGTCGACTCCTCTCACGTAGGGATGTGCCTGGATACCGGCCACTTCGCCGGCGCCGGCATCCGCAATCTCGACATCGTCGAACGATTCCATGAGAAGATCAATCACGTGGACCTGAAGGACACGATTGCATTCGGCACGTACGAGACGGTCCCTTTCGGCACGGGATCCATCGACCTTGACGCGGTTGCTTCACGGCTGGTCGAACGTGGATACAGCGGCTATTTCGTCATCGAACAGGCCCCTCCGCTCGATGCCGAAACGCTCGTAGCGGATCTTTCACGCGCCCGCGAACTCTTCGAACGATTCGAGCGGTAGTCCGTCCCTGGCGGCGTGTACTCGAAGCCGGAGAACCAGGGGAACTTACTGGCGTATACAACATGTCATAACATGAGATAACATCTACATCACGGCATGAAAAGCGACGTTTCGCTGTTCCGCAGTACCTTCCGACACTAGCACGACACTGCCATGCTATTTCGACAGATATTTGACCCGAAACTGGCTCAGTACGCCTACCTGATCGGCTGTCAGCAGACCAAGGAGGCGCTCATTATTGACCCGGAGCGCGACATCGACCGCTACGTCGACCTGGCCGAAGCGGAAGGCTTAAACATCGTTGGCGTTGCGGAAACGCACATTCATGCCGACTTCCTTTCCGGCGCCCGCGAATTTGCCGAGCGTTTCGACATCACCCTTTACCTGTCGGACGAAGGTGATGAAGACTGGAAATATGAGTGGGTACGAGGTACGCGTGGAGACGGCAGACCCTACGACGTCACGCTCCTTAAAGACGGCCACTCCTTCACGATCGGCAACATCGAGATTCAGGCCGTCCATACTCCGGGGCATACCCCCGAGCACCTAAGTTATCTCGTGACGGACCGGGGCGGTGGCGCGACGTCTCCGATCGGCATCGCTACGGGAGACTTCGTCTTCGTGGGAGATCTCGGCCGCCCGGACTTGCTCGAACAGGCGGCCGGCATGCACGGCCTGCAGGAACCGTCCGCCCGTATGCTGTACGGCTCCCTACCCGAATTCACGAAGCTGCAGGAGCATCTTCAGGTGTGGCCGGGACACGGTGCCGGCTCGACGTGCGGCAAGGCCCTCGGAGCCGTACCGACGACGACGGTCGGCTATGAGAAGCGTTATAATGCGGCGCTCGCCGTCGCCGAAGAAGGCGAAACCGCCTTCGTGGATGCCATCCTCGCCGGTCAGCCCGAGCCGCAGATGTACTTCGCCCGTATGAAGCGGGACAATAAGAGCGGCCCTCCCTTGCTGGACGGACTCCCGCAGCCCCGGAAACTGACCTCCTCGGAGCTGTCCAAAATGACGCAGCGGGACGACGTGCTTATTGTCGACGCCCGGATAGACCGCAACGCCTTCATGGATCGCCATATTCCCGGTTCGCTGCATGCACCGATGAACAAGACGTTCAACACGGTCGTCGGCTCACTGGTGGTGGACGAAACGACGCCGCTCGTTCTCGTCCTCAATCAGGAACGTGCGGAGGAGGCCGTTCGCGACCTGGTCCGCATCGGCTATGACAACGTCGTTGCCTTCGTCGACGTCGCTACCCTGCAGCGCTATTTCGCGGACGGCGGCCCGAGCGAACATACCGACGTCATCGACTTTGCCGACGTCGAAGTGCTTCGCAAGCAGACCGATACGGTATCCCTCGACGTCCGCTTTGCGTCCGAATACGATGAAGGGCACGTCCCGGATGCCGTCAACGCCTCCTACACGCGGCTGCCGGACTACGTCGCAGACCGGGTTCCGCGCGATAAGACGCTGCTGGTATATTGCGGAAGTGGAGCCCGCTCCGCAGCGGCGAGCGCCTACCTTGCACGGGCAGGATACGACGTCAAGTTCGTCGACGGCGATTTCGCCCGGTACGGCGAGATAGGACAGCTCGAGCGGGAAGAGCACGTGCCGGCCTGATCGGGCGTCCCGCCGCTCCGGCCTCGAATGCGCCATCCCGCGCGATACGTCACGTAAGATCACGCGGACGGTTCACGTTCCGGAGGACCTCCGACGGAAGACGCACCTCACGGACCGCGAGCCGATCCAGCAGGCCATGCAGCGACAATTCGGACGCTGCGACCTGTTCGTCGATCCTGCGAAGGACAGACCGATGGAAGCACGCGCAGAGGGGATGCCTGCGGCCGTCGTCGTCCGTCGCGACAACCGCATGCAGCCCTGGATCGCATGCCTTTATGAGACCCCCGAGTGCGTCGGTGGTTACGTACGGCATGTCGCAGGCTACGACGAGCAGCCACGGCGTGTGGGTTTCTGAGAGTCCGGAGCGGATCCCTCCGAGCGGACCCAGCCCAGGTACGGCATCGGTTACGACCCGTCCGGTCAGCCCCTCGGGCGCCTGCCCTTTCTCTGCCACACTGATCATCACATCCAGTACGAGGGGCCGGACGGCTGAGACGACCCTGTCTATCATCCGGCGGCCCTCGACGACGTAGGTAGACTTATCCCTTCCGAAGCGGCGGCTTTGTCCGCCCGCGAGAACGAGCCCCGTATGTGTACCTCCACGCATCACGACGTCTTCCAAGAATAGCGGCTTTCGAATTCCCGAACCGATCCGCCGGTAAAAACGGCGGTTCCTCGTATTCATCTACACGAAATCTTGACGAAGGTTGTAAAACCCGATATGTTGCCGGAGAAAGGGCACGATCGATTCCGTCTGCAGGTGGACGGTGCGTGGTCGTCGGCGTCCTACGAAGCGCATCGTTTTCGAGCCACGCCACCTGGGCGCGACTCGACTCGTCCGCACGGAGAGGAATTGCATGTCGAAGTTGTCGTTTCGCGGAACGGACTCCTCGCTCGAGGCCACGGGCCACCGGCCTGGGGATATCGGGAATGCAGCACCCGTCATGCGGCGCCCACGTCCACGCACGGTGATCGTCGGAGGCGGGATCAGCGGTCTCGCGGCCGGCTGTTTTCTGGACCGCACCGGCACGGAGATTCTCGTGCTCGAGGCATCCTCCCGAACAGGAGGCGTGATCGAGAGCCGTACCATCGACGGTCATCTGGTGGAACTAGGCCCGCAGCGAACGCGCCTGTCGAAACCGCTGCAACAGCTCGTCGAATGGCTCGGCATCAGCGATCGGCTCGTTACGGCCCCCGAGCTCCCGCTATATATCTATTCGCGGGGCCGGCTGCGGCAGGCGCCGCTGGACCTGCGCACGGCGCTCTCGACGGATCTCATCTCCTGGGCCGACCGGCTTCGCGTACTGATGGAACCGTTCACGGCCGGACTCGACCCCGACGAGTCGGCGGCCGATTATTTCATCCGTAAGTTCGGGCGCGGAACGTACCGACGTGCCATCGCCCCCCTCTTCGGCGACCTGTACGGATCGGACCCGGCCGAGATGCCCGCGCGACATGCCCTGGCGACCATGCTGCGGGCCCTCCGCATCGATGGCAGCCTCCTTCGGGTGCTGATCCAGGGGCTTCGCAGCGAGCGTCGACCGCCGGCCTGTTCGTTTTCGGGCGGACTCCAGACCCTGACCGATGCGATGGCCGCGCGCCTCGGCGAGCGCGTCCGCGCGCACGCCGCCGTACGGGCCATTTTTCGCGATGGACCGTATTTCCGGGTCGTCACCGACGAAGATGAGGTCCTGGCCGATCGGGTCGTGCTCTCCTGCCCGGCCGCACCCGCCGCGCGGGCCACGGTCTCGCTCGACGCCGATCTATCCAACCGCCTGGCCGACCTCCGCTACAACACGTTCGCCGTCGTTCATCTCGAGAGCAACGCCACGTTTAAAGGAACGGGATACCAGTTCGCTCTAGAGACCGGTTACGCCACGCGGGGCGTTACGGCCAACGGCGCCCTGTTCGACCGCCCCGGCCTGTTCACGGCCTTCCTCGGCGGCGCGACGCACCAAGGGGTGACGCAGCTGTCGGAGGAGCATCTCGGAGCCATCGCCGCATCAGAGTTTCGCGCCGTGACGGGGTTCGACGCACGGCCGCTCGCCGTTCATCAGACGTACATGCCGGCCTGGGACGGTTCGTGGAACCGGTTGGATGATCTTCGTCTGCCCGACGGCGTCCACCTTTGCGCGAACTGGATCGGACGACCGGGAATCACCGGCCGCATCAACGAAGCCGCCGCGCTGACCCGGGAGCTCACGATGAGCTGACGGATGCCTCGTACTCGAGGCGGTCGTTCAGGCAATACGCTCCGGGCCGGCATCGACAGGCCCTTCGCTCTACGGCGCACGCATTCTGTACGAGCTGCGCGAGAAGCATCACAAACTGCGGGTCGTCATACGGGATCGGCACGCGGTGGAACGACACGCCCACCGAATCGGCGTCCTCCCGCAGATCCAGATCGAGTTCGACGAGCGTCTCGGACTGTTCCTGCATGAAGCTGACGGGGACGACGACGACGCGCTCCGCCTCGACGTGCCTGACGACCTCGCCGATTTCCGGAAGCGTCCATTCTACGTCAGGTCGATTGTCGTGATTCTGGTATCCGAGCTCATAGTGCTCGACGCCCAGCCTTCGCGCCAGCTCTCTACAGTGATCCCGGACGTACAGGTCGTAGCGATTCCCCTCTTCCAGGTATTTGAGCGGCGTCCCGTGGGCTGAAAAGACGAGGCGCGTATCGACGCCGCCGAGATCGATCTCGGCCTCTTCGCAGTACATTCTAACGGCACGAGTCCGAAGGATGGAATAATCGGGATGCCGATGCCACCCCGTAATCTCCGTCACGTCCGGGTGCCAGTCGAGAGCAGCCAGTGCGTCCTGAAGGCGCTCCAGCGCCATAATCGTGGTCGACGCCCCGCACAGCGGATACAACGGGAGTCCGACGAGCCGGTCGACCCCGGCGCGACACAGCGTGCGAACGGCATCTACGATCGAGGGACCGGTGAACTGCATTCCGACGGCAACCCGCGCTTCGAATCCGCGCCGCCGCAGCGCTACGTCCAGCGCACGAGCCTGTGCCCTCGTCTGCTCTGCGAGCGGCGACGCCCCCATCCTCCGATAGTCTGCGACCAGCGCGGGGGCCCTTCGCTCGGCCAGCATGCGAGCCCGCCGGCGGCCGGCTTCGGCGTCGGCGGCATGTTCCAGCCGCATATTGGCGAGAAAGATGGCCTCCAGAAACGGTACGACCTCGTCCAATTCCGGTCGCTCGGGCTCTCCGAAGTTTAGCAGCAGAATTCCTGTCGTCATGCCGTCAACATACGGCACCGGACAGCAGATGAAAAAGGGGAAGCGACGGGGAAACGCGCACGGCTCGATCAGACGCGGGCTACGTACCGTTGGAGATTAACTCGACACACCGATTATATAATTTGTGTGAAGCCCCGATACTAGTTACACACGCATGACTCACCACAAGCGATCAACGCCCATGCGCAACGCCTTCAGCAAAGAGCCCCTTCTGGATCTCCTGTCGCTCGCGGTCGAGCGACAGGTCATCGACGAGTGGACCGTCGCAGACCGCTATTTCGTGTTTCAGAGCGGCCCCTCGCGTTTCCACGTCCATCCTTCCGTCGTCGGCGAATTCCTCCAGAAACTCCTCGGTACGGATCGGAATGTCGCGACGACCTCGAGGTTGTCGGACGCACCATCGAACCATCGTAAGGTAGCCTGATGGGAGCCTGAGACCCAAACGCTACCCCTGACGCCGGCTTGTTCGGCAGGTCGTTTGCAGATATCTTGCTGTGAACAACCTGTCGCACCCGTCATGATCGGTTCGGTCGTCTCCCATTATCACATCGTCGATGAGCTCGGGCGGGGCGGAATGGGCGTGGTATACCTGGCCGAGGATACCCGTCTCAGACGAACCGTCGCCCTGAAGTTCCTCGCCGATCACGGCGTCGCCGCCGAACAGGCTCGCGAGCGATTTATGACGGAGGCGCGGGCCGCCGCGGCCCTTAACCATACTAATATTGCCACGCTCTTTGATGTCGTCGAGGACGGTGACGCGCTGTTTATAGCGATGGAATACGTCCATGGCAACGATCTGGGCGAACTCATCCACCGGCAGGAGCTTACCCCCGATCAGGCGATCGACTATGCCATTCAGATCGCGCGGGGGTTGGATCGCGCGCACGAAGCGGGAATCATCCACCGTGACATAAAGCCCGCCAATATCGCCGTCACGGTTCGGGGCGAGATAAAAATACTGGACTTCGGGCTTGCGAAGCTTACTGGAGCGATAAGCACCTCGCAGCCGGGCACGATGGTAGGCACGCCGGTTTATTCGAGTCCGGAGCAGATCGCGGGGGGAGAGATCGATGGTCGATCTGACCTGTGGTCGCTCGGCGTGGTACTGTACGAGATGCTCACCTTCGAAAAACCCTTTAGCGGCGCGTACCGGGAAGCGGCATATTATGCTATTCTCAACGTCGACCCCCCTAGCATCTCTTCGATCCGACCGGAGCTCGGAACGGCATTTGACGGCGTTGTTGGACGACTGCTGAACCGGGATCTCGCGCAGCGATATCCCCGTGCAGGCGTTCTCATCGAGGACCTGGAGCAACTACGCGCCCCTGCTTCGTCCCCGTCCGCACCGGTATCTTCATCCGCGTCTCCTATCCCTTTCCCGCCCGGCCGCACGCCCTCTTCCGTGCGTGAAGAGCGCCGTCAGCTTACCGTAGTCTACGGAGAAATCGCGGGGTTCGGCGATCTGCTCCATGCCATGGACCCGGAGGACGTGCTCGAACTGACTGACGTCTATCGATCCCTCTGGCAATCGCAGGTCGACCAGTTCGACGCGCTCCCCGGATCGACCACGCAGGGCGCCTATTATGCTTACTTCGGATATCCCACGGCGACGGAAAACGACGCGAGCCGGGCCATTCGCTTCGGCCTGGCCTTCAATAATTTGGTGGCCGGACTCAGGAAACAGGGACCCGATAACGCTACCCCCCCGGTACGCATCGGCATTCATACGGGAACGGCTATCGTAGGAGAAGACGGCGGAACGTATCAGGTGCATGGAAGCATCGGTCACGTTGCGGCGAGAATCACCCAAGTCGGTTCATCGGGCTGCGTCGTTGTCGGCGCAACTACCTCCCGCCTCGTTCAGGGCGACTTCGAGCTCGAACCGCTCGGTGCCGGTGCGGTTCAAGGCTTTTCGGAGCCGGTCGAGATCTTCAAGGTCGTTCGGGAGACCGGAGGACACTCCCGCCTCGATTTTGTCGATGCCGCCGACCTCTCCCCTCTCGTAGGCCGGGATACCGAGATGGCGATGCTCCGACAGCGCTGGAAACAGGCACAGTCAGGTCAGGGCTCCGTCGTCCTCATCGCCGGTGAAGCAGGGCTCGGAAAGTCACGTCTGGTAGACACCTTCGTCCGAGACGTTGCGACCGACCGTCGCGCATGGCACACTATCCTATACTGTTCGTCCTTCGAATCAAGTAGTGCGCTTCATCCCCTCACCGCACACCTCAAATACCACGTCCGTCCACCCGGCTACGGCGAGGATGAAGAGGATATGGAAGCGACCCGATTCGATCGGCTTCGTCGGTATCTGTCCGGTACCGGACTCTCGGACGATGCTGATACGGCGCTTCTGGCGGACCTGCTGAACATCCCGATCCCGGACGGTCGGCAGCCTCCAGCGCTCGCGGCGGCGGAACGGCAGCGTCGCACGATGATCGCGCTCTTCCACCTCCTGACCGCCCGTTGCCGCGACACGGCGGGCATGATCGTCATGGAGGATCTTCACTGGGCCGATCCATCGACGCTGGAATGGATGGAAATGCTGGCTGCGCAGACACCCGCCCGACCCCTCCTCGTGATTTGCACGTCCCGCTCGCAGTTTCGCCCCGGATGGCACGGCAAGCCCCGAACGGTCGAAATTACGCTGAATCGGCTCGATCCTGAAGATCTGGTCACGATCTCCGAGCACAAGAGCCGCAAGAAACTGCCCCGGGAAATTCTGGATCAAATTATCGAAAAAACGGACGGCATCCCCCTGTTCACGGAGGAGCTGACCCAGATGATTCTCGAGTCGGATATCTTGATGGACCGCGGCGAATACTTCGAGCTAACCGGACCGATACCGCATCATGCGATTCCGTCCACCCTCCAGGGCTCCCTCGTGGCACGCCTCGACCGGCTTCCCGCTGAAAAATCCATCGCTCAAATCGGCGCCGTGCTGGGTAGAGAGTTTTCCTTCGAGATGCTGCGGACGGTATCCGGCGAGGACGAAGACGTCCTCGCCCGAGCGATCGAGCGGCTGGTCGAGGCAGAATTGATCTATCAGCGCGGGTTCATTCCAGATGCCAGCTTCATATTCAAGCACGCGCTCATTCAGGATGCTGCCTACCAGACGCTGGTTCGAAAGCGAAAGAAGGCCCTTCACGGAAAGGTGGCTCGCGCCCTGGAAGACGTGCCGACCGAATCCCATCCGGAGCTCATCGCATACCATTACACCCAGGCCGATCAAGCCGCCCGAGCCATCCCATACTGGCTCCAGGCCGGGCAGCGTGCCATGGCGCGCTATGAAAATATGGAAGCCGTCCAGCACCTGTCTGAAGGACACCGTCTCGTGGCCTCGCTGCCTCCAGGAAGCGAGCGCGACCTGACGGAGCTCAGCCTGCTGGTTCCGCTTGGCCACGCCCTCAACATGACGAAAGGCTGGTGGGCACCGGAAGGCGAGGCCATTTTTTCCCGTGCGGCCGAGCTCTGCCAGGTCATCGACGAAGTGGAGCCGCGCGTGCTGACCTTGTTGGGACTCGGATCGACGTCGATGATTCGCGGCGATTATGGAAACGCACGCGACGCCGCGCTCAAGTTACTTGAGGCGGTTCGAGGCACGGAAATGGAAGACCTGTCGGTCGTCGGTGACGCCCTGCTTAGCGCTTATTACTTATTCCGTGGGGAGTTTGAGGCGTCTATCGCTCACGCCGACGACGTCGTACGCACCTACGATCCGGTTCGGCACGACCCCCTTCGAAAGTTCGGCTCCGGGTCCCTGCACAACAGCTGCCGCCTGTACAAACTGCTCGCTACGCAGCTGATGGGGTACCCCGAGCAGGCTTGCGTACAGGCCGCCGAAATGCTCGACGTAGTGAAGGCGGGCGATTACCACTTCGACCTGTACATGGCCTATCTGTATCGTGGACTTACCCTTTTGACGGGGCGGTCGTGGGAGGCGTGTCGAGACACCATGGAAGAATACCTGAACGTCGGCCGGGAGTATGGCGACCCGTTCCCTATACTGATCACGACGATCGTGCACCACCTCGCCCTGCGGGACGAAGCCGACGAAATCACGTTTCGTAGTGCCAAACCGATGCTGGATCAGCTGCAGGGCGCCGGCTATGGGTTGGGGTGTTCGCTTCTTCTAGGCGAATATGCGGCTGGACTCCTACATTATGGGCAGGTAGACGGTGCCCGGTCGGCACTTGACGAAGCGTTCCGGCACATAAAACGGGTCGGGGCGGAAATCTGGGAAGCCGAGCTGCATCGCCTGAAGGGCGATATCCTGCTCGAAACCGACCACCCGGCGGATGAGATCGAAGCCTCTTACCAGCACGCGCTTCAGATTGCCAGAAGACAGGGAGCCAGGCTACTGGAGCTGCGATCGGCAACAAGCCTTGCCCGATTTCGGACCGGTCAGCAGCGCAGCGAAGAGGCGCACGACGTGCTGGCCGGCATCTATCACGAATTCACGGAGGGATTCGATGAAGTGGACCTGCGAGAGGCGAGAAACCAACTTGACGCTTTTCTCATGTCGTAGCGGATGGATTGGAGTTGTCCCGCTTTCGTAAACGGTCGATGGATTCGGCTTCGAGTCCATCAATCTTCCTGCGGGTCGATCCAAGCCATCACGCACCTGACCCACTATGAGACGAACCGATGGGTACGCTAAAGAACCTCGTGCAGAAGATCGTTTTCATCTTTCTGCCCAGCGAGCAAAAGGAAGTAATCGTGACGCTGCAGGACTATGCGGAGTCGTTCATGGCGTTCGAGCCTGAAGGGGTTCTGGGGTATTTCGACCTCCCCATGACGTTTCTATCCGACGACGGCACCGTCATCTTCACCAGCCGACAGGAGATTGCGACGTACGTATCCGGGTTGATGCACGATCTGAAGGAGGCGGAGTATGCCAGGGATAAGCTCTCGAAATTCCGTATCAACGCCCTGTCCCCCAACGTAGCCGTTACCTCGTTCCACCTCGTTCGTGTGAACAGGTCCGGCGAATCGATCGGTCGGTTTCGCGCCGCCTATACCTGGCGGAAGTCCGACGGCGCCTGGAAGCTCGTCATCGCCGTCCTCATGACCAGGTAGGTGCCTACCTTCTGCCCGCTCGTCGACGATATCGGCGGTCCCCGACAACGTATCCTACCATCCGGCGCAGGCCGACCATGACGAATCCACGACGCCTACTCCTGCTCGGAGTATTGCTCCTGCTACTTCCCCTCCTCGCCGGCCATCTATTTTTTTATTTCTTCGTAACGCGATCGATCCTGCTTCCTCCGTACGAATCCGTGGACGTTCGGTACCAATCCGAGCAGGGTTGGACGGACGATGAGAGACAGTGGTTCTACCATGAAACGCAGGGGGGAGCGTTTGAGCTGATCGTCGAATACGACTGGTTGATGGCACTCGAACAGCCGACGCTTCCGCCGCTGTTCCTGGGACCCGTACCTCGTCTGATGGACGAATCCTATATCACCCGGTTCGGATTCTTACCAAACCCGAAAACGCACTACGATCCGGCCGGCATCGATATCGATCGCGTACGCGAACCGGCGTACGCGATCGCGCAGGGCGGCGTCGAATCCACGCTGATCAACAACCCCGACCGACTGCCGGTCGGATTCGCGCGCGACTCTACGTACGTCCTCCCCACCACGGGGGAACGGCTCGACGTGATCGGATTCACCTGCGCCGCGTGTCACGTTGGACAGGTCAACTTTCAGGGTACCGGGATACGGATCGACGGCGGACCGGCCATGACGAACCTGACGAAGTTTCAACTGGCCGTCGGTTACGCGCTCGCCCTGACGTATTACGTGCCGACGCGCTTCGATCGGTTCGCCACCGCCGTTCTGGATCCGCATCACTCGGCCGCCGCACGCACGGGTCTGCGCGTCAAGCTCAAGGCGCTGATCGAGGAAGGCGAGACCCTCCAGAAAGCCGTCGAGAGCCGGCACATCTATTCCACACGCGACGGATTCGGTCGACTCGATGCACTCGGACGTATCGGCAACTTTGTGTTTGCCGAGGAGCTCGACGATCGAAATTTGTCGCTCTCAAACGCGCCCGTGAGCTTTCCGCCCATCTGGGACACGCCCTGGTTCGAGTGGGTGCAGTACAACGGATCCATCATGCGCCCGATGATCCGCAACGCGGGAGAGGCGATGGGCGTCTTCGCCCGCGTCAACTTTCAAGACCTGGACGATCCGGCACGGCTCTTCTCCTCCACCGTCAAGTTCCTCAATCTCTTCGAGATGGAATCCCTGATTCGCGGCGATGCACCGTTCGAGGGACTCCGTGCTCCCGTCTGGCCCGAAGACGTGCTTCCGCCTGTAGATCGAGCGAAGGCGGCACGCGGCGCCCGGCTATACGAGCAACATTGCCAGCCGTGTCACCTTCCCGCCCCAACACCGTCGTCTCCGCTCTTCACCGACGATAGATATTGGACGCCGGAGGACGCCTACGGCAACCGCTACCTTAAGCTGAACATGAAGAACATCTACCAGATCGGTACCGACTCGCTCCAGGCGTCCAACTTCGCCCGACGCATCGTCGAAGTCGGGACGCTGGGCGAGAAGTTCAGAGATCAGCTCAGCGAGGGCGGCGGGGGCCTCTTGATGGCCGGGGAAGCCCTCCCCTTCCTCGTTCAGAATACGATCGAAAAAGGGTATGAGGACCTCGGGATTACCCCGGCCGACTCGTCGCTCCGCGATACGCTCAACGGGCTTCGTCCGAACAGCATACGCGCCCCGCTCGCCTATAAGGCGCGCCCGCTCGATGGCGTGTGGGCCACGGCCCCGTACCTGCACAACGGATCGGTCCCGACACTCTACCAGCTGCTCGGCCCCTGGGAAGAGCGCGACCGGACATTCTTTGTCGGAAGCAGGGAATTCGACCCGCTTCACGTCGGACTGCAAACGACCGGCAGCAAGGGGGCCTTCAAGTTGGATACCACCCTCCCGGGCAATTCGAACCGAGGGCATCAGTTCGAAGGCGACTTCGACCCGGACACGGTCGATTGGTGGGGCCTCGATGAGGGCATCATCGGACCGACACTTGCCGACGACGACCGCTGGGCCATCATCGAGTTCCTCAAAACGCTGTAGTGCCTCCGTTCCGTTCATTGCCTGCACCGCACGCAACGCGTCACCGTCCGTCTCCAACTGATCCGCCGCACCTTCTCGGCCCTTTCATCACGGAACGACCCATGAGCACCGCTTCCACCGTTTCGCCGTCAGATCCATCCCACTCGACCCTCGACCCGGACTGGCCGCCGGCTCCGCCTCCGAAGGGACGCGCCGCACGGATCCTGCAGTATCTCATCGAGAAGCGCATCGATACCCTTTACTTCGTCCTGCGCGCCGTGAAACCCATTCTGGGACTTCCTAAGGGAGGGCCGGTCTTCGTCACGCGATTCAAGGACGTCCAGGAAGTATTGCAGCGGCCGGAGATCTTCGGGGTCATGTACGCGCCCATGATCGACAAGTCGGTCGGCAAGTTTATGCTCGCCCACGACGCCTCGGTCTACAATCAGCGCGACAAGGGGCTGATGCGCAGCCTGATCCAGCAATCCGACCTGCCGGCTATTCGTACGAGCGTCGCACGAATCGCTGACCGATGCATCGACGACGGGACCCGCCCCGACGGCACGCTGGAGGTCGTCTCCCAGCTTTCGCGGAGGGCGCCCATCCTTCTTACGGGCGAGTACTTCGGCTTTCCAGGTCCGGACCTCGAATCCATGTTCCGGTGGTCGCGGGCCACCCAATACGACATGTTCCACAACCAGAACATGTCGGGGAAAGTCCACGACGACAACTTGAAGGCGGGGCGGGAAATGCGTGCGTATCTATCGGACGAGCTGCTGCCGCAGCGCAGAGCGGAGCTCGCCCAGGACCCGTCCCTCGACGACGTGGTGTCGCGACTGCTCAAGTTGGAACTACCTGAGAGCGTGGGCTTCGGGGAGGAGCAGATATTGCCAAACATCATGGGGCTGCTCGTCGGCGGTGTGGAAACGACCTCTCAGGCCGTCGTCCAGATTCTCGACCAGCTGTTCCGGCGACCCAAGGCGCTCGAAGGTGCCCGGCGGGCGGCACGCCACGACGACGACCGCCGCGTATTCAGATACTGCTGGGAGGCGCTTCGCTTCAATCCTATCAATCCGTTCGTGATGCGGCAGTGCAACCAGGATTACCTCGTCGCGGCCGGGACCTTCCGCAACAAGAAGATCAGACAAGGCCGCGTCGTACTTGTCGGGACGCGCTCGGCCATGAAGGACGGTCGCGAGCTACCACGTCCGCATACATTCAGCGTCGACCGGCCCGACTACCACTACATGCACCTCGGATACGGATCCCACCGCTGCCTGGGGGATCAGGTGAGCAAAGTACAGGTCCCCCAGATTGTCAAGACATTGCTCTTGAAGGAAAACCTCCGTCGTGCACCGGGCGCGGCTGGACGCATCGATTATGGGGACGGACCGTTTCCGGAGCGGTTCACGGTCACTTTCGATCGCTGAAAGAGGACGAATTACGGTGTCTGCCCCCCCTTCCTGCATCCATCCCGTATCCGTCGCCGACCTGGCCGAGGCTCGCGCGCAGGGCGTTCCCGACAGGGGATCGCAGCAAGTGTTGGAAGCAGAACGCGCGTACGTCGATGCCTGGCGGACGCGGCGCGGTCTTCCACCTACCGAGCAGCTTAGCCCCTCGGCACTTTGCATCTCCGGCGGCGGCATCCGATCGGCGTCGTTCGCCGCCGGCGTGCTTCAGGCCCTGGCCGCCGCAGACCTGCTAAAGACGTTCGACTACCTCTCAACCGTGTCCGGCGGTGGATACATCGCCTCGTCGCTCACGTGGCTCTTGCATGATTCCGGACGGACATCCGTCGGTACGGCAAGTGCTGCGGCATGCGGCACGGCATGCGGACTGGGACCGGACGACTTTCCCTATGGAACGGAGAACCCGTCAGCCCGAGATGATGCGCCCGACAGGCACCGCGACGGGGCGGCGCAGTTCAGGCGGCTCTCCTATCTGAAAACGCACGGGGCCTACCTCACTCCGGGTAACGGGATCGGCTTGGCATCGCTGGTTGCCGTACTGCTGCGGGGAGCGTTTCTCAGTCTGCTGGCGGCCATCCCTTTGACCGCGACCGCGTTTGCCGGCGTAATCCTTCTCTCTACCACGCTGACGCAACATCCTACGGAAGGCTTCGCATTCATCTGGAAGCTGGGCCTGGGTGTGATGGGCTTTCTGATCGTATCGGCACTACTCTATGCCGTGGGCAGCGTTTTAGACCGTCCGCTCGCCGAGACGAAGTCGAAATATGCATTCCGGCGACGCTACGATACGTATGCTGGATCGCTTCTGACCGTCGCCGCTGCACTCGGCGCCATCAGCTTCATTCCAAACGTGCACGTTCACGTAGGCACGGGGGCGCTCGCCGGTGGTCTCGCTGCCGCCGGTCTCGTTTTCGTCCATGCGTCCCGGAAAATGTCCAGGCGTTTTTTGAGGACCCTCGCTCAGACAGGCTCGCTGCTGATCCTCTATGCCGTCCTCGTCCTGTCCTTTCACCTCGCGACCTGGTCCGTCGACATTCTCAACACACCATCCGGCATCCTCCGATGGGTGCCCGTCGGATTGCTCTTGGTCTCGCTGCTGTGCGGGCGATTGGTAAACATCAACATCATCTCCATGCACCGGTACTACCGCGATCGTCTGATGGAGACGTTCTTGCCGGACGATGCGTCGGAACTCGACGACGCGACCGGGGCCTCACCCCGCGCAAATACGGCCCGCCTGAGCAGCATCCTCAGCGCGTCGTCTCCGACCGGGCCCTATCACATCCTCAACACGAACCTGAACCTCGTCGGGGCTCGCTCGAGAGTACGACGAATCCGAGGGGGCGACAGCTTCATTCTAACCCCACTGTACTGCGGAAGCAATGAAACGGGATGGAGGCGGACGGATGAATTCCTGCGGAACGGGCTTACCCTGGCCACCGCCATGGCCGTATCGGGGGCGGCCGTCGAACCGGACGCGGGCGTGGCTGGTCGGGGGCCCGCCCGCGATCCGAGCGTGGCAGCGCTGATGACCCTCCTAAACCTGACGCTCGGTTTCTGGATACCTCATCCGCTGAAGGAACAGCGGCGCCTCGCCTTCCCGAACCATTTTAATCCAGGCTTCCGTTCCTTTCTCGCCAGCGCGTACGACGGACGTCGCACCTACCTCGAACTCGGAGATGGCGGCCATTTCGAGAACCTCGGTCTCTACGAGATGATCAGGCGCCGTGTGCGCCTCGTGGTCGTGAGCGACGCGGGAGCCGACCCCGAATACCGGTTCAACGACCTCCTCAATGCCATGCAGCGGGTCCAGGCCGATTTCGGCACAAAGATTCTCTTCACGACGGGTGGCGCGCCCGTGAACCTGCATGCTCTGTTCGACGTGGATGGTGCGCATCATCCCTCGTGTGGCCACGTGATCGGCACCATCGCCTATCCGGACCGTTCGACGGGCGCTATCGTGCTCGTCAAGGCATCGATGATTAATGACGTGGACGACGCCCTGCTCACCTACAAGCATGACCACCCCGCATTTCCCCACGAAAGCACGATGCAGCAGTGGTTCGACGAAACGGATATAGATGCCTATCGGCGGCTGGGCTACGAGATCACGCGCCGGATGATCGACGCCGTCGGCGTCAATAATTTCTGAGCGGACGCCGACAGCCAGGTTCTAATTCAGCGTGCCGTTTTCCGCGGCCTGCTTCAATGCGTCGTTCGCAAAAATGGCGACCTCAACGCGCCGGTTTGCCTGACGGCCGGCAGCGGTCTCATTTGAAGCGATCGGATTCATCTCACCCATGCCGACGACCGAAATGCGCGATGCCGCAATCCCCAGTCTCGTATGATAGTCTGCCACGGCCTGAGCACGGCGTTCAGAGAGCGTCTGATTGTATTCCTCCGCACCGTCACTGTCGGTATTTCCTTCGATCAGGATGTTGGACTCAGGATAGTCGTTGAGAATTTTCGCCATGCTCTCGATGCTCGTTCGGGCTCCGGACTGAAGCTCGTAGGAATTCACGGCGAACAGTAGGCCCGAATCGAAGGTGATCTTTATGCCTTCGGCGACGCGTTCGATTTCTGCGTTTTCGATCTCTCTGCGCATCTCTTCAGCCTGCTTATCCATGTGGCGGCCGATGAGCACGCCCGCCGTACCGCCGACGGTTGCTCCGATAATCGCACCCGCAGCCGTATTGCCGGCCTGATTCCCGATTACCCCGCCGACCGCGCCCCCGGCGCCGGCCCCGATCGCGCCGCCTTTAATCGCATTACTGAGTCCACATCCCGCCAGCACCGTAAGGGAGACGGCGAGCATCACGACAATAATTCTGTGTAGTGTAGTCTTCATCATAGTTCTCTATAGGAAGTGAATGTTTATCATGGGATGCTTTGTGTCCCGAGATCTCTCTCGATCTCCAGAGCATATCAAATATGGTCGATAGTGCAGATATGTTACTTCGCGGAATCACGGAAAGCAGTCATCTTATCTCGTAACTTACTGTAAGCGCGGTGCTTACAAGCCCTTATGGCAGTGATTTCCTCCGCGCCTCGGACGACCAACAGACCAAGACCAAAGCCCCTAAACCAAAAAACGCCCCAGCGTCGCCGTTTCCAGGCGATCTGGGGCGTATTGTACGGTTGGAAGGTGAGCCAACGACCGGACTTGAACCGGTGACCTGCTCATTACGAGTTTCTTTCCATGGGTGCCCATACGGGCCGGAATCGCCATTTCTGATCCGTATGCCGTGGTTTACGGTGCACATTCATGCACAAAACTGCGCCGCTTTCTTGCATATATCTTGCACGGAAGCCTAGACGTCGACTGGCCTAAGAACGTACTCGTTGCGACCTTGAGGCACCTTGCCGATAGCATCGACGTGAATCTCCGAACGGTCCGGGGCAATGTGAATCTCATGGATGCCCCAATGGCCTTTCTTGCTGCCGGTTGACTCCCCGTCTTTTGTATACCTGAAGAATCCCTTGGCATGTAGTGGCGTTGCGTCAGATACCGGCAGAAAGCTTTCCCAGTCGCCACGCTTCCCAACCTGTCGCAGCTCCAAGATCGGGCGAACTCTGGCAAGGTTAGTCAACCCAAACTGGAAGGTGGTTACCTGCTCTTTCGTGCCGGACCCATCTAGATTGTAACCGTGATAGTCCCCATTGAGGCGCCGAAGATAGAAATACGTTCTCGTTCTTGCAGTCACGCCCAGCACGATAACCGTAAGGAGGGGCACTGATACGATTGTCCAATCCGCACCGTCAGCAACGTGGAGACCGAAAATGAATGCGACCGCTACGTAGCCCACAGTCACTAGAATTACCTCGATTCTCAGTCCTATCGAGTTCATGGTTCTTGCCCGATGAATGTTACGAGATTGAGGATAGCCTGACGCAATTGCTTCAGTTGCTGGCAACCGTTTCGCGCCACTCATTCATCTTCGATACAGCGTCGTGAAGATCGCCGCCGGCGACGTGGACATATTGCATCGTAGTGGATATGTCGGCGTGGCCCGCGAGCTTCTGCACGACCGGCACCGGCACGCCCCGCTGGACCATCCACGTGATGAACGTGTGTCGGAGGGAATGGAAGGTGAGATCGTCGGAGAGCTGCGCCAGCTTGACGTATTTCTTAAACCGCTTGCTGACGTAGGAGGCATCCAGCCTGTCGCCGTTCTTCTCGCCCTTGAATACATAGTCGTCGGCCTCCGACGTGCGGGCCTCGTGCAGCGTCCAGAGCACGTCCAGGCACGCCCCGGAGATCGGCACGGTACGTTCATGGTGAGATTTCGGGATGAAGCCGTCTGAGCGCCTCACGACGATCTGGCCGGCGTCGAAGTTGATCCACGACCAGCGCATGTGAACGATCTCCGTCTCACGGAGCCCGGTCGATACGGCAACCTCAATAACGTCCAGGAGCCAGCGTATCGCGCCCTCGTGCAGCCCTGTATGCCTCACGGCCTCCCCGTTGACGATGCCCGCCTCCTTCATCATTACGTCGGCCTCGATCGCACGGCGGAGCCGCTGGTACTGCTCGTGCGTGAAGAACGACTTCTCTTTCTTGGCGAGCTTGGGCCGCTCGACCTTCACGGTAGGCTCGTGCTGCATCCATCCCTGCTCGCGGCACCACGAGAAGAACGCACGGATGCGCGTGTAATAGGTCTGGCGAGTCGCTGAGGAGAGTTTTTTCTTCTTGGCCTTCGCCTTTCCTTGCCTTGACTTCTTCGGAGCGTTCAGGAAGTTTTCAATGTGACGGGCCTCGACGTGCGAGAGAAGCGATCCGGCCGGGAGTGAATCCACGAACAGGTTCAGCGTCGACTCGTCGGCCTTGACGGTCTTCGGCCTCCGCGTAACCTTCCGCTTCTTCACGTACTTCTCGGCCGCTTCCGCGACGGAGACGCCTTTTCGCGGTACGGGATCAACCCAAGGGTCGAACAGCCCGAGCGATTCCTTTTTCTCATAGTCGACGAGCCGCCGGTTCGCAACGCGCTCGTCTTTCGTCCGCAGCGTCACGTACTTCTCGTTCGGCTGCCGAAGCGGGTCATAAAAGACGGCCGCGTATCCGGTGAAAATCTTCTCTCCGCCCTTGTAGCGGTAGCGTTCGCGCAGCTTTGCCATCAGTCCGCCTCTCCAAACAGTGAATCAACTCGTTCCTGCCCGCCTAGATACTTCTCGAGATCGGCGCGCGTGATGATGTACGATTTGCCCGGCTTCGCAGACGGCAACTTGCCGGAGCGAAGATGCCGGTAGATCGTCTGGATACTGACGCCCGTGGCGTCGGCTATCTCTTCAGGTGTGAACATGGTCTTCGGCATTGGTCTTGGCTTTCTTCGTCTACGACCAATGTAATACAATGTTCAGTAAACGTTACTATTGATATTTATTGATAGGCACCAGCAATGTAGAAATACGCCGATGAACCGATGCGGACACCTCACGGCTCAATAGTTACACACCACTAAATCGATTACGACGGGCATCGGCTTCCGGTGGCGCCCCGCTCTTCGCGTTCTTACCTTCCGCTTATAATTCAGGTATTGCTGAGCTACGCGCATGCTTTTTAGATGCATCCCTATTGTTCTCATCTTACTGACTGGCTGCACTACGGCGAATGTCGGCTCAAACGCAGCGGAGAACCAGACTCAGGAGTTGATGCTTGATGGCGTTGCGTACGAGCAAGCCTTCCGAGCTGCCGCCCAAGCCGCCGCTGCTATTCAATGGCAGATCGCTAGCAGTGACAGGGACACCGGCGTTATTTCGGCTTCGTACGACGGTACGATTTCTCGGTGGGGTGATAATGTGAACATCATGGTATCCGAATCCGGTACTGGCTCACGTGTCACTGTGCGCAGCAACCTAGGCCAGCGCCCAAATCGAAATCATGTAGCGGAATACCTCGACATGCTACGCGCCTCTGTCGAGTAGAGCCGACCAATTGAGACGGAGGTACGACATCCCTCCTCTACGCCGTCGCACGCCGGTTAGGAGACGTGAACGCCGTGAAGAAAGGCAACGTAGGCAAGTGCATCGGCAGACGCCTCTCAGGCAAGGCTACGGGACGGCTGCTGCGGAAGCTGTTTCGGTAGGCTCCGGCGGGCGTCGGGTCTACTAGCTTTCGTAGCCTTACGATTGTTTGTAGATCCGTTGCTGAACCATGATCGAACTGTGCTCCGCCGCCGCAGCCGTTTTACTTATGAAGAAGAACCAACCTACCGGTACAGGATCATGAGACTTGCCTCCATTCTCGTCATCGCCACTCTCCTTTCGATTCCGACCTATGCACAGGAGCCGACGCGTTTGCAGTCGATGCCGCCAACGCTAGCTGAAAAAGGCAGCATCATTGTGACTTCGATATTGTCGAAGGAGGTGTCGAAGCAGGAATATCAGGAGTTTGTATTTTTTGATCTACAGCACATCGCTACGGGCTTGGATCGCCCGGCCCGTGCCATCAAAGGGTCTCTCAAAATCACCGACCTATTTGGTGAGCCGGTCCTCTCGATCTCGTGGACATTGACAGACCCACTCAGCCCTGGCGAGATCCTTTTTGAGAATGGCGTCGGGTTCAAGTACAACCAGTTCATCGACGAGCATCGGTGGGTTCGAACGAATGCGGTCAAAGACATGGACGCAACATTCGTCGTCGAAAGTATCATTTACGCTGACGGGTCTCGCAAGGACTTATGACTAAATCTCCGCGACGGCGGAGAACCTTGGCGTGTCCGGCTCGCCCTCCAGCAGCATTTTATCCAACAGGCGACGGGACGCAATCTCCAGCGTGGGATAGTAACCGTCCGTCTTCCAGTTGCCCATTTCCGTACGCCGTTCGATCGCCCAGTTATAGGAATCCTGCTTACGGAGCCGGAAAGGCGTCGTATGGGCGTCAGATCGTCCCGTCTCCCCATTACGTATGTTCTGCATCGTCTCAGGCATTGCGCTCGTCTCCTCGCTCGTGATACACTCGTTTCAGCAGCACCGTGAAAAGCTCGAGCGGGATCGTTACCACGGACTCGCCCCGGTCCTCTCGCACAATCGCCACGTGCGCCCCGGTTTCGGGGGCCGTCGAAAATCCTGAACTGATCTAGTCTAGCATACCAGTTGATCACGAGGGGCATCCGAGAGGATGCCCCTTTTCTGTACGACCACTATATTGTTTCTCGTTGACAAGTCACGCGCACCGACTCTCTACCATGAAGCACAGATGCTATGGCTGCGGGCATAAAGCTGAGATGCCCAACGACGACGAACTTATGCTCGTCCACGGTCCGAAAGACGAATCCGGCATCCAACACTTCTTCCTCTACTGCCGCCGGTGCCATCGCGTATCGGACTTGATCGGATCACTCAATCCGCTCAAATTCCTAACCGGCAAGATGAAGTGCATCGGGACGTATGATCCACGAGAGGTGCAGCAGAAAGCCCCTGAGTATTTCGGAATCTTCGCGCCTAAGATTCAGCAGGCAATGCGGGTTGACGGCGCTATTGACTAGAAGGGACTCTCTCCAGAGAAGTGGATGATAATTAACGGTATTATACAATGCGTTATCGTCCGGTATTTAGAGTTCGTCGAGGATAGGAGATGCGATCAATACGAAATAAGATGGCAGCGGCATTCTCTATTTTATCCATTATCGGCGTGCCAGTTTTATCGGCTCAAGACAATGACTTCTCTCGCTACTTTGATCGCAGTTGGCAATACATAGTCGTGGGTCCAGAACAGGAAACGCTAGCGAGCAACGAGCAATATCCGTGTGCAGTTAAGGGTTACGGATGGCAGCTCTTGGGCACCGAGCGGAGACGCAATGTAGACACGCCGTGGTACTCGCTCGGAGACACTTGGCAAAAATGGGGATGGCGGGTTATTGTGACATCAAATCGAGACGGACCTGTCAGATTCTCCTTCACGCCCCGGCTAATTAGCGAAACTGGATATGAACTCGATTCCGACTACCTCGCCAGCAAGGTTCTTCGACCCGATCGGCATGACGCGTTTCAAGGCGTGGGGGAATACAATGCCTCTCAGCGGAGCGACGAAGGCTCACCGGGAGTGCTAACCTGGAACATCAGTTGTTCTGAATATCCTTAACAAATATGCGCCAAGCAGTGGCGAAATATCTCAAGAACGCCTTTCCAGACGTAACGTCAACGTCATAGTCGTCCGCATTAGCCAATATATTGCGAGCAAGGATACGAGCCGTCTGCTGCGTAAGCTGTTTCGGTACGCGCGTGTGGGCTTACACGAGGGCAGTGCGAGTAAACGTGATCCCAATTTAAGAGCAGGCCGATGGCACTGGTCGAATGTCGAGAGTGTGGACGTGATGTATCCGACGAGGCTGACAAGTGCCCGCACTGCGGCGCGCCTCCAACGACGGCGGCCCGGATGCAGCAGATCGCGTGGGCGGTATCGATGATCGGGCTGATCATTTTACTTTTCGCGATCTTCGTGCTGTGAGCATTTCCCACCCACTCCCACGCTTTCTGATTCACCAACACCGCTTCAACTAACCGATGCAATCGGCCATGCCATAAGGAGGGCCGTCTTCGGCAGACACGCTCCACCGTCCAAATCCTAACCAAACAGGTCTTCGCATATCTCCCGAATGTTATTGGGCGTGAAGGGAGACTCTATGACCCCGTCCTGAATGAGCGCCAATACTCCCGGTTCGCAGTCCGAATGCGCGTACCCCGGAAAGTCAAGAAGCTGCGCGATTTTATTGGCAGGAGCCTCCCTAG
>JBBDTI010000021.1:0-39807 GCA_040904565.1 Rhodothermales bacterium
TAATCGGGCCGAACGACCGCGTCCCGATCGTATCCAGGATGGATCCCACCGTGACGGGATCTTCCCCGTCGGCCGCCGCATCGACGCGGTCGAGCACTTCTTCGACATTGGTAGGATCCTGATCTCCGGCCGAAGAAGGAGGATGGACTTCAGACGCCATGGGTGAAACGGGACGAGCTTTATCCTTTGGAACAGTATTCCCCGCGTGGATCCAATACCCAACTCCTCGCACCCGAAAGAGTCATATTGCGATCTGGTGGGCCCGGCAGGATTCGAACCTGCGACCAATGGATTATGAGTCCACTGCTCTAACCGCTGAGCTACGGGCCCCTAGACGCGCCTCTCTGCACGTCCTGCCGTCCAAGATACGATGCGTCCGTAACACGTTCGTCCGAATCCGATGTTTCGAGGCCGGTGCTCGTCCGATGGGAGGTGCCGGCGGAGTCGACCGACATTAGCGGCCGAGATTGGCCGCCCTCCGTGCCCTTTTCGGTTCTGTGTCTACGTGACCGCAGCGAACGGTACCATCAACCGATCCGTGCCGATTCGTTTGTATATTAGTGGCACACGGCCCCTCCATTCGCAGAGCGTCAACCCGATGAGGCGAGCATCATGTTGGTTGTCAGGTGCCATTCTTATCCAGGTGACGATACTTTTGCTGTTCTCCACCGGTCCCCCACGTGCGGGGGCCGACCGCGACGGGCTTACGCCGGCATCCATACGCCATGCGGCCGTAGCGTCACATATGTATACGAAAGCAGCCTGTGCAGGCTGCCATGACGACTCGGACGGGTTCGTCGACAGCCCGGACCACGTGCTCAACCGCAGATCCGAACTCGACCCGCCGGCGTGGGCCGATTCCGCTCGCGTTCAGTCGAAGTGCGGCACCTGCCATCTCGTTCCCGATCCGTCGGACCTGCCGCCAGGTCGCTGGGACGATGCCCTCGTGAATTACATGAGTAAGGTGATGTACTACCTGCAGGAGGCCCCGGACTTTAGCGTCGCGCCCGTCGGCATGCCCTATGCTGAGTGGATGGCTCAGACCAGAGACGAGTGGATGGATGTACTGCATTATTATCTCGCCTTCAGCTCGTCCGACACCTTACTTCCGCCGGACCCCGCCGTTTCGGGGCTCCGATTCGAGCACACGAGCATCGGCAGGCCTCCCGGCACCCGCGGGAGGCCGCAGGTCGGCAACGTGAACGTCGTGGATCTCGACGGGGACGGACGGAAGGATGTGGTTGTCGGCGATTTCGAGCGGCACCGCGTATCGCTCGTTCGGAGAGAGGAGAACGGCTGGAGGGAGCACGACCTGGCGTCCATCCCTTACCCGGGCCATACGGAGGTAGGAGACTTCGATGGAGATGGGGACAGCGACATCGTCGTGGCCAACGTAGGCAGCGCCGTGCCGACCGACAATCGTGTGGGCAGCGTCGTCCTCCTGACCCGAATGGAGGGGCTGAACTTTGAGTCCACCACGATCCTTGAGGGCGTCGGCCGGGTCGCGGACGTTAGGCCGGGTGATTTTGACCAGGACGGCGACGTCGACTTCGTGGTGGCCATCTTCGGATTCCTGAACGAAGGAGGTATCGGATGGCTCGAGCGGCAAGCCGACGGCTCGTATCGATATCACCCCTTGAGCGACAAGCAGGGCGGGGTCAATGTCCTTCCAACCGATCTGAACGGCGACGGTCGGCTCGATTTTATCGCCCTGATCTCTCAACAGTATGAGGAGATCACCGCCTTCGTCAATCAGGGTGGAGGACGTTTCACCGAGCAGCTTCTGTTTAAGGCGGACTCGCCAACGTTCGGTTCGTCGGGCATTGAACTCGTGGATCTCGACCGCGACGGGGATGTGGATGTTCTCTTTACGAATGGAGACGGATTTGACCTGTCGAGTTCGATGATCCGACCGTATCATGGCGTGCAGTGGCTCGAGAACGAGGGGGAGTATCGCTTTCGCTACCACGACCTCCTCCGTCTGTACGGAGCCTATCGGGCGGTGCCGGGCGACCTGGATGGTGACGGCGATCTGGACATTATCGCGACCAGTCTACTCAACGACTGGAGCGATCCGGAGAGGATGAGCCTGATCTGGCTCGAAAACGACGGTCGCCAGCATTTCACGCCGCACGGTATAGGAAACACTCCCGCGTCGATCATTACCGCCGACGTGGCCGATCTCGACGGAGACGGCCGACTCGACATTGTGACGGGGAGCATGCCGATGTCGGCGTCCGACCCCCGCCAGGGGCGCGTCACGGTGTTCTCCAATCTGGGCCCGCTCGATTAACAGCAACGGGCCTGTGCCTGCAGACAACTGAAAGGCACGGGACCTCTTGTGGAAAACCGACGTGGACGGCCGCTACCGGCCGGTGGCGGCCGTCGCTCAGTTCATCGACGGAAGTCCACGCAGGTATTCCCGCGCCGCCTCGTTGTTCGGATCGTGGCGGAGCGCCGCCTCCCACGCATCGCGCGCCGCGTCATCCTGGCCGATCCGCGCGAGGGCGATGCCGGCGTTGATCCAGGCCGGCACGAAGGTGTCATCCTGCTGGAGAATGGCATTGTACTCTTCCAGCGCACGCTCGACGTCGCGGTGCTTTAAAAAAAGATTCGCCACCCCGAAGCGCACCTCGACGTTCCCGGGATCGATGTGGAGCACCGTCTGGAAGGCCTGCATCGCCTCGGCATCGCGGCCTGCACGGTACAGGGCATATCCGTACGTCGCCCAGGCCGCGGGATCTTCAGGGTACAGCCGGGTCTTCGTCTCGTACTCGCGCAGGCCGTCCTCGATACGCTGCAGGCTGTCGGCGACCGCCAGGAATCGGGAAGCCTCGTCGAGCTGATCGAGATCGGCGAGGGCCCGTCCGAGTCCGTAGTAGCCCTCACTGTGATTGGGGTCCTGCTCGACGACCTGCCGAAACGTCGCAACGGCCTCTTCCACAGCGCCCGTTCGCAGGAGCATCGAGCCGATGAGGTATCGGTAGTCGGCATTGTCCGGCTCCTGTTCGAGTGCACGGCGGGCGTGGGGCAGCGCCGCCTCGGTATCGCCGTTTTGATCGAAGAGACGAGCCAGGCGGGCATGGGCCTCCGGGATGCTGTCCCCCTGGTCAATCGCGGCCTCGAATGCGAGGCGCGCGCTGTCGACGTAGCCGAGCTCCAGATACGCACGGCCCTTGTAGACCTTAACTCGCGGATCGTCGTGGGCCTCATTCTCCTGTTCGTAATATCCGACCGCGCGCTTGAACTGTCCGTTGCGGAAGGCATTGTTGCCCAGGTTCATGTAGGCACCCCGGTAGTTCGGGACGAGCGAGAGGACGCGCTGGTAGGCGTGCTGCGCGGCATCGGTGTCATGGAGTTCCGAGTAGATGCGACCCCGTAGAAAGGTGACGTCCGCCAGAAAGGTGGCATCACCCCGTGCGCCGCTCAGCCCGACATCTTCCCCAGCACCCTCGCCGCCGCTCTGCCCGGCATGCTGCTCGGCGCTATCGGCCTGTGCGAGCGCCGTGCCGATGTCGCCCGTCTGAAATGCTTTCTGGGCTTCTACCAGATATCCCGCGGCACGTGGATCGACACCCGTGCGGTCCGGACCCCGCTGCTCGTCGCGTTCGGTGTCGGACCCGCAGCCGAGGACGACGAGAAGAAGAGCCATGAGTGCAGCCGTGAGCCGAGAACGGCTCGAGGCCGGCACGAAAGAGACGTGCATGGGGCGCCCCCTCTAGAATCCGACGTGCAGCCCTAAGCGATTGACGTTCCCCAGGTCGCCAAACTGCGAGTAAGCGTAGTCGGCACCAAAACTGAGACCGCTCACGTCGAGATTGAGGCCGGCGCCAAGATTCAGACCCTGCTCATCATTCGGAACCACATAGCCGGCCCGGAGAAAGAGTAGGTTCATGAACTGGTACTCACCGCCGACACGCAGCTGCTCGTCGAAGGAGCGCGGATGGCCCGCCTCCGCGCTGATCAACAGACCGTGGTTCCCCGTCATCGCCGGAGCCACGACATCCAGCATGTCCATCGACGCACCGGCCGCGAGCAGCAGTGGTGTCTCGAAGGCTTCCTGCTCGTATGTCACCGTCGGCGAGAAGTTACGAGCGGACATGCCCACATTAAGGCTGCGAAAACCCGTCCGATAGAGCACGCCGAAGTCAAATACCGGCGTGCTCACGCTGTTTCCCTGGGTCGTCCCACTGGCGTCCATGATGCTGTTCCCCAGGTCCTGGTGCACGTAGCGCACGCCGCCGCCGACCGAGAAACGATCGGAAAGAGATCGAGCGTAGCCCAGGCCAAGGGCGAGAGCCGACGGACTGAACGTTCCGATCCGTTCGTAGCCGAGGTCCGAACTCGATCGGATCGTGCCTTCGATCTCGCCGTAGTCGACCGACACGGCGGTAAATGCGAACGTTCCCAGGCGTCCGCCAGCCGGACTGTAACCGATGCTTGCACCGTTATAACTGATGTCCGCGATCCACTGAATGGTGCCGACGCTGAGGTCGCCGCCGTTCAGACTTGCCATTGCGGCCGGATTGTAGAACATGGCCATCGATGTACCCACGTCGGTAGCCACCATCGCATCGCCGAGAGCCGCGGCGCGCGGGCTCATCGAGACGCTCAGGAACTGCATCCCGGTCTGGGCCCGTTTGTCCCGTGGATGATCAAGCACGTCGGGCCGCTCATCCTGCGCAAGGGCCGTCTGCATCTGCGGCCCGACGACCAGTACGAGCACGAGCGTGAGAAGGAGACTTTTCATGACGTAAACCTATTGTAAGTCCGTATTCGGCGACGAGTGCAACATTCCGCCTAGCGGATGACGACGAACTTCTTTATCACACGCTCGCCCGTCTCGTGGTTGTCGACAACGACGATGTAGACACCGCTGACGATAACCTGCTGCGAATCGGTGGTGAGGTTCCAGGCCTCGTCACCGGTCCCCGTCGTGTGCTCGATGGTTTTCACAAGGTCACCGCGCTCGGTAAAAATGCGAATCGTGCACCGTCCCGGAATATCCAGGAATGCCACCTTGTCTTCGCGATCAGGCCACCTGATATCGCCTGTCGCCGCAACGTTGAGCGGATTCGGAACGATGACAAAATCTGACGTGGCCTGACCCGGGCCACGAGCGGCGGCTGCCCCATCCCACGTCTGCGTCCAGTAGCGGTTGCTCTTTAACCGTACACCGTCGGGCGTGGCCGGCGAACCGGCGCCGGTCACATCGGAGGCGACGGCCTGGAGGTAGTAGAACTGCTCTACGCCGCGACCAGGGAGGGCGTCATTAAATTCACGCGCGTCGGGACCAAGGGCCGGAGTACCCGGACATCCCGCAATGCAGTCGTATCGGAAACCGTTCTCAACCGGACCCCAATAATACGTACGCGACCGGTAAAGCTCCCAACCCGCGATCGGGCCGGCGTTCGGGTAGACATCCCACCCGATCTGGACTTCGTCTTCACCCGGGATTACCCGGAAGGATGAAGGCGGCATCGGTCCCTTGGGGATGCCGTACTGCGTCATACCGCTGCTCGCCCCGTAGGCCGCCAGCACGCGGTTGAAGGTCTGGAAGAGCGAATCCCTACCTGACTGTAGCCAGCCGTTTTTACTCAATGTCTCACCGCGGTACGTGATGTTCCGTGTCGTGGCCAGATCCGGGGACATCTGGTCGCGCCGGTGGTTGGCGAGCTCCTTGAAGGCACTCCCAATGAGCTCGGCCTCGTGCTGATCGAGGCCGTCGACCGCCTCGGCAAGTACAATGCGCACGTCCTCTCCCGGTCCAAGCGAGTACGGTCCATAACTGAACATGGTCGAATAGCCGCCCGCCTTGCCGAGCTGCGGTGTGCCGTCATATGTGAGAAAATCGCCGTCCACGTCTACGATATCAGCGTGGTGCGGAAACATGTGGCCCACGGCAATCACCTGATTGTAATCCTGTTCGCTGCGCTGAGAGTCGAAAGCGTCATTACCCGAAAGGAGGGGATGGTCCGAGTCAATGTGCCCCGTCGACGAGGGCTGTGTGGGGTCGTCCGACCCGTCGTCCGCACCGGCGTCGGCGTGCAGCGTGACCGTACCGATAAACTGCGGCACCGTTAGACGGCCGGTCGTGTCTCCCGGGGCCTCCGGGATCGACCGCCATCCGGAATTGTCGACCAGGCCAAGCTTTGGATAGCCCGCCTCGTCAAACGTGCCTGCATCCGAGTTCTGGGCGTTGCCGAGCCACGTGTACTGGGCACGGAAATCCACATCGTAGTCCTCCATCCCGTCTCCGACGACATCGTTCATTACGTTGGCGCCCCAACCGTCAGAGCCCCCCGGGTGGAACGCCCATTCGGCCATCTGGTAGCGCTTCTGGAAGTGGAGGTATACGCCCTCAAGCGTCTGCTCGACGTCCTGTTCCCCGTCGCCGTCCTGGTCGCCGGTGTTGGTCAGGACGAATTCCTGGATATGGTAGTTGTCGTTGTATGACTGATCGTAGGCGTATACCCGGCGTTCGTAGGTAAGGCCAATCGCACTGGCCGCCTTCGTATAGATCATGCGGTCGGCCGGTAGGTTCGGATCGACCTCGTCGTTGTCCGGGAAGTAGTCCAGGCTCTCGACGCGATCACCGGTCGGGAGCTGTACGATCACCTCGGGCGGCTCGAATCGGCTCACCGTCCGAAACTCCATCGGGAACAGCTCGCCGGCACCGCCGACGCGCGGACCGACGTGCGCCACCATATAGTCGAAGGTCTCGCCGGACATATGCTCGACGTTGCGCGCGCCCATCCACATCACGCCTACGCGCAAATTGTCCTGCTGCATGATGCGGGGCCACCTCAGACTTCTTCCACTGAACCAGCCCTCGCGCTCCCCGCCGATCTCGCTGTAAACGTTGACGAGGTTGCCGACGGCCAGCGGTTTGTTCTGGAATTGAGCCAGCCCTTCGACCGGTGCAACGAGCCATAGGAGCACCGGGAGGAGGAACCCGAGTTTCAATCTTCTATCAGACATTGTTCGACTAGAAGTTTGCTGTAATCAGTGTACCCTTTCACAGCGCCGCGCCTCCCTATGCGTCGGGAGTGACGCCCATGGGATCGCCGGTGATGCCCGGCTGCGCCGACGTTTTAGAGCGAAAGACGCATTCCGAAGAAGACCCTTCGAGGGAAGAGGTAGTGAAACGAGCTAATGTTCGGCGGATCGACGTAGTCCTTGCCAAGCGTCCCCGGTATGTCGTCGCCATAGAGGGGCTCCCCATCCTCGGACGGAACGTAGAACTGCTCCCAACCCTCGACCATCTCCTCGGGGAGCCGCAACGAGTTCATGTACTGATTGAAGTCTTCCCCTGCTCCAAAGGAGGACGCATTAAAGTTCTTCAGGCTGAACACGTTGAAGATGTCGACGTAGGCGTTTACAGCCATCCCGTCGCCGACCTCGAAGTTCTTGCTGATGCGTGCATCGACGTTGCGAAAGTGCCGCCAGTGCATGTTGCTCTGAATACCTGAGACCGGCTCGCGGCCCGTGTACGTGAAGTACTCACCGTGCTTCCATTCGCCGAGAAGGCTCAGCCGTAAGTCGCCGAGAAGGGCGAGGCCGCCGAGGTCGGGTCCGAAATCGTCCGGGGTAATGACCTCGATATTCGCACGGGCGAAAGGCCGAGCCAGCGGCTTGTTCTGGTAGTAGTCCGTCGTCCCACGTTCGTAACGGATCTGATCGATTCGATTTTCCCGGTAAGAGGGAAAGCCGAAGTTACCGCCTGAGTCGACCATATACGTGTAGTTGACGAAGCCGCGTATCCATTCGCCCCCACTCTTGAATAGGCTGATCTCGACGCCGCGCGTGTCGCTGTAGGAGTCCGGTACGTTCGTGTCGTAGTCGATTAATCCGTCACGGCTGATGAAGGCTACCTGCCGGGGCTGATTCTTCGAATCGCGGTAGTACCCGGCGATGCGGACCAGGAACTGGTCCAGAAAACTCTGCTCGTAACCCAGCTCGTACTGGATCGTGAGCATCATCGGATTGTTCGGGTTCGCTATCTGGAAAACGCCGTCATCCTGAAAACGGCGAGTGAGCCGATAGAGGTCTTGCGGCTTCGGTCGCTGGTAGGCATGCCCATAGTTGAGATAGAGCTTGCTCGCTACGGTAACAGGGAAGGAGACACCGACGCGCGGACTCAGGGCGATCTGCGGACTAACGCGCTCCTGGTCTATCAGCTCCTCGAACTGGTCGACGTTCTTGCCCAGAAAGGCATCGCTGTACGGATCGTCGTACACATACCAGTCCGTGCTCGGATCCATATAGTCGAGCCGGAGGCCGACGTTGGCGATCATCCCCTGGAATTCGAGCTTGTCCTGGAGGTAGGCGGCGGCGTAGATTTCCGTCTCATTCCACCTCCCGTATACGTCATTGGGATTGATCAGGGCATCGATGAAGCCAAAGTTAATGTCCTGCGGCCCTACGATAAGCTCGACGCCGCTCTCGACGAGGTTGGTGCGGTTAACCTGGCTCGTGATATCGAAGCGCGCAGAATACTGGGCGACGCTGGACGTGTCACGGAATTCGGCCCAGTGTCCGCCCATGCGCATGTTCTCGAAGGACGTGGCTCCCTGAAATTTCCAGCCGAGGGGCGCCTCGTCGAGGCAGAAGTTGCCAAAGCACTCGACCGGGGATTCGTCACGCTCTTCAGGCGGTACCGTCGAGTAGCGTTCGCCCAGGCGCTGTAGTCTCACCTCGTAGAACGTGCTCGGGTTGGGCGTGTGCGTGAACGAGGCACCGATCAGGTTCGTCTTGATGGTCGAGATCGATGTCGTCCCATTACTGAAGATCTGGTCTTCGGCCAGGCCGTAGCGAGCCGTCGAACCCGTACCGGTCTGGACGTTGCCGTCGCGCACGATGCGCGTGGTGCCGCCACGATCCTCGGTCGACGTTCCGGCTTGCTGACCCATCATCCCGTGAAGCACCAGCTTCATGTTCTGGGCGATGTTCGAGGTGAGCTTCAGACTACTATTTTCCTCTGAAAACCCGTCTCTCGAACGTGGAATGATGTATTGGTCATTGGCCCGCCGGTACGTGGCGTAAAAGCGCAGGTCGCCCAGCGCGTCGCTAATACCCGGCACGGGGCCACCGACGCCGCCGTCGACCGTATAGTCCGGGGCGTCAGGCTCAATGTCTCGACGGTGACGAAACTCGAAGATATCCTGCAGCTGTTCGGGCGTCAGGTCATCATCCGGGTTGTCGTTATTGGCGAGGCTCTCTGCCATGTCGCTGTATCCGTCGAAGCGCGGATACTGATTCTGGGTAAAGTCGTCCCACTCATCGGTGCCCTCGAAGGCCACCTCGGAATCCGTGTAGGGACGCATCCAGTACGAGTTCGGGTCGTTCGGATCGATGCCGAAATACTTCTTGGCGGGCGGGCTATACGACGCATTTATCGTGGCCTCGTATGAATCGCGCTGCCCCTCTTTCGTCACGACGTTGACGATCCCCGAGCGCATGTTGCCGTACTTGGCCGTGAAGCCGCCCGACTGAATCTGGATCTCCTCAATGGACGAATAGCTGATCCCGGTGTAGGGCGTGTTGTCGCGCCGGCTCGTCAAGTTCAGTCCGTCCATGAAGACGGCCGCCTGGTCGGCTCCGGCGCCACGGATGTTCATCCCCTGCACACCGGCCTGCAGGCCCACGACTCGATTGATGTCGTTCACGGGCAGGTTCTCGATTTGTGCAGAGGTTACGTCGACGCGGCTGGCGGAGAGGTCGGTCTTAACCACCTCCCGTTCGGCCGACACCACAACCTCATCGAGGCCTACCGCTTGTTCGGTGAGGTCGAAATTGACCTCCGCAGTCAGGTCGATACTGACGCGCACGTCTTCGACCACCTGCGGCGTGAAGCCGATGAAAGACGCCCGCACGTCGTACGTACCGGGACGCACGTTGATGATGGAATAGTATCCATCGGAGCCGGTCGAGGTACCCTGGGTCGTACCGTCGATGACGACGTTGACCCCCGGCAGTGGATCACCCGTGGCCGCGTCCGTAACCTGACCGGAGATCTTGCCCGACTGGGCGAATACCGGCGAACCTACCAAGCACAGCACGAGCAGGCTTAGAAGCTGTATCGGTGTTCTCATAGAAGCGAGATATCTGGGTGATCGGTGACTACCAAAAATCTGGCATGAACGAACGGCCAACCGCATCGCATGACTACTATCCGGCGCGTTACCGGAGACGGTGAAGACGGACCATGAACGGATTCCATCTTGTGCAATAAGGCCACCAGTGCCCCTCCGCCTCCATCACGTTCCTCACGTCAACTATCCTGCGCGAGGGTCCAAACGCCACGTTTTCATAAAAGCGCTTCCAGACGCGAATGCCAACGTGTGAAAACGCGTTGGTTCACATGCTCTTAACACGATATAAAAATGCTTTTCATAAGTCAAGTTAAACCCAATGACGATAGTACGTTATCCTCATCGGAAATAGACCCCGGCGCCCTCCGAAAAATAAATCGTGCCAGCTGTCACGTACATCTATCCATCTGGCGACCGCGCATCTTATTCCGGAACCATTTCTCGAGGATGATTCTCAAATGTAACTTATCCATCTATCTTGAGACCATTCGGCATCTCACATCATGAGACGTGACCTGTCGTTACGGTATTTTCCCATTGTATTTTTTTATGGTTTGATTCACTGCGCAGGGGAATCCTCAAGCATCTCAGTCCGGATCCGCGACGACGGACGTCATCGCGACTCAGTCGACGTAATGGATGCTGTCGGATCCTTCGACGAGGCGCACGTGGCGATTGCCGGAAACGTGCGTGAAGTGGTCGATCCTGCCGCTTGGCCACTCAACCGCGAGACTGTCGACCGAGGATGCTGATCCGAGACCGAATGTGACCGGGAGCTCCGACGCCGAAAGATAGGTGGAGCCGGAGCGAACGCGGCGCTCCATCCAGCGGCCTTCTGACACGGCGACGATGCGCGCCGAAAGGCCGCTGCGGTTGCTTCGCGTTCCTTCCAGAGTCACGCGGAGGAAGCCCGTCGACGGCTCTAGATCCCTGCCCGAATCGTTGAGTTCGTTGCGCCACAGGTGCACCCGGCCCCCGTTCTCCGTTACGAGAACGTCCAGGTCGCCGTCGCCGTCAATGTCCGCATGCGCGGAACCCCGGGCCACGATGCGCTCGGAGAGGACACCGCCGATCTTGGGCGCGGCGTCGACGAACGAACCATCACCTTGATTCACGAAGAGGTGCGGCGCTTCTGCATATCGTACGGATTCGTCGACGGTTTCGATGTCCGGTTGAACGTGCCCGTTGGCGGCGAACAGATCCAGATCGCCGTCTAGATCGACATCGAACAGGAACAGGCCGAACGTGAGCGTCATGAGACTCGGACGACCGATCTTCGAGACGAAGGCGCGGTCTTCAAACAGACCGACACGCGCGTGCCGGTAAACGCCGATCGTTTCTTTTGAAAAATTGCCCACGAATAGGGATACTTCTCCGGTGCTGTCTACGACGCCCGCGTCTATGCCCATACCGGCCCGGGCCGCACCGTTCTCGTCGTACGCTATCCCGGCGATCGTACCGCGCTCGGTGAAGGTACCATCACCGTTGTTTTCGTACAGCAGGTCCGGCTCCGTGTCGCTGGCAACCGCGAGATCGGGCGCCCCGTCGCGATTGTAATCGAGTTCGACCACACCGAGGGCCTTGCCCGGGGCCGGCACGAACCCGGCGTCTTCCGTCGCGTCGCGGAATGTGCCGTCCCCGTTGTTCACGTAGAATCGGCCAGGTACGCCATCGTAGGCCTCCGGCGTACAATAGTCCTTTCGGATGCCGTCGAGCGAGCAGAAGATGTCGGTCTCCGGAGACCAGCGCACGTAGTTTCCGACGTAGAAATCGACGGCGCCGTCGCCGTTTGCATCAAAGAACAAGGCGGACGAGCTCCAGACCGGATCGCCGGCCACTCCGGCATCGACCGGTGCGAAGATCCCGCTGTTGTTGCGAAACAAGATGTTCTCGCTCAGGGTCGTGACGTAGAAATCCTGATCGCCGTCATTGTCGTAATCGGCTACGGCGAAGCCCAGCGTATAGGCGTCGACCTGGCCGAGCCCGACCTCCGCGGTGACATCCTTGAACGTGCCTCCGCCGTCATTGCGATACAGT
Organism: Rhodothermales bacterium; assembly: GCA_040904565.1. Taxonomy (GTDB): domain Bacteria; phylum Bacteroidota; class Rhodothermia; order Rhodothermales; family VXPQ01; genus JBBDTI01. Next base: position 12,132 of record JBBDTI010000021.1, read on the forward strand.
GACAGCGTCGGACGATCCGTCGCCGACCACGAGCCGCCTCCGGCAAGGAGGATATCCGGCCTGCCGTCCCCGTTGTAATCGATGAAGGCGCACCCCGAACCCATTGATTCGGGAAACCACTTGTCTCCGACGGCGCCTGTTTCGTGCCGGAATCCACCCAGCCCGGCCTCCTCCGTAATGTCGGAAAAGCGTGGAGTGGCAGATGTCGGCCGGGAGTCATCCGGCGACGCCGGGGGCGCCGAGGAGTCCGGTGACCCGCAGGCCGCGACGAGCATCGTGACCAGCAGCAGGCCACCCATCGCCAGAGTGCTTACGACACAATGCAAGCCGGCGCACTCGTGTATATCCCCACAGGCGCCAGCAGATCGCCTTTTACCCTGGCGACGATCGAAAGATCGAATCGCCGCCCCTTGCGGGTTACGCAACGTCAGGGGAGACGGAACCGGACTTCGGCAGCCTCCTGACGAAAAAAGGACGTGGGCCATGCCGCCGTCGAACGTTCGATTACGGGTTGAGCGATATCCTCTTCGCAGCCGAATTCACGATGCCCGAGATACCGCACGCTACGTACCTAATACCTACCGCATCTCCGAATACACGGTCGGACGCATGGTGACGGACTCGATGTTGGCGACGAGCGGGCCGTCGCGGTGCGATTCCTCGGCCACCTGCTGCCATTCCGGATCGGCGATGAATTCCCGCCACGATTCGTACTGTGCGTGCACGCCGGGGAAGGCGAGGATGTAGATCAGCCGCTCCTCATCCTGATCGATCCAGTAGGCCACGTTCTGCATCCCGTGCTTCTCGAAGATCCGCAGCGTGTGGTCGCGGAATCGGGTGAGCAAATCCTCGAACTTGCCCTCGTGCGGCGTATAGGTACGCAGTTCGAAGACGCGCTCGTACTCCAGCGAGGCGGGGCCGATGGTGGGCGAAAAATCGGCCGCATCCATCATGACCGACTCGACGTTCGTTACGATATCCCCCTGCGCCTCGGTAATCGCCTTGGCGTGCAGCCAGTCCGGGTCGCGGAAGAAGCGTGCCCAGGATGAATCCCGCGCGACGCAGTCCGGATACGACAGCACGTAGATGAACTGATTGTCCGGATTCTCGATCGGAATCCAGTATCCGAGTCCGTCCATCCCGTACTCGAAAAATACGGGGCGGGTGTACTTGGCGAACCGCCGGTTCAGATCGTCGAGCCGGCCGTCCGGCGCCGTGTAGGTGCGCAGCTCGTAGCATTTGTCGTCGGCCTGCGCCTTCGCGTCCGGAGCCGCCAATCCGGCGACGAAGGCAACAATGCACAGCAGATAAACGTGTCTCATTGTATCGTGGTGTGAGTCAGAAAAGTCGTGGAATGTGGGCCGCCCTCGCGCGCGCCGGCTTCCCGACGCATTCGGGCTCCTCCCAGTATAGGACGAAACGTATCGCTTTGCAGACCATTACGCCGTCTTTTCATGCACGATCTTCGCGCCGCCTCCGTCCAGTTTCAGCACGCCCCCGGCGGGATCGGTGCTAACCTGGCCCGCGTGACCGCCTTCGTCAAAGAGGCTTCCGGCCGCGGCGTCGACCTCATCGCGTTTCCGGAAATGTGCCTCACGGGCTACTGGCACGTGCGCCGTCTCGGCCGTGAGGAGGTCGACGCGCTGGCGGAGCCGGTGCCGGGCGGAACCTGCACCGAGGCGCTGCTCGAGCTCGCCGACGAGCACGAGATGACGATCGGGGCCGGACTCATCGAACGGGACGCCGACGGCACCTTATATAATAGCTACGTCGTGGCGATGCCCGACGGCCGCTTCGCCTGTCACCGCAAGCTGCACGCCTTCATCAGCGAGCACATCACCTCGGGCGACAGCTTCACGGTGTTCGATCTGCCGAACGGCACGAAGGCCGGGATCCTCACGTGCTACGACAACAATCTCATCGAGAATGCGCGCATCACGGCGCTCATGGGCGCCGAGGTGCTCATCGCGCCGCATCAGACGGGTGGATGTCACTCCCGCAGCCCCCGCGCCATGGGACGCATCGACCCCGCCCTCTGGCACGACCGCGCGGAGAACCCGGACGCCCTCCGGCGCGAGTTCCTGGGTCCCAAGGGCCGCGAGTGGATCCTCCGCTGGCTCCCCTCCCGCGCGCACGACAACGGGATGTACCTGCTCTTCGCCAACGGAGTGGGACTCGACGACGACGAAGTGCGCACGGGCAACGCGATGATCCTGGATCCCTACGGTCAGATCGTAGCCGAGTCGCGCTCCATCGCCGACGACATGGTCGTGGCCGACCTGAAGGCCGACGACCTCCCGATGTCGTCCGGCCGCCGCTGGCTGAAGGCCCGCCGACCGGAGCTCTACGCCCCCCTCACGGAGTCGACGGGCAGCGAAACCGCCATCCGAACCGTCCGCTTCGGCCAGGACGAATGATGCGGCGGCGTGCCGCATAGACGGCGGCGCGCTGCGGCCTCGGCGGTATCATATGGTGGTAGACTGCCGCGGTTGGCTGCGGCGGTGGGCTGCGGCGCATTACCGTCCCGCAACGCCTTATCCCCCGAACGCATCGCGCAGCAGGGCCAGACTCGTCGGGACGGCCGTGTCCGGCGATTCCTTGCCCTCGAATTCGAGCGAGACGTAGCCCCGGAAGCCGGCGTCCTGCATGATCCCCGCGATGCGATCGTAGTCCAGATCCAGCGTATACCAGGTGCCGCCGCCGTAGTACGTCTTCGCCTGTACGAGGACGGCGTGGGGGGCCAGCATGGCGAGCTCGTCGTAGGGATCCTCCAGAAAGTTTCCCGTATCGAGGGTGACCTGCAGCCAGGGCGAGTCGATGGCCTCCACGATCCGGAGGACGCCCTCCGGCGTCCGGCCGAGGCCCCAGTGATTCTCGAGCCCCAGCACGACGCCCCTCTCGGCCGCGTGCTCGACGCACTCGCCGATGGCCTCGATCACCCACTCGAACCCGTCCTCGTCCGTGTACCCTTCCAGCGGCGGCTCGATGCCCCGGTTGGCCATCAGGGCGTCGAAGGACTCGCTCGTTCCCCATCGCCCCGTGTTGATGCGCATCGTGGGGATCCCCATCGCCGCGGCCAGATCGATCTGATGCTTCGTGTCCTCCACGTTCTCCTGCCGCTCGGCGGCGTCGGGCGAGACGAAGCCCTGGTGGGTCGAGAAGCCCATCAGGTCCACCCCCAGCTCGATCGCCCGCCGCTTGAGCAGCTGCAGGTGGGCGTTCTCCTCGGATCCCATCTGGATGTGCAGGATCTCGACGCCGTCGAAGCCCATGTCGGCGGCCTGTTCGATGCACCACTCGATGGGATAGTTCTCCCTCGGACCGTCGAAGCGCCAGAAGGAATAGGTCGAGACACCGATCCGGTTGCCAGCGCGTCTCTGGGACTCCAGCAATGGGTGTAGCGAAGGTGCCGCAGCCAGTCCCGCGCCAGCGGCGGCTGACTGCTTAAAAAAGGTGCGCCGGTCCATCTTACAGCTCGTTTGCTCCATGAGATCTTTTCGTGGCGGAACCGCACGCATCGTACCGCACCGGTGCGCCGGCTACCGCCGCACGCGCCAATGTAACGAGGCGGGCGGACAACAGCGAGGCGCGGGGGCCGCCAACCTCGCGTGTATCCTCGAAGCGCTTCCGCCGCAAAGGCTCTGTGAATTTCGGCCCATTACGACCCGAACAACGCAACACAACATAAATTTTTTAGTCTGATGTTGACAAACGTCCAAAAAGCCATGTAAATTCTGGCGACTTGGATAAATTAATTAAGTTACCTAAAATACTTAGGCACCAGTACCCGTCCCGTTTATGGACCGAATTGATGAGATCGACACGACCATTCTGCAGCTGCTGCAAGAGAACGGTCGGATGAAGCGGAACGCGATTGCGGAAATCGTTGATCTCTCCGTGCCCTCCGTCAGCGAGCGGATGCGCAAGCTCGAAGAACGCGGCGTCATCACGGGGTACCACGCCGTCGTCGATCCCAAGCGGCTTCACTTCGACATCACGTCGTTCATTCGTGTTACGGTCGACGGCTCCGAGCATTTCGACCCGTTCGTAGCGGAAGCGATGAGTTTTCCGGAGGTGCTCGAAGTGCATTCCATAACCGGCGAAGGCTCCCACATTCTGAAGATCCGTACGAAGAACACGACCTCGCTCGAACGCCTGCTCTCGAAGGTGCAGGCCCTGCCGGGCGTCCACGGCACGTCCACCAGCATCGTCCTGAGCACGTTCAAGGAAACGCAGGCGGTCCAGCCGTCTCCGATGGAGCTGGCCGAATACGACAGAGAAAAGGAGCCCGTACCGAGTTGATCCTTTCCCACCCAATCCGACGACGTCATGACACCTAAGGATTTCTTTGCTTTCGCGGAAAAGCATGAAGCCCGTATGGTCGACCTGAAATTCACCGACTTGCTGGGCAGCTGGCAACACTGCTCGTTTCCCGTTCAGACGTGGGACGAGGATACGTTCGAGGCCGGTGTCGGTTTTGACGGATCTTCGATTCGAGGCTGGCAGGCGATCAACGTGTCGGACATGCTCGCCGTACCCGACGCTTCGACCGCACAGATCGATCCGTTCTTCGCCCGCCCGACCGTGAGCGTCATCGCGGATATCGTGGACCCGGAAACCGGCGAGGACTATTCCCGTGATCCCCGGCACGTTGCCCGCAAGGCGTCCGAGTATTTGAAGGAGAAGGGGTTTGCGGACATCTGCTACGTAGGGCCGGAGCCGGAATTTTTCATTTTCGACGAGGTTCGGTACGAACAGACGCAGTACAAGGGATATTATGAGATCGATTCGGTGGAGGGCGCCTGGAACACGGCGCGCTTCGAAGAACCGAATCTGGGCTACAAACCGAGCTACAAGGGCGGCTACTTCCCCGTGAGCCCGACAGATACCTATCATGACCTGCGCGGAGAGATGGTGCACGAAATGGCCAACGTGGGCATCGTCGTCGAAGCGCACCATCATGAAGTTGGAACCGGGGGCCAGGGGGAGATAGACATGCAGTACGCCCCGCTGTTGGAGATGGCGGACCAGTTCATGTGGTTCAAATACATCATCCGAAACGTGGCGAAGCAGTACGGCAAGACCGTCACGTTCATGCCGAAACCGATTTTCGACGACAACGGCAGCGGCATGCACACGCATATGTCTCTCTGGAACGACGGTCAACCGCTCTTTGCGGGCGACGGATACGCCGGCCTCAGTGATATGGCCCTCCATGCCATCGGTGGCCTGCTTAAGCATGCCCGCGCCGTCCTCGCGTTCGCCGCTCCAACGGCCAACTCCTACCATCGCCTCGTTCCCGGCTTTGAAGCACCCGTAAATCTCGCCATGTCGAAGCGCAACCGATCGGCGTCGGTTCGCATCCCTATGTATTCGGAAAACCCGAAAGCGAAACGCCTGGAATTTCGATGCCCCGATCCGAGCTGCAACGGCTACCTGACGTTTTCTGCCATGCTGATGGCCCTGCTCGACGGCATCGAGAACGAAATCGATCCAGGAGAGCCTCTTGATCGGGATATCTACGAGATGACTCCCGACGAACTGGCCGCTACCGAAAAGACGCCCGCATCGCTGGAAGAAGCACTCGACGCGCTGCAGAATGATCACGAGTTTCTCCTGAGAGGAGACGTGTTTACGGACGATCTCATCGAAACGTGGATATCCTACAAATTTGAAAACGAACTTGAGCCCTTGCGGTTACGCCCACATCCCTACGAATTCTTTCTCTATTACGACAGCTGAGGCGACTGTCAGCACGACCTCACCCGGGACGGCGCACCTAAATACTGCTACCACCTCAAGTACGGCAGTGTAGTACCTCCCCGATGTGTCGCACGGTACAACCACGGCCGGACGACGCGCTCATTCCTTACGTACAGTAAACAGACACAACTGCACATAGACGACCATGCCCAGAGTCATCGAAGACTACAACCTGAAAGCGGCTACGAAATTCGTTCACAACGGCAAGCCGGCCGCCCAGCCGATGGACGTCGAGAAGATCTTCGGCGAGAACACCTTCGGGCTGGAAGAGATGAAGAGCCGCCTCCCGAAAAGCGTCTATAAGAGCCTGCTCGCCACGATCGAAAAGGGACGTACGCTCGACCCGAACATCGCCGACTCCGTCGCGATGGCCATGAAGGAGTGGGCGACCGAGCGCGGCGTAACGCACTACACGCACTGGTTCCAGCCGCTGACCGGCTTCACGGCCGAGAAGCACGACAGCTTCATCACGCCGAATAAGGGCGGCGGTGCGGTTGCCGAGTTTTCGGGGAAGGAACTGATCCAGGGAGAACCTGATGCATCGAGTTTCCCCAGCGGCGGCCTTCGCCAGACGTTCGAGGCCCGCGGCTATACGGCGTGGGACCCCACCTCACCGGCCTTTATCGTCGAGAACGACAATGGGTCGTACCTGGCCATCCCGACGGGTTTCGCGTCGTGGACCGGCGATGCGCTCGATTATAAGATTCCGCTGCTCCGCTCGATGGAAGCGATCGACCGCGCCGCGCGCCGCGCACTGGAGCTCTTCGACGTCACGGACGTGAGCAAGGTCTTCTCCACGGTCGGCTCCGAGCAGGAATACTTCCTGATCGACGAGGAATACTACTACCGCCGCCCGGATCTCGTGACGACGGGGCGAACGCTGGTCGGTGCGAGGCCGCCGAAGGGACAGGAGCTGGACGATCACTATTTCGGATCGATCAACGATCGCGTCCTCTCGTGCATGCTCGACGCCGAACGGGAGCTCTATCGACTGGGCGTTCCCGTGAAGACGCGCCACAACGAAGTGGCTCCGGGCCAGTACGAGCTGGCTCCGATCTTCGAGAACACGAATCTTTCGGCCGACCACCAGCAGCTCATCATGCTCATGCTGCAGAAGACCGCGCGCAAGTACGGTCTGGTCTGCCTGCTCCACGAGAAGCCGTTTGCCGGACTCAACGGATCGGGCAAGCATAACAACTGGTCGATGGCCACGGACACAGGGATGAACCTGCTCGAACCGGGCGACAATCCGCACGACAACCTGCAGTTCCTCTTCTTCTGCACCGCCGTCATCCGAGCGGTCTACAAGCATCAGGACCTGCTGCGCATCTCGGTAGCATCGGCCGGAAACGACCATCGCCTGGGCGCCAACGAGGCTCCGCCGGCGATTATCAGCATCTTCCTGGGCGAGCAGCTGCACGACGTGTTCGAACAGATCGCCGAGGGGCCGGCGAAGTCGAGCAAGCAGGGCGGACTCCTCGGACTGGGCAACCCGGTCCTCCCGGAACTCCACCGCCACGCCGGCGACCGTAACCGTACCTCCCCCTTCGCGTTCACGAGCAACAAGTTCGAGTTCCGGGCCGTGGGATCGAACCAGACGATCTCGTTCCCGAACACGGTCCTCAACGTGGCCGTTGCCGATGCGCTCGACAAGCTGTGCGACGACCTGGAAGCGAACCTGGAAGGCAAGAAGAAGAACAAGACGAACTTCGATGCCGCCGTCGGCGAAGTCCTGCAGGACTCGATTAAGGAGACGAAAGCCATCCTTTTCGAGGGCGACAACTATGCGGAGGAGTGGCACAAGGAGGCCGAAGAGCGCGGATTGCTCAATCTGCGCACCACGCTCGACGCGCTCGATAAGCTGCTCGATAAGAAGAACGTCGAGCTCTTCGAACGCGAAAACGTGCTCTCCAAGGCCGAGCTCGAAAGCCGCTACGAGACCTGGCTCGAGCAGTACTTCATCACGATCAACATCGAGGCCGAAACGACGGAAGCCATCGCCCGCACGATGATTCTGCCGGCCGCCGTTCACTACCTCGGAGATCTGGCTTCGACGGTCGAACGGGGCGACGATATCGGTCTCTCCTTCGTAGGTGTGAAGACGACGGCCGAGGAGGTCTCCGCGTTCATCGATACGCTCCGCACCGAGCTGGACGTGCTCATCAAAGAGAACAAGGCGCTGGGAGGCGACCGGGTTCACGATAAGGCCGCGCACATGCGCGACGAGGTGATCCCCGCTATGACCGCCGTTCGTGCCGCCTGCGACGACCTCGAACGGGTCGTTCCGAGCGAGTACTGGCCGCTGCCGACCTACCGCGAGATTCTGTTCGTTCGGTAAGTTGAAGGAAACGCGGTAACGTCGAGAGAGCCCGCCGTCCTACCTCCCAGGGCGGCGGGTTTTCTTGTGGATGGGTTTGGCCTCACGATGGAGCGCGGCCGGATGATCCCTCAGGACCGCAGCCCGATAAACCCTCAGGACCGCGGCCGAAAAATCCCTCAGATAACCCGCCCGCGCGCATCGACCGGCCAGGTGTCGACGACCTCTTCACCGTCGACGACGTAAAGCAGATCGCGCAGGTTGACGCAGACGCAGGCGTGGTTCGGCACGAAGCGGATGCGGTTGCCGACCTCGAGCGTCGATCCGCCCGACACCTGGATCCAGGCGTGCTCTTCGGAGAGTCCGGTGATGCACGCGTGCGGCATCGGCTGCATCCGGCGCGCGTTGTAGAGGATCTGTCCGTAACCCTCCGTCAGCGCGCCGGTGTCGGTCGTGACGACCTTCGATCCCGCGTCGGCGAACAGCCGCTCGCTGCCGGACCGGTTGCGATGCCGGCTGACGACCGTCGTGAGGACCGTCAGCGCACATTCCTCGAGCGCGACCGTGCCGAGCGACACCTGCATGGCGTCGTAAAAGACGTAGTTGCCCGGACGCACCTCCGTGACGCGGAAACCGCCTTCCTCGCGCCGTTCGAACACTTTCGCGGTCGGCGTGGAACCGACGCTGATTTCGAAGGAGCCGGGCTCGGCCACGCCCGCTTCGCGGAGGCGGCCGGCGAAGCGCAGCATGGCGTCGCGCTCGTGGTCGGATACGCGGCGGATGGCCTCGGCTTTCGTCTCCCCGTCTTGAGGGCCCCCGTAGACCTGCCCGGCGTGCGTGAGAATCCCCACGAGCCGGAGTCCGGGCAGCTTCGATACGTCCACGGCCGCCTGCACGCCCCGCTCATCGTCCGGATCGACCCCGCAGCGGTGCGCTCCGACGTCGACGATCAGCAGCACGTCGACCTCAAGGTCCTTCGCGGCGAAAAAGTCGGACGCCATCCGGGCCCCCTCGATCGTGTCGACGCAGAACGAGACGCGGGTCGTCTTGAGGAGATCGGCCATGCGCTCGAGCTTGTCGGTCCCCACCACGGGATAGGCGATCCGGATGTCGTCGAAACCGCCGGCGGCGAAACGTTCGGCCTCGCCCACCTTGGCCACCGTGATGCCGCGCGCGCCGAGATCAGATTGCATCCGGGCGAGCGCGACGGATTTGTGCGTCTTGATGTGTGGACGCAGGCGCACCTCGTTGTCATCCGCCCGCGACTGCATCGCTCGCAGGTTGGCTTCCAGACGAGACCGTTCCACCAGTAAACAAGGCGTAGGAAGATCGTCTAGAATCATCACCACTGAAACGTGTACGTGTATTTGAGAAGGACGCTGCGCGTGCTCATGAGCGGCAGCACGGGGTCGTAGGTGTGCCGGTTCGTGTTCAGGCCTTCATTGTACACAATGTAGAGATCGTTTCCTTCCCGCGGGTTGTAGCGCAGGCGAAGGTTGGTGAGCACCGCGTCAATGTCGCTGTTGTACTGGATGAAGGCGCTCAGCGCCCACTCCGTGTTGAGGGTGGCCTGCGAGCGGATGCGGCTGATGTGCGCGAGGGAGCTGGAACGGCCATCACCAAGGTCGACGCGGTTGATCTCATAGTAAGCCTGGACTTCGAGGACGCGGCTGATCGTCCAGATCGGATTGAGAACGGCGGCGATCCGGGTGCCCCCGTAGAACGAGCCGGCCTCGAACGCCCACTCCCCCCAGAGGTCGCGGGTGCCCGGCGCCTGGCCTTCGACCTCTATGCCGTGGAACCAGTAACTGCCCACGGGCACCTCGACGCCCGGAAAGTGGAGCGGCTCGCGCAGGTCTTCGTAGCTGGATCGCCACTGGACGTCCACCATCCAGCCGCTTTTCGAGGTGGCCTCCCAGGCCGGGCCCGCGAAGAACGACTCGACCGAATTGTCGGTCAGCCTGAACCAGGCCATAGCCCACCAGCCAAGCCGATGGCTCTGCAGGAACGAGCCTTCATCCGGGAGCCAGCCCCAACCCGTTCGGTTGCCGATATACTGGTAGTCCTCGCGCGTCTCGAAGCCCAGCTCGGGCCGGTACCGCGGTCCGGAACGGGAATAGCGCGTCCAGTAGCTGAGCCCCGAGAACGTCCGCCGGTTCCACGTCGCGATGACCCGCATCTGGTTGATGTCGATGGGGTTGTTCTCGAAGGAATCGTCGTAGGTCTGGGCCGCGATGAACTCCAGATAGTCGTCCCCGGCGACGCGCCAGGTATGGTCCGTTCCGAGGGCGACGTTGTACGTACCGTCTATCCCGACGCGCGACGTGATGATGCCGCCGGAATAGGAGAACGGGTTGACGGTCGACCGCCGGAAACGAAAGACGCCGTGGTTCTCCGACGGGAGTCCGGCCGCTTCGGCCGTGTGCATATTGAGGAGCCCGACGTCCCATCCCGCGACGCGTCCGGCTACCTTGGCGCCGCCGATGATGGGGACGATCTGCCCATCGTGGAGTCCGATCCGCCGGCTGTAGAAGAGCCGGCTGCGTCCACCCAGGCTGAACTCGAAAATACTGGCGCGCTCCAGGAAGAAGCGCCGCTTCTCGGGGAAAAACGTAGGCAAACGGGTGAAATTGACCTGCTGATCGTCGGCCTCCACCTGGGCGAAGTCCGTGTTGACGGTCAGGTCCATCGTCAGGTTGTTCGTGATCCCGTACTTGAGATCGAGGCCGATCTCCCGCTCGGGGATGTCGTCGCGCACGTATCCCGTCCCGGCCTCATTGAGCTCGTGCCGCTGGTTGAGTCCGCCCAGCACGTACGGCGTCAGGTAGACGGGCTGCGCGCTGTATACGCCGTCGAAGGTGACGGACTGCGCGATGGAGGGCTTCGCCCAGCTCCACTGGCCGTAGGTCGGATTGATGGCCGGGAACGTATAGTTTTCGTTCCGCTTGCCGGAGCGGCGGTTGATGATGATGCCCATCTCCGAGAGGCCGGCGACGGATTCGAAGCGGAGGCTGGAGAAGGGAATGCGAATTTCCGCGTACCATCCCCGATCGTCGCGCGTCACCTCCACGTCCCAGAACGTGTCCCAGCTCGCATTGGCCGGCTCCTGGCCGCCGCCCGCCTGCGCGTCGTTCGAGATGCTGAAATCGAGCCGGAGTCCGGTCGGCGTCGTGTAGAATCCGAAGCCGTTCTCGTTGTCGTTGAAGGAGTCGATGAAGATGCCGAAATAGTCCGAGTTCGGCTGCATCAGGTCGCGCTTGTACGACGTCGCGAGGATGGAGTCCGGATCGTCAAAGAGCCGCCCCGCCAGATAGAGGTAGTCGTCGTCGTAGGCGATCCGAACGTCCGATTCGACGCTGGGCGTGCCCCGAAACGTGGGCATCATCATGGTCAGCGGCACAGCCTCGACCCCATCCCACGCCGGATCGTCTATACGGCCGTCGAGCTCGATGGGGCCCGTAAGCCGGGGCACGGCAAACGGCGACTGAGCCGATACATCGACTGCCGAGCCGATCAGCAGCAGAAGAAAAACACAGCAGTACGTCCGTAGCGTCATGGTGCGTCGAAGCGAAGCGGGGGGCAATGGAGGTAGGAGATTGTGGGCCGTAATATAAAAAAGCCCGGACCTCGACGGACCGGGCGATCATTCCGCCTGAATGGAGAATATTTCGATTCTCGCTTCCGGGCGATCGCACCGGGCAGGGTGTTCGGGCCATGCCCAACGCTCGGCGCCGCACGCGGCGCCACGCGGGCCCTTACGTTCGGGAACGGCGACCGACCTGACCCATGGCGATCCGCAGCCGGTTCCGGGCGCGTTCGAGCGCGCTTTCGGCTCGACGGCGCTCGGCCGCCGAGTCTTCTTCCTCCAAAAGCTCCAGCGCCCGCTCCTCCGCGGCCCGAGCACGTTCGACGTCGATCTCCGAAGCAGGCTCCGCCGTTTCGGCAAGGACCGTCACGTGGTTGTCGATCACCTCGATGATCCCGCCGCTCGTCGCAAAAAAGACTTCTTCGCCCGTCGTCGCCGTCACGCGGATCGGGCCGACCTCGAAGGCGGAGATCATCGGTGCGTGATTGTAGAGCACCTCGAACGATCCTTCCACACCGGGTGCCTTTACGCCCTGCGCCTCGCCACGGAAGACGCGGCGGCTCGGAGCGATGATTTCGACGTGTAGGTTAGGCATCTTTTATCGGTTGACGATGAGCGGTTGACGGTCACACGCCGCGGCCTCGACGGTCATCACAAGACCCGCAGTTCGACTGACCGCTTAGCTATCTTCTGCGAGCATTTTCTCGCCGGCCTCGACGACTTCCTCGATCGTGCCCTTGAGGTTGAAGGCGCTTTCCGGATACTGGTCCATCTCGCCGTCGAGGATGGCACGAAAACCGGTGATGGCGTCGTCGACCTTGACGTACTTGCCTTCGAGACCCGTGAACTGCTGGGCGACGAAAAACGGCTGGCTCATGAAGCGTTGGGCCCGGCGAGCGCGCTGCACGACGAGCTTGTCCTCGTCGGAGAGCTCGTCCATGCCGAGGATCGCGATGATGTCCTGCAGCTCCTTGTAGCGCTGGATGAGCTCCTTCACCTCCTGCGCCGTCCGGTAGTGATCTTCGCCGACGATGCGCGCGTCGAGGATGCGCGAGGTCGAGTCGAGCGGGTCGATGGCCGGGTAGATACCGAGCGACGCGATCTGACGGGAGAGCACCGTGGTGGCGTCGAGGTGGGCGAAGGTCGTCGCCGGCGCGGGGTCGGTGAGGTCGTCCGCCGGCACGTAGATGGCCTGGAAGGACGTAATGGCGCCGTTCTTCGTCGACGTGATCCGCTCCTGAAGCTCGCCCATCTCGGTGGCGAGCGTGGGCTGGTAACCGACGGCGCTCGGCATGCGCCCGAGGAGCGCGGAAACTTCGGATCCCGCCTGCGTGAAGCGGAAGATGTTGTCGATAAAGAACAGCACGTCGCGGCCGCCCAGATCGCGAAAATACTCGGCGATGGTCAGCGCCGAGAGAGCCACGCGCGAACGCGCACCCGGCGGCTCGTTCATCTGGCCGAAGACGAGGGAAATGTTCGACTCGCGCATCGCCTCCATGTCGACCTTGTCCAGGTCCCAGTCGCCCTCCTCCATCGCCTCGGCGAATTCCTCACCGTAGGTCATCACGCCGGATTCGAGCATCTCGCGGAGGAGGTCGTTGCCCTCACGCGTCCGCTCGCCGACGCCGGCGAACACCGAAAGGCCTTCGTGCGCCTTGGCGATATTGTTGATCAGCTCCTGAATCAGCACCGTCTTTCCCACGCCGGCACCGCCGAAGAGTCCCACCTTGCCGCCACGCGCGACGGGCTGGATGAGGTCGATGACCTTGATGCCCGTCTCGAGCATCTCGATGTTCGTCGACAGTTCGTCGAACGGCGGCGCCTCCTGATGGATGGCGCGGTGTTCCTTCACCTTCGGTGCCGGCAGGCCGTCGATCGCGCGGCCTACGACGTTCAACAGGCGCCCGCGGATTTCTTCACCGATAGGCATGGCGATCGGACGTCCCGTATTGACCACGGCCGTGCCGCGCGTCAGCCCATCCGTCGAGTCCATCGAGATGGTTCGCACCCGATGTTCGCCCAGATGCTGCTGCACTTCGAGGACGAGATCGTCGCCCCCCTCACGCTCGATCGTGAGCGCGTTGAGGATGTCGGGCACGGCACCCGCCGGAAATTCGGCGTCGACGACCGGACCGATAATCTGGACGACCTTGCCGTTCGCCGTATTGTTCGCTGCCATCTGTTTGATCGTATGTTAGATGCTGTAGTCCGTTGTTCGCGCGTTCGCTGCCGCATCACAACCTGCAAGCTGCACCACAAAAAGAAAAGATGCTGCGAAGCTGCCGCGACTTTTTGGAAATCCCCGGCGGGGAAACGAAAATACCCAGCGCCTTCTGCAGTTGCATGCCTCCTACTAGGCATCCGCACCTGAGATCGCAAAGAATCGACGAAAACTGTATCCGAATTTTCTCATCAGCCTCCCGACCCCGTGGAAATCGCCCTACTCGGCATTTTTACGCTGCTCCTGATCGTTCAGATCGGCAACATCGCCTACCTGCGCCGGCCCGCCGCGCCGCCGACCGGACGGCGGCCGTTCGTCTCCGTCCTCATCCCCGCGCGCAACGAAGCGGCGAACCTGCGGCGTCTGATCCCCTCCCTCCTCGATCAGACCTGCGGGGATTTCGAGGTGCTCGTCTACGACGACGCGTCGGAGGATGAAACGTGGGCGGTCCTGCAGTCCTTCGACGACCCCCGCCTCCGCACCCTCCGCGGCACGGGACCCCCTGAGGGATGGGTCGGTAAGGTGCACGCCCTCTTTCAGGCGGCGAAAGAAGCTCGGGGCGATGTATATGTTTTTTTGGATGCGGATGCCGAGCTGCTCGATGACGGAGCGCTGGGACGGCTGGTGGACCGGTTCCGAACGCTGGCGCCGCGGCAGGTGCTGACCGGCTTTACCGACCTTCGGGGGGGCGGACTCCTGCTCGTCAGCCTCGTCCCACACACCATCCTCACGTTTCTGCCCTGGTTTCTCGTCGAACACGTGCGCTCGACATCGCTCGGCTCGGTAAACGGCCAGTGCTGGCTGATCGACGCCGAGACGTACCATGCGCTCGCGCCCCACGAACACGTCCGCAACGAAGTGCTCGAGGACGTGGCCATCGGACGCTATCTGAAAGGCGAGGGGGTCGACCCGGTGATGACGGACGTGCGCCGGGAACTGGCCGTGTATATGTACGACAGTTTTGGGGACGCATGGCGCGGGTTCCGCAAGAACGCATATCTGTTGATGGGGGGCCGGTGGTGGACGTTCACTCTCTGGTGGATCGCCTACGCGTGGATGTTCGCCATCGCCCCGTTCGTCTGGCCGGAAGTGCTCGCGGCGGTCTATTGCCTGAAGATCGTCAGCGACCGGGCCGCCGGGATGCCGATTCGCGTGACGATCCTGGGGCCGCTCGCCCACATAGCCGGGGTCGGGCTGCACGTCGACTCGGCGGTGAGCCACTGGACCGGCCGCGCGAGGTGGAAAGGACGCCGCGTCGGCTACAGCAACCCCGCCTCGCGCAGCCTCTCGAAAAGCAGGGGAAACCAGGGCGAGTAGCGCGACGGATCCCGGTCGAGATCCCGGGCGACCTCCTCCGCCGACGCCCAGCGCCAGTCCACGACCTCGTCCGCGTTTGGCCGGGGCGCTTCGTCGCTGCGTCCGACGAAGACGTGATCGTACTCGTGCTCGACGAGCCCGTCGTCGAATTCGGCGCGATAGATAAACGAGAGCGCGTGATGCAGATCGGCATCGAACCCCATTTCCTCGCGCAGCCGACGCGCGGCGGCGTCCACGGTCGGTTCACCTGGACGAGGATGGGTGCAGCACGTGTTCGACCAGAGTCCACCCGAGTGATACTTCGCAGGATTCCGCTGCTGAAGAAGCATCTCGCCGTCGGCATTGATCAGGAGCACCGAGCACGCACGATGCAGCAGCGCCTCACGATGCGCCTTCATCTTTTCCGCCGTGCCGACCTCACGGTCCTGTTCGTCAACCAGCGTCACGAATTCCATAAGCCATATGCTCAGATTTAGCCGCGAGCGTGCGCCGCGGCCGGTTCGGAGCGAACCTCGGACCATCCCAGGTCGCTCGCAATGCAGTATTCGGTTGCTTCCGCAGACAACATCACGCCCGGAACGCCGGCACCCGGATGCGTTCCGGCCCCCACGAAATACAATCCCTCCACGTCCTCGCTGCGGTTGTGCGGACGGAAATAGGCGGTCTGCGTGAGCCGCGGCTCGGGCCCGAAGGCGTTCCCTTCGAAGGCGTTGAGCTCCGACTCAAAATCCCGAGGCGTGAACGCGCGAGATACCTCGACGTTTTCTCGCAGTCCATCCAGCCCCCACTTCTCCAGAAACGTAAGCACGCGGTCGCCGTACTGCTCGACGGCCCGCTCGTCCCAGGCGTGGCCGGACCGTAGATTCGGCACAGGAACGAGCACGTAGAGACTCTCCCCTCCCTTCGGCGCCATCGTCGCGTCGGTGCGGGTCGGCGCATGCAGGTACATGCTGAAATCGTCCGGCAGCACCTTCCGATCGAACACGTCCTCGACCAGTTCGCGGTACCGATGCGAGAGAATCAGCGTGTGGTGCGCGAGCCTGGGATACGTCCGCCGCACCCCCAGATAGAGCAGGAAGCAGCTCATCGAATAATGCATCTTCTCGACCCGCCGGTCGGTCCACCTGCCCCGCTCCCCGGGTGCGATCAGGTCGCGATACGTGTGCGCCACGTCGGCGTTGCTGACGACGAGATCGGCGCGCAGCACTTCGTCACCGATGCGCACGCCGGACGCTTTGCCGCCGCGCACGACGATCTCGTCGACTTCCGCATTCGTTCGGATCGTGCCGCCGATGTCGATGAAGAGGCCGGCCAGCGCCTCGACCAGCGCGTACATCCCTCCGCGAGCGAACCAGACGCCCTGCTCCCGTTCCAGATACGGAATCATGGCGTAGATGGACGGCGCGCGGAACGGGTTCCCTCCCAGGAACAGGGGATGAAAGCTGAACAGAAACCGGTGGCGGAAGTCGTTGAAATACGTTGCGGCGAATGTAGACACCGGCTTCAGGGCCCCGAGTCGAAGAGCTCGCGGCGCGAAGGACAGCATCGACCCGATCGTATCGAAGGGCCGCGATCCGAGCCCGTCTTCGATCACGGCGCCGTAGATGAGCCGGACGGCCTCCATGAACGCGTCGTAGCGGGCGGCATCCCCTTCGTCGAACCGGGCCATCTGCCGCTTCATGTCGACCGGGTTGCCCGAGTAGTCGATCGAAGACCCGTCGTGGAAGAAGATCCGGTAGAAGGGGTCCATCGGCATCAACTCGACGTAGTCTTCCAGCCGCCGGCCGGCCGACTCGAAGATCCGGCGGATGATGTCCGGCGCCGTAATGAGGCTCGGGCCCATGTCGAACGTATAGCCCGCCTCCCGGAACTGATACGCGCGGCCGCCGACCTTCTCGCGCTTCTCGACGAGGGTTACGTCCACCCCCCGAGCCTGGAGGCGCACGGCCGCGGCGAGTCCGCCGAACCCGCTGCCCACGACGATCGCCTTGTGCTTCTTTGCAAACTCGTTCATCTAATCCTCTGACCTGTTATCGGGTGGATGTCCATGCGGCGCCGGCATCCTCGCCGTGCTCCGCCAGTACCTCAGCCATCTCGTCGAGGAGGTCCTCGACGGCCCGCTCGGCGACGGCCGCGTCCATCGTTCCGCCCGGCTCGATTCCTCGCGGCGCCCCGACCCCGATGAAGGCCGACCATGCCGGTGAGGCGAGCGGTTCGAGGTGGAGTGCGACGGGAACGACCGTACACGGCGCAAGCTCGCGGGCAAACACTTCCAGCCCGCGGCGGAAGCCGAGCGGACGCTTCCAGGACGGCCAGATACGTCCCTGCGGGAAAAAGGACAACCAGCAGGGGCGGTCGTCGGAGGCCGGCAGGCGGATCGCCTGCTTGATCGAGCCGGCCGTCTCGGTGAGGCCGATGGCGCCCATTCGGGAGAAAAAGGGAAACCGCGCGAGCTGGTCGGCGCGCATCAACGTGTAGAGGGGCGCGTCCGTGTCCGCCCTACGGTGCAATTCCCGGAGCAGGAAGCCGTCCCACCAGCTGACGTGATTGGACGCCAGGATGACCTTTCGATCGCCCGGTACGCCGTCGATTCCGCCGCGAACGTATAAGGCATGGAAGCGGAGGTGCATCCACGGGCGAAAGACGGATTCGAAGGCTCGAACCAGCAGTGGATTCCAGGTCGTCCTCATGATTCGCCTCGCAGGATGACGTGATCGAGCGCGGCGGTGAGCGCTTCGCGGCGCGCCTCCGACAGCCCGCCGCGGCGCAGCACGAAGCGAACCATCTCGGCGTAGAGCGCCGGGGGATAGTACCCCGCGACGTCCGGAAGCAGCACGGCCAGGACGTCGAAATCGTCGGCGACCGACCATCCGCGTCCCAGTATTCCGGGTAGATGGTAGCAGGTCAGCAGGCGCAGGTAGCGTATCTCGACGTGATCGGGGTGGGCCCGCACCTGGTCGTCGAGCACGTCGAGTCCGCGACGAACCGACTTCAGCTTGGACGGAGGCCAGAAGGCGTGCTTGCCCTCGAGGGCGATAAGGGCCCCGTCGTACGCCCGGTAGACGCCCCCGTCGCACGCGTCGATCGCCGCGCGCGTGGTCCGGAGAGCCTGTTCGTCGTCGACCGCCTCGATGTAGCCGCTGCGCACGTCCGCCAGACCTGGGCACGCTGCCGAGGCGGTGCGAACGGCGAGGGTAGAGACGAGGACAGTGACGAGGGAGGAGACGAGGGCGATCCACAACACAACCGATGTCGGGACAGCCGCCGTGGCCGAGGCGGATTCGGACGACGAACGGGGGGCGGAGAGGCGTGTTCGTGGCGCGAGGGCCGATTTCGCCGCGTTCAGTTCCCACAGCGCACGGCCGGCCAGCAGCAGCTTTCTCGGCGGGCTCGTTACGGCACGCCGGCGAAGGTTGTCGTACCCGTTGCGGACGACCTCCGCGTGAATGCCGCGATAGACGGAGGATGCGACGGCGGCGGCCCGGCCGAAGGTCTCCGGGAGCGCCGACAGTCCAGGTTTCGCGACCTCGTAGAGCGCTTCGGCACGACCGATCATCTCGTGCATCATCGCCCGGTACGCGGCGGGAACGGGCTCAGCCGGAGACGATCCGTTGACCGACCTCGTCCACGCCGGGAGCCCTGACTCCGGCCCCGGACTCGCGAGCCCCGCATAGGCTCGAAGCACCTCTTCCGTGAGACCGTACCGATCGAGCACCTCCCGGGGAAGGTAGACGCGATCTTCCGCCAGATCTTCCCCGACGTCGCGAAGAATGTTGGTGAGCTGCATCGCCTTTCCCAGCGCGGCAGCCTGGGCATGTGCGTCGGGATCACGAACGCCGAAGAGGTAGCACATCCAGATGCCGACCACCGACGCGACGCGATACATATAGAGATCGAGGTCCTCCCACGTCTGCATCCGCACGTGGACGAGGTCCATCCGTACGCCTTCGATCAACTCGTGGGCCAGGTCGATGGGCGCGCCGCGGTCGGCGGAAGCAGACATGACGGCATCCAGCCACGGGATGCCCGAGTCACCCGTCGCATAGGCCTGCTCGACGAGTGCGGCCCACGCCTCGAGACGCGCCGCAACGACGGCAGCGTCAGCATCGCCGCGATCCACGAAGTCGTCGGTCGTGCGGCAGAACGCATAGAGTCCGGCAATTAGGCGACGCTCGCCGCGTTCGAACCAGCGGGATGCAAAGGAAAACGACCGGGAATGCGCGGCGAAGAAGTCCACCGGCGCAGCCATCGACCCGGCTTCCGCCGCCCGGTTCCGCACGAAGGAGAGCGCCTGCGACGGTCCGGCTCTGCCTGGCGTTCCGGACGACGGATCCATCGGACTCGCGGTGGCGGACGACGGCGCCGCCGTGCGCGGTGTCGACGCGGCGCGCGATGAGACGGGGTCTCCGGCTGAGCCGGCCTCTGTCGGCGGTCGTGCGTCGTTCGACAGCGCAAACGCTGCGAGTCCGCCTGCGACGACGACGCTCACACCAACGCCCATCCACATGCCAGCCGCCGCAATCATGCCCAGGGGCATCAGGATCGTCAACCCATAATAGGCCGCATGCCATCGGACGGAGAGCCGGTCGATGAGGTGCTCTTTCAGGGTCGTCTCAATCAGTCCCATCAGCACGATCCCGGTCAGCATCCATCCACCCAGATTGATCAGCGGCATGCCGTAATACGGTCCGCCCTCCCCCCACGACCAGTAGCTGGTGAGTCCGCTCATGGCCGGATCCAGCGCCACGTCCCAGGCCGTCAGCAGCGCCGCACCGAGTAGAAACCGCTGCACCCGCTGGCTGGACCGGCGGAAGCGCCGGCGTGCGAGTACGTAGGATGGCAACGCCATAAGGAACCAGCTCAACGGAATCAGCGCCGGCACCAGCCCGAACCACTTCCAGCCCAGGAGACCCGAATACGCGTAGCTGCCGAATGGAAGCCCGGTCGCTGTTCCGAGGAGCTCGCTGGCAAGGCTCGCCGCATAAACCAGTGCTCCCGCGACGACCCACCCACCGCCGATGCGTCGGACGAGGTACACCCCGAGGACGACGGCGGCAACCACCACGTGCGCCTGCGCGAATAATCGAAACGACACGACGTAGAATGACGTCAGCGCCGGATACTCAGCCAGCAGCTGGGGATGCAGGCCGAACGATCCGAATCCGGCTACCGCAATCAGGGTGAAGAGCAGATAGGTCGTCAACCCGACCCCGTATCGCCAGTCCATCGATGAGTTCGCCGTCATAGGTCGTCGTAGTTCATGTCTGGCTGCATTCGCAGCACGTATCACGCCCGATCTTACAGCCATTGCGAAAAGGCGGTGAGACTGTCGAAGGCCCTGCAATCTTCGAAGGGATGACCTTCCAGATCCGTCGCGTCGAGCTGGCGTGCGGGCTCTCCGCCCAGGGCGATACGGTAAGGGGAGTCGGCCCTGTACAGGCCGCCCAGCACGCGCAGGGCGTTCTTCGCGTCGGAGGCTACCTGCGGAGGTGCCAGTCCCATCCCGACGAGGTTACTCGCGGTTTTCTGCTGCTGAATCGCAAACTCGTGAACGGGCACGTCGGCGCCGAGATAGACGACGCGCCACCCGCGGGATTCGAGGACCATGCGCGCCATGTTGACGCCCAGGTCGTGCCGATTCCCCTCCATGCATCCAACTACGGCCGAATGACCGCACGACGGATCTCTCGAAGCCGCACTCCGAAGGTCATACAGCGCGTCGGTCAGCAGCCCGGTCATAAGGTGCTCGTCACCCACCCCCATCGCCCCGCTGCTCCAGCCGTTTCCGACCCGGTGCAGCACGGGCCCAACGACCTTGTCGAACAGCTGCTCGAGCCGCAGCCCCTGCGTCAGCAACAGCTTCAAAAACGCCCCGATCGTCTCGTCGCCACGGTCCCGCAGCCCGCCGAACAGAAACGCGACGGACGCCGAAAACCGCTCATCGCGGGCACGCTCGAGCGTCTGATACACGATCTCCGCGCGTTCTCCGAACTGAAGGAAGTCGCATTCGAGGTCCTCCGTCCGGGCATAGTCGAGCAGCGAGGAGAGCACCACACGCCGATGTCCGCCCGGCGTCCGCACGTGGTCGATCCGACCGGCATCACACCATCGCTTGATGGTCGACTCGTGGACGTGAACGATTTCAGACGCCTCCCCGGTCGTTACCTTCAGCCCTATTTCGCTCATTTAAATCTAAATGATCGCTTATGTATGAGATAGGTGAACCATAGAACCTCAAAAACGTTCTCTTTGAAATGTTACAAGTTCATTCCGTGTATTCGGCGATATAGAGGGGCGATATAGAGGGGCGGTTTTGAGGAGGCAATCTTCAGGGGGAGTATGGATTACGACGTCATCATTATCGGAGCGGGGCACAACGGGCTCGTGGCCGGGTGCTACCTGGCCCGTGCGGGCTACCGGGTCGGCGTGTTCGAGCGCCGTCACCTCGTCGGCGGCGCCGTCTCGACGGAGGAGCTCGTCCCGGGGTATCAGTTCGACTATGGCGGCAGCGCGCATACGCTGATCCGGCTTACGCCGATCGTCGAGGAGCTTGAACTGGAAACGTACGGGTTGGAGTATATCGACCTCGACCCCATCTTCGCGGTCCCGTCGGTCGACGAGGAGCCGCTGTATTTCTATCGCAGCGTCGATCGCACGGTGGACGAGCTCGAACGGATGCTGCCCGGGGAAGGACTCGCCTACAGGCGCTTCATCGACGACTGGCAACCGTTCGCCGAGACGGTAAAGGACGTTTTCCTGACCGTGCCGGGCCCGTTCCAGATCGGAAAGAAGATGATTCGGGGGGATGGTCCACGCATCGGCTGGAAAGATGCGCTGCGAACGATCGCACGGCCCTACGGCGAAGTGGTCGACCAGTACTTCGCCTCCGAACGGCTGAAATCGGCCCTTGTATGGATGGCCGCGCAGTCGGGGCCGCCCCCCACGGAACCGGCCTCCGCTCCCTTTCTTCTCTGGCATCCCCTCTATCACGAAGCGGGGATCGCACGGCCGCGCGGCGGGTCGGGCATGCTCACCGTAGCGCTGCAGCGGGATCTCGAAGCGCACGGCGGCGACGTGCACGTCGGAGCACCGGTGAGCGAGATCGTCGTCGAGGCAGGCCGCGCCGTCGGCGTACAGGTGGGTGGGCACGGCTATACCGCGCGCGCCGTCCTCTCCGGGGCGCACGCCGTCGAGACGTTCACGCACCTGCTGCCGGAAGAACACCGGCCCAGGGGCGTCGAGAACCTGCGCGTCGGAAACGGCTTCGGCGCTGTGATCCGCGCGGCGCTGGATGAGCCGGTCCGCTATCCGGGAGCGGATGACCGGGCGCGTATCGGACTGCAGCTGCTCTGCCGGGACCGCCGGCAGATCATGGCGGCCTACGGCGACTACCTTGCGCGACGGCCCGCCGCTGATCCGCCCATCGTGGCGATGACGTTCTCTGCCGTCGATCCGTCACTCGCCCCGCCAGGCGGTGAGGTGCTCTGGCTGTGGGCACAGTATTTTCCGTACGAGCTGGCGGAGGGTACGTGGGACGAGCGCGGGGAGGCCGTCGCCGCGTCCATCTTCGACGCGTTCGAAGTCTATGCGCCCGGAACGCGCGACAAGGTGGTGGACTATCTCTTCGAACACCCGCTGTACCTGGAACGGGAACTGGGACTCTTCCGCGGCAACGTAATGCACCTCGAAATGAGCCTCGACCAGATGTTCTGCCTGCGACCGACGCGCGAAATGAGCGGTTACCGGGCCCACCTCCAGGGACTCTACCTGACCGGCGCCAGCACGCATCCGGGCGGCGGCATCATGGGCGCGTCGGGCCGGAACGCGGCGACGGTGCTGCTGAAGGATCTCGAACGGAAAAAGGTATAGGCCGGTGTGAACCGAGCACGCATCGCCCCGCTATCATCAAGCCCCGCCGCCAGCAGATTCCTTCGGCATCACGTCCCTGCGCCAACACAGCCCGCCGTCGTCGCGCCCTCCCGTGATACTACCCCACCATCATCACACAACATTGCCGCAGTGACCTACCTCACGTTCCATCTCGTCTTTCTCCTGCCGCCCATCGCAGTGCTGGCGCTGGCCCTTCGCCGCGTAGACGCCGCGCGCGGGTCGATCAAGTTCGTGGCGTTGCTGTGCGGACTGGCCTTGGTCTATACGACGCCGTGGGACAACTATCTCGTCTACCGGGAGGTCTGGTCGTACGGATCCGACCGGGTCGCCGGCACGATCGGTTACGTTCCCGTCGAGGAGTATCTGTTCTTCCTGCTGCAGCCGCTCCTGACCGGGCTCTGGCTGCTCGTCGTGCTGGACCGCTTGCCGCATTCGATTCCCGGATGTCGGCACCCTGGAAGGCGGCGATCGGACGTGCAGTCAGACGTGCGTCCGGGCATGCCATCGGGAGCGGCACGGAACGTGCGGTCGGAGGCGCCATCGGGAGCGCCGGCCGCCTCGCCGTCGGACGTGCAAACGCTCCGCCGGGCCGGCGCGGTGGCCGGATCGGTCGTCGCCCTGACGGGAGCGCTCTGCATCGCGTTTGAACAGACTCTGTATCTCGGCCTGATCCTCGCGTGGGCCGGGCCGGTCGTTGCCGGACAGTGGTTCCTCGCAGGCGAGCGGTTTATAAATCGGGCCTGCCTTCCGGGTATAGCCGTGCCTACGCTCTACCTGTGGATAGCCGATCGGATCGCAATCGGCGACGGGATCTGGTCGATATCCACCCGCTACACAATCGGGTGGGAACCGCTTGGACTCCCCGTCGAGGAAGCCGTCTTCTTTCTCGTCACCAACATCCTCGTCGTCCAGGGCCTGCTCATGTTTATCGACGGGAAACCATCGAGCGGCGGGCAATAGTCCACGCTGGTTAGTAACCTGATACCGCATCAGTACGGGCGACGCCGCAAGCGGCCGTCTCGGTCGACCGCCCAGCGAAGATTAATTCAACAACATAGCGATACTATGAGACATGCCACCGGAATCTTAACGCTCATCGTCCTCCTGGCCGGCTGCGCAACGACGGAGCTTCCCGAATTGACCGACGACGAATTACCCAACGACGAGCCCTTTGTGGGAGCGAACGTAATTCTCATCGAAATGGATGGGGACAGTGAGGCGATTCGAAGCCGGGTCGTGCAGACGATTCGCATCGAAGGGACGGACATCGCCCAGCCTTCGCTCGACGAACCCACGATTGGTACAGAGCCGGTAACGTTCTCTGGAGTTAACGGTTCGGCACGCTACTTTGTCGACATTCCGGAAAACGAAGGAGATCCGGTGCGCATGTACGGGATCCTCATCGAGGAAACGGTGTCGGATCGCAACTCGTTCGCACGCTATCCCACGTATCGAGTAGTGCCCGGCGGATCGCGCCAATCGATCACCTGGCAGACGTGGACGGCAATGAACGACCTGGCGAATATCATGGCGCAGGGAGACATCCTATACGATCGGGAATAGCGAGAGCAGGCGGTAACAGCTTCGGCGCCGTGATGCGCTCGGCGATGGAGAAACTGGCCCGTTTTTCGAGAACGAGGGATAGGACGCACGTGGGTCCGGATCCGGTGGTGTCCCTTCGCGACGCGACAATGAGGTGTCGGCCTCAGGTCCCGCTCTCGTCGCGGAAGTGATCGTATCCGCCCTTCCCCAGCGGAAAGGTCGTCCCATCCGGCATCTTGACGGTTACGTCCGATTCGGCCGTGAAACGACCGATGACGCTGTACGATTCGTCCTCTATCTTCTCCAGATCGTCCCTGGCCGCGGCGAAAAGCAGCTCGTAGTCTTCCCCACCGAAGAGCGCGAACGTATCCACATCCTCCTCAAACTCGTCGGCGACGCGCCGCGTCTCGAGTGCTACCGGGACGGCAGCTACGTGCAGTTCGGCGCCGCATCCGCTCTGCGTGCAGACGTGATGAATGTCGGATCCGAGTCCGTCAGACAGGTCGATGAGCGCATGGGGCTTCACGCCCGCCTCGCGCCAGGCGCGCACGACGTCGAGTCGGGCCGTCGGGACGAGATGCCGCTGGATCACGTATTGATATTCTTCGACGTTCGGCGCGAAATCATCGCCGCGTTCCTGCAGCTCCTGACGCTGGCGAAGAAGAATCTTGAGTCCGGCGAAAGCACCGCCCAGGTCTCCGGTGACGCAGAGCAGGTCGCCCGGCGCCGCCCCGCGGCGATAGACGACGTCGCGCGTCCGCGCTTCGCCGACGACCGTTACGGAGATGGTGAGCTGATGGGCGGCGGACGTATCGCCGCCGACGACGGTCACGCCGTAGCGTTCGCACGCCTTGCGCATGCCCTGGTAGAATGATTCGACCTGCTCGACGGATACGGTCTCGGGAAGCCCGAGTCCGACCGTCGCATACCGCGGCTCGGCGTTCATCGCGACGACGTCGCTCACGTTGACGGCGATAGACTTCATCCCGAGGTACTCCATCGGGTTGATGAGGCGATCGAAGTGGACGCCTTCTATGAGGACATCCGTCGTCATGACGTGGACGTGGTCGTCGTCGATGCGGTAGACGGCCGCATCATCTGAAATGCCCGCTAATACGTCGTCGTTGGTCGGCTTTCCGAGAATAGTCTTCATCCTGTCGATGAGTCCAAACTCGCCGACCTCACGAATCGGCGTAAAGTCACTGTCTGTGGCCATGCGTCAAGATCTATTGGATGGTAGGTAGATATCGTGTTGCGCGTCGAACCCGATCAGGCCGGCACGCAGATCTTCCCGAGTATCGTCGCATGCGAAGCCCCCGTCACGGACGGAAGGCTGGTGGGCGTGCCGTTCACGGCTTCATGAGCCAGGACGGCGAAACAGAGGGCCTCCTTGGCATCGGCGTCGAGTCCATACTCTTCGACGGTGCGAACGGGAATCGGCGCGAACGTGTTCTTGAGGCGATCCATGAGATACGTGTTATGCATGCCGCCGCCGGAGACCACGAGCACGTCGAGCTCGTGCCGGTCGCGGATGAACCGGGCGTACGCCTGGTAGATGGAGAGTACGGTCAGCATGGTACCCGTGGCCATGATGTCTTCCGGCCGCGGATCGTCCATCAACTCGCTGCAGCGCGTGACGAGCCGCTCTGCGTAGGGAAGCCCGAAACGTTCGCGCCCGGTCGACTTCGGGGGCTCGTGCGTGAAGTAGGGATCTCCCAGAAGCTCCGCCATAAGGGCATCGTCGAACCGTCCCTCCGCGGCCCGCCGGCCGCCGTCGTCGAACGGCTCGTCGAAGAGGATGCGCGAAAGCGAGTCGACCACCATGTTGGCCGGGCCCGTATCGAACGCGAAGATCTCGTCGCGCCCACCACCGGCGGGGATGACGGTGACGTTGGCGATGCCTCCCAGGTTCAGCAGTCCGCGTGTCTCGTTCTCGTCGCGAAAGTACACGTAGTCGAAATAAGGGACGAGCGGCGCTCCCTGTCCGCCCAGCGCCATGTCGGCCAGCCGAAAATCACCCACGACGGGGATGTCGAGGAGATTGGCCAGGACGGAGGGATCGCCGACCTGAAGCGTCGAGGCCGTCTTCCGGCCGGCACATGGAATGGGATTGGGCACGTGATGGAGAGTCTGCCCATGTGACCCGACCAGATCGACGTTTCCGGTAGTGAGTCCGGCCGCCTCGACGACCCGGTCGACAGCGCGGCGGTATTCGTGCGCGAGACGGACGTTGAGCTGCGAGATATCCAGGACGTTCGAGCTCGCCGGCGTAGAGTTGGAAAGTAGACGGGTGCGCAAATCTTCGGGATACGGCGTGGTATCGAAACCGAGCAGCTCGATACGAAGGGCTTCTCCGGTGCCCGCGATACGCGCGATGGCCGCGTCGATCCCGTCGAGCGACGTGCCGCTCATCAGGCCGACGACGACGAGAGAGGGCGCCTCCCACAAGCTTCGGAGTCGCCGCATGATGGAGCTATTCCTCGGATGCCTTCGAGCGCATTTCTTCCGCCTTCGCCTTGTAAGCCGCCTCGTCATCCGACTGCTGGACGGCGAGTAGGTCGTAGACGCGTGCAGCTTCATCGTACTGGCCCTGCGAGGCGTAGATCCTCGCCAGCGTCACGCTAACAACATCTTCAATGTCGTCGTCGAGCTCCGGCTCGGGCAGGGTGTCCAGGTCCGGTCGCGGGACGATGCGGGCGGACTCGAGCTCCGCGATGAGGCGATCGAGGTCCCGATCCTCCCCGGGGTCCCGGTGGCTCGAGATGTCCTGGTCTTGCTCCACCCCACGTTCCTCCGCGAGGTCCCGATCGTCGGCAAGGTCCTGAACGTGTTCGGACTCCGGGTCCGGCTCGAGGGGCGGAGCGGATTCCGGGTCCCGGTCTGCGCGCTCGTCAACATCCGGATGCACGTCCGAGGCCATCCGGACGTCCGCCTCATCGGGTTCGGCCCACTCCGTCGCATCATCAGATTCGGCCCAGTCTGTCGCCGGCGTGCTCACCGTCACGGACGGCAGCTCTTCCGCGGTTGCACCGGACGCGGC
>JBBDTI010000021.1:39907-47752 GCA_040904565.1 Rhodothermales bacterium
CCGGCGTGCTCACCGTCACGGACGGCAGCTCTTCCGCGGTTGCACCGGACGCGGCCTTGCGAGCGACGCGCTCCAGACCCCGCAGGATGACGGGGCTGTTGGGTACGATGTGCATCGCTTCTCGCCATGCCGCAAGGGCACCGCCCCAATCACCAAGCCCCTCGTAGGACCTTGCGAGCAAGACCCGCGCCGTGGCGTATCCCGGCATCTCGGCCGCCATGGTCTTCAACACGACGGAGGCTTCCCGGGCATTGCCCTTCTCGAGAAGTGATATGGCGTCTTGCAGGTCCGGCACGGTGCTGACCGAAAATGGGAAGAACGGGGGCCAAAGTAACGACTTTCGTCGAGTAGATACAACCATCTGTGCGTGCCGATTCGTTCCGTCCGGTTTCGGTCGAACTTCGGGATCGGGCACCACGAACGTTCACGCTACGGTGGACGAGCGCGCGCGGCGCCGAACGTCGTTCGTTCGAAACGTCGCCAGGACGACCAGCCCGAAGCCGGCCGCAAACAGAATTTGAAAGGGAAGAGCGGCCCATTCCCCGATCACGCCCAGGTACACGACGCCGCCGACGGTGTAGGCCAGCATGGCCATCTCCAGGAGCGCTACGAGGGTCCAGCGAGGCGAGCGTACGGGCTCAGCCAATGGTTCCGATTCGGCGTCACGCTGTGGAGGTGCTTCCCGGCCGTCATCCTCAGGGCCCACGTCCCCGAATTTGGGCGTCCTGACGAACGCACTCCGTCGCCCGATCAGAGCCTCAATCACGGCGCGGGTGTTGCTGATGCACATCCCGATCGTGCCGGCCATGAAGGCCGGCAAAAAGCGCAGGCGTCGGGGCCATTCGACATACAGATGGCGCTGGGCGAGCACCTGCGCAAGAGCAAATCCGGCAAACCCGAGCAGTCCGAGAGCCATCCACCCGAAATACATTTCGCCCGGACCGCTCCCTGCATGCTCGGATGCGAGCAGCGGCGCGTGAAGAAGGGCCGCCAGCAGGACGAACGGAAAGACGGCATGGGCCGTCAGGTGGACGCTCCCCTGTATCTTGCGGCGGCTCGACATGTCGGACGCCCAGAGCGGGCCGAGCAGCTTGCGGGCGGTTTCGATAGACCCTTTCGCCCACCTGGATTGCTGCGTACGGAGGCCGCTCATCGTGGAGGGCAGCTCGGCGGGAACGGCCACATCGTCGAGAAAGCGGAACTGCCACCCGGCAAGCTGGGCCCGATAGCTGAGGTCCAGATCTTCGGCGATCGTGTCGCCCTGCCATCCGCCCGCGTCGTCGATACATGCCCTACGCCAGATCCCCGCCGTCCCATTGAAGTTCATGAAGCAGTCCGACCGGTTCCGCGTTCGCTGCTCGACGGCGAAGTGGGTGTCCAGGCCGACGGACTGCAGGCGAGTCAACAGCGAGGCATCCGCATTCAGATGGCCCCACCGCGCCTGCACGACGCCGAGACGATCGTCGGCGAAAACAGGTAGGAGCCGTTTCAGAAAATCCGGCTGCGGGACAAAATCGGCGTCGAATATCGCGATTAAACGGCCGCGCGCAAGCTGGAGTCCGTTGGCCAGCGCTCCCGCCTTAAATCCGTCACGCCGAAACCGGCGGACGTGCGTCATGTCGATCCCGCGGCGCTGCCAGAACGCCACGCGGGAGGCGACGATATCCGGCGTCGCATCCACGGAATCGTCCAGCACCTGTATCTCCAGCTTCTCCGCCGGATAGTCCAGCCGCGCGCACGCGTCGATCAACCGCTCCGCCACGAGCGGCTCATTGTAGAAGGGGAGCTGTACCGTAACGCGCGGCCATTCAGGAAGCGGCGAGGGAAGCGCGCCGGGCTCCGGTACGGGCCCGGCTTTCAGCATGTCCGTGCGGGCGAAGCGATAGGACAGCCACAACAGGTTCACGCCGTACGCCGTCAGGACTCCGATCGATATGGCGTAAAGAATGGACATGCTGGGGACGTGAGTGAGGGGCGCGGCCGTTTCGTTACCAGTTCGACGTGGCGGCCGTAAAGATGTCGTCGGCAATATTGTCGAGCACCTCGCCGGCCGCCGCCTCTTCACTCGCCAGATCGGCCGGGTCGTACTCGACGGACGACGAAAAGGTGCGCTGAAACAGCTGGTTGTCCTCCGCCTGATCTACATACGTGGCCGACACCGTGATGGTCAGCCGGTTTAGCGTCGCCGTGTTTTGTCCACCCACGGCCGCCGGCTGCAGCGCGTACTGGTTGATCTGGGACGTAAGCAGCGCGTCGGCCTGACCCGGATCGGTAGCAAGCTGAAGCCGCGTCTGTCCGACGAATCGATCGACCAGCCGCTGCGTCAACAGGCCGCCCAGATCGGTTATGGAATTGGACGTGACGTCGTCAACCAGTGGGATGGCGACGGTCTGGATGTGCTGCGGGATCGAGGCGCCGGTGAAGCTGTAATAGGCGCAGCCCTGCAGAAGCAGCAGCGCCACAACGACGGCCGTAAGGCCTGCAGGCCGGCGTCGGACTTCCGTGCGATACCTCACAGTTCCTCCTCCAGGTCTTTCAACTTCCTGTAGAGGGTCCGCTCCGAGATACCCAGCGCCTTGGCGGTCTTCCTGCGGTTGCCTTCGAACTGCTTGAGCGCACGGGCGATGAGCTGCTGCTCGGCATCCTCGATGGTCGGAAGCTCCTCCTGACCAGCGGACGCCGCCTCATCGGCATCCTCCTCCCGATTCCGCCGCTCTCCGTCGGGAGCGTCGCCGCCGCCGTTCGTTGACGCGTTTGCAGACGACGGCCCCCCGTCGTCATTCTCGATCTCGTAGGCTGCATCTTCTATGAGTTTCGCGTAATCGTCCCTCTTGGAGCCGCGAACGAGTACGTAATCGCCTTCCGACGTGCGTCCCTCCTGCTCGAAGAGATCACGCGGCACGGCAATGCCACCGCGCGTCGACGCCATCGCCTTCATTTCTTCCCGCATCTCGCGGACCTCCATCCGGAGCTCCAGCAGCGCCCGGTAGATCAGCTCGCGCTCGCGGGCTTCATTCGGATCGCCGTGCTCGTCGCGTGACACGGGCATGAGGTCCGTGCCGGCATCGCGGGCCGTGACGCCCCGAAGATAGGGGCGGATGTCTTCGGCGTCCACCGTCTCTCCGCGGAGCAGCACCTCGATCTGTTCCGCCACATTGCGCAGCTCGCGGACGTTCCCGGGCCAGTGGTAGTGGAGGACGAGCTCCCTGGCATCCTCGGCGAGCTGCTTGACCGGACTGTTGTACTTCTGGGCGAAGCGGTGGAGAAACGTCTCCAGGAGCGGCAGGATGTCCTCTTTTCGCTCGCGAAGGGGCGGAATGTCGATCAGCACCGTACTGAGCCGGTAGTAGAGATCCTCCCGAAACCGCCCCGTACGCACTTCCTGCGCCAGGTCCTTGTTGGTCGCGGCGATGATGCGCGCGTCGGCGTAGCGAACCTGCGACGACCCCACGCGCGTGAACTGACCGTTCTCGAGCACGCGCAGGAGACGAACCTGAGCCGGCTGGGGCATTTCTCCGATCTCATCGAGAAAGATCGTACCGCCATCCGCATCCTCAAAATAGCCGGTCCGGCGCTCCACGGAACCGGTATAGGCGCCCTTCTCGGCACCGAACAACTCCGACTCGATCAGACCTTCCGGTATGGCGCCGCAGTTGACGATGATGAGCGGCTCGTGGCGGCGGGAGCTGAGGCCGTGAATGGCCTGAGCGACCAGCTCTTTTCCCACACCACTCTCTCCCTGCACTAGGACGGTGATGTCGGTCTTTGCGACCTGCCGCATCCGGTCAATGACGTTCCGCAGCGAGGCCGAGCGGCCGATGATACCGAAGCGTTCCTGTATCGACTCTCTATCCATCTTTAGATGGCCGTTTTAAGATTCCGCAACTCCACGACAACCAGATCTACCGCACCCGGATCTACCACACCGGATCTACCGAAGCCGGATCTACCATAGCGAATTTTGCCGTACTCATGCGCCCGTCAATGCGATACCGGAGCGGGAATGCCCCTGGAAGTGTAACCGGACTCGTCCAGCGCGGCAGGACCGAGCGGCTCGGCCAGCAGCGTCGCCGACGTGCAGTCCTCGACACGAACGCGCACGTAATCCCCCTTTTTGAATTCCTTCCGATCGAATACGACCATCTTGTTGGTATCCGTGCGGCCCCGCAGCTGTTCGTCGCTTCGTTTGCTGGTCCCTTCGACGAGCACGACGTGCTTGGTGCCTAGCTCCGCCCTGTTGCTTTCGAGCGAGATCTCCCCCTGCAGCTCGATGATCTCGCTCAAACGGCGCTTTTTCACGTCTTCCGGCACGTCGTCCTCATACTTCCGGGCGGCATACGTGTCCGGCCGCTCGGAATACATAAACATGTAGGCGTGGTCGTAGCGGACCTGCTGCATGAGCGAGAGCGTGTCTCGATGCTGTTCCTCCGTCTCCCCGCAGAATCCGGTGATGATGTCCGTCGAAAGCGAAACGCCGGGCACGATCCGCCGCGCCCGATCGACCAGGTCGAGATACTCGCCGCGCGTGTACGTCCGCCGCATGCGGTCGAGGATCTCCGTGTTGCCGTGCTGGACGGGCAGGTGGATGTAATCGCACACGTTGTGCCGCTCGCGGTGCACGTGCAGCAGGTCGTCCGAGCAGTCTTTCGGATGGCTCGTCGAATAGCGAATCCGCAGGTCCGGAGCGATCTTGCTGATGCGATAGAGCAGCTCCGCGAAATCGACGGACGTGCCGTCCTGCTCGAATAGATAGGAGTTGACGTTCTGTCCGAGGACGGTAACCTCACGGTAGCCCATCTCGACGAGGCGTGCGCATTCCGACAGAATGCTCGTCACCGGGCGGCTTCGCTCCCGGCCGCGCGTGAACGGCACGACGCAAAAGGCGCACATATTGTCGCAGCCGCGCATGATGGATACGAAGGCGGAAACGCCGTTGGAGTCGTAGCGCACGGGCGCGATATCGGCGTAGGTTTCTTCGCGGGAGAGCTGCACGTTGACGGCCGCCTGACCCGTTTCGTCCGTCTCGTAGAGCAGCCGGGGAAGGTCCCGGTAGGCATCCGGCCCGATGACGAGGTCGACCAGCTTCTCCTGATCGAGGAGCTTCGTTCGCAGCCGCTCGGCCATGCAGCCGAGCACGCCGATCTTGATGTCCCGCTCCTTCTTCTTCGCGCGGATGGCATCGAGGCGATGGCGCACCTTCTGCTCCGCATGGTCGCGGATGGCACACGTATTGAGCAGCACGACGTCCGCCTCGTCGGCATTCCGCGTCAGACCGAAACCGCTCTTCTGAAGCACGGAGGCCACGATTTCCGAGTCGGACACGTTCATCTGGCACCCGTAGGTTTCGATGTAGACCTGGCGACGCCCGTCGGCCTCGAACGCCGTCGCGCGCGCCTCGTCCACGTCGGACGCATCACGACCGCGTGCGCCGCGCTCGTCTAATATGTCAAGATCGGAAATCAGCTCCATATCCATCTGTAGGACGCCATCTGAAGGGATCCCGTTAACGCAATAACCGGGGTATGGTTCAGGTCTCGATCGCAATGTCCGTGTCCCGAGTTCTCATTATTCTATCCTCTGCCGAAGGAGCCATTCCCTACACACGAGGTTCGCCCGATGAAGGCGCTTGTTCACACGGAACCGTACGTACTGGATTACCGGACCTTCCCGGACCCCGAGGTGAGGCCGCGCGACGTGCTCGTCCGCATTCGCGCCGTGGGCGTTTGCGGGTCGGACGTACACGGGTATACGGGGGAGACGGGCCGGCGCGTACCGCCCATCGTCATGGGCCACGAGGCGGCCGGCGTCGTCGCCTCGGTCGGCGATCGCGTAACGCGCGTGTCACCGGGCGACCGGGTCTGCTTCGACTCGACCGTCTTCTGCAATGAGTGCCCGGCCTGCCGCCGCGGGGCCTACAACCGGTGCGAGCACCGGCAGGTGCTCGGCGTCTCGGTGCACGACATGCCGAAGCGCCACGGCTGTATGGCGGAGCTGGTCGCCCTGCCGGAGTGGGTCGTCGTCCCGATGCCCGACGAACTCTCCTTCGCGGACGCGGCTCTTCTGGAACCTGTCGCGATCGCCCTCCATGCCGTCCGCCGCGGCCGCGTCGCGGGGGGCGACGATGTCCTGATCATCGGATGCGGTACGATCGGGCTCCTCATTCTCCAGGCGGCACGGCTGGAGGGAGCGGGTCATGTCATCGTCTCCGATCTCGACGATACCCGGCTCGAACTCGCCGCCAGGCTCGGCGCAGACGTAACCGTAAACCCGCAGGCGGACGACTTGCTCGAGGTCGTTGGCCGGGAAACCGACGGCGCGGGCGTAGACGTCTCCTTCGAGGTCGTAGGCTTTGCGAACACGCTGCGGCAGGCGGTAGACGCCGCTGCCATGGGGGGACGCGTCGTCCTTGTCGGCAACCTCACGCCCCGGATCGAGCTGGGCATCCCCGACATCATCTCTCGCGAACTCACGTTGATCGGCAGCTACGCCAGCAGCGGAGAATACGGAGAAGCGATGGGGCTCGTCTCTGAAGGAAAGATCGACGTGCGCTCTCTCGTGGGCGACACGCTGCCGCTTTCGAGCGGACAGAAAGCCTTCGATCGCCTCCACGAGGGCGAGCGCGGGCTCGTCAAGATCATCCTCGAACCCGACGGCCTACAGATATCACGGACCCGGACATGAGCAAGCTTTTCGACCTGACCGGCAGAACGGCCGTCATCACCGGTGCAAGCCGCGGACTCGGACAGTATTTCGGGCGCGCGCTGGCGAAAGCCGGGGCCGACCTCGTCATCACGAGCCGAACGCGCACCTCGCTTGATGACTTCGCCGGAGAGATTGAGGATCTGGGACGAAAGGCGCTTCCCGTGGAGATGGACGTCCGCGACGAAGCGTCGATCCACCGCCTGGCTTACAGCGCCATCGAGGAGTACGGAACGGTAGACATAGTAATCAACAACGCGGGACTGAACATCCGTAAGCCGAGCCTGGACGTCACCTGGGATGAATGGGACACCATGCTGGAGACCAACCTGAAGGGCCAGTTCTTCGTCGCACAGGCCTTCGCGCCGCACATGATCGAGCGCGGTTATGGCCGCATCATCAACGTCGGCTCGTGCACGAGCGTCTTCGGCATGGAAGGCATCGTGCCGTATACGGCCTCGCGCGGCGGCGTGCTGCAAATGACCAGAGCGCTGGCCGCCGAGTGGGGTAAACACGGCGTCACGGTCAACTGCCTCGCGCCGGGGTGGTTTGAAACGGCGCAGAATGAGGTGCTCTACGGCGACGAGGAGTGGGTCGGCAAGCTGAACGAACGCATCCCGCTCGGCCGGCCCGGTCATCCTCACGACCTCGACGGCGCGGTCGTCTTCCTGGCCTCCGACGCCTCGGAGTACGTAACCGGACAGATTTTGCTGGTGGATGGGGGCTTTACGACGGGCTCCTTCAAAGCGGTGGTGCCGGGGGGCGGTCTCTGATCCGGACTCAGTCCTCCGGTATCGGATGGACGACCTCCGAAATGGCGATCTCGAGATCGGGGAACGCGACCGGAACGACGGATTCATCACGTCCCAGCCGTTCGCAATGGCGATATCCGCCCGCGTTCGGTTCACGGTACACTTCCACGAAGAGTCCCGGCACGTCGACCAGCCAAAACTCCATGATGCCCGCGCGGGCATACAGCGGCGCCTTGACGCGCCGGTCCCCGGCGGCGGACGAGACGGCGATCTCGACGACCAGGAGCACGTCTTGCGGACCGGGATGTGCACGCGCGTAAAAATCCTCGCGCGGTTTGACGATGGCCAGATCGGGTTCCGGATGATTCAGATCGTCGATGCGCAGCGGATCCTG
>JBBDTI010000021.1:47852-48966 GCA_040904565.1 Rhodothermales bacterium
TGTATAACCTCCGGTTCGTGCCGTGCGCTAGTGCCTACCCGGGACGGGCGGTTTCTTCTCGTCACGCGTGGCGCGTCTCCATCCACCGCGCCACGTACTTACCGATCAGGTCGAATTCGAGATTGACGGCCGTCCCCAACTGCCACGTCGAGACATTGGTGATGGCGTACGTATGGGGAATGATGGATACGGTGAACACGTGCTGGTCGAGCCGCGCCACGGTCAACGAGATGCCGTCCACCGTAATCGAGCCGACCGGAATCAAATACGGAGCGAAGGACGCCTCGTAAGCAATCCGATACAGCCGGCTGTCGGCCAGTTTCTCGACCAGCTCGATCGTGCCCGTCCCGTCCACATGCCCCTGAACCAGGTGCCCGTCGAGCCGGGCGTCCGGCCGCATGGCGCGTTCCAGGTTCACCTTCGATCCGGCTTCGAGTGAACCGAGCGTCGTCTTTGCTAGGGTTTCCTCAACGGCTATGACGTCGAACGTACCGGCCTCCGACCGCACGACGGTCTGGCATGCCCCGTTGATCGAGACGCTCTGGTCCACGGCGAGCTCGTCCGCAAACGTGCTCGCCACGGTCAGTCGCCGCCCCCCTTCGAGCGCCTCGACGTCCTCAATCTGCCCAAGCTCTTCGATGATGCCCGTGAACATATCGCCTCCGTGACTGCAGAATGTTGGTGGGGTGGTTGCTCGGTGTTTCCTTCGCGGCACCTCCCTCGGTAGTTCAACCTACGCGGAATGCGGCATTCCATCCACATGAATTAAGTTCTCGGGATGATGGACGATACATCCGATTACGGAGATATCCCTCCGTAAGTATGCGCACGGCCATCCCACCACACGGCTCAACCCGTACGTATTTCCAACCGGCTTTGCTCGAGGCACTGTAGTGAGCGTAAACGTACTGATCGTAGGTGACGAACGGTCGAGTCGTGACACGATAGCGGGCCTGGCGAAATGCCGAGGCCACGAGGTTACCGTTTGCGACACGACGGACGCAGCCTGGACCGCCGTGGGGCGGACGCCGTCCGTTCTCGCCGTCGTAGACTGGTCCGTTCCGGGAGCGGAAAGGCTGTGCCGCCGCATGCGTTCGTGTTCCGGCGAACGAGC
>JBBDTI010000022.1:0-5104 GCA_040904565.1 Rhodothermales bacterium
GGGAAAACGGTAGTCATGGCAACGTGGCTGCCGTTATTTATTTTTCCCTCTCTCGCTCGCGCACCCTCTACCGGTTCGCAGATTCACCTTCCGTAAAGATGTCTCGCGCCGTCCGAATGGCCCCGCTCGGCCCGACGAACACGACGCGGTCGCCCCCGTGGATCTCCGTCTTGCCGCGCGGCACGACGAACTCATCGCCGCGGATCACGGCAGCTACCACGCACTCTTCCGGTATATCGATGTCCTGGATCGTCCGTCCGACCACGAGCGCCTCTTCCGGCACGACCATATCGATCAGACTCGCGATCCCCGTTTCCAGCTCGAAGAGCTCGGCGACACCAGGCCTGTCAAGATAGTTCTCGACCATGGCCGCCGTAGCGTATGGCGCGCTGATACACTCGACTCCACTGGCCTCCAGCAGATCCACATAATCCGGATCCCGAACGATGGCGATCACACGGTCGATACCCAGCCGCTTGGCCTGAAGGGCGACGATCGCATTGCGTTCATCGTGATCCGTCGCCGCGATCGCGACATCCATCTTGTGGGGCTCGAGCTGCTCCAGCACGTCCTGCTTCGTCCCGTCCCCGTGAAAGATAGGCACGCTGTAGCGGCGCTCCAGCTCCTCGCAGCGTTCCTCGTCCTGCTCGACGAACGTAATCTGATATTCGGACGAGCGAAAGATCATGCGGAACTCGTCCTGCTTCAGCAGACGGTCCGCAATGTTGCTGCCCTCTGTGCCGCCGCCAACAATCACGACTTGCATGTTTGGCCTCCGGAAAGCTTGTATTCGAAGAGTGATACGATGTAGGACGTCTGGAAATCCGCGCAACGCAGCCCGATTCTCTGGTACTACCAGATACGTCGCGCCGCCGACGAGCGCCAGTCCGGTTCCAAGTAGAATGCTTCGCACTCCCAGCGTCGGCACGAAGAACCAGCACGAGATGATGCCGAGAATGGGGATCGTCGGATACAGCGCCAGCTTGAAGGGACGCCGGAGGTTCGGCATCCGCTGGTGCAGCGCGATGACGGCGTAGTTCACGATGCCGATGGCGATCAGGTACCCGAAGCTGCTCGCCGAAGCGAGAAGACGAACGATGCCCGTCGCGCCGAGCACGACCACCAGGCCGGCGCACACGAAGAGCGCGATGTGCGGCGTCTTGAACCGTGGATGTAGACGGGCGAACACCTCCGGAAAGTGGCCGTCGCGGCCGAGAGCGAATAGCACGCGTGAGCTGGCACCCAGCGTCACGCTGAAGGCTGAGAGGCTCGCCATGATCGTTGCGACGATGCCGGCCCATCGTCCCCACGGCCCGAACAGAACGTCGGCGACGAAGATGAACGGTGTGCTCGTTGCAGCGAGGTCCGTGTAATGGACCACGCCCATCATCACGTAGAGCAGCAGCACGTAGATAACCACGCCGGACCCAAGCGTGATCAGGATGGCCCGCGGTATCGTCCGCGCGGGATCTATGATCTCCTCCGCCGCGACGGTGATGAGATCGAACCCCACGTACGAGATGTAGATCAATCCCATCGCCGGCAGCAGCGGACCGAGGCCCATCGGGGCCATCGGCTGGAGGTTGGCCGGCTCGACCTGGAATGCACCGAGCACGCCTACGCCCACCAGAATGACCAGCTCCACGATATTCATCACGGCGATGACCCGCAGCGCTTCGGCCTGCCCACGAAGATTGGTTACGGTAAACGCAAGCGCCGTCGCGATAACCAGCAGCGCGACACTGACGTCGGTCCAGAAGTAGTTCCTGATCGTGAGGGCGAAAATCACCGCATAAAGGGAACAGGCCAGCGTATTCCCAATCCAGAAGAACCACCCGGTGAGAAAGGCGACGGGGCGCGGCAGCGTGCGGCTGGTGAACGAATAGCCGCCGCCTGCGATGGGAATGGCCGCCCCCAGCTCCGAGTAGCTAAGCGCCGTGAACAGCGTGAGCCCACCCATCGCGAGATATGCGACGATGCCGAGGGGTCCTGCGGTTTCGGCCACTTCGCTGGGAAGGGCGAAGATGCCCGGCCCCATCATGGCCCCGATGCCGATCATCACGGCCATGAACAGACCGACGTCACGC
Source organism: Rhodothermales bacterium (assembly GCA_040904565.1). Taxonomy (GTDB): domain Bacteria; phylum Bacteroidota; class Rhodothermia; order Rhodothermales; family VXPQ01; genus JBBDTI01. The sequence goes on from JBBDTI010000022.1 coordinate 2,088, forward strand.
TTGAATCCAGCCTGTTCAGCCATGTGCGCGACGTACTCTGGACATGTCGATTGGGTTGACCTTTATCCGGGCAGCCGCGGGCCACCCTGTGCGGCCGCGCCGGGAGACGGCGAGAACGTACCGTCCCGTACGCAGACAGCTCAGACCGACGGGAGATGGCGGAGCGGACCTTGAGCGGCTACTCGGTAGCAATCGACGGAGACGACACGAACTCGAGCCAGGAGCTTTCCTTCCCGTAGTCGTCGACGACCTGCTTCTCATGGGCGTGCTTGTACGTGTTGAGGAGCGCTGCCACGTCCTGGCGCAGCACGGCGATGGCGCCATCGATCAGGTCCTTTCTAAATCCCCGATCCCCGAGGTTGAGGACGAGTTGCAAGGAGACCATCCGCCCCAGAACCCGGCCCAGATCGACGAGCTTTCGCTGCGGCAGTGAGAAGTCGATATCGAAATTGAGCATGTCCTTGAAATAATCGGACGCGCGGGACGTCAAGTCATAGTCCGACAGATACGTATGGAGGTTCGATTCCTTGACCTTGCGCATCTGCTTGAGGACGGACTCGCTGATCTGCTGGTACAGAATGTCATTCGACCCCTCGAAGATCTGGAACGGGCGGCTGTCGACCGTAGCACGGCCGGCGATATGGTCGAGGCGATACCCTTTTGCACCGACGAGCTGCAGCAGGGACTGCGATGCATCCTGCATGAGATCCGTCACAACCGTTTTGATGGAGTTGGCCTCGAAGCCGTTTCGCATCAGGTCGTTCTTCAGGTGGGCATGATCGCTGCTGAACGTGCACATCGCCGAACACACCGTGAAGGCCGCCTGGATGCGCGCAAGGCGCTGCTGGACCTGATCGTAGGAAAACAAACTCGATCCTCCTACCAACCGCTGCTTACAATGGTCGAGCGCCTCATCGAGTAGTCGGTGCAAGAAACCCATTCCCATTCCCGGGAACTGCATACGGCTCCGATGCAACAGGTCAAGCATCATCATGACGCCCGTCCGAGGCGGCTCGAGACGTTGCTCTTTCGGCACCTTGACGTCAATCCGGTTCCGGCCGTAGGGAATCATGTAAAGGCCGAGGTTCTCGAAAAGCTCTTCGACCTCGATATGCTGTCCGGGACGGTTCACGTCACAGATAAAGAAGTCGATGTCCCGGCGCAGGCCGTCCCCATGCCGCTCCCTCGCCGTCAGCAGCCAGTAGTCCGCCTGCCCCGTAAGCCCCCCCCAGTGCTTCACGCCGGTGATGTGGTAGTGGTCGTCGTGCTCGACATATCCCGTTTGCATCCCGAGGGCGTCCGACCCGAAATCCGGCTCGGTAATCATCAGGCCGCCCATGTATTTATCCTCCAGAAACCGCCGAAATATCGGAGCCTTCACGGATTCGTGGCCGTATTTTGCCAGGGGCTGAAGAAAGAGGGCCCAGTTGATGCCGAACGTAAGCGACAACGCCAGCGACTCATAGGACGAGGCCGCCAGCACGGCCAGCCCCTCGTGAATATGACCTCCACGTCCGCCGAATTCTTCCGGGATGTACACCTTGAAGGGGTCGGTCGAGCGCACTTCGCGAAGGATGTGCGGCGGCACGCCCCGCTTCAGCGAGAGCTCGTCAATGTCGGCCCGTACGTGAAAAGCGTGCCGAAGTCGCGAACGGTATTCCTCAAGGAATGTATCGAAGTCGAGGGTGCTGCGGCCGGATTGTGTATCGGAGACGGACGTCATGTATCGGCTGGGTGTGAACGTTCAGGTTAGCTTCAGCAAACGCGGGACCGGAGAGAGGGGATGGGACGCAAACCGGCACCAAATGGTCATAACATACAGCCATAATATACACAGGAGTCCACATTTATGTTCGACGGACGATCGTATGAGATCCGACCCGGCCATCGAGATTCCCGGTAAGCGGGCGCCCGTCGGGGACACCGCGCGCCTGTCACTTCCACGGCCCGGACCGTATCTTGATACCCCGGTGCCGCGCTCGCCGCCCCACCGGTACGGCGGCCCCGCTCGCCGCCCGAAAGCCGGCCGAATGCACCGGCAGGTAGTCATTCGCTCCGGTTGGCGGACTGTAGTATTGAACCCCGGATATACTTTGGCCATGCAGCGCGCAGGATTCGCAATCCTGGGCGGAGACGCTCCTTTTGGACGCTAGAGACGACACTTCGCGTGCTCTGGAAGAGCTCTGTCGGCGCCTCACCGCGTCCGACCGCAGCGCTTTCGAGGAGATCTTTCGACGTTTTCGAGACGATCTCGTGCGCTACGTGCGGTCCGTCGTGAAGAGAGAAGCGGTCGCCCACGACCTCGTTCAGGACGTGTTCGTATCCCTCTGGGACACGCGCCGGAGGCTGGACCCGACGAAGCCGCTGAAGGCCTATATTTACCGCATGGCTCGAAATGCTGCATACCGGCACGTACGTGACACGCGGACCCACGAGCGGAAACACGAAATCCTGAAGCGCGAGCGAAATGGCCACGATCCTTCCGCCGGATCCAGCGATCGGGAACTGGACGCAGGGATGCTCGCGGACAGAGTGCGCACGTGGATCGATAACCTCCCCGAGCGACAGCGCGAAGCGCTCGTCTTAAGCCGATACCACGATCTCAGTCACCGCGAAATCGCAGCCGTGATGGACGTTTCGCCCCGAACGGTCAACAATCATATCGTGCGCGCGCTCGGACATCTCCACGAACGACTGGAGGCCTTCGAGCCCGACCACCTAACATCATGAGTGAAAGAGATACATCTCCCCTGCCGCATGAGCTTTGCCGGTCGCTGCAAGACGCCTCGCCCGCGGCGCTACGGCACGCCGAACGCGTATGGAAGGCGCTCGACGATGCGGCCGACGAGCGCCCGCCCGCGGTTTCGACCGACGAAGCGTGGGACGAGGTAGCGCTGAGAATAGGATCCGTCCCGGCGGATAGACGGACGCCCCGACGACATGCGGATCGCCACGGCCACCGCGGCAAGCGACGGAGGCGCCGCTTTACGGTAGCAGCCGTCGCGGCGGCATGCATC
>JBBDTI010000022.1:5204-24629 GCA_040904565.1 Rhodothermales bacterium
CGGCAAGCGACGGAGGCGCCGCTTTACGGTAGCAGCCGTCGCGGCGGCATGCATCATCCTGTTTGGTATCGGATGGATGTTCACGCCGGCGACGGTCACGACGCCTCCGGGCGAGCAGCAGGTCGTCCGCCTGCCGGACGGGTCGGCGGTCGAGATGAACAGCGCCACGACGCTGCAGCGCTCCAGACTGTTCGCTGCCGTTCCGGTTTGGCTCGGCGGCGGTCGGAGCATCCTGCTCGAGGGTGAAGCGTACTTCCGTGTGGTCCCGTCAGATGACCCCTTCGTCGTAGAAACGAACGACGCGATCGTCGAAGTCCTGGGCACCGAATTCAACGTCCGTGCGCGCAACACGCTGGACGAGGCCGGTACGGCCGTTACACTGGCCGACGGGCGCGTTCGTATATCGTCCAGATCCACAACCGATTCCGTTTCGTCGGCCCCGTCACCCACATCCGTCGTCCTCTCGAAGGCCGGAGACGCGGCTCACGTGAAATCTTCCGGCACCGTAACGCGGACGGACGGCAGCGATGGCTCCTCGCTCGACCATGCATTGGCGTGGCGAAGCAGCGGCTTTGCCGCGATCGACCTTCCCCTTCGTTCCGTTCTCGATGAAATGGAGCACCGCTACGACATCGAAATCTTCCCGCGAGAAGGGGTAGACGTCCGCGCTCCAATAAATGTCTTCTACCTCCGCGGTGCCGAGCCCGAGCAAATACTGCGCGACATCTGCCTTTCCCAGTCCTGTGGGTACCGCGAAACCAGCCGCGGCTATGCCCTCGTAGACCGTGGCAGCGCGTCCACCGACGACGACCTGATATCGGCGACGCCCGATTCGAGTAACTAATCGCGGGCCCGTATCTCCATCCCAACCATGCGAACCCGATACCTCTTGCTCTTTTTAGCCCTCTTCTGCTGGGGGTTCGTGGGCGCCGGCATGGCATGGGGCCAGGACGACGGGCAGCGCTACTCTCTCGTCCTCCGCGGCGTGCACCTGAACGAAGCGCTCGAAGAGCTGGCCCGCGTAACGGAGATCGACCTGATCTATTCGTCGGAGCTCGTATCGGACCTGGTCGCCTATTGCAACGGCCGCGACATGCCCGCCGAGCGCCTCCTCCAGTGCATCCTGGCCGAATCGGAACTCGACTACGTGCGTTCGTCAGCCGGAACCTACGTGATCATCGAATCGCTGGAAGACAGTCCCCTATTCGGTCACGTCGCCGGACGCGTCGTCGACGATGCGACGGGCGCCCCGCTGCCCTACGCCAACGTCCTCCTTGCCGACGCCGCCGCCGGCACGACGACGGATGCGGCCGGACTCTTCAGCTTCGCGTCCGTGCTCTCCGGCAGCCACCGCCTCTTCGTTACCTACGTGGGCTACGAAACGGCCGTCGACAGCGTGCGCATCGAACCGGGAAGCCGTAACAGGCTGGAGATCGGCCTCACCCGGAGCACGCTTTCCATGGAGCCGATCGTTGTAGACGGACTCACTCAGCGGCTACCGTCGAGAGCGCTCGGTACGGGTACATTAGCCGTCGACGATCGCCTGACCGGTGCGATCGGGACACCCGACGTGGCGCGCGCCGCCGCGGGAATGTCCGGCGTCTCGATTCGACATCCCCTGGCCGATCTCCATATTCAAGGCGACGATGCCGGAGAACACCTTACCCTGCTCGACGGCGCTCCCGTCCGGGATCCCGTGACGCTCGGTCGACACCTGAGCGCGTTCAGCCCGCTCGCCATCCAACGAATCACCGTCCACAAGGCCGGTTTCGGCGCATCACATGGTAGCCACCTGTCCGGCGTGATCGAGGTAGAGCACGACGTTTCGATACAGGGATCGAGTACGGCGACCGTGCATGTCGACCCGGTAAGCGTCAGCGGAAAAGCGGAGGGGAAGGTCTCCCTTTCGAACGACCGCAATGCCGTCGGCATGATTTCTCTGAGAAGCAGCATGTGGGACGTCTTCAGGGACCCGGGACTGGAGTCGTTGCTGGACAGGTGGAATGCCGTCGACCCGATTTTCGCGGGAATCTGGATTCGCGAACCGGTTACGACGGAATCGCTGGCCGCACGGCGCCACCTTCCCGATCTTGCCTTCACGGACCTGCATGGCGCCGCGCGCGCAGAGATCACCCCGTTCTCGACCCTTCATGCTTCGGCCTTTCGTGCTACGAACCGCATCGGGTCCGAGCTGGCCATCATCAATGCCGACGACGCATCCGAGCTGGACCGGATGATGCTCACGCGTGATGAGTACGACTGGACGAACTGGGCCGGCCAGGTACGATACACCTGGCTTGCGAATGCCCGCTCGGCCATGACGCTGCAGCTTCTGGCCAGCGGAAACACGTCCAGCTACCGGTATCTGTCACTCTACGAAGACGTCCCTTCCGGTACCCGGAGCGTCGAACCCTATGCGGAAGAACTCCGGCCGTCGCTCGAGGGCTTCGTCGGTTCCGGTGAGGTCAACACAATCCACGAATACACGGCGCGGGCCACTTATAGCCGGAGCCTCGCTCCGGACCGCCACCTAGACGTCTCGCTCGAGGCAACGAACGTCGATAGCTGGTTCGAGCTCGGAAACCACTTCGTTGCTCCTTTCTCCCACGCTGCCGACGCCTGGCACGTGACCGGCTACGCTGAGGGACGGCTTTCGGTCGGACTCCACACGACCATCGAACCCGGATCCCGCCTGACCTATCTTCCGGAACGGCAGACGTTCTACGCGGAGCCACGCCTTGCCGTGCGCTTCGATGGGCAGGCAGACGCCATCGGTCACTACGCACTACGCGTCGCGGGCGGACTCTATCGCCAGTTTATTCCATCCTTTGCGCTAACCAGCTCCGGACCCACCTCGGCGGTACCGTTCGTACGATTCTGGCTCCCGTCGGATCGATCGATGGCGCCGCCCCGCTCCTATCACCTGTCCGCCGAAGCCCTCTTTCTTCCGTCCGACCGGTGGACCGCCAGCGTCGAAGCGTATCGCAAGTGGCACCCGCGTCTGCTTACGGTGGACTACGTGGCGCTGCTCCAAAATCTGCCGGCCGTACGGCCTCGTCCCGATCCGACGCCGCTCGACCAGTCGGATTTCATTGCAGCCACTACCGGGCGCTCGCTCGGGGGCAGCATCCGTCTCGCCTATCGGACGGTGCGACACGCCGCATCGCTCCGCTACGGATACAGCCTGTCGGAGCGGCGCTATCCGGACCGATTCGAGGATCGGCTTCTGCCCGTTCCGTGGAACGAACCGCACCGCCTGGCCGCCGAGGCACGGTACGGCATTACGTCATTCCTCTCCATTCACGTGGACGCTGAAACCACATGGGGGCGCCGATGGGCCCTTCGCCGGACCTATTACGATTACCTGGCTCCAGCCCTCCAGCAGTCCGCATTTCCCCCCTTCGACCTGGACCATCCCGAAAGACATACACTTCCCGCGTACGTCGATCTTGACCTGGGGCTTTCGTACGACCTCGAGCTCCGTCCGTTGACCGTGCGGGTCAGTGCTCTTATCGCCAACGTGTTCGACCGGCACAATGTCTACGACTGGAGCCTGGAAGCATCTGGAGATCGGTACCGGACGGTCGACCGATCGCTTCCGGGCCGTCGGCCCGTCCTCTCCATACGACTCGCGTACTGAGCTACCGCTCCGGGGCCGTACCCCGCCGTCCGCTCCGCAACGAAGTAGACGTCGACGTAGTCACATCACGCCGCCCGGGTACTATAGGAATACGGAACCCATTCTATGTATTGCTGAGGCTGACCATGAGACTACGCTACTACTTCTCGCTGCTCTTTGCGGCAGCAATCCTCTTCGCCATCGAACCTTCGCAGGCACAGACGTTCTTCACCGCCGAACTCACCCCGGATCAGGAAACACAGAATGTCGAGAGCAGCGGCGCCGGAACGGCCGCGCTCGTTCTTACCGATGAAGGACTCAGGTTTCTCGTCACGGTAGACAGCCTTACCGGAGACATCGCCGCCGCTCACTTTCATAACGCCGCCATGGGCGTGGACGGCGGCGTCGTCCGAGGCATCGGCGACAGCTTCGAAGGAAACACGGCATCGGGCATCTGGACCGCCTCCGACGATCAGGCGCTCACCGACGAGATGATCGCGGAGCTGTTCGCCGGAAACCTGTATCTCAACGTGCATACCGCCGAGTATGGAGCCGGAGAGCTTCGCGGCCAGGTTCTCCCCACATCCGGCGCCGGGCTCTCCGCCCATCTCACGGCAGACCAGTCCACCGGCGACGTGACGAGCGACGGCACGGGCTCGGCATCCGTACAGCTGACGGATCAGGGCGCCCTGTATTATGTGACCGTGGACGGACTCACAGGCGACATCGCCAATGCACACTTTCATAGCAGTGCGATCGGAACGGACGGAGGGGTCGTCCACGGCATCGCTGCCGACTTTGACGGCCAGACGGCCTTCGGCGTCTGGAGACCCGCAGACCTGACCGCGGAGCACCGCGCTTCCCTGTTGCAGGGCGAGCTGTATCTGAATATCCATACGGCGGCGTATCCCGCCGGCGAGATTCGCGGCCAGGTCCTGCCTTCTACAGGCTGGGGATTTCACGCCGACCTCGATGCGGATCAGTCGACCGGCGACGTGACGAGCGGCGGCACCGGCACGGGCACGTTTACCCTGACCGACGAGGGGCTGACGTTCCACCTTACCGTAGATGGACTGACAGGCCCCATAACCAACGCCCATTTCCACCGCGCACCCGCCGGTGAAGACGGTGGGGTCGTGCGAGGCATCATGGACGAGTTCGAGGGTAATACGTCATCCGGCATATGGACGTCCGACGACGACCAGGCCCTCTCTGAGGAACTCGTACGCGACCTGCTTGCGGGCAACGTCTACGTCAACATCCACACGGATGCGTATCCGGCCGGCGAGATCCGCGGACAGGTGCTCCTGAGGGATGGGGCTGAGCTGACCGCCCACCTCACGTCGGACCAGGAGCCTGGCGACGTAACGAGCGAGGCGACCGGTTCCGCCGCGCTGTCGCTGACGGACGAAGGACTGTCCTACCGGATCACGGTCAACGGACTCACAGGGCCCATCACGGGCGCACACTTCCACGAGGCACGCATCGGCTCCAACGGAGGCGTGGTTCACGGCATCACGGACGCCTTCGACGGCGGCACGGCATCCGGTATCTGGACCTCGTCCGACGACCAACCCCTGACGGCCGAACGCATCGAATCCCTCCTGAAGGGCGAGCTGTACCTCAACGTTCACACCGAAGCAAACTCCGGCGGAGAGATACGCGGACAGGTGCTGGTGAGTGAAGGGGCAGGACTGCGCGCCGCGCTCACGAACGAGCAGGCATCCACCGACCAGGAGGGATCGGGCACCGCGACGCTGACCCTCACGGAGCAGGGCGTAATCTACCGTGTGACCGTGACGGGTCTCTCCGGAGACGTGACCAACGCGCACTTCCACGAAGGCGCCGCTGGCGTCAACGGAGGCGTCGTACACGGAATTTTTGACGCCTTCGATGGCAATACGGCCACCGGCGTATGGACGCCTTCAGATGACCAGCCGCTCACCGACGACATGGTGACGGCACTCGTACGCGGCGAGCTGTACCTCAACATTCACACGGCGGCGAATCCCGGCGGAGAGATCCGCGGACAGGTCGTGGCCGGCAGCGGCATCGGATCCGCCGTGCAGCTGGATCCCGGGCAGGAGGGTGCGGGCGTGGAGAGCATGGGCACCGGGACGGCTTCACTCAATCTCACGCAGGCCGGTCTATCCTACAGGCTCACGGCCACCGGCATGACGGGGACGATCAACAGCGGCCACTTCCATAATGCCCCGTTTGGAGAAAACGGCGGCGTCGTGCGTGGCATCAGCGACGATTTTGTTGACGGTACGGCCGCAGGCATCTGGCGGGCCTCCGACGATCAGGCGCTGACGACCGAACTCACACGCGAGCTGCTTGCCGGCAACCTCTACCTCAATCTACATACGGCAGCTTATCCGGCCGGCGAGATTCGCGGCCAAGTACGCCCGGGGAATGTCGTCTCGACTGCGATCGAACCCGCGTCGGACGAGCTGCCGAATTTATTCCGCCTCGAGCAGAACTACCCCAACCCCTTCAACCCGTCCACGACGGTTGAATTCGCAATGACGGAGTCGACCCACGCACTGCTCGAAGTGTACGACGTCGTGGGTCGCCAGGTCACGACCCTGATCGACGGCGTCATGCCGGCGGGTGAATACCAGGTCCGTTTCGATGGGGCGGATCTGCCGAGCGGCGTCTATTTCTACCGGCTTTCGGCAGGTAGCCGGCAGGCAACCCGATCCATGCTGCTGTTGAAATAGTCCTGGAACGACCCGTTCCTCGTCCACCGGCAAACACGGCCGTCCGCACTACCGCGGCGGCCGTGTTTTCTTTACGGCCGTCCGGTTCGAACGATGTCGTCCAGAACCGGCGTCTATTTTTCGTAGGCCCGCGCGAGTTCGTCGTACATGGCCGCACCGATCAGCAAGCTGAGCGCTCCGGTAAATACGATGCCGACGATGAAGAACGCGAGTCCGAGGAGGTTGAGCCCTACGAGCGCCAGCGCGACCAGAAAAATCGCGCCGCGGTGTCCCTCCGTCATCGCCCACGCCTTCTGCAGGGTGTCGATGACGCCGAGATCGTCGTCCAGAACGAGAAACATCGCAGGCATCAGCGCGACGGCTACGTAGACGCCCGGCGCGACGAGCAGGGCGAACCCGACGATCATCATCACGGAATACAGGACGAACACCCCGAAACTTCGACCGAACTCGCGAAAGCCGAGAAACATCTCGCCGAGATCGGGCTCTTCATCGCGTATCAGCCGCAAGGCGAACATGTACACGCCCGCCGTTACGGGCCCCGCGATCGCGTACATTAGGATCTGGCCGAAATCGAAGAACCAGCCGCTCCGATCCCAGAGTACGCCGCCACCTGTCAGCAGGCTGTAGAGAATGAACACGGCGATCATGAGTCCCATGTGCTCTTTGAAGACCCGCCATCCGCGGGTGAACAGCGATCGAACGTCCAGGTCCGGTTCACGTACAACTCCTGGGTCACGTAACATTTCGGCCATGATTGATTTTCCTTCCGGATGAGCGTGGGTGCGACGGAGTGCGCCAGTGTGCGTGACTGCGCGACCGTGACTGCGCGATAAGGTCTGCCCGGCCCGCTGTCGCGCTGCATCGTAACGACGTCCGATCTGTCGCAACTTAACGGGTGCGGAGCGCAGGACAGATGGTTCATTTCACATTATACGGACGTTCGCTCGACATGGATGCGCTCCATAGCCAAATCGCTGTCTCCCGTTCATTTCCCCTCTCACACCACGCAATAGCGACGACCATGCCACGACGATATTCCGGCCCGCTCTTACTTCTGTTCGCGGTCCTCGCAATAGGATGCGGAAACCCCGACACGTCGACGGAAGATGGCGTTTCACAGCGCGTGGCCGAAACCGAAGTGCGTCTGAACGCAACCGAAGGGGGCGCACTTCTGCTCGAAGCCATCGACGCGCACGGAGGCCTCGAGGCCTGGTACGCGGCGCCGACGAGCTCCTACACCTGGGAATACGCGAATGAGCCCGCCGACCTTCAATTTAAGTCGTTCCTCGTGGCGGACAATGAGACGCGCCGCGTCTATCACGATCTGCTGACCGTGGGGGCCTATGGGAATCCGCGGCCTGTCGAGGCGCGGTTCGCGTGGACCGGCGAGGACGCATGGATGTACCCCGACTCGATCGAATCGGTCAATCCGCGATTCTGGGCAACAACCGGATACTATTTCGAGCAGATCCCCTTCATCCTCTCAGACCCCGGCACGTTCCATGAGCGAATGGCCGACGAAGAGCTCGACGGAGAGATGCACGACGTGGTCCGCGTGACGTTCGGTCAGGGCGTCGGCGACTCGCCCGGCGACGCCTATACGCTGCTGCTCGACAAAGAAACCGGCCTGGTGAACGCTATCCGGTATACGGTGACCTATGGACGCGATCCCGACCCCGATGCCACGCCCTCGGAGACGCTGTTCTATTATGAGGACTACGTGACGGTCGACGGGCTCACCGTAGCCACGCACTTCATGGGATACGATGCCGAAGAGATGACGTTCAAGAATGAAGCCTGGGCCGACTCCATCTCCTTCCGCCGGCGCTTCGATCCCTCGCGGCTCGAGGCACCCGATGGGGCCCGGTTCGTTCCAGCGCCCAATTAAACGCAGTCTGTAGTAGCCACGCATCATGTCGGCCACTCCACATCACGTCGAAGTACCGGTCTCCGGAATGGACTGTGCCGGGTGCGCGCGTACGGTCCAACAGGCCATTAGCGCCGTGCCGGGTGTTTCTTCCGCGGAGGTGCTTCTCACCGCCGAGAAGGCGATCGTTGACCTAGACGACACGGCCCACATCGAGCAGATTCACCGTGCCATCGAAGCGGCCGGCTACGGCGTCCCGGAAACCGATCCTCGGCCAACGGACCGGGAGGACGACGTGACCGATGATTCGGCCGACGACGTCTCCAGGCAAATCCTGCGTCTGTTTGGATCGATCTTCGCCGCCGTGCTGGTCGTGGTCGTGGCGGGGGAGGTTCTCGGACTGCTGGACTGGCTCGTCGACGCCGTTCCGTGGTACGTCGGCGCGCTGGCCGTGGCCGGACTCGGTTATCCCGTCTTCAAGCAGGTCGTCCGGTCGACCCTCCGAGGCCATATCATCGCGCACACGCTGATGGCCGTCGGAGCCGGTGCGGCACTGATTGCGGGACAGTGGGTGACGGCCTTGATCGTCGTCTTCTTTATGCGGATGGGCGACTACGCGGAACGGTTCACGACCGAGCAGACGCGCGAATCGGTCCGCTCGCTGACCCGCATGGCGCCGCAGACGGCGCGCGTTGTGTGGGAGGATGAGGAACGTACGGTAGCCGTCGACGAGGTCGAGCCCGATGACATCGTCGTCGTCCGACCGGGAGAACGCATTCCGGTTGACGGGATCGTGGTGGCCGGACACGCCACCGTGGATCAGTCCGCCATTACCGGAGAAAGCATGCCCGTAGAAGCGGTACCTGGCCGAAAGGTCTTCGCGGCCACCATCGCCGGTGGAGGCTCACTGCGCGTCCGATCGACGGCAGCCGGTCGCGATTCGACGTTCGGCCGGGTCATCGAAATGGTGCAGCAGGCTGAACGCCATCGCGGAGCCGTGCAGCGGTATGCGGATCGCTTTTCAACGTACTACCTGCCCGTCGTGGCTGCCATCGCGGGAGCTACCTACCTCTTCGGCGGTGGACTCATGGCGACCGTGGCCGTGCTCGTCGTCGCCTGCTCGTGCGCCTTCGCGCTCGCCACGCCCGCCGCGATACTTGCCTCCGTGGGTGCGGCGGCGAAGCAGGGCCTGCTCATCAAAGGGGGCAAGTATGTCGAGGCACTGTCTCGGGCGGATGTGGTGCTGGTCGACAAAACGGGCACGCTCACGCTCGGCCGACCCGAGATCAGAGAGGTGACGACGCTCAACGGCTTCAGCGAGGACGAACTGATTCGACTCGGCGCATCCGCCGAAAGGTATTCCGAACATCCACTGGCGGACGCCGTCCGCCGGCTGGCTGCCGATCGCGGCATCGAGCTGGCCGAGCCGGAGGATTTTCACGCCGTGCCGGGAGCCGGCGTGCACGCACGGGTGAACGGCATGGACGTCCGAGTAGGCTCCGAGCGCGTCGCCGGCGTCGCGGCCGCCGCAGCCTCGACGCTGGAATTGGCGACGCGTACCGGCACGCGTCTATATATCGATGTGGATGGGCAGGCCGGCGGCGTACTGTCCGCGGCGGACGCCGATCGAGAAGAGGTCCCCGTCGCCCTCGATGCGCTCCGGCAAATGGGCATCGAGCACATCGAACTCCTTACCGGTGATAGGCAGGACGTGGCCGCGGAGCTGGCCTCCAGGCTGGGCATCACCTTCAAGGCCGAGCTGCTGCCGGAGGACAAGATCGAGATCGTGCGACACTACCAGGGGCACGGACACACCGTCGTCATGATCGGCGACGGCGTCAACGATGCACCCGCCCTCGCGCAGGCCGACGTCGGCATCGCCATGTCGCGTGGAACCGACGTGGCCACGGAATCGGCCCACGTAGCACTCATGCGGGACGACTGGTCCCTCGTCCCCAGCCTCTTCCGCATTGCACGCCGAACGATGGGCGTGGTGCGACTCAACATCGGGTTTACGGCCGCATACAACGTGGTCGGACTCGCTCTGGCCGCCTTCGGCTTCCTGCCGCCGATTTACGCCGCCGCCGCACAATCCCTCCCCGACATCGGGATCATGGCCAACTCAGCCCGTCTCATACGCCAGGATGACGGCCGCTCGCGATCTCACGCACCGGTCACCTGATCCTCCGTAAACTGCATGCGAAGCCGGCGGCGCTGCACGAGCGCGTACGCTGCCGGAATGACGACAAGCGTCAGAACCGTCGAGCTGACGAGACCGCCGACCATAGGCGTCGCGATCCGACGCATCACCTCGCTGCCCGTGCCGGTTCCCAGCATGATCGGCATCAAACCGATCAGCGTCGTGAAGACCGTCATCAACTTCGGCCGGACGCGATCTACGGCTCCCTCTTCCAGGGCCGCGTTCAGCATCGATCGGGAGGTCAGGCGCCCCTCGCGGCGGTACCGCTCGACGGCCTCGTTAAGGTACACCTGCATGACCACTCCCGTCTCCGCGGCAAGTCCGGCCACGGCGATGAAGCCGACGCCGACGGCGATGCTCATGTTGAAGTCGAGGGCGGCCATAAGCCACACGGCCCCCACCACGGCGAACGGAAGCGTCGCCATGAGGAGCGACGACTCCCACACATTCTTAAAGTGGAGGAAGAGGAGCAAAAAGATGATCGCCAGCGTAATCGGCACGAGGACCCGCAGCCGCTCGTTGGCGCGCTCCATGTATTCGTACTGCCCGCTCCACGTGATCGCGTATCCGGGGGGAAGCTCGACCTGATCGGCCACGATGCGACGCGCCCGCTGCACGTACGTGCCGATGTCCGTCCCCTGATTCAGATCGACGTACACCCAGGCATTCGGACGAGCATTTTCGCTCTTGATCATGGGCGGACCGCCTTCGATGGTGAAGCTCGCCAGCTGTCCAAGCGGTATCTGTGCCCCCGTCGACGTCGGCACGAGGACCTGCCGCAGTGCGGGCACGTCGTCGCGCAGCGCCTGCGGGTATCGGACGTTTACGGGAAAGCGGTCGAGTCCCTCTACGGTCGTCGTCACGTTCATACCTCCGACCGCACTGGTGATCACATCCTGCACGTCACCCGTCGTCAGACCGTGCCGCGCGGCCTCCCGCCGGTCAATGTCTATATCCAGAAACGAGCCGCCCATGACGCGTTCGGCGTAGACCGACATCGTGCCCTCGAGCGGCCGAAGCGCCTGCTCCACCTCTTCGCCCAACCGCTCGAGCACAGCCAGGTCCGTCCCGGCGATCTTGACCCCTACGGGTGTCTTGATGCCCGTTGCCAGCATGTCGGTCCGCGTCTTGATGGGCATGGTCCACGCGTTCGTCAGCCCGGGGATCTGGATGGCCGCGTTCATTTCGGACACGAGACCGTCCCACGTCATCCCCTCTCTCCACTGGTCTTCCGGCTTCAGGATGATGATCGTTTCGATCATCGTCATCGGTGCCGGATCCGTAGCCGTCTCCGCCCGTCCGATCTTGCCGAACACGGACCCGACCTCCGGAAACGACTTGATGATGCGGTCGGTCTGCTGGAGCAGCTCCCTTGCCTTCTGGGACGACACGCCCGGCAGGGTCGTCGGCATGTACAGCATGTCGCCTTCGTTCAACGGCGGCATGAATTCCGATCCGATCTGCGGGAACGGCACGTACGCCTGCCCGAACAGCATGCGCTGCAGGGGAAGTGCCGTAAGGACGAACACCAGCCCGGCTGCTACGATGACGGATACCGGACGGCGCAGCGTGGCCCGGATCACGGGCCGATACACGTAGATGAAGAATCGCGCTATCGGATTCTCGTCCTCTCGCCGAATTTTTCCTTTGATGAAGACGACCATCAGGGCCGGAATGAGCGTCACCGCGAGCAGCGCCGCCGACGCCATAGCAAACGTCTTCGTAAACGCCAGCGGGGTGAACATGCGCCCCTCGACCTGCTGCAGCGTGAACACCGGCAGGAACGATACGGTGACAATGAGCAGAGAGAAGAACAGGCTCGGACCGACCTCCTTCGCCGCGTCCACGACGGCCCTCATGCGGAGATTCGGTGGAATATGCTCTCCGATCGACGCATCACGTAGCCGCAGGCGCTCGAGGTGCTTGTGGGCGTTTTCCACCATTACCAGGGACGCATCCACCATCACTCCGATGGCGATCGCGATGCCGCCGAGGCTCATGATGTTGGCATTGATCCCCAACAGGTACATGACCCCGAGCGACATGAGGATGCCGATCGGGACCGTGATAAGGGCCACGAAAGCACTTCGCGCGTGCAGCAGAAAGAGGATCACGATTAGCGTGACGACCAGCAGCTCTTCCCAGATCTGGGTCGTGAGGGTGGAGACGGCTCGATCGATCAATCCGGATCGATCGTATTCCGTAACGACGTGCACGCCCTCAGGCAGGCTTGCTTCGAGCTCGGAGAGGCGCGTCTTCACGGCTTCGATGACCTTCCGGGCATTCTCGCCGTAGCGCATGACGACGATCCCGCCCACGACTTCGCCCTCTCCGTTCTTCTCGGCGATGCCGCGCCGCAGATCGGGTCCGAGCTGGACGCGCGCCACGTCGCCGATCGTTACGGTCGTGCCGGACGCCGTCTTCAGCGGGATACCTCGAATATCATCGATTCCGCCCAGATACCCCCTTCCGCGAACGATATATTCGCGTTCGCCCATCTCGAGCAGGCGCCCGCCGACGTCCGCGTTCGATCGCTGAATCTGCATCTTGACGTGGCTCAGGGGGATACCGTGTGCAGAGAGCCGCTGCGGATCGACGACGACCTGGTACTGCTTCACGAACCCGCCCACCGTGGCGACCTCGCTTACGCCCTCGACCGCCTGCAGCTCGTACTTCAGAAAGAAGTCCTGTATCGTCCGCAGTTCCGCCAGATCGTGGGCTCCCGTCGTGTCGACCACGCTGTATTGAAATACCCAACCCACGCCGGTGGCATCCGGCCCCAGCGCAGGCCTCACCCCATCGGGAAGACGATCCGTTACGAAATTCAGGTACTCGAGAACGCGACTCCGCGCCCAGTACATGTCGGTTCCGTCTTCAAATATCACGTATACGAACGACGTTCCGAACATAGAATACCCTCGAACGGTCTTGGCAAAGGGCACCGAGAGCATGGCCGTCGTGAGGGGATAGGTAACCTGCTCCTCGACGACCTGCGGCCCCTGTCCGGGGTAGTCCGTCTTGATGATAACCTGAACGTCCGACAGGTCGGGGATCGCGTCGATGGGCGTGTTCACCGTGGCCCAGATGCCTCCCACCGCCAAGAGGAGCGTCAATAGAATGACGAGCAGCCGGTTTGTCGCGCTCCACTCGATGATTCGCTGCAGCATCATTCTACCTCACTGTCGTTGACATCGGAGGACTCCACGTTCATCGGAGCGTCGCTCGAGTTCATCTCGCCGTGATCGTGTCCGGCCATCGCACCGACGGCACTTCGGAGACGCGCCTCCGAATCGATCAGGAACTGAGCGCTCGTAACGACGCGCTCGTTGCCCTGGAGTCCACTGAGGATTTGCGTACGTCCAGACGCTTCGAAACCCGTCACGACGTCCGCCGGCATGAACCGACCTTCGCCGAGCGCGAGGATGACGACCTCTCGATCGCCCGTCCGGATCACGGCTTCGTCGGGTACTACAGGTGTGGCCGGCATCCTACCGCCTTCCAGCCGGACCGTGGCGTACATGCCCGGCTTGAGGGGGGCGTGATGGCCTCCCTGCAGCGTGATGCGAGCCCGGGCCGTGCGCGTGTCGGTATCCAGCATGTGATAGACGTGGTCGACGCGTCCGCGAAACGTGGCGCCGGGATCGTAGGGAAGTTCCACCGTGGCCTCCGTACCGGCTCTCACCCAGCCGACGTCCTGTTCGTAGACATCCACCATCAGCCAGATGGTGTCGATGTCGATGATGCGCATGAGAGACGCACCGGCCCGTACGTGCTGCCCCTCGGTCACCTGCTTGTCCATCACCTCCCCGGATGCCGGCGCGAAGTACCGTATCGTCCGCTTCGGTTCACGGGTCGTTTCGATCTCGCGGATCTGTTCCTCCGTAAGGTCCCAGTAGGCGAGGCGCCGGCGTGCCGCCCGCAGCAGCCGCCGGGCGTCGTCGGCCGCCGGTGTGCCCTCGAGGCGTTCCAGGTTTCGAAGCGCGAGAAGGACCTCTTCCTGCGTCGCCACGAGATCCGGGCTGTACAGGTCGAGCAGCGGTTCGCCCTTCGTCACGATCGCCCCATCGAAGTCGGCGTGGAGCACCTCGACCCAGCCATCGACCTTCAGGGAGACCGTGTGCGCGCCCTGCTCGTCCATCTCGAACCGGCCCGTCGTTCGCAGGGATCGCTGCAGCGACTCGACCGTGACCGGCGCCGTACGCACGCCGATGTTCTGGAGCGTGACGGGATCGATGCGGACGGTGCCGTCGTCCAGCTGGTCGACCTGCACGGGGATGAGGTCCATCCCGCAGATGGGACACTGCCCGGGTTCGTCCCGGACGATCCATGGGTGCATGCCGTCCTGATACACGACCCCGTCGCCGTCCCGGTCGGCGGCGGCGAGTCCGCCTGCACCAGCCTGCTGCGGCGCCGCCCCCGTCGCCGCATGACCGACCGAACCCTCCGCCGCCTCGGTACCCGCCGCTCCTTCCGGCCCCGTGTTTTCATACAGTACGAGCACGGTGAGCCCTATCGTTACGATGATGAGCAGGGCCGCAGACGCGGTGATGACGGTTATCTTCTTCGTGGTATTCATGGCGTTATTCCATCCGGGCATTCTGTGTACCGATGAGGTCGGAGAGGTCGTCGAGCGATGTGATGCCCAGGGCTCGTTCCAGCCGGACAGCGGCCTTCAGATAGCGGATAAGGGCATCCGCTCGGCCCGTTCGGAGCGAGAACATGGTTCGCTCGGCATCGAGGAGATTCAAGAAATCCGTGCGCCCTGTCGTATAGGCGCTCAATGTGGCCTCTACGGTCGCATCCGCCTGCGGCAGCAGCGTCCGATCGTAGAGATCCAGCGTTCGCTGCTCCTGCTGGAGGGCGTAGAGGAGATCGTCGACCCGTGTCTCGATCTCTGCCAGAAGCGCCTGGCGACGCGCGTCGATCTGACGGGAGCGGACCTCCGACTCGGCGATCCGTGCACGTTTGGAGCCTCGCTGCAGCGGCAGCTTGACGGACACGCCGACGGCCAGGGCATCCCGACCGCCCCCCATGGGCAGGGCGTCCGCTCGTGCGATGTCGAAATACGTAAGGCTGACCCCGAAGTCCGGCAGAAGCTGCTTTCGCGACAGCTCCGTTTCGGCTTCCGCTCGCACCGCCGCGGCCTCCAGTGCCGCCATTTCCGAGCGCTCCCGCACGGAGAGATCCACGAGAGCGTCGTAGGGTACCTCCGGCAGCTCCGGCGCTACGAGCTCGGTCGTCTCGAAATGCGAGGCACTCCCCGGCTGATTCGTCAGGCGCGCGAGCTTCGCGGCCGCAGAACGCCGCCGCACCTCCAGATCCACCAGCTGCTGTGCCATCCGATTCTTCTCGACCTGTGCCTGAAGGACCGCCTGCTGGGCACCCTGACCCACTTCGTAACGGGAGGTTGCCGCCTCCTCGAACGCCCGCAGATCGTCCCGAAACGCGAGGACCAGTTCCGTAAGCCGCTGCGCGTGGTACAGGTCGTAGTAGGCTTCCTTGGCTTCCAGAAAGAGGTCCGCGGCAAGTACGTCCGCTTCATGCCGCGTGACGTCCGCGCTGAGATCGGCCACTTCACCCTGGAGGCGAAGCTTGCCCGGATACGGAATCATCTGCTCGACGCGCCACTGGGTACGCTGTGAGCCGCGCGCCGTGAGGAGCGGTACGGGCTGGTACGTTACCCCGGCGGTCGGGTCCGGCAGGGCCGAAACCTGTGCGCGGCGAAACGCCAGCGCGTCGGCGTCGAGGCGAGCCGCAACGAGCGTGGAATTGTCACGCTCGACGGCGGCAAGCACGTCACGAAGGGTACGTGGACTCTCCTGTCCGGGCGACGATCGGGCCGAAAAGGCGAGGACTGCCGCGACGAGAAAGAGTCGCAGTGATGTAGATGACATGGATCTGATCCGGATCGAAAAACTGCAGACGTGCCCGCGCGGGGAAGAAGTCGCATCACGCAGGCTCGAGAGTACCCCGTAGGGTCACGGTCGGACGGACGTCCGCCGCGTGCAGTCTGATCTCAGATCAGAAAGACGGAAAGATGGGCTGGAGAGAGAGGTGGGAGGGGCGGCGATCCGACCCGCGAAATAGGAATGCGCACCGTAGGAGGCCGCACTATGGCCTCGGCTACGAGCGCCGTCGTGGCCACCGGCACGACGCCCGCCTCTTCGTAGGCGAACTTTACCGGCGTGGCGGGACGGTCGAATATGGGCGACTCGAAGACGCAGCAGGATAGATTCGGCTGCGACGCATCCCCAGGAGCCGACTCGCTCGCTTCGTGGTGCATCCCATGGCGCATCTCATTGCCCGACGCGTCGTGGTGCATCCCATGGCGCATCTCATTGCCCGGTGCTTCGTGGTGCATCGCATGGGCCGACGCGTCCACCTCACCAGGATGGTCGTCTTCGTCCGTCTCCTGATTGCAAACGGCAGCCGCCATACGGGGCTGGACAACGCACGCCGCGTGGACTACCGGCAGAATGACGAGCCACAGCATGGCCGCGAGAGCGATGGAGGCCGCCCATCTATACGCTGCCGCTGTTTGGGCTGATCGATATGTCGCAAGGATACCTCGCATTCGGACGCGTAACGAAACGACGGTCTCCAGGTTTCGTGCCCGCTCCCGTATCGCGTGGACATCACCGAACCCCCGGCGAAGCATCACGCGGCCTGCATCCGCCGATAGACCCAGATCAACAGCAGTCCGCCAACCACGGCGAGCATAAAGCTGCCGACGTTAAAGCCCGAGATGCCGCCCAGTCCGAAAAGCGACCCGATGAAGCCGCCCACGACGGCACCCGCGATACCCAGAAGGATCGTTACGAACACACCGCCGGGATCGGATCCCGGCATGATCCATTTTGCGAGCGCACCGGCAATCAAGCCGAACAGGATCCAGGAGAGAATTCCCATGACGCTTCCTCGTAATTTGTGATTGTATCGACGTGGGTCCATAAGTAACGGGATAAACGCCTGAAATAGCGTAACAGACTCGTGCCGAATAGTGTGGATGCGGTGATCGCCGTTACATAGCCTCCTAAACTGATGGACGCGTATCGAGAATATTTCGCGGATCATTCCACCCCGATTGAAACCGTCCGATCAGACATCCTATTGAAGATGGGGGACGATGTAGCGCCGAAGCGCGACCGTCCCGCTGTCCAGTACTGGTCCCATGCCATCTATCTCCTCGAAACGGACGCCCATGCCCGACACGGAAGTTACGAAGCTTAATACGTACAGCAGCCGGATCACCCAGCCGCTGAATCAGGGAATCTCTCAGGCCATGCTGTACGCCACGGGCCTGACGGAAGAAGACCTCGACAAGCCGCAGGTCGGCGTCGTCGCCAACTGGTGGGAAGGCAACCCATGCAACATGCATCTCAACAAACTCGCGGCGCACGTCAAGGAGGGCGTCGTGGACGCGGACCTCGTGGGCATGCGCTTCAATACGATCGGCGTGTCGGACGGCATCAGCATGGGCACGGAGGGCATGAGCTATTCGCTCCAGTCTCGTGATTTGATTGCCGATTCGATCGAGACGGTCGTGGCGGCCCAGTGGTACGACGCTCTGATCGCCCTGCCGGGCTGTGATAAGAATATGCCGGGCTGTCTCATGGCGATGGGGCGGCTCAACCGCCCGTCCATCATGGTCTACGGCGGGACGATCCTCGCCGGGTGCACCCGGCTGTGGGGCGGGGAGCAGAAACGGGACGTCATTTCCGCCGCGCAGGCGTACGGCGAGTATCTGGCGGGCAAGATTACCGACGAGGAGCGCAAGATCATCATCAAGAATGCGTGTCCGGGTGCCGGCGCGTGCGGCGGCATGTATACGGCCAACACGATGGCCAGTGCGGCGGAGGCCCTCGGCATGTCGCTGCCGTATTCCTCCTCCACGCCGGCCGAGTATGACGAGAAGGTCGACGAATGCCGGCGGGCCGGATCCGCCATCCGGACGCTGCTGGAGTTGGACCTGAAGCCGCGCGACATCATGACGCGCGCGGCCTTCGAAAATGCCATGGTCGTCGTCATGGCGCTCGGAGGTTCGACCAACGCCGTTCTCCACCTGCTCGCCATCGCACGGGCGGTCGGTGTGGATCTATCGATGGAAGACTTTCAGTCCGTCAGCGACCGCGTACCGTTTCTGGCCGACCTCAAGCCCAGCGGGCGCTACGTCATGGCCGATCTGCACGGGATCGGCGGAACGCCGGCCGTGATGAAGTACCTGCTCGGTGAAGGCCTCCTCGATGGAAGCTGCATCACGGTGACGGGAAAGACGCTCGCAGAAAATCTCGCCGACGTGGACGGACTGGCAGACGGACAGGATATCGTCCGCCCGCTATCCGATCCGCTCAAGAAGACCGGACACCTGACGATCCTTTCGGGGAATCTGGCCCCGAAGGGTGCCGTGGCGAAGATCACCGGCAAGGAGGGAACGTACTTCAAGGGACCCGCCCGCGTATTCGACGCGGAGGAAGACATGCTCCGCGGGCTCGAAAACGATCAGATCAGGAAGGGAGACGTGGTCATCATCCGTTATGAAGGCCCTAAAGGCGGACCCGGCATGCCGGAAATGCTCACACCCACTTCCGCCATTATGGGAGCCGGGATGGGCAAGGACGTCGCGCTGCTGACGGACGGGCGGTTCAGCGGCGGCTCGCACGGATTCATCATCGGACACATCTGCCCCGAGGCGCAGGATGGCGGTCCCATCGCGTTCGTCCGGGACGGCGACGTCGTTACGATAGATGCCGACAACCGATCTATCGATGTGGACGTCAGCGAAGGGGAAATGAATCGCCGTAAAGCGGACTGGTCCGCTCCGGCCTACAAGGCCACGCGCGGGACGCTTCGCAAGTACATCAAATGCGTGAGGCCGGCCGACGTGGGATGCGTCACGGACGAGTGAGAGGAAGCCGAGGTTGCGGCAGCAGGGTGGCCGCTCTGCCTGCGCCCGCGGCCCTATATGCGCTCGTACGTTACGAACCGAAACCCATCGTGCCGCTCCTCGAACGCC
>JBBDTI010000022.1:24729-29872 GCA_040904565.1 Rhodothermales bacterium
CTATATGCGCTCGTACGTTACGAACCGAAACCCATCGTGCCGCTCCTCGAACGCCTTTTTGAATCGCGTTCCGATGAGATGCTCGTACTCCGGGAAGTACGTGTCGCCCTCGTAGTCGCCCTCTACGAGCGTCAGTTCCAGCCGGTCGGCACGGTCCAGAAACTGCTCGTAGATCGTCGCCCCTCCTCCGATGAAGACGCGCTCCGCACCCACCGCGGCATGCATCGCCGCTTCGACGTCCGTGAACGCCTCTACTTCGGGATATCCAGCCACTTCACCCTTCGACGTTACGACCAGCAACCGCCGATCGGGAAGCGGCCCTCCAAACTGGTGGACGATCGACTCGAACGTCCGGCGACCCATGATCATGGGATAGCCCTGGGTTAAACGCTTAAAGCGCTTCAGGTCCGCCGGGATGTGCCAGGGAAGATCGTTGCCCTTCCCGATAACGCGGTTCTCCTCCGCCACGGCGGCGATGATGACGATCTCGGACCCGGTCCCCGCTCTGGTATTCCTCGGTTCAGCCATGTCGCATACGTCTCATAACGAAAAGCTTCACGGGCCCCCATATTGCGATAGCCCGTACGTACCCGCTGACAAACGGTCACACGGCGATCGGGGCGCGAATGTGAGGATGTGGATCGTAGTCCGCAATCTCGAAGTTCTCGTACTGATAGTCGAACAGCGTCTCGGGCACGCGGTGAATGATCAACTTCGGAAGGCGGCGCGGCTCCCGCGAGAGCTGTTGCTCGACCTGCTCGAGGTGATTGACGTAGATGTGGCAGTCGCCGCCCGTCCACACGAATTCGCCGACGTCCAGGTCACACTGTTGTGCGAACATGTGCGTAAGGATGGAATACGACGCGATATTGAACGGTAGGCCGAGGAAGCTGTCCACGCTCCTCTGATACAGCTGGCAGGATAGTTTACCGTCCGCCACGTAAAACTGAAACAGCACGTGACACGGCGGAAGGGCCATATCCGACAGCTCGTCGACCTTCCACGCCGTGACGACGTGACGTCGCGAATCGGGGTTCGTCCGCAGGCTGTGCAGCACGGCCTCTATCTGGTCGTAGATGGCGCCATCCGCACCTTCCCATCGCCGCCACTGCTTACCGTACACAGGTCCGAGGTCCCCCTCCGCATCCGCCCATTCGTCCCAGATGGATACGCCGTGGTCGTTCAGATACTTCACGTTGGTATCCCCATTCAGGAACCAGAACAACTCGTGGATAATGCTGCGCACATGGAGCTTCTTCGTCGTGACCAGTGGAAATCCTTCCGACAGGTCGAAGCGCATCTGATAGCCGAACGTGCTTATCGTGCCGGTACCCGTGCGGTCCGACTTGCGCGTTCCACGATCGAGGATGTGCTGAAGATAGTCGAGGTACTGGCGCATGCGGATACGGTTTAGGATTTACTTGTGACGGTTGGCGGGACACCGGGCGAAGCGTGGGGTGCAGCCCGTAGGCTCGAAGCGACGGCACACCTGTAGCTATCGTGCGTTGAACGAGCCTGGTATTGGAAACTACGAACGACGACTGAAAGAGATATAATGGATCCTACGCTCCATCAAAAGCAGGCGGTAAATCATCTGAACAAGGTGCTGAACTACGCCCCGCTCGTCGCCGAAGGTGACCGAGCGACCGTGCATCTTACTCCTGAGGACTGGCAGGTCGTCGCCGACGCCCTGTTCCGGATGGATACGCCCGGCGAGATGCTTCCGGATGCCATCAAAAAGTACCGGCTCACCAATGAGAACCGGACGATACAGCTGGCGACGGACGACTGTATGATCGACGTGGAGATTATTTGATCGCATCGGTCCGTGCCCACCCGCTTGCGATAAGCCCCCCGCGTCTGTCGCCGGACGTGTTGCGCGGCCGGTCCATGACCCCACGCTAGTTGGCCGCAGCCCGAAGATGGAACAGGGGGATCGTAATCCGGAATCGCTCCCCGGACTCCCGCTCCATCAGATACGATCCTTCCATCGTGCCCACGAACGTTTCCAGCACGCAGAAGCTGCTGTATTTATGATGCGCGCCGGGAGCGATCACCGGCTTACGGCCTATGACCCCCTCGCCTTCAACCTCCTGCACGCGCCCCTCGTCGTCACGAATGAGCCACTGGCGTCTCAGCAGCTGTACGTCTGAGGCGCTCCCGTTATCGATCTGCATGAGGTAGCCGAACACAAACCGGCGACTCATGATGTCGGATTCCGAATCGAGATAGACGGGACGTGCCGTCACGGTGATGTCCTGCGTCGTTGCGATGTAGGGTATCATGTTCTCTCCACCTCGCTGTCCAAAGCACGCAGCATCCAATCAGATGCACGCGAAAACTCCCGAAAGGTTTGGATATTTAACGCCGATGACCACAGGGTGCGACTGCTGTCCTCGGTTCACGGCCGGTTAGGCGAGGTAATTGCGCGGGCCAATCAAGCCGTGCAACCTTGCAGGGTAACCGTTCGCAGTAACCGTGTCGTGCAGTCGTGCGAGGCCGTCGTCTGGGGCCGTCGTCCGACAATTATATTGCCCAATAACAGCTTTCAGTGCCTCTGGCGACGCGAAAAAGCCCTTCCGACTCCAAATTTACGAGTTTCTCCGTACAAATGATCGATAATATGGAAACACCGGCGTACCTTCGTTCGTGAACTCATCATCGCATACATAGCGGCTATTCACACTGCGAATCCCGTAAGCCGAGCAGCAGCGCCGGCATGCCTCTCTTCCATTTGGAATTCCCAACACACTGGGCGAATCGAGCGCCCTCAGGTTCGTTGCTTTCCGTGCGCTCGCGCGGCGCGGCACGGGTCACCCCTTATGGTGTTTGCTCCCGGCGACCCACCGTCCGAAGCGACGCAATACGTTCACAGACGGCCTGGCACGCATCACGAATGTGTCGCTGACCCCTTACACGATTGCCGGCACGCACTGCCCGGCATTATTATTTTCGCACCGCGGTGCGAGACCGAACATGCCGATTCCCTTCGCGTTGCAGCACTACAAATCGGATTCGGTCGAACTCGTACAGGCGCCAATAACCACGTCGTAACGGCGCGACGTAAGCTACACTATGGGAGTTCAAACAGAAGACAAAGTAACCCAGGAAATACCTGAAGCGACCGTTCTGTTCGCCGGGGATTCCGGCGACGGAATGCAGCTGACGGGTAGCCAGTTCACGCTCGCGAGCGCCTATGCCAGGAACGACCTGGCTACGTTGCCCGACTTTCCGGCAGAGATCCGCGCACCGGCCGGCACCACGTACGGCATCAGCGGCTTCCAGCTGCATTTCGGGTCCGTCAACGTGCGCACGCCCGGCGACGAAGTGGACGTCCTCATCGCGATGAATCCGGCGGCCCTGAAGGTCAACGTGAATCGGGTCCGGAAAGGCGGGATATTGATCGTAAACCGCGACTCCTTCGGCAGCCGCGATCTCGACCTGGCCAACTACGAGCGCAATCCTCTCGGGGATGACTCGCTGAAGAATTATCGCGTCGTCGATATTCCACTCACGACGCTTACCCACGAGGCGCTGAAAGACTCAGGCCTCGACAAGAAAGTGATGGACCGGTGCAAGAACATGTTCGCGCTCGGCCTTGCCCTCTGGATGTATTCGCTACCCGTCGAGCCGGCAATGGAATGGCTGGACAGGAAGTTCGCGAGCAAGCCTGCTATTCGGGATGCCAACAAGCTCGTGCTGAAGAAAGGCACGCATTATGGCGAAACCGTTGAAGAATTCGCCGTCCGCTATGAGGTACGACCCGCGCAGCTGAAGCCGGGTACGTATCGAGCCGTCCAGGGGACGGAAGCGCTCGCCATGGGTCTCGTTGCCGCGAGTCGCGCATGTGGTCTTCCTATCTTCTACGGGTCGTATCCGATTACGCCTGCGTCGGATATCCTACACGAACTCAGCCGCCACAAGAACTTCGGCGTGATGACGTTTCAGGCGGAAGACGAGATCGCCGCGGTCGGTGCGGCGCTCGGGGCGAGTTTTGGCGGCAGCCTCGGCGTGACGGCAACGAGCGGTCCGGGCATTGCCCTGAAGGCGGAGACGATCGGCCTGGCCGTGATGACGGAGCTGCCGCTCGTCATCGTCGACATGCAGCGAGGCGGACCTTCGACGGGCCTGCCGACGAAAACCGAGCAAAGTGATCTACTGCAAGCCGTCTACGGCCGCAACGGCGAGGCACCGATGCCTGTCATCGCGGCTAGCTCGCCGGGCGACTGTTTCTTCGCTGCCTACGAGGCCTGCCGCATCGCCGTTAAATATATGACGCCCGTCATCCTGTTGTCTGACGGCTACCTCGGTTCGGGATCGGAGCCGTGGCTCATACCGGACGTGAACGAGCTTCCCAAATTCAAGCCGACGTTCGCGACGAAAACGAACCGAACGGTTGACGGCGAGGAGGTCTTCCTGCCCTACGTTCGGGATGAGGAGACGCTGTCACGACCTTGGGCAAAACCGGGTACACCCGGACTCGAACACCGCCTCGGCGGTCTTGAGAAGGAACACGAGACAGGCAACGTCTCCTACGACCCGGAAAATCACCAGTACATGACGAATCTGCGCGCAGAGAAGGTGCAGCGGGTCGCCGACGACATTCCTCCGCTCGAAATCTTCGGCGAACAGGAAGGGGACCTGCTCGTCGTCGGTTGGGGATCGACGCAGGGCGCTATAGAGGCGGCCGTCGACGCTTCCACCCTGCGGGGTCTCAAGGTCGGATCCGTTCACCTGCGACATATCGTCCCCCTGCCCAACGACCTCGGCGACATATTCGCGCGTTTCGACCACGTACTCGTCCCCGAGATCAACGACGGACAGCTGATCCGCCTGCTGCGCGACAGATATCTGCTGCCCTTCATCCCCCTGAACAAGGTGAAGGGAATGCCGTTTCGGACGAGCGAAATTGAAGAAAAGGTCGCCGAGATCGTCGGAGCAACCGCACAATAAGCCGTAGGAGAGCCCAGCCGCTACCCGCCTGCCATGAGTGACTCGAAGAAGGGAACCAACCATACATCGTCGGACGGTACGAAGAAGCCGGCCGGACCGAAGGGCGCGAGGAAGGCCACGAAGAAGCCCGCCGGACCTCCCACCGGAAAGAAGCCCGCGGGGCCGCCGAAAGGCAAGAAGCCTGCCGGAC
>JBBDTI010000022.1:29972-48490 GCA_040904565.1 Rhodothermales bacterium
CCCACCGGGAAAAAGCCCGCGATGCCTCCCGGTGTCGGCGGGGACGGTGCACCGTCCGAACTCACACGCAAGGATTTCTCGTCGGATCAGGACGTGCGCTGGTGCCCGGGCTGCGGCGACTACGCCATTCTAGCCAGCGTGCAGCGCCTCATGCCCGAACTGGGCATTCCGAAGGAAAACAGCGTCTTTATCAGCGGTATCGGATGCTCGAGCCGATTCCCGTATTACATGAACACGTACGGACTCCACTCCATTCACGGCCGCGCCCCGGCGATTGCGACCGGACTCAAAGCGAGCCGGCCGGAATTGGACGTGTGGATCATCACGGGTGACGGGGATTCGCTGTCGATCGGCGGAAACCACCTCATCCACCTGATGCGGCGCAACGTGAACGTCCAGCTGCTGCTGTTCAACAATCAGATCTACGGCCTGACGAAAGGACAGTACAGTCCGACCTCCGAGATCGGCAAGATCACGAAGAGCACGCCGTACGGGTCCATCGACCATCCGTTCAATCCGGTCACGCTCGCCCTCGGCGCCGACGCGTCGTTCGTGGCGCGTACGATGGACCGAGACCCGAAGCACCTCCAGGAAATGATGCGACGCGGCCACGCACACAGGGGCTCGGCGTTCATCGAGATCTATCAGAACTGCAATATCTTCAACGACGGGGCCTTCTTCGAGTACACCGAGAAGGCAACGAAGGCGAAGAGCACCGTCTTTCTGGAGCACGGTAAGCCGCTCGTGTACGACAAGGGGAAGCGCGGTCTGCGGCTGGACGGCTTCAAGATCAAGCCGATCGATCTGGAAACGGACAAATGGTCCGTAGACGACTGCCTCGTCTACGACGAAACAAGCGTGGAGCTGGCCAATATCGCCGGACGCATGTTCTGGCAGGACGACCTTCCGCGACCGTTCGGCGTCTTCTACAAGGAAGATCGCGCCACGTACGACGACCTGCTCAAAACGCAAATCGAAGGCGTTACGGAGAAACGAGGCCGCGGCGACCTGGACGCACTGCTCCACGCCGGCGATACGTGGACGATCGGCGACTAGCGGCTCCTACGGATTCCACGTCCCCTGGGCAACCGCCGGCACGAAATCCTCTACCGCTTCGGGATCCCAGCGCAGCGTCCGCTCTTCCTCGGCGCTCTTATACAGGGTCATCAGCAGCTGAACGACCTCCAGGCCGGCGTTGAAGTCGACGTCGGACTGCTTTCCGTCCAGGAACTGCTGTACGAAGTATCGATTCTCGTTCTCGTAACCGTACTCGGACGCTTCGTTGCCGACGACGGGCATGAGTCCCTGCTCGGCATTCTGCTTCTCGACCAGGTCCTCCCCCTGCTCTCCCTTCACCTCGCGGCTGAAGAACAGCTTGGTGCCGGATTCGAGCGAGTTCTTGAACATCGAGTATTCCGGCCCCAGCAGTTCGGAACTGAGCCGGAGTCCCGCTCCGACGAAGCTCCATGACGTGGTCACTTCGGAAAGCAGCGTGTTGCCGTCCGCATCCTCATATTCGATCGTCGCGCTGGCGAAATCCTCCGACGGCCGCTTCGAGTAATCCACCTCGCTGCCGAAACGCTCCTTCAGGTCCTTCACGTAGTGTGGACGCGACCATTTCAGGCTTGCGATGTGACCGGTGACTTTTTTCAGCCGGATGCTGTCGCGCGGTGCCCCCGGCTCCGTGAGCAGCAGACGTCCGACCTCGACGCTGTGACACATCATGTCATTGAGTACGCCGCCGCCCTGCAGGTGGCCCTGCCAGAACCAGGGGGCGTGTGGACCGCTGTGCTCTTCCGCGGCACGTGCCAGGTACGGACGCCCCGTGATCGCCGCCGCGCGGCTCCACACGATGTCGCGTCCGCGAACGAGCCCCGGCTCGAAAAGCTGATCCTCGAGATATCCGTGCAGGACCCCGGCTTCCTCGACCAGCTCGAGGACGCGGCGCGCCTCCTTGACGTTGCGCGCGAGCGGCTTCTCACAGGCGATCCCGACAAGCTCTCCCTTGCCCGACTTGAGGGCGTGGACGATCTCCTCCATGTTCTCGATCCGCTTGTGATTCGGACCGCAGATCCAGAGCGCATCGATGTTCGGATCGGCGACCATATCCGTGATCGAGTCGTACGCCTTCGCCTCCCCAACGCGCAGGTCACGCGCATATCCGGCCGTATCCTCCGCGTGCGAGCGGTTCGGACTCCAGATTCCCAGCACGTCCGCGTCGCGGACCGCCTGCCAGGACAGGAGGTGGAACCGTGTGATGAACCCGCTTCCGATGAAGCCCACTCCAAGTCGCCGTCTAGCCATTCGTCCCTTATTCTGTTTGGTGATCTATTTCAGCGCCGTTCCCAAGGTATGAAAATCACGGATTCATTCTCAGTCGGACATCTCCGCCGCGGACGCACAAAGAATATTTTCGGCGGCACGCACGCTCCGCAGGTAGAAGGCGGCGCGAAGCGCGGCACGTTCGTCGGACGTGAGGTCGCCGTGGCGCCCCAGCCGGGCCTTGCGGTCCCGATACGCGTGATAGAGCGTCACGGCGGCCGCGACAGAGATGTTGAAACTCTGGACGAACCCCACCATCGGAACGATCGCGCGCTCGTCGGCCAGGCTGACCATTTCCGCACTGACGCCATCGCGTTCGTTACCGAAGACGACGGCCGTAGGCTCCGAAAAATCGACGGAGTCGATGGACACGGACGAGTCGTCGAGATGCGTTGCGACGATACGGTAGCCTTCGTCGTGCAGGTACGCGACGCAGTCACCCGGCGTCGCCCATCGGTACACGTCGAGCCATTTCTCCGCACCTTGCGACGTGCGACGCGAATTCTTGAACGTCGCCCCTCCCGTAATGACGTGGAACGGCTGGCATCCGAGCGCTTCGGCACTGCGCATCACGGCGCTCACGTTCCCCATATTTACGAGTCCCTCAACGACCGTTGCCAAACGATGAGTGCGTCCATCAAGCACTTCGTCGATCCGGGCCGCACGCTCGTCGGTCAGATAGGGGGCCAGCCGGTCGACGATCTCCTCCGGCGAAAACGAACGGTCTCCGAACGTGAAGCGATGCGCGTCCAGCGGCGAATACGAACTCGCTCCCAGCAGGCGACGTCTTTTTTCCGTAACGGAATCCATAGAACCGATTTGTAATGCAACACGGCGTTCTTAACCATGTAACTGTACACTGCAATTATGTTCGCTTCCCTACAAGGTGGAGCGCTCGAAACGTACTGTCAACAACGCCACTCTCTCTGATGGATCTCACCAACAAAGTCGCCGTCGTAACCGGAGCCAGCAGCGGCATCGGACGCGCATTCTCGTCGTACCTGGCCGACCGCGGAGCCCGCGTCTACGGCTTCGCTCGCGGCCGCGAGCGTTTGAATGAAGCTGCCGCCGAAATCGGTGACGCCTTTCACGCCATACAGTGCGACGTACGAGACGAAGAGGCCGTCAAAGCGGCCTTCGCCGAGATCGTCGACGATGCGGGTCGGCTGGACGTGCTCATCAACAATGCGGGCCTGGGGATCTTCGGACCCGTTGACGAGATGTCGACGGCAGACTGGGAGCAGCAGATCGATACGAACGTCACCGGCGTCTTCTTGTGCACGCGCGCGGCCGTCCCCCACATGAAGCGACAGAATGCCGAATCAGGATTCGGCGGGTACATCATCAACATCGCATCGATCGCCGGTCGTATCGGCAATCCCAACCTGAGCGCATACAACGCCAGCAAGTTTGCCGTACGCGGCTTCACCGAGTCGACGATGCTCGAACTCCGCGGCGACGGCATCAAAGTCACCGGCGTCTACCCGGGCTCGATCAAGACCGATTTCAGCGGCGACTCCGGCGGCGGCACCACGAATCCGATGACGGTGGACGACATCGCCGGGACGATCGTCCACCTGCTCGAGACGGACGACAACTATCTCATCTCCGAAGTCGTGATGCGACCGCTGCGACCGAAGGGGTAGGTGACACCTCCCATCCTTCCGACCCTATGCGTTGTCAATCCTTTCCGTGAAGTCAGCCGGAATGTCGGCCGTCTTTCGTGCCGCCAGTGCGAAGTAGAACAGCGGCTCGCCCTCCATCGACAGCCGGTGGCGATATTTTTCCATGTGATGGATGTCCAGGTATTCGGAAAAGATCAGTTCGCGGATGAACGTCGAGAACCCCGACGTATCGCTGCGATCCAGAAACGTGTCCTTGATGTTGAAGGCGACCCATCCACCGATCTCGACGAACGAAAGAGCCTGTGAGAAGGCTTTGAGCGGAATGTCGCCGAAGCCGAGAGCAGCCACGGCCGTCAGGCAGTTGATCGACCAGCTGCCGATCTCCTCCTTCGTATCCGCATCCAGATGCGTAAAGTCCGCCACGTAAAACTGATCGTACACGTCCGGCCGATCGCGGATGGCGGCATCCTTGGCCTCCGGAATGATGTCGGCCCCCACGAGGCGTGAGACGCCAAGGCCCTTCAGCACCGCACCCATCGCACCGTTGCCGGCGCCCAGATCCAGGACGCGTAGCTCGGTGATCGGCCGGTTGACGGCCTCGAGCGTCTGATCGAGAATTTCGCCGACCTTTCTGGGAGACGAGCATTTGAGTCGTTCGTAAACCACTTGCTCGTAGAGCCCCGGGCGCAGGTATATCTGGTCGTAATCGTGTAGACGCAGCTTCAGTTTCCGATCCCCTTCAATCAGGTAGAAGTAGGCCTCATCCTGATCGTGATCTTGCAATCCGACACGGGGAAACTGAATCCGATATCTAGTCTGCATCAATACTGTCTTTTGCATGAGTACGTCTCGCGATACGGTAGTATACAGGCTAGTCCGTTCGGTGTTGTCAATCAGATTGGACCCCGATCGGCCTTTCGACGGCCCCGGCGTATTGGGATTGCGCCGCTGCGACGCCGCCGTGTATACTGAGGACACGTCCACCCCTCCGGCAATCAATCCGATGCGATCGTGAAACGCCGCACTTTCATTACGTCGACTGCCGCCGCGGCCGCCGGATCAGCCCTGGCCGGCTGTGGAACGGACGAAGCGGAAGGGCCCGGCGTACAGACCCGGCCCAGCGTCCGATGGCGCATCGTCTCCAGCTACCCGCGATCCCTCGACACGCTCTACGGCGTGTCGGAAGGCATCGGCCGCCGCGTCGAGGCCTTGACGGACGGACGGTTTCAAATTCGAGCCTATCCGGCCGGCGAGCTCGTCCCGGGAACGCAGGTGCTGGGTGCCGTGCAGACGGGCACGGTGGAGATGGGGCATACGGCAGGCTACTATTACGTCGGAAGCAACCCTGCCCTGGCTTTCGACACATGCGTCCCGTTCGGTTTGACGGCGCGCCAGCAGACGGCCTGGATGCGGCATGGCGGCGGCCTCGAACTGATGCGTGAAATCTACGCTGATTTCGGCGTCATCAATTTCCTGGGCGGCAATACGGGCGCTCAGATGGGCGGCTGGTTCCGCCGGCCGGTGGGGTCCCTTTCGGAACTCCGCGGCCTCAAGATGCGCATACCCGGTCTCGGGGGAGAGGTGATGAGCGAGCTCGGCGTCACCGTACAGCTTATGGCCGGCGGCGAGATCTACCAGGCGCTCGAGCGGGGCGCGATCGACGCGACCGAATGGGTCGGACCGTACGACGACGTGAAGCTTGGATTTCACGAAATTGCGTCCCACTACTATTACCCGGGCTGGTGGGAGCCGGGCCCCAACGTCTCGCTGCTGGTCAACCGGCAGGCATGGGATCGCCTTCCTGCGGCATATCAGAATGCCCTCGAAGCGGCTGCGGCGGACGTGAGCATGCATATGCTCGCTCAATACGACGCCCGCAATCAACAGGCGCTCCAGGACGTGCTGGATGCCGGCGTCGAGCTCGTGGAATTTCCACAGGACATGATGCAGGAAGCCCGGCGCATATCGACCAATCTGCTCGAGCAGAATGCCGCAGGCGATGCAACGTACCGCCGCGTCTACGATTCATTCCTAAGGTTCCGCGAAGACGCCTTCCGCTGGTTCGGTACGGCAGAGCACGACTACGCGCGGTTCGCCTTTCCCCGAATGTCGTCGATATCGTAGAACGCCTCCCGACTCCGGATCCATCGTTCCGAGAATACCATGAAACGACGCCAATTCCTGCTCGCAGGCGCTCCGTTTATCCAGACGTCGCAGCGCGTCACGTGGCGCCTTGCCTCGAGCTTTCCCAATTCGCTCGATACCATCTTCGGTGCCGCCGAGGTGCTGGCCCAACACGTCGATGCCCTCACGGAGGGACGCTTCCGGATCCGGCCGTATTCGGCCGGCGAGCTCGTGCCGGCGTTCGAGGTGCTCGGCGCCGTGCAGAACGGCACCGTGCAGATGGGCCACGGCGCCAGCTACTACTTCCAGGGGCGCAATCCCGCGCTCATTTTCGACTGCACCGTCCCCTTCGGGCTGACGGCGCGCCAGCTCAACGCATGGCTGTATTACGGCGGCGGACTCGAACTGACGCGCGAGATGTTTGCCGATTTCAACGTCATCAATTTCCCCGGCGGCAATACGGGCACGCAGATGGGCGGATGGTTCCGCCGAAACATTAACTCGCTGCAGGATCTTCGCGGCCTGAAAATGCGGATTCCCGGCCTCGGCGGCCAGGTGATGGACCGCCTCGGCGTCACCGTTCAGGTTATTCCAGGCGGGGAGATCTATCCGGCCCTCGAGCGCGGCGCTATCGACGCCACGGAATGGGTCGGGCCGTACGACGATGAGAAGCTCGGCTTTCAGGAGATCGTGAAGGACTATTACTATCCGGGCTGGTGGGAACCGGGTCCGGGGCTGTCGTTCTACGTGAATCGCACGGCATGGGATGCCCTGCCGTCCGCGTACCAGGACGCCTTCGAGATCGCCGCCGGCGTGGCCCACGAAAACATGCTGGCACTCTACGACGCGCGCAATGCGCCGGCACTGGAGCGCCTCCTAGAGGAGGGCGTCCGCCTCCATGCTTTTCCCGATGACGTGATGGTGGCTGCCCGGGAAACGACCAGGGAGCTCATGGAAGAAGCGGCCGCCGGAGATCCGGGCTACCGCAAGATCTACGACGCGTATACGGCGTGGCGCGACGAGGCGTATCGCTGGTTCGGAACGGCCGAGCTCGCCTATTCAGAGGTGGCCTATCCGGCATCTCCTGGAGAGCGCGCGTGAGCGACGAGCCATCACCCGCATGATCCATCCTGTATGAACCGGCACGTCACCGTCTACTGCGCATCGAGCGGCGCCATCCGACCATCGTTCTTCGAGGCGGCCGACGAGATGGGCCGTCTGCTCGCGCGCCGCGGCTATACGCTGGTGTTCGGAGGCGGACAGGTCGGACTCATGGGAGAAATCGCCCGGGCGGTACATGACGAGGGAGGCTCGGTTCTCGGCGTCATCCCGGAGGCGCTGAAGGAGCGCGAAGGCATCGCCTACGACGTGGCCGACGAACTGATCATTACCCGCACGATGCAGGAGCGAAAACGCATCCTGTTCACCCGGGCGGACGGATTCATCGTGCTGCCGGGTGGCTTCGGCACGCTGGAGGAGTTCATGGAGGTGTTGACGCTCAAACAACTCGGCTATCACGACAAGCCCATCGTCGTCGTCAACACGGACGGGTATTTCGAGCCCCTGCTCTCCTGCTTCGAATACATGTTCGAGGAAGGCTTCGCCCACGAGCGGTACCGCTCCCTCTACCATGTAGCGGCCGAGCCGAGCGACGCGATTTCCCATCTCGAAGCAGCCGGGTAAGGCCGGCCGTCTCTACTATTCGTCGTGGGGCAGGGAGCCCCTATGAGACCGTAGATAGACGAACGGCGTGTGGTGCAGGAAATTGGAGACACGGCCCGTATAAACGTCAGCGTAGCGTTCGATCTGACGGGCCAGGTGACTCTTGTCGTTTCCCGCCCGCATGAGCAATCCCCAGTTCGAATTGAGGAGACGCCCGGTTTCCTCCGCCAGCGGAACCACCTGTTCGTCGACTTCGATCACGCGCTCCCTGACGCGCTGGAGCTCGGCTTTGAGTTCCTCGGCGGAGGCCTCCACCTGCGGACCGTAACCCGATCGATTGCGCTGCAGAGCCAGTCGGATCCGTGAATATTCTGCCTCCAGTTCTTCCTTGCGAGCCATCAGCGACGAGAGGCGGTCGCGGCCCTCGGCAAACTGCCGCATCGCGACGATTTCGTCTTCGAGCTCGCGAATCACGAGCGCGGTGCGCCACCGCAGCACGTTCTTCGAGATGTTCACGTCCACAAAAATGTGATCCCCTACGTACAGGATCTCTTCGCCGCGCAGCCCCAAACTCTCCTCGACGAGACGGGCGTTGCCGCCCACGTAGACGCGGCCCTGCTGCAGCGATCCGATGTGCTCGCGCAGCAGCCCCTCTGCGGTGGCCACCTCGTACGCCGGTGCCCGTCCCGAAAAGAAGTCCGGCTTCCGGGCACCAACGATCGCGATATCGAACAGGTCGCGCCACGTCTCGTCGCCCGGTAGAAACGGATCGAAAACGTAGCGGAGCATGGGCTCGGCATACGACCACTCGGAGTTGGTGATCAGCAGAATTTTCTTACCTGCCCTTTTCTGGTCGAGCAGCGCGACGGGCATATCCTCGTCGAGATCCACGAACCGATCCGGCTCCGCGACGATTTCTGCTTTCAGCGTCCCCTCCATGTGGGCCTCATCAAGCGAACGGCGCACGAGGCGGTAGAGTCCGTCGTACCCGAGTGCACCCGGCAGCACGTCCTGGTCGAGCAGGTCGACGAGCTGCAAATACATGCACGCTTCCGAAATCGAAAAGAGCGTGTTGAGAAAGTACCAGCGCGCTTCGTTCAGGTCCACGAGCGTTCGTTCGTATACCTCACGCAGCTCCTCGTACGGAAGAGGCCTCGTGCCATGATAGGCCCGCTTGACGTAGCCGAAGCGATTGCACTTCACGAGGTTGCCCCGCTCCGTATCGATGATGAGTCCGCGCAGGGACAGTTCGGCATCGAACTCGAGCCCTCCGACGGGCCAGCCCTGCTCGCTCAATCGCCTCTTGAGCATCACGTACGCCCGCTCCTCCCACGCCTCCATCCGATAGTGGATCAGGGTGTAGTCCATGTCGTAGCCGATCGCCTTGATGCGCCGCATGTTCAGCGTTCGGTTGCAGTAGATGCCCCTAATGGAGCGCTGCGCGTCCTGATCCATCACGTTCTGCCGCACTTGTCGACGTTCCTTCGTTGCCCGACCCGCGGCGTACGAAACGCGACGCCGCGACGCCGATCATCTCGTTAAATTAACCACGTCACCAGTTCCGGATATAGAATTATCAATAACAAACCGACGGCCTGAATCCCGATGAAGGGTATGGCGCCCCGGTAGATCTGGGCCGTCGTCACCTCCGGCGGAGCAACGCCGCGGAGGTAAAACAGCGCAAAACCGAACGGTGGAGTAAGAAATGAGGTCTGCAGGTTCATCGCGATCATGACACCGAACCACACGAGATCCACGCCGAGCAGCGACGCTGCCGGGGCGAGCAGCGGTACGATGATAAACGCGATCTCGAAGAAGTCGATGAAGAATCCGAGGACGAAGATGATCAGGTTCGTCACGATGATCAGTCCGACGACGCCGCCCGGGAGATTGGTCAGCAAGTCTTCGATCCAGATATCGCCGTTGACGCCGATGAACACGAGCGAGAATGCCCGGGCGCCGACCAGAAGAATCATGACCATGGCCGTCAGCTTGGTGGTCTCCCGCATGGTCTCCCGCATCGCGTCGAACGTCAGCCGTCGGTTGGCCGCCGCCAGCAAGATGGCTCCCAGCGCCCCGAGCGCTCCGGCTTCCGTCGGTGTCGCTACGCCGGCGAAAATGCTGCCGAGTACGATGACGATCAGCAGGAGCGGGGGCAGCATGACGAGCAGCACCCGCCGTGCCAGCTCAAGGTGGGGAATGTCGCGTTCCTCCTCGGGAAGGGCCGGTGCCGATTCCGGTCGAAAGAAAGCCACGCCAAACGCATACAGCGCGTAGAGTCCGGCCAGAATCATCCCCGGAACCAGTGCCGCGAGAAACAGATCGCCGACGGATACGCGGCCGGCTACGCTCAACTGGTCGGCGAGAACAATGAGCACGATACTTGGAGGAATGATCTGTCCCAGCGTCCCCGACGCGGAAATCACGCCCGCGGAAAGCTCGTTGGAATACCCGTATCGAATCATGACGGGAAGCGAGATGACGCCCATCGCCACGACGGAAGCCCCCACGACCCCGGTCGCCGCCGCCAAGAGCGCACCCACGAAGACGACGGCGATGGCGAGCCCGCCGCGCACGCGCCCGAACAACAATCCGATCGTCTGGAGGAGATCCTCCGCCAGGCGGGACTTCTCGAGCATCATCCCCATAAATATGAAATAGGGCACGGCCAGCAGGAGCGTGTTGGACATTACGTCGAAGACGCGATCCGGCATGGCCAGCATCAGCTGCCAGTTGAGCAGTCCGACCTCGACGCCGATGAAAGCAAACACGAGAGCCGTTCCGCCCAGCGCGAAGGCCACGGGATAGCCCGTGAAGATCAGCAGCAGGGCGCCCGCAAACATGAGTGGACCCAGCCAGTCGCCCGTCATATTCCCTCCCAGATCTCGTCGGGGTCCACCAGCTCCGCTTCCGTGACGAGCCCTTTAAGCAGTGCAATCTGCTTAACGGCCATGCTTATGCCCTGCAGAAAGAGGAGAAAGAACGCGATCGGGATGGCCGTCTTGATGGGATATCGCGGCAGCCCCCCTGGATCAGGCGACATTTCGAGAACCGCCCACGAGTTGCTCACGGTCGGCCACGACGTCCACATGACGAACACGCAGAAGGGCAGCAGAAAGATCAGCGTACCGACCAGATTGATCCACGCCCGGCCCCTTGGACCTACCCGCATGAAGAGCACGTCCACGCGCACGTGGGCGTTGTGGCGCAGCGTATAGGCCGCGGCCAGCAGAAATACGAGGCTGTACATGTACCACTGCAGCTCGATATACGTGTTCGAGCTGAGTCCGAGTCCCGTGAACCGGTCGACGTACCGAACGAGGGCGTTGAATGACCCGACGAGCACCATAAACAGCGTCAGCCAGTAGACGAGCCGGCCGATCCGCTCGTTCAGGCGGTCGATCAAATGGGCGATGCGAAGCCAGGTGGTCATGGTGGGTGCGAATCTAGCCAATCGGCTCGCCAAAAGCATCCTTCACCGATACCTCTGACGCCGGCACATTACGAAAATGGCCGTGCGTGGAATTTAAGGTTTCATATTCTTTCGTCGATACCTGAAAGTGCTGGACGGCCGTGCAGAGGAAACCGTTTCTGAAGCACGCGGCACCGTCTCGGACGCCCGCTGGTTCGTCGCACGCACGCTCGTGCGGCGTTGTGAGGCGCCGGCGGATGCATGCCCCCGCGTAGAGGAATACAATGGAGCGCAAACCAACGATCTTGCTGGCCGAGGACCATCCCGTCAATCGGGAGGTGGCGGAGCACATCCTGCATCGCCTGGGCTACGACGTCGACGTAGCCGTCGATGGTCGGGAAGTACTGGCCGCCGTGAGAAAAAAGGATTATCCACTCATCCTGATGGACCTGCGCATGCCCGAAATCGATGGTTTTGAGGCCACCCGTCGTATCCATCTCGAAATTCCCCCGGAACGCCGACCGGTCATAGCAGCCATGACGGCTGACGTCACCCACCAGAACAGGGAGCGCTGCCGCGATCTGGGCATGATCGCCTTCATCACGAAGCCGATCGAAAAAAAACAGCTCGCCAAGATCCTCGAAAACTACGTAGACGCCGGTCGTGGCCGCGCAGCCGAAATTAGCGGCGACGGCGCCGCAACCGGCATGCCCTTTCCTCCAGACCTTCAGTAGGAGGGCCGCGCGGTGCCAGACGGATGGTTTGCGCGCGCAAACCGTTGCGTGACCGATGGTCTCCGCACGCGTGGCTCTGTCAGCCCGTCACCCAGGCGCCAGGTTAACGCCTGAACGTGCCCCGGTACATCTAATCGTCGTCCTCGGCATATCGTCGAACCCGCCGCGCGAGATTCTCTTCCGCGTCGCGCCGCCGCTGCTCCTCGAGGCGGCGCCGGACCTCTTCCTCGTAACCTTCGTCGCTCGGATCGTAGAAGTAGGTGCCCTGCATCGTGCTTGGCAGATACTGCTGCGGCACGTAATGTTCACGGAAGGCGTGGGGATACTTGTACCCCTTCCCGTGACCCAGCCCCTCCCGATCCCGATTCGCGTCTTTCAGATGGTTGGGGACCTCCCCAGACGTCTCATTGCGGACGTGCTCCAGCGCGCTGAAATACGACATGGATGAATTGCTTTTCGGCGCGGTCGCCAGATAGAGACAGCATTCCGCAAGGAGAAACTGGCCTTCCGGCATGCCTACGTACTCGAAACCCTGCGCCGTTGCCGCGGCCATACGCAGCGCGCGGGGATCCGCAAGTCCGACATCTTCGGCCGCGAAGATGAGCATGCGGCGGATGATGAAGCGCGGATCCTCGCCCGCGTATACCATCTTCGCCATCCAGTACAGCGCGGCGTCCGGATCCGAGCCTCGCAGGCTCTTGATGAACGCGCTGATGGTGTCGTAATGGACGTCGCCCTCCTTGTCGTAGAGCACCGCCCGCTTCTGGATGCTGTCCTCCGCCACCTCCACGTCGATGCGAACGACGCCCTCCTCGTCGGGCGGCGTCGTCTCGATGGCCAGCTCTAGAGCGTTCAGCACCGAGCGGGCGTCACCGTTTGCCGTATCGATGAGATGATCCAGGGCGGCGGGCTCGACCTCGACGTCCAGCCGCCCGTAACCCCGCTCCTCATCTTCCAGCGTGTGGAGCGCGATAGCCCGCAGTGCATCCTCACCGAGCGTTCGAAGCTCGAAAACGCGCGAGCGACTCACGAGCGCCTTGTTCACCTCGAAATACGGATTCTCCGTCGTTGCACCGATCAGCACGACCGTACCGTTTTCCACGTGCGGCAGGAGAGCGTCCTGCTGCGACTTGTTGAATCGATGCACCTCATCCACAAACAGGATCGTGCGCTGCTGATGCAGCTCGAGCCGGCGCCGCGCATCCTCTATCGCCTGACGAATGTCCTTCACGCCCGAAAGCACGGCGTTCAGCGAGGTAAATTGGGCGCGCGTGGTGTTGGCGATGATGCGCGCGAGCGTGGTCTTGCCGCTTCCGGGAGGCCCATAGAAGATGAGAGACGTGACGCGGTCGGCTTCGATGGCCCGCCGCAGCAGTTTGCCCTCCCCCAGAATATGCTCCTGACCGACGAACTCATCGAGCGTGCGCGGCCTCATGCGCTCGGCCAGCGGCGCACTGGATTTCAGATGTCGGCGGGCGGCTTCTTCAAAAAGATCGGTCATCGCTGGAATAGAAAGGAGACGTAGCGTGGTCGAATGGTATGGTGAAACGCCTTACGCGATGCCGGCGC
Organism: Rhodothermales bacterium; assembly: GCA_040904565.1. Classification (GTDB taxonomy): domain Bacteria; phylum Bacteroidota; class Rhodothermia; order Rhodothermales; family VXPQ01; genus JBBDTI01. Next base: position 43,421 of record JBBDTI010000022.1, read on the forward strand.
GGTGGAGGAGGGACGTTACCCCTTCCTCAAACAGTTTCGCACCTCCCTGGGATGGGTGCCGCACGTACGTGTTTTCGACGCCCAGCCTGTCGAGCGCACGTTCCGCCTTTCTTCCGATGGCCGCGACGTGGCCTGGTCGGATGGCATCCACGAAGGCCGCCGTGATGGATTCGAACGAATCGATCTCGGCGGCCGCGGGCGTTCGGATCGACAGCGGCTTTCCCGCCTTATGCGGATGAAACGGGACCGTGTTCCACGTCAGGAACGCCGGGAAATAGGGCTCCAGCACGCGCCAGAAGATGCGGGCACTGTATTCCGAGTGCGGATCCCCTCCATCGCTCGTACGCCGCCCTGTCAGGGGAAACGTGTCGTCCAGCAGCTGGGACTCGCTCGTAATGGGCACACCGGTAAACCGCGCTCCCCAGGGGCCCGGGGCCTCGACGAGCAGAAAGACGGACGGCATCCGATCGTACGCCAGAAGATACCCCCGCAGGTTAGCCCTGCGAACGGCCGGAGCATCGGGGATGTCGAGCTCCGCATGGCGATCGCGGTACATGTTAAAGAGGCATTCTGTAGAAGGCCGGTCGAACAGCTGATCTTCCAGCAGGTCCCATATCGGGTCCATCAACATGTGGTAGGCGTTAAATCAATGCATTTACGGTCAATCGAAGCGCTACCAGTCCACCCGATCCGCCCGGCGCGTGAACCGTCACCGCAATTATCAATATAATCGCGCACGTTTTGTTGCCTATACGCTTCAGGCGCATGGCGCCTCAACACACCCGGCCGATTCCCTTCCGCCTTCCGAGAGCAGCGCACGACATGAGCGACACGAATCAACCTCAGGAACCGATCAACTGGGTCGTTCTCAAGTTCGGTGGCACGAGCGTCTCCAGCAGCGAGCGCTGGAACACGATCGTTCGCATCGTTCGCGAGCGCATCGAGGAAGGGTATAAACCCATCATCGTCTGCTCCGCGCTGAGCGGCATTTCGAACCTGCTCGACCAGCTCCTGCAAGAGGCGGTCCGCGGTGAATATGAAGATACGATCGCAACGATCCGGAGCCGGCACGTCGCTCTGGGAGACGATCTGGGCGTCGATGCGAAGGCGATCCTGGAAGAAGATATCGAGGAGCTTTCGAGATTGGCCCTGGGCGCGTCGTTGATCCGCGAGGGGAGCCCGCGCCTCCAGGCCCGCATGATGGCCATGGGAGAGCTGCTGTCGACCAAGCTGGGGGCGGCGTTCATGGCGGCGAATGGACTCGACGTGCTATGGCGCGATGCACGCGACGTGCTCCGAGCCGAAGAAACGCACCTGCTCCCGGAACAGCGTCGCTATCTGTCCGCCACCTGCCGCTTCGACCCTGACGCCGTTCTTCAGGCCGAGCTCCGGGAACGGGATGCGGACGTCGTCATCACGCAGGGTTTCATCGCGTCGAACGGCAAAGGGGAAACCGTCCTGCTCGGTCGCGGAGGTTCCGACACGTCTGCTTCTTATCTCGCGGCTAAGCTCGTCGCCGAGCGACTGGAGATCTGGACCGACGTCCCGGGTATGTTTACGGCGAACCCGCACGAGATACCCTCCGCGCGGCTGCTGCGGCGGCTCGATTACATGGAAGGTCAGGAGCTGGCCACGATGGGAGCCAAGATCCTTCACCCGAGGTGCCTGCAGCCCGTCGAGCAGCTTGCCATCCCCCTCTACGTCAAGTGCACCGACGCGCCCCATCTCGAAGGAACGATCATCTCCGACAAAACGCCGGATTTCGGCGCACAGATCAAGGCCATCGCGGCAAAGACGGACGTAACGCTCATCTCGATGGAATCGCTCGGCATGTGGCAGGAAGTAGGCTTCCTGGCCGACGTCTTCGGCACGTTCAAGCGCCACGGACTGTCGATCGATCTCGTAGCGACGTCGGAGACGAACGTGACGGTATCGCTGGATCCTGTGGCCAACGCCCTCGATCCTGCCCGTGTGGATGCGCTTCTCGAGGATCTCAATGCGTACTGTCGCGCGGAGCAGATCGGGCCGTGTGCGGTGGTAAGCCTGATCGGACGCAACATCCGCTCGCTGCTACACGAGATGGGTCCGGCCTTCGAGGTCTTTCAGGAGCAGCACATCCACCAGGTCTCCCAGGCGGCGAGCGACCTGAATTTCAGTTTCGTGGTCGACGAGGGCCAGGCCTCTCGACTCGTCCGCAAGCTGCACGCCAATCTCTTCGGCAAGCGCGAACCGGATCTCCTATTCGGCCCGACGTGGAAAGAGCTCATGGGCGACGCCGACGAGGACCGGCGCGGTGGACCGGCCTGGTGGCAAACGCGTCGCGACGAGCTCATTGAGATCGCGCGCAGTACGGCACCGACGTACGTCTACGACGAGGATACGGTCCGCCAGGCCCTTGAGGACGTACGGTCCATCGATGCGGTCGACCGGGTCTTTTACTCGATGAAGGCGAACAGCCATCGCGACATCCTCCGCATCTTCTATGAAGCCGGGCTGGGGTTCGAATGTGTGTCTCCGGAAGAGATGGATGAGGTCCTGGAGCTATTTCCCAACATCGCACGCGAGCGCATCCTCTTTACCCCAAATTTCGCTCCGGCGGAGGAATACCGGCGAGGCTTTGAGCTGGGAGCGCACGTGACGCTGGATAATCTCTATCCGCTCGAGGCGTGGCCCGACGTGTTTCGGGACCGGGAGCTCATCGTCCGCGTCGATCCCGGGCGCGGTCACGGGCACCACAAGTACGTGCGTACGGCCGGGTCGCAGAGCAAATTCGGGGTGGCACCCGCCGAGCTGCCCCGGCTCGAAGAGCTCGCTTCGTCGGTCGGCGCGTCCGTCGTCGGCGTGCACGCACACGTCGGAAGCGGCATCATCTCCCCGGAAACATGGGCCGAAACGGCCGTTTTCCTCGCCACGCTGACGAAGCGTTTTCCGGACGTTCGGTATATCGACGTCGGGGGCGGACTCGGAGTCTCCGAGCGACAGAGCTCGCCCGAACTCGACCTGAAGGAGGTAACGGACGCCCTCCGCTCGTTCAAGAAGGCCAACCCGGACCTCGAGCTCTGGATGGAGCCGGGGCGTTTCATGGTCGCCCGCGCAGGCGTCTTGCTGGCCCGCGTGACGCAGACCAAGCAGAAGGGGTCGGCGCGCTACGTCGGCGTCGAGACCGGAATGAACTCCCTCCTGCGTCCGGCTCTCTACGGCGCGTACCACGAGATCGTGAACCTGTCGAAGCTCGACGAGCCGCTTGAAATTACGGCGGACGTGGTCGGACCGATTTGCGAGACGGGAGACGTGCTCGGCTACGGTCGTCGACTGCCCGCCACCGAGGAGGGGGACGTCCTGCTCATCGCGACGGCCGGGGCCTACGGATACGTAATGAGCAATCGCTACAACATGCGCTCGCCCGCCGGCGAAGTCCTGCTGCAGTCGGCTACCGTCACGTCGTGACGAGCCCCTCCCGGTACCGGTCGAAGTAGTAGAAGGCGGCGACCACGAGCGAGTGTGTGATGCGCCCCGACACGATGAGCGGGCCGATCTCATCCTGATCGACGGTGACGACCTCGATCTCCTCGGCGCCGTCGAGCGCCTGCGCCGCTACTGGGCGGCAGTCATGCGCGACGTACATGTGACACCGGTTATTCTGTATGGCCGGATTGGGATCCGCCGTGCCGATGTGGACGACCTCCCCCGCCTCATATCCCGTCTCCTCGCGAAGCTCTCGCACGGCCGCATCGATTGGTCGCTCACCCGCATCCACGATGCCCCCGGGAACCTCCAGGGACAGATCGCGCGTCCCGTGCCGGTATTGCCGTACGAGCACGATCTTTCCATCCGGCGTCAGAGGAACGATATTGGTCCAATCGTTCGCCTCGATGACGAAGAAGTCGTATTCGGTGCCCGTGATCGGAGAAACGACGCGATCTTCGCGCACGTCGAAGACGCGGTAACTCTCGCGCTTCCGGCTGCCGATGCGGTTCCAGCGTTCCACGTTCACTCCTCCTCCAGAAGTTCAACATGCCCGTCATTTACCAGACGTGCCAGCAGTGAACGCACGGCGGCATCATCCAGCGCGTCGGCGAACGCTTCCGCATCCAGCACGTCGCGTCCGGCCAGCAACGAGGCAACGTCCGCATCGCCGGCTTCCAGCCAAAACACCTGTCCATGAGCGAACAGGCTGGTGCTGCCGTCAGCGTGAGGGATGAAGCCGAAGCGATTCGGTGCGAAGCGCTGCAGGCGCCCCCCCTCTCGCAGCGCCTCCGCGACGCCTTCTGGCGTCCATTCGATCGGCGGAGGAACCGGATCGTCCCCACGAGTCGATTCCGTTACGAGCGCGCCGAATGACCGATCGATGTGTTCGTCCGACAGCTCGTGACGAACGATCCGGCGCGCCTTCCGAAGAGCGTCCTCACCGATCCGCCCGGGATGCTCCGGCGGGGAAAGATCCGGGTCCGCATACCGCTCGCCGGAATCCATCCTCTCGATGGCCCGAGTCAGCGTCTGCGTCAGGATGTCCGCGTAGCTCGGCGCCCGGAAACCCACCGACAACGTCATACAGTCGCCGATCGCTATGCCGTGATGCGCGATGCGCGGAGGCAGATACAGCATGTCTCCCTCTTCCAGCGTCATCACTTCATCCGCTTCGAAATCGGCCAGCATGCTGACGTCCACGCCGGGCACGAGCCGTTCGTCGGCGATCGGATCCGCCCCGATCCGCCACTCACGGCGCCCGAGAGCCTGGATCAGAAAGACGTCGTAGTTGTCGATGTGGGCACCGACGTTCCCGCCGTCCGGGGCGTAGCTCACCATCACGTCATCCAGCCGCCAGCTCGGAACGAACAGGAAGCGCTCGAGCAGGCCCGCCAGCTCGGGGACCCACCGATCCACCTCCTGAACGAGCAGCGTCCAGTGGGAGTCCGGCAGACCAAGAAAGTCGTCCTCCTCGAATGGACCGTACCGAACCTGCCACGGATAGTCGCCTCCGCGCTCCATGATCAGGCGCGCATGCGCCTCCTCTTCCAGCGCGATGCCTGCCAGCTCCTCCGGTGAGATCGGGGAACGAAAATCCGGAAA
>JBBDTI010000023.1:0-25856 GCA_040904565.1 Rhodothermales bacterium
AATCTTGCGCTAAAGCGCTTCGATTTACTTGCGTGAATCTTGCGCTAAAGCGCTTCGATTTCCTGTTCGAGAAGCTGTTTGCGGTGGAGGTCGGCGTAGCGTCCATCGAGCCGCAGCAGCTCGTCGTGCGTGCCCCGTTCGACGAGCTCGCCTTCGTGGAGGACGAGGATCTGGTCGGCGTCCATGACCGACGAGATGCGGTGGCTGACGATGACCACGGTACGGGTACCGTAGTAACCGCGGAGGTAGCCGAGGATTTCGCTTTCCGTGCTCGTATCGACGGCCGACAGGGCATCGTCCAGAATAAGTATGCTGGGATTCCCGATTAGCGCGCGGGCAATAGACGACCGCTGTTTTTGTCCGCCCGACAGCGTAATGCCTCGTTCGCCCACGAACGTCTCGAACCCGTCGGGAAAATCCTGCACGTTTTCCAGCAGGGCGGCCTCGCGTGCCGCCTGCTCGACGGCCTCCCGCCCGGCATCCAGCTCGCCGAAGGCAATGTTGTCGGCCACCGTATCGCTGAACAGGAAAACTTCCTGCGGAACGTATCCGATCGACGATCGAAGCAGATCGAGCGGAATTTCCTGGATGCGCCGTCCGTCGATGCGCACCGTACCCCGGGTTGCTTCCAGCAGGCGCGGAATCATTTCCACGAGCGTCGTCTTGCCCGCGCCGGTCCGCCCAACGATAGCGAGCGTCGTCCCGGCCTCCGCGTCGAAGGATACGTCGTGGAGCACCCAGGGACCTTCGTCCTTATACCTGTAAGACACGTCTTCGAACGTGATGCGCCCGCGGATCTCACGGAGGGATCCGTCGACCTCCTCCGTATCCGCAATGTCCGGCACGGCGTCGAAGATGCGGTTGAGTCGTATCATCGATGCCGACGCCCGCTGGATCATCGTGATCACGAAGCCCATCGAGGCCACCGGCCACGTCATGTACGCGACGTAAATCATGTATTCGGCGATGTTGCCGATCGTGATCGTTCCCTCGGCGACGAGCCGGCCGCCAAGCCAGACGACGATGATCTCCGCCATCCCGATCAGCAGCAGAAAGACGGGCCGGAATGCGGAATCGACGAGGGCCAGATCCAGATTCCGCTGGCGGTACTTCGCACTCTCCTCGTCGAAGGCCTCAGCCTCGGAGATCTCACGCGTGTACGCCTTCAAGACTCGGATACCGTTCAGTGCTTCCTGAACGCGGCTGGTCAGCGTCGAATACTGGGCCTGGATCGCGTCGCTGCGGCTGTGCTGCATCCGCGCCATGAAGAATACGGCCACCGCCAGAAACGGCATCGGGATGAGCGCATACAGCGTCAGGCGGGGCGAGATGACGAACATCACCGTGATAGCCGTTACGATGATGACGACGGCGCGGGTGATGTACATGATCGCCGGACCGATATAACGCCGCACGGCTTCGATGTCGCTCGTCGCACGCGCCATGACGTCGCCTGTCGAGTACTGGCGGTAAAACGACTGCGACAGCCGCTGCAGCTGATCGTAGAGCGCGTTTCGCAGGTCGAACTCGATGTGACGCGAGGCGACGACCACCGTCTGCCGCATGAGAAAGGAGAAGAGTCCGCTCAGCAAACTGAGGCCGATGATAATCAGCCCGAAGAGAAGCATACCGACGAAGAATGTGGCGTAAAAATACCCCTGCAGCTCGGTGCCCGCATACAGATTATAGATGCTCACGAGCCGCGGGATGCTATCCACCGCCATCCGCACCACGACGGGCACGGTGATCGAGAAGCCCGCCGACACCATCGCAGCCAGGAGGCCGGGCACGAACAGGTGCTTATACTTCCAGTAGTATGTATTGAGGCTCGAAAGCGGACTCATCTACAATCCAGTGCAACACAAATTATCGATCGGAGGCGCGCGCCGCGCGTCATCGGGTTCGTTCTACACGAAAACCGGTTCTTCGATCCGCACGGCTACCGTGTCTGCCCCGTCATTCTCACGTATTTCAGCAGTGCGCCCGTCCCATGACCTATCGCACGCTCATTTCCATACCCGACCTGGCCGCTAATCTGAACGACGAGAACGTGGTCGTGGTCGACTGCCGCTTCTCGCTCGACGATCCCGACTACGGCAGCAGGGCGTATGAGAAGGCGCACGTACCGGGCGCCGTCTACGCACACCTCGACCACGATCTATCCGCCCCGATCGTTCCCGGAGAAACGGGTCGCCACCCCCTGCCGTCCCCCGATCGTGCCGCCGCAACCTTCGCCGGCTGGGGTATCGGTGACGGCATTCAGGTCGTGGCATACGACGACGCGGGAGGTGCGATCGCAGGCCGGTTGTGGTGGACGCTCAGGTACCTGGGCCACTATCCGGCCGCCGTGCTCGATGGGGGATGGACGGGCTGGATGGAAGACGGCCGGCCCACGGCGTCGGGTACCGAAAACCGGTCGCCTCGCTCGTTCGAACCCCGCGTCCACACAGGCTGGACCGTAGACGCTCCCACGGTCGACGATCGCCGCACGAATCCCTCATGGGTGCTGCTGGACGCGCGCGATGGCGTACGTTACCGCGGTGAGGAGGAACCCATCGATCCGATCCCCGGCCACATTCCCGGGGCCCTGTCCGCGCCGTTCAAAGCCAATCTCGACGCGACGGGACGGTTCAAATCGCCGGAAGCACTGCGAGAGCGATTCGTCGGACTCATTGGGACGACGCCCCCGGGCCACGTCATCTCTCAATGCGGGTCAGGGGTAACGGCGTGCCATAACATCCTCGCGATGGAGCACGCGGGACTCTCCGGCGGGCTCCTGTATCCCGGCTCGTGGAGCGAATGGATAACGGACCCAAACCGCCCCGTGGCCACGGTCGAAGACATGCCGTAGCGACGTACACCTCTAGCGTGACGCTAGAGCGCGGGCAGCTCCCGCCGCCGTGCACCCTTCCTACGACTTCGGCTCCGCGATCCCGCCATGATGGCGGTATTCGAGCCTGGATGCCGCTTGCTCGTCCAGCAAGATGTGCGCGAATCGGTGCATCTGCACGACGGTAGCGGGGCACATTCCGGTCACCGGACCTTCGAGTGCCGATCGGATGGCCTCCGCTTTGTGCTCACCACTGGCGACGAGCAGCACGGTCTCCGCGTCCATGATCGTTCCGATACCCATCGTGATGGCCTGGTGCGGAACCGTCTCTCCCTCATCAAAGAAACGGGCGTTGTCCCGCACCGTCTTTTCGGTCAGCGTTTTGATGCGCGTCCGCGACCCCAGCGACGACCCCGGTTCGTTAAATGCCAGGTGACCGTTCGCTCCGATACCGAGAATCTGGAGATCGATGCCGCCCGCCTCCGCGATCTGCCGCTCGTACCACGCGCAGAACGACTCCACGTCGTCGGCCATGCCGTGCGGGACGTACACCTGACTCGGATTGACGTTGATGTGGTCGAAGAGATGCTCCCACATGAAGTGATGATAACTTTGCGGATGCGTCGGCGGAAGCCCGATGTACTCGTCCAGATTGAACGTCGTGATCTTGGAAAAATCCAGACCGCGCTCGTGGTGATTTTTGATCAGCCGCTCGTACATGCCGAGCGGCGTTCCTCCGGTAGCGAATCCGATGACGCTGTCCGGCTTCCTTCGTATCTGTTCGGTGACGAGCTCCGCGGCTCGCTCACTCATGGCATCATAGTCATCGAAGACTTCGACAAGCATGGGTCGACGTGTAGAAAGTGAGTGACGGGTACGAGAGGCGGCAAGTTACGAAACGAGCCGGCGCCGATGCATGCGATCTGCCGTCACGCACCGCCCCTCTCCTGGAGATACCGGCGTCCGACCTGGAATGGAGGTACCGAAGGGCAGCGACGAGGTGCGCAATGTATCACGCACTCTATCACCGGCCCCTCAGGCATTGAACTTGTAGCCGATCCCATACACCGTTTCGATGTAGGAGGGATCGTCGGAATCGGGTTCGACCTTCTTGCGCAACGACGCCACGTGGCGGTCGATCGTCCGCGTCGTGATCTCTCCGGAAATCTCCCATACGTCGCGTAATAGCTGCTTCCGGCTCACGGTGCGTCCCCGGTGCCGGATAAAATATTCCAGGATGTCGAACTCCAGCGCTGTGAACGGAACCTCGTCGTCTCCCCGAAACACCGTATTTTCGCTAAAATTGACCACGACGTCGCCGAACGTATATTGCTCCATCGATCGTTCCGAAGGGGATTTCGATCGGCGTAGGACCGCATTTACGCGCGCGGTGAGCTCTTCCGCATTAAACGGCTTGGTGACGTAATCGTCGGCACCGAGATCGAACGCACGGAGCTTGTCATCGTCGCGCGCCTTGACGGTCAGCATAATGACGGGGCAGTCTACGCCGGCTCGACGTGCCTCTCGCAGCACGTCGAAGCCGTTCTTCTCCGGCAACATCACATCGAGCAGGACGACGTCATACTTGGGCAGCATGGTGAGACGCTGAAGACCCGTCTCTCCGTCCGCCACTCTCGCAACGTCGAAACCCTTTAGCTCGAAATACTCCTCTAGCCCCGCCCCTACGTCCGCATCATCCTCCACGATGAGCATACGGGGCGCGGCATGGCTTAACTCCATGGCAGTAGTCTCAGGATCGAGTGCGAGGTCACCGTGACGGTATCACGTTCGTACGACGGAATCGTTATAATACGACATTGGCAGGTTCGCTTTAGTTTAGATTGGCACGCTGGAAGATTAGTAAGGAAAATCAGTAACGGCACCTCGTGAGCGATTACACGCTGGTCATCATCATCACCTTTATCGCCTTCACGGCACTGGCGGCGCTTCTGCTCGTGCCCGTGTACCGTTTCCTGCAGCGCGAGGAAGAGGCGAGCAAACGCATGACCGACCAGTTCGTCCCGGAAGATTTCGACGTGTCACCCACCAACGGGCCCGCGAAGCCGCCGTCCGACGGGCCCGCTGACCCGTCGTCCGACGGACCGTCCGAACAGCCGTCGGACGAGTCCAAGGACGGATCGGACCGCACGTCCGACAACGATTCGTGACCGTCCAGCGGCGCAGCATACCGGGGTCGGCATCTATCCGCTGCGCGGGGTATCCTGTATTATCCTGGCAGGGAATCGGAAGCGACAACGACGAGCGGCCGGAGCAGCTCGACCGTTTTCTCGCCGATACCCCTGACCTGCCGCAGGTCGTCCACATCGAGAAACGGACCGAACTTGGCCCGAAAATCGAGTATGCGCGCGGCGGTCGTCGGACCTATTCGTGGAAGCGTCTCGAGCTCGGCTGCACCGGCCGCATTTATATCCACGCGGCCGTCGTGGTCGATCGTGGTACGGGAAGCGGGCGCCGCGCCGCTCACGGGGGCCGCACCGCCCACGGGGCCCGTACCCGGAACGCGGTCCACCCCGCGAACCGGAACCTCGCCAGGCAGTGAATCGAGTCGGGCGGATCGCTCGGAGAACAAACGGTCCAGCTCATCATAGGCACCGACAGGTACCGTCACGGACCGCTGCTGTAGATAGCGCACGCCCTGTCCGACGCTCAACAGCACGGAGAGGACCAGCAAGGCAAGGGCTTCGTGCCTGGTGAGGCACAGCCGCTGCCGAAGGCGGTTTAACCACAGCATTTTCTTCCATAGACACGGACCAGCGCGCGTCATAACCTCGCCGCGCCCGAAAAGACCATGATCGTTCGCACGGAGGCCATCGTGCTCAGGAGCATCGACTACGGGGAGACGAGCGAGATCGTCACGGTCTTCACGCGGGATATGGGAAAACTCACCGTAATGGCTAAAGGAGCGCGACGGCCCAAGAGCCGCTTCGGCTCCACCCTTCAGCCGATGTCCTATACGGAGGTCGTGTTCTATTACAAGGAGACGCGAGGCATCCAGACGTTGACCGAGAGCAGCCACGTGCGCGCCTTTCACGGCATCTCGAGAAGTCTGGAAGGGCTCTCCTACGGACTGCGCATCGTCGAGCTCGTTTATGCGCTCATGCAGGAGGAAGAGCGAAATCCGATCGTGTTCGACCTCGTGCTGGAAATCCTCGAGGAGCTCAATCGAACGGCGACGCGCCTCGAGAGCCTTTTCCATTTCTTCCAGCTGCGGCTCGCGACCGTGCTCGGCTTCGCGCCGCATATCGAGCGGGAAGATGTCGAGCGGATTCCGGAGAGCGGAGGCGTCATCGCACTCGAAGATGGATCGATCCTGCCGACTGAGCCGGGGGGCGCCATTACCGTCCGTCGCGGCTCTCGCAAAGCGCTGCGCGCCTTCGCGATCTTCGCCCGTGCCGACCTGGAAACCGTCATGCGTATGCGCGTCGACAAACGGACGCACATCGAATTGAGCCGCCTCATCGAGGATTTCATCCGCTACCACGTCGAAGACGCCTACCCGTCCCGATCCGCACGCATCATCGGCCAGATGCTCGACGACACCTGACCACCGATCGCCGGCGGGCCGTACGACGAGCCGGGCGCCGCACCGCATCGCCCGGCCCAGCTCTCTTCGATTTCCTACCGGATTCACCGCAAAGGCGCTTGATGTTATCTACCCGTGCGGGTATACTGTGCATTCCATGTGTAGCGCGGATACCCGGCGCTGCAGCTTTTTGACCGATTGAGAAGCCCGGCATGCCCGGCCCCGTCCACGCGTCCCGTTCGCGTGTTGACCCGTACCGAACCCGCAGCGTGAACCGGATATACGCTCTGTGGACCGCCTGACCGTCGCCAGTTCAACGGAACTAACCTTCGGTTATTAATGAGCCGAAAGAAACTCACGTCCAAGCAACATGCCTTCTTCAAGTACCTCTCGGAATTCGTCCGAGAGAACGGCGTCTGGCCCACCTATCGGGAGATCGTCGATCATTTCGGATATCGATCGCCCAACAGCGTCACGCAGAATCTGCAGGCCCTCCACAAGAAGAGTTATCTGACGAGGGACGACGACGGCTACCACCTCGTCGACGAAGGCGACTCGCATGACGAGCAGGGCATTCCGGTCAAGGGGATCATCTCTGCCGGACAGCTCCAGGAGGCCGTTGAGGCCGACCTGGGGACCATTACGCTCGAGACGCTCTTTCCTAATCTCGACCGCATCTACGCCATCCGCGTGGCGGGCCAGTCCATGGTCGGCGCCGATATCGAGGACGGCGACTACGTCCTCTTGATCGACGATGACATTCCAAACGGCGGCATCGGCGCCATCCTGTTCAACGGCGAGACGTCGTTGAAGCGTATCTTCTACGATCAGGAGGGGCTCCGACTCGAACCGGCAAATGACGAGTATTCCGACATCTATATCAAGCCCGATATTTTCGAGGAGGTACGCATCCTCGGGCGCTACGTGGGCCACGTAAACCACGACGGCATCTACAAGCGGGTTAACGGCCGGCGGTGACGGATCGAGAGCGACTCGGCATCGACGTAGGCGGTACGTTTACGGATTTCGTCCACCTGAAAAACGGCGTCCTTTTCGCGCACAAGGTACCCACGACGCCGGACGATCAGAGTGCCGCCATCGGTTCCGGTATCCGACAGCTTCGGGCCGCCGAGCAGGCCGCGATCGCACACGGCACGACGACGGCGACGAACGCGCTGCTGGAACGACGGGGAGCACGCTGCGCGCTCGTCACCACGAAAGGATTTCGCGACGTGCTCGCCATCGGCCGCCAGAACCGGCCGCACCTCTACGACCTGTCGCAGCACCGGCCGGCACCTCTCGTTCCGGACGCCCTCCGCTTCGAAGTCGACGAGCGAATAGCTGCCGACGGCTCTATCGTCCGGCCCCTCGACGAGGACGAGGTCGCCTCCGTCGCCGCGGCGCTCCGTGGCCTCGAGGTGGAAAGTGTAGCGGTGGTGTTCCTTTTTTCGTTCCGCCACCCGGAGCACGAACGGCGCGCGGCCGAAATACTTGCCGCCCATCTGCCGCACGTCGACGTGTGCGTGAGCTCGGAGGTGCTGCCGGAATACCGGGAGTTTGAGCGTACGGCCACGACGGTCGTCAACGCCTACGTCCAGCCCGTAATCGGTCGGTACGTGGAACGACTGACCGACGTCGTCGCGCCCCGAAGCATCCGCATCATGCAGTCCAACGGCGGGACGATCGGCCCCGTGCAGGCAGCCGTCCAGCCGGCCCGGCTGATGTTGAGCGGTCCGGCAGGCGGCGTCGTGGGTGCCTTCAACCTGTGCCGAACGACGCTCGGCGATCCCGCACCGCGGCTCCTCACGCTCGATATGGGTGGAACGAGTACCGACGTCGCCCTCTGTCCGGGGCGCATACCCCGAACGTCCGAAAGCGAGATAGCCGGCCTTCCGCTGCGCCTTCCGTCGATCGACATCCACACCGTCGGCGCGGGCGGTGGAAGCATCGCCCGGGTCGACGACGCGGGCGCGCTGCACGTCGGCCCGACCAGCGCGGGCGCCGTCCCGGGTCCGGCCTGTTACGGACGCGGTGGTACCGAGCCGACGGTGACGGATGCCAACCTGGTCGTCGGACGCCTCCTTTTCGATCGTTTCCTCGGCGGCGACGTCGAACTCGACGTCGATGCGGCGCGCGCGGCCGTCGATTCGCGAGCGCGCGGCCTGGGCCTGTCGTGCACCGAGACGGCGCTAGGCATCATCCGCATCGCCAACGCGGCCATGGAACGGGCACTGCGACGCGTCTCGATCGAACGGGGGCACGATCCGAAACAGTACACCCTGGTACCCTTCGGCGGGGCCGGACCGCTGCACGCATGCGAGCTGGCCGACGCCCTGGGCATCGGCCGCATCGTCCTGCCCACGCATCCGGGCGTGCTGAGCGCGCTCGGTCTCCTCATGGCCGACGTGGTCTACGATGCCTCCATTTCCATCCTGAATCGTGGAGATGAGACGGCGGCGCTCTACCGCCGTCAGAGAGAGCACGTCCTCGAGGTGATGGCGAGGGAGGGTTTCGAGGCTCCCGCCGTCGAGACGTTCGTCGACATGCGCTACCGGGGACAGAGCTACGAACTTACGGTACCCGTCGATCTTCCGAACGAATCGCCGGACGCGGCGGCGGCGCGTTTCCACGAGGCGCATCGGAGGCGGTATGGCCACGCCCGACCTGACGCCGCCGTGGAACCGGTCACCGTCCGGGTCCGCGCTACCGCAGCCGGCGCGGAGGTCGCCCTGCCGCGAGAAGAGGAGGCGGCCGCATCCGACGCGGCACCGTTCGACCGGCGAACGCTCGTCCAGTCGGACGGCCACGAGGTTGCTGCACCCATCTACGAGCGGGATGCGCTGCGTTACGGCCACACCGTAGACGGTCCGGCCGTCATCGCGCAGTACGACGCGACGATCTACGTCGCCGGCGGCTGGCGCGCATCCGTCGACCCCTGGCGTACCCTCCATCTCACCACCGCCCATCTCAACACCGCATAGCCCGCCATGGATCCGATCCTCCTCGAACTCTACCGGCACCGCTTCGCCGGCATCGCCGAAGAAATGGGCGTAACGCTGCAGCGGACCGCCTACTCGCCCAACATCAAGGAACGGCTCGATTTCTCCTGCGCCGTGTTCGACGCGGACGGCCGGATGATCGCCCAGGCCGCCCACATTCCCGTCCACCTCGGCGCCATGCCTCGCAGCGTGGAGGCGGCCCTTTCGGCCGTCGACGCGTGGGAACCCGGCGACGTCGCCGTGCTGAACGATCCGTACGCCGGCGGCACGCACCTTCCCGACATCACGATGATCTCGCCCGTCTTCGTGGGGGACGAGCTCCACTTCTTCGCCGCGAGCCGCGCGCACCACGCCGACGTGGGTGGCATGACGCCCGGCTCACTGCCGCTATCCGATGAAATCTATCAGGAAGGCCTGATCCTCCCACCGGTCAAGCTCTGCCGGGGGGGCCGCGTCAACGACGACCTGCTGCAGGTCATTCTTCGCAACGTGCGGACGCCCGAAGAGCGCCGCGGCGACCTCGCCGCCCAACAATCCGCCCACGCCGTCGCCGCCGACCGGCTCACCGAGCTCGTCGATCGGCACGGCCGGGAGGAAGTCTCGGACTATGCAGGACATCTCCTGTCCTACAGCGAACGACTGCTGCGCGAGCGCATTCGGACGTGGCCCGACGGCGTCTACACATTCAGCGACACGCTGGAGCTGGATGACGAGGCGGCACGCATCACCGTGCAGGCCCGCGTGTCGGGCGACGGCGTCGCGTTCGATTTCGACGGCACCTCGCCCGCGGTCTCCGGCTCGCTCAACGCCGTGATGGCCATTACCGAGAGCGCCTGTTATTATACGGTACGGTGTTTGGCGGCGGCGGACGTCCCGGTGAACGACGGGTGCTTCCGCCCCATTGACGTCGCCGCGCCGGCCGGCTGCCTGGTGAATGCACGCGCTCCGAGCGCCGTCGCGGGCGGCAATGTCGAAACGTCCCAGCGGATCGTCGATGCGGTCCTCGGTGCGCTGGCGCAGGCCCTCCCCGGCAGCGTGCCCGCCGCGTCCCAGGGCACCATGAACAACCTTACCATCGGAGGCGCACGCCGTGACGGCCGTCCCTACGCCTATTACGAGACCATCGGCGGCGGGATGGGAGGTTCGCCCGACGCAGCCGGACTCAGCGGCGTGCACGTCCACATGACCAACACGCTGAACACCCCCGTGGAAGCGCTGGAGCTCGCATTCCCTTTTCGGGTGGATGCCTACGCGCTGCGGCGAGGAAGCGGCGGAGACGGCATCCATCCCGGCGGCGACGGGCTCGTCCGCCGCTACCGGCTGCTCGAACCCGCGACCGTGACGCTGCTCAGCGAACGCCGCGAGCACGGGCCGTGGGGACTCGCCGGAGGTTCACCGGGCCGCCCCGGCCGTAACGTGCTCCTGCGTGACGGCGTCGAGGAACGGCTGCCTTCCAAATTCAGCCGCCGGCTGGATGCCGGCGACGTACTGATCGTCGAAACGCCGGGCGGCGGAGGCTGGGGCGCCCCCGGCGGGCCGGAACGCCCTGACGATCCACAAGAATCTTGATGGAGACATATCATGGCCTACAGTGAACGGCTTGCGGAGCGCATGCGCCGCATCCTGGCCGAGCGGTCGGAGACGATGAAGACGACGGAGAAGAAGATGTTCGGCGGACTCGCTTTCATGGTAGACGGAAACATGTGCTGCGGTGTGCTCGGCGACGAGCTGATGGCCCGCGTCGGACCGGAAACCTACGAGGACGCCCTCCGGCTGCCGCATGCCCGGGAGATGGATTTCACCGGCCGACCGCTCACCGGATACGTCTACGTATCGGCCGAGGGCGTCGCCTCCGCATCGGGTCTCGCCGACTGGGTGAGCCGGGCGCTGGCCTTCGTCGACACGCTGCCGGCAAAATAGGGCTGCGGGCGATGGTACCCGTCCACTCGCACCCGTCCGCTTGGCGCAGCCGTATTAACTTAGGACGACTACCAGATTAGAAGGGTATCCCCGGCACTTAGCATGCTACTACAGATCCCATGACCGTCCGAAAAACCTCCTATATCCTCCTGACGGCCTGCCTGTCGATTGCGTTCCGCGCCGTTTTCGCGCAGCCGTCCCACGCCCAGGACGTCCTCCACCGCGCCCACGCACACAACGATTACGAACACGACCGGCCGCTGCTCGACGCGCTCGACCGCGGATTCGGCAGCATCGAGGTAGACGTATTTCTGGTGGATGGAGCGCTCCTCGTGGCTCACGACCTCGAAGACGTGCGGGCTGACCGAACACTCCGGTCGCTGTATCTCGATCCGCTGCGGGAACGCGTCCAGGCCCACGATGGATCGGTGTACGGTGAAGGCACGCCGGTCCTGCTGCTCGTCGACGTGAAATCCGAGGCGGAGCCGACGTATGAAGCGCTCCGCTCGGTTCTGCGCGAGTATGCCGGTATGCTGACCCGGTTCGAACGCAGCAGCGCGGCCGGGAGCGGCGAGACGGCTGACGGCGGTAGAGCGACGGAAGAGACGATCGAAGGAGCCGTCACCGTCGTCATATCAGGCAACCGGGCGCGCTCGATGATGCGGGCCGAGGACGTGCGCCTCGCCGCCTACGACGGCCGGATGGAGGACCTCGAACAGCACGCCGACGTGCCGCCCTCTTTCATACCGCTCGTCAGCATCCCCTGGTACGGCATCTCCAGCTGGCGCGGCGAGGGCGCCATCCCCGACGCCGATCTGGATCAGCTGCGTAGGCTCGTCGCGGCGGCTCACGAGCAGGGCCGGATGATTCGCTTCTGGGCTACGGCCGATACGTCCACCGTTTGGGACGTGCTGACGGAGGAGAACGTAGACCTGATCGGCGCGGACGACCTCGAGGCGCTCGGCACCTACCTCCGATCGCGCTGAGGCGCTCCCTCAGAGCCCGTCCGCCAGCAGCCAGTTGTTTGGATCGATGACCGGATCCACGCCGGCTGGAACGTCGACGACGGCCTCCCCACCTTCCATATCCACCCGAAACACCTCCCCTCCGAGATCGACCTCGACCGGCAGGGTAAAAGGAACGTCGAGGGGCGAGTCCCAACGAAGCGTCAGGCGCGATCCCTGTCGGATGGCGGCGAGCCGGGGCAGCTCCGCCTGCCGCAGGTACACGTCGAAGAACCAGCCGAGATCGCGGCCGGTGATCTGTTCCGCGAGGTGGACGAACTCCTGCGTCGTCGCGTGGCGGACGTGCCTTCCGTCGGTTACCTCTTCCAGCGCCGGGTCGGGGTAGGCCATGCGGCGCAGCAGCCGGTCGAACGTCGGGTCGTCGTCGATCACGAACCGGAGCATGTGGAGCACCCAGGCACCCTTGCTGTAGATGTCTCCGCCGTAGATTTCCGTCGAGCTCCGGTAACCGTGCGGGGCGACGGCCATGCGGTTCTGGATGCCGAAGGCCATGTTATCCATGTACGCGTGGTAGCCCGCCATCCCTCCGAGCTCTTCCATGTAGAGGGCCTGCGTGTAGGTGCCGAAGCCTTCGTGGAGCCACATGTCGCTCCAGTCGACGTTCGTGACGAGGTTGCCCCACCATTCGTGCGCCAGCTCGTGATGGTGGAGGGCGTCGAAGCCCCAGTCCCGCCCGCCGGTCATCGCGCCGTTGTCGAAGTTCGCCCCGTAGGCGATGATCGTCTGATGCTCCATGCCCAGATGCGGCGTCTGCGCGACGCCGTACTTGTCGGCGCGGAAGGGATACGGACCGAAGCGCTCCTCGAAAAAGGTCAGCTGGTCGTGGATTTCCGGCATGAAGGCGCGGGCGCGATCCACGTCCTCCGGCAGCGCGTAGAACGCGACCGGATAGGTTTCGCCATTCAGCCCCGTGTGCGTCTCCTCGATCGCCTCGTAAGGGGCCGCGTTCAGCGCGACGTTGTACACGTTGATGGGCGTCGAGACGAACCAGTCGTACGTCCGCCAGCCGTCACCGGCGTCCTCCACGCCGCGCAGGCGTCCGTTGGAGGCGGCCACGAGCGGTTCGGGAACGGTGAAGCGAATGGCCATTGAATCGGGTTCGTCGGACGGATGGTCCTTGACCGGCCACCACACGTCCGCCCCCGTAACCTGGCAGCTGGTGGCGATCCACGGCGAGCCGTCCTCCGTGCGCGCCCACGTGAGCCCGCCGTCCCAGGGAGGATTCGGTGCTACGCGTGGACGCCCGCCGTAATCGACGCGAACGACCACCTTTTCGCCCGGCTGGTACGTGCGCGTCAGGTCGATCCGGAGCCGGCCGCCGCGCCGTTCGTACGACCGGGCCGCGCCGTCGACCTGCACGGCGTCGACAACGAGGCGGTCATCCAGATCGAGTACGAACCTGGAGGTGGGATGCACGACGGCAGCCGTCGCCGTCACCGATCCCGCGATAGAGCTGTCGGCCGGGTCGATGCGGAGGTCGAGCTCGTAGAACGTAACGTCGTAGGAGGCCTGCTCCTGCGACAGCTCGCCTCCGGAGGCGTATTCCGTCTGCGCCCTGGATGAGGTGGCCCCGCAGCCGGCCAGCAGGACGGCAGTGAGGGTCCAGGTGAGGAGATCCGGAGCGCGTCTCACTCCTTCGTACCGATGGTCAGGACGGGAGATTTCGCGGTGCGGACGACGTGCTCGGTCACCGTGCCGAGGAGAATCCCCTCGTGCGGAGAATGGCCGCGGCGTCCGACGATGATGAGATCGGCGGCGCGGTCCGCGGCGGCGGACACGATTTCGCGGGCGGGGTTGCCGCTTTCGACGAGATAATCGACCTCCACGTCCGACGAGCCGGTTTCTTCATCCATCTGACGGAGCGCGGCCCCGGCGTTCTCAGCGATCTCGTCGTCCACCTTCAGGGTCGTGACGGACATCATGCCCGTATCACTGAAGACGGGCACGAGGTGCTCCTCGGACACGAACAGCAGTGAGACGGATGCGTCGTAGAGGGATGCGAGATGCTTGGCCGCGCGCACGAGCGCCGGGCTGTTCTCCCCGAAGTCCACCGCGACGAGAATGCGGTCGAACCCTTCGAACGTCTTCGGCTCTTCACGGCGCGACCGAACGGTCATGACCGGGCTCCGGGCACCCCGGACGACGTCGCCCGCGGCCCCTCCGAGTGCCGGATGGTCGAGGCTCCGGTGGCCGTGCGTGCCCATCACGATCAGATCGATGTCGCAATCGCGCGCGTAGTCCAGAATCGTGTCCGCCACGCCGGCGCCCTCGCGCTCGACGATTTTCAACTTGTCGTAGCCGGCATAGTGCTCCGACAGCTCCGCCTTCGCGCCCGCATCGCCCGTCTCCGGCATCGGCGTCGCGAACCATCGCGCGAACGCCGCGAACTGCGACTCCGTCGGCTTGACGTGCAGCACGTGCAGCGACGCGTCGAATCGGCGCGCCACGTCCCGAGCCACCGTAAAGGCATTGCGCGCGGCCACCGACAGATCCGTCGGCACGAGGATACTCTTGATATTCAGCATAAGCTCAGCAGACTCCGTGAAAACGCTTGTTTCAACTACGCACCGACGGGGGAGCGGCTCAGAAAGTCGCGCAGCACGTAGTGCAGGATGCCGCCGTGGCGGTAGTACTCCACCTCGACCGGCGTATCCAGTCTCGCGACGGTATCGAAGGTCGTCGTCGTTCCGTCCGCCTTCGTAGCCGTAACCTCGATTTCCTCGAGCGGCGAAAGATCGTCGGTCACGGGAATGTCGAACGTCTCCTCTCCGGTGAGTCCGAGCGAGGCGGCGTTCTCGCCCTCCTTGAACTGAAGCGGCAGCACGCCCATCCCGATCAGATTCGACCGGTGGATGCGCTCGTAGCTGTCCACGATAACGGCCTTCACGCCGAGCAGGATCGTGCCCTTGGCGGCCCAGTCCCGGCTCGATCCCATCCCGTAGTCTTTCCCGCCGAGCACGACGAGCGGCGTGTCGTTTTCGATGTATTTCATTGCCGCGTCGTAGATCGGCATGACCTCGTCGGTCGGGAAGTACTTCGTGACGCCGCCTTCCGTGCCGGGCACGAGCAGGTTCTTGATCCGGATGTTGGCGAACGTACCGCGCATCATGACCTCGTGGTTGCCGCGGCGGGAGCCGTAGGAATTGAACTCGTGCGGCTTCACGTCCCGCTCGATGAGATACTCCCCGGCCGGTCCCTCCGGCGGAATGGAGCCCGCCGGTGAAATGTGGTCCGTCGTCGTCGAATCGCCTGCCTTCACGAGCACCCGCGCGCCCTCGATGCGCTCGATCTCCGGCACCTCCGGGTCGAGGCCGACGAAGAACGGCGGCTCCTGAATGTAGGTCGACGCTTCATCCCACGCGTAGATGGAGCCCTCCGGAATCTTGATGTTGTTCCAGGTCTCGTTCGACTCCTCGATGCCCTCGTATTCCTCCTTAAACATCTCGGGGGTGATGACCCGGTCGACCGTCTCGAGGATCTCCTCGGACGACGGCCAGATGTCTTTCAGATACACCTTTTCGCCGGCCGAATCCGTGCCGATCGGATCGTTCATCAGGTCGATGTCTACCGTCCCGGCCAGTGCGTAGGCCACCACGAGCGGCGGGGAGGCGAGGAAGTTGGCCTGGACGAGCGAATGGATCCGCCCCTCGAAATTGCGATTACCGGAAAGGACGCCCGCGACGACCAGGTCGCCGTCCTTGATGGCGTTGACGACCGGCTCGGGCAGCGGACCCGAATTTCCGATGCAGGTCGTGCACCCGTAGCCGACCAGATTGAATCCGAGCTGATCGAGGTACGCGAGGAGTCCTGCTTCGTGCAGGTACTGCGTCACGACGCGGGATCCCGGCGCGAGGCTCGTTTTCACGTACGGCGGCACGTCGAGGCCCCGTTCGATCGCCTTCTTGGCCAGCAGGCCGGCGCCGATCATCACGGTCGGATTGCTCGTGTTCGTACAGCTCGTGATGGCCGAGATGACCACGTCGCCGTGCTTCAGATCGAGCTCGTTGCCGTCCTCGTCCTTATAGGCCCCCGTGTTCTTCAGATCGTCCGCCTCGCGGCCGAACCCTTTCGGTCCGGCCGGACTCACGAACGAATTCGCGAACGCCTCCTTGAGCTTCGGCACCCGTATGCGGTCCTGCGGCCGCTTGGGCCCGGCCACGCTCGGCGTGACGTCGCCGAGGTCCATCTCCAGGACGTCGAGGCACTCGGGCTCGGGCGTCTCCGCCGTCCGGAAGAGGCCCTGCTCCTTCGTATAGCGCTCGACCATCTCGACGAGCTCCGGGTCCCGGCCCGTGCGGCGCATGTAGCCGAGCGTGATGTCGTCGATGGGAAAGAAGCCCATCGTGGCACCGTACTCGGGCGACATATTCGAGATCGTAGCCCGGTCGGGAACCGTCATGTAATCGAGGCCCGAGCCGAAGAACTCCACGAACTTGCTCACCACGCCGTACTCGCGCAGCATTTCCGTGACCGTCAGCACGAGGTCCGTCGCCGTCGCGCCCTCCGGCAGGCGCCCGGTGAGACGGACGCCGATTACGTCCGGCATGAGCATATAGATGGACTGCCCCAGCATGGCCGCCTCGGCCTCGATGCCGCCGACGCCCCAGCCGAGCACGCCGAGCCCGTTGATCATCGTCGTGTGGCTGTCCGTGCCCACGAGCGAATCGGGGTAGGCAACCTGTAGCCCGTCTTCCGGACGCGTCCACACGCCGCGAGCGACGTATTCGAGGTTCACCTGATGGCAGATGCCGCTCGCCGGCGGCACGACGGAGAAATTCTCAAACGCCTGCTGCCCCCAGCGCAGAAACTCGTACCGCTCGCGGTTGCGCTTGAACTCGATGTCCGAGTTGAGCCTGAGCGCGTCCGGAATACCGAAGTGATCGACCTGTATGGAGTGGTCGATGATCAGATGTACGGGCACCTGCGGATTGATTTCGTTCGGATCGCCGCCGAGGCGCCCCATCGCCGATCTCAGCGCGGCGAGGTCGACCACGGCCGGTACGCCGGTGAAATCCTGCAGCAGGACGCGCGCCGGCATAAAGGGAATCTCCTCCTGCGCCGGATTCCTGGGATTGTAATTCGCCAGCGTCTCGATGTCGTCTACGGTGACCGTTTTCCCGTCGCACTCGCGCAGGAGCGCCTCCAGCAGGATTTTGATCGAGAACGGCAGTCGATGCACGTTGCTGATACCCTGCTCTTCGAGCCGGTCGAGCCGGTACAGATACGCATCGCCGGATCCTGTGTCGAATGTATCGCGTGCGCCGTAGGGGTCCTTCATATGATCGGGTGCTGGTTACAGGTTACAGGTTACTCGTCATTCCAGGGCGCGGCGCCGGGGCCGGCGTCGGTCGTGCCGCTTCCGAGGCATAACCGGGAGCCATGTCCACGCGCACGGCCGCTCCGAGGGCATTGCGCGCTCGGAGATAAAAGATACTTGGCCGCCGCGTCAATTGTTCGTGCGCCGGGACGCGCGAATCCGCTCGAGCACGCCTGCGGCACGCGAGCGTGGTGAAAAAGGTGACAAAACCAGTGAGCGGCCGGAGCGGCCGCGGCACGCACTGCACCGCGCGATGCGTATCTTACATGGCGCGCCTATCGCGACGGCGCCATCAACAGGATGTATCAACACCATAACGACGATAGTGTCGTCACCATACCCATTGCTCGCTGCCGCCATGTCCACGCGCCTTCCGGCTCTCCTGTCCGTCCTCCTTCTCGCAGGCCTTCTAGCCCAGCTCGCTGCCCCCGACGCCGCGGCGCAGCAGACCATCCCGCTCTGGCCCGAGGGCGCGCCCGGGGCCGTCGGCAGCGAGGAGGTCGATCGGCCCACGCTCACCATCCATCTGCCCGAAAACGGGAACGGCACGGCGGTGGTCGTCTGCCCGGGAGGTGGATACCGCAATCTCGCCATGGATCATGAAGGGCGGCAGGTTGCCGAGTGGCTGAACGAGCGGGGCATTGCGGCCTTCGTGCTCAAGTACCGCCTGGGCCACCGTTATCGCCATCCGGCGCCGCTGTCGGACGTCCGGCGCGCCCTGCGCATGGTCCGGTCCGGTTCCGACACGCTCGGCATCGACCCCGAGCGTATCGGCGTGTGGGGTTTCTCAGCCGGCGGACACCTCGCCGCTACGGCGTCGACGCAGTATGTACGGGGGGATGCGCAGGCCGAGGGCCCGATCGATCGGGTGAGCTCGCGTCCCGACTTCTCCATTCTCGCGTATCCGGTCATTTCGCTGGCCGAATCCTACACGCACCAGGGCTCACGCCAGGCCCTGCTGGGCGAGGATCCCGATCCGGCCCTCGTCTCGCAGCTCTCCAACGAACGGCACGTCACCTCGTCCACCCCGCCCGCCTTCCTCTTCCACACGGATGAAGACGAAGCCGTACCGGCCGAAAACAGCGTGGCGTATTACCTCGCGCTGCGCCGGAACGGCGTTCCCGCCGAGCTGCACGTCTACCGCGACGGGCGCCACGGCGTGGGGCTGGCGCCCGGCGACCCGGTGCTCGGCACGTGGCCCGACCGGCTGGAAGACTGGCTGCGCGCGCAAGGGCTGCTGGGCGGTTAAGCCCGCCGGGAAGTTATCCGGGTCGGATTGAGGCAGGTTATGCGGGACGGGACCGCGTGTCTAATAGGTAGAGACCGCCTTCATCGGTGAACCGGCCCGCGACGTCGAGCGTATCAGAAAAACCTGTTATTCCGACGAATGATGACGTCGTACTGCGCCGACGAATCGTGAAAACCGTACGCACATCACCGGAGAACGCGATGGCAGAGCCGCTCACCATCCATCGTCTGACGGTCGACGACTACCACGCCATGGCCGAGGCCGGCATCCTGAGCCCGGACTCCCGCGTGGAGTTGATCGACGGACAGATCGTCGAAAAGATGACCATCGGAGCCCGTCACATGCGCGCCGTGAACACGCTCAACGAGCTGGCCGTCCGACGTGCCGGGGACGTGGTGGAAGTCAGCATTCAGAATCCCGTTCGGTTGAGCCGGTATTCGGAACCCGAGCCCGACGTCGCCCTGCTCAAGCGGTCTCGCGATCCGGCGGAGATCCCGCGTGCGGCGGACGTGCTCCTGCTGGTCGAGGTGGCCGACGCGACGCTCCGCGTCGACCGGTCCGTCAAGCTCCCGCTTTACGCGGAGGCCCGTATCCCGGAGGTGTGGATCGTCAACCTGCCCGAGAGCCGGGTCGAATGCTACCGCGACCCCTCGGCCTCAGGCTACGAGACGGCGTTCGACGTCGGGGCGGATGGGCAGCTGGAAGCCCATCTCGTGCCGGAGATGGGGGCGATCTCCGCCGCCTCGGTGCTCGGCGCGTGAGTCGCCGGCATCGGGCGATCTCCGCAGGCCCACATCCCGCACCCACACCCCACACCCTCCAATTAAGAACTTTTCGTACAGGGCGGCCGGCTATTTGCCGGAATGAAAATCGGCCGTAAGATATTGAGCCATCTCGCGATGGCTCCCGTGTGCGTTGTGCTCGTTCTCCTGACGTACACGCTGAACCTGCTCTCTTCGGCGAGTGACCTGCAGGCGCAAGAGTATGGGCAAACCTGCACGGAGTGCTTGGCTGGAGTGGGCGTGTCATTCGCACCGGCCGCGCCATCCGGCCGCTCTTTCAGGTACGGGGCGCCTCTAGAGCATCATAGCGCCGTTCGGCGGCTCGGGAAATTCAGAATGAATTTCGATTGGATGAGGAGCGTACGAGGCCGCGTCAACCATCTGCCGAGTACCGAACGGCGGATCGGTCTCCCCTGGATCCGGCCGTGAAGGAGCGGAGAGACATGTCGAGCAGCGATACGCCCGCGATGTGAAAACCAGTTCGGAGGACATCAGGCGCTGCATGGCAGCAGCCGTCGAATGCCCCCGAATGAGCGCCCGTGGTCGGCCATCCCGCGAAATGAGCGCCCGGAACCACCCCTTCCGGCGCATCGTTTGAGGCCGCCACGACCGGGGCTATAGCTCAGTTGGTAGAGCGCTGCAATCGCACTGCAGAGGTCAGGAGTTCGAATCTCCTTAGCTCCACATGGAAATCCTTAGGTCCACATTGAAAAGCGGCCCAGATGACGAGTCAACACCGAATCTGGGCCGCTTTTTTATTGTCGCCCGTCCTCGGGAACGTAACATCTACACGCGTTTCAACGGGGCCACCGCGACGTATCGTCCTTCTCACACTGCCGAGGATGGAGTAAACCTTCGAAGGGTCGCGGAGCGATGATCCGGCACCCGCAGATCCGTGCAGGGGGCTCCGACCATTCAAAGATGCTGTGTACAGATAGGACAGTGGCTAGATAGGATGGTGGCTAGATAGGATGGTGGCTAAATAGAATGGCTGGGCGTGGATAGAGGTCTCGCATTCGATATCGGGTACCGCGATGTCCGTCGGCTGATAGCCATGTTGATCGGAGTTGAGATACTGTTTCTAGCTATCTTTCTCCTTATGCATGTCATCTTCCCTGAGGTGGAATGGGGGGCACTGTCACGGCTCTTCGATTTTGATCACGAAATGTCGATTCCGACGTGGTTCTCTTCCACTCAGCTCTTCGCAGCCGGCGCGGTACTCTATGCCGTATCACGCTCGAGTGAGAAGCACAAGTGGTTTCTCCGACTGGGGGCGTTGGTATTGGTCTTCGCTTCGGTGGACGAAGGCGCGGCGATACATGAGTCAATTTCATCGCGCGTCAGAAACGCCGAGAGCGGAATCTCGCAGTCACTAATGATCAACGATCACGGTGCGTGGATCGTGCCGTATGCTATCGCAGGAGTAACTCTGCTCGTAATATGCGCCAGGCCGGCTCTCGATATTTTGCGTAATCACCGCAGACCGTCGTTGTTCGTAATTGGCGGAATGTCTGTCTTTGTCCTGGGAGCCGTCGGTCTGGAAATATCTAGTTATTTGTTTCTCCGCGAAGGCGCGACGCTGGCCTACTTACTAGAGGTCGCCGCCGAAGAATTTTTCGAGATGGTCGGCGTCACCATTGTCCTCTTGGGAATCGTTCGCTACGGAGTCGAGGTGCGCGGACACACGCAGGTAGGACGGGGCAAGAAGGCCTGAAAAGACGTCCCCTAGTCAATCGCACTGCAGAGGTCAGGAGTTCGAATCTCATTAGGTCCACATTTGTAGAAAGGCCCGTTTTACGCAAGTAGAGCGGGCTTTTTTTGTCCGCAACAGCGAGATCCTCAGTGCTTCTGATCTCATCGATGTTGGCGCTCCATTCAACGGTCGTTCTCATGCACGGATCGCATCTTCTATAGCGCCACGTCACGCAAAAACAGTATGGTACTGATGAGAACCCCACCGATTGTCCTGCTACTGTTCTTCACGGGGTGCAAGCAACCTACTTGGTGTAGAGAACACGCCCCCCGACCCCTTCCAGCTAAGCCGCTGGCAGTTGGTAGCCGTCGATAAACTAACCCTGATCTTCACTACACCGACGCGATCAATGAAACCAAATGTCGAAACCATCTGCGAGGAGCTTCACTACCAAGCAATGCGCGCACGATGACCTGTCGTTTACTATTCGCATCAGCCCTCCTTACGATCACCGGTTGCGGTCTCCTCGGCGACAAGGGCGCGCCCGCACCGGAGCCCTCCTCGTATCTGGAAGGCACCGAATGGCGCCTGGCATCGACGGAGGGCGTGGGCGCGCCGCCGCCAACAGAAGCACGCTACGCGATTCATTTTATAGAGGCAGGCGCAGTGGCAGCGGGGCGTATTCAATGCAATGGATGGGGAGGCTCCTACAGCGAGTATGTCGGCGGCCGCATCTCCATAGACGTGCAAGCAATCGAGCTCGCCGGATGCCCCAATCCTGCCCCGTTTGATGACGAGTATCCGGATATACTCGAGGCCGCACAGCACTACGAACTCGAGGACTCTACGCTCGTGCTACACACCGATGCCGAGCGGGGTCAGGTGCTTCATTTCGTACGTATCCGCCCCTAAGAGCTGCGCGTGTCGAGGCCATCAACGCCCGCACGGTAATTCCCTCCGAAACAAACATCCTCCATACCTTATTCTCTGGTCGCAGCTCTTACAACTGCTTCCAACGCTATGCGCCTGATTTACCCGCTCATCGTTTTCTCCCTCTTCGCCCTTCCCGCGCCGGCGCAGGATGCATCACCCGCCGAATGGGACGTCAACGCCGCCCACGGACCCGCCGATACCGTCCGCTTCACCACCGACGAAGGTACGTGGATGAACCTCACCGTCAGCCCCGACGGCGAGACGATCGCCTTCGACCTGCTCGGCGACATCTACACGCTGCCGATTACCGGCGGCCGCGCGCAGCGCATCACGAGCGGCCCTGCTTTCGACGTGCAGCCGGCCTTCTCCCCCGACGGGACGCGGCTCGCGTTTACCAGCGATCGCGGCGGCGGCGACAATATCTGGGTCATCGATGTCGACGGCACCGACGCCCGCCAGATCTCGAAGGAATCGTTCCGCCTCCCCAACGGGCCTGCCTGGACGCCCGACGGACAGTATCTTCTCGCGCGAAAGCACTTCACCAGCCGACGCTCCCTCGGGGCCGGCGAGGTGTGGATGTACCACATCTCCGGCGGCAGCGGCCTCCAGATTACCGAGCGCAACAACGACCAGCAGGATCAGGGCAACGAGATCGCCGTCAGCCCCGACGGGCGCTACGTCTATTTCTCCGAAGACCTCACGCCCGGTGAGACGTTTGAGTACAACAAGGACCCCAACCCCGGTATCTACGGCATCCGACGCCTTGACCGCGAAACCGGAAAGCTTCAAAATCTGATCACCGGCGCCGGTGGCGCCGCGCGGCCGACGCCGTCACCCGACGGCGAGAGCATCGCCTTCGTGCGCCGCGTGCGCGGCAAGAGCGTACTCTACCTCTACGATATCGCTTCCGGCACAGCCAGGCCGCTCTATGACGGACTCGACCGCGATCAGCAAGAGGTCTGGGCGATTTTCGGCGTCTATCCGTCCATGGACTGGACGCCCGACAGCAAATCCATCGTCTTCTGGGCCGGTGGCAAGATCCACCGCATCGACGTCGCGACAACCGACGTCGCCGAGATTCCCTTCGAAGCCGACGTCGAGCAGACCATCACCGAAGCCATCCGCTTCCCCGTCGAGGTCCACCCCGAGCGCTTCACCGCGAAGATGATCACGAACGCCGTCACGTCGCCCGACGGCCGCACGCTCGTCTTCCACGCCGTCGGCCGCCTCTGGAAGAAGAGGCTTCCCGACGGCACTCCCACCCCTCTCACACAACAGACCGAGCACTTCGAATACGACGCCCACTTCTCCCCCGACGGCGGCACGCTCGTCTACACGACCTGGGACGACGAGGAGCTTTCCACCATCCGCACGATCCGTCTCGACGGCACCGGCGCGCGGCGCCTCACCACCCGTAAGGGTTATTACCACGAACCCCGTTTCTCCCCGGAAGGCGATAAAATCGTCTTCCGCCGCGCCGACGGCAACATCCTTCTCGGCACGGCGCACGGTACCGAGCCCGGCCTCTACTGGATCAGCACGACCGACCCCACGGAGATGCACAAAATCCGCGACGACGGCCAGGACGCCCGATTCGATCATACCGGCGAGCGCATCTACTTCCAGCAGGGCGGCGGACTCGAGAAAACCTACCGCAGCGTCCGCCTCGACGGCGGCGACGAACGCACGCACTTCACCATGAAATACGCCGACGCCGTCGTTCCGAGCCCCGACGGCAGGTGGGTGGCCTTCACCGAGCTCTTCAATGCCTACGTGATGCCCTTCCCCCGGACCGGCAGAACCGTCGAGCTCGACAAGGACCAGACGGGCGTCCCCGTCAAGCAGGTCACCCGCGACGCCGGCACCGACCTCCACTGGAGCGCCGACAGCGAATCCCTGCACTGGATGATCGGCCCCGAGTATTTCAGCCGCGACCTCAGGGAAACCTTCGCGTTCGTCGAAGGCGCACCCGATGAACTGCCCGCCATCGACACCACCGGCGTCGCGATCGGCCTCTTCGTCGACGCCGACGAGCCCGAAGGCACCATCGCCCTCACCGGCGGCCGCGTGGTGACCATGAACGGCAATGAGGTGATTGATAGAGGAACGGTTCTGATCCGCGGCAACCGCATCGCAGCGGTCGGTACCGAGCGTGAGGTGACCATTCCGAGCGGGGCCCACGTCGTCGATGTATCCAACAAGACCGTGCTGCCCGGACTCGTGGACGCTCACGCCCACGCCTCTCATTTCTACAGCGGGCCGACGCCCCAGCAGAACTGGCCATACTATGCCAACCTGGCCTACGGCGTCACGACGATGCACGACCCGTCGGCCAACTCCGAGTTCGTGTTTCGTCTCAGCGAGCTCCAGAAGGCCGGTCGGATCACGGCACCGCGCGTCTTCTCGACGGGGACGATCCTCTACGGCGCGGACGGCGATTTCAAGGCGGTGGTGGATTCGCTCCCCGATGCCATGTCGCATCTCCGGCGCATGAAAGCCGTGGGCGCGTTCAGCGTCAAGAGCTACAACCAGCCGCGGCGCGACCAGCGGCAGCAGATCCTCGCCGCGGCGCGGGAGCTGGAGATGATGGTCGTGCCGGAGGGCGGTTCGACCTTCTTCCATAACATCACGCAGATCGTCGACGGACACACGGGTATCGAGCACAACCTGCCCGTCGCACCGCTCTACCACGACGTCATCGAATTGTGGAAGCACACCGAGGTGGGGTACACCCCGACCCTGGTGGTGAACTACGGCGGTCCGAACGGCGAATACTGGTGGTACGAGAAAACGGACGTGTGGGCGAAGGAGCGCCTCCTTCAGTTCGTCCCGCGCCCGCTGGTCGACGCCCGCTCTCGGCGCGTAACCGCCATCCCTGACGAAGAATACCAGCACCTCGACGTCGCCGCCCAGACGAAGAAGCTCGTCGACCAGGGCAACCTCGTCCAGATTGGCTCCCACGGGCAGCTCCAGGGCCTCGCCGCCCATTGGGAGCTATGGACGTTCGAGCAGGGCGGCATGACGCCGCACGAGGCGCTGCGCTCGGCGAGCCTGCACGGCGCGCGGTACCTGGGTCTCGACGGCGCCATCGGCTCGCTGGAGGAAGGCAAGCTGGCCGATCTCTTCGTCGTCGACGGCAATCCGCTGGAAGACATCCGCCGGACCGAGCACGTCTCGCTCGTGATGGTGAACGGCCGGTTGTTCGACGCTGAGACGATGGACCAGATCGGCAACCACCCCAGCGAGCGCGAGCCTTTCTACTGGGAGCGTGACGGCGTCGACGATCGGTTCATCTGGATGCCGTCGCACGGCCTGGAGCTCGAGGGTGGACAGGTGTGCTCGTGCGGACGGCATTGAGGTACGGTTTTATGCAGATAGCCGTGCGGGCGCACATCGTGCATGGACCTCGTTTCGAAAACTGCGTTCGCGTAATTAGGTCCCATAATTAGGTCCCAACTGCAGGTAAATACTTGTTTTAGTCCATCGGATTGACCATCATACTCTTTACGTCACCCCGGCAGGCACATCATTTCTGGGGAAGAGCCTCATCACCCTCGCCAGGTG
>JBBDTI010000023.1:25956-47995 GCA_040904565.1 Rhodothermales bacterium
TCACCCCGGCAGGCACATCATTTCTGGGGAAGAGCCTCATCACCCTCGCCAGGTGAACGCTATGAGGATTCCAACGGCGCCTGCCCTTCTGCTGCTCTGGTTCTCGGCAGCGTTCGGCAGCACCTACGTGCACGCCCAGCATTCCGAACCACGTCTCGATCGCGCGTCGTCGAGCCGGTCGGATACCCCGCCGACGTCGATCCGGTTTGAGCGTCTGCTCGCCAGTGACGGGCTGTCTTCCCAGGTCGTGTATTCGGCATTGCAGGACCGACGGGGATATATGTGGTTCGCCACGTGGAGCGGCTTGAGTCGCTACGATGGTTACACCGTCGAGCACTTCAAAGCGATTCCGTTCGATTCGACATCGATCGCTACCAACACGATCTGGACGGTATACGAGGACCGCTCGGGCTATATCTGGGCGGGAGGCGGACAGGGCGTACTCAGTCGCATGGATCCGGTTACCGGGACGTTCACGAACGTTCGGCGCGTTCCCGGCGACTCGAGCCGCTTCACGCTGGGCGGCATCTGGCGTATCCACGAGGACCGAACCGGCCACCTCTGGGTGGGAACGCTAGACGGTATCTACCGCAGAAACCCCGAGACGCGCCGCTTTTCGCACTTCGAGCATGATCCGGTCGAGCCTCGCAGCCTCAGTCACAACGTCGTACGTGACATCCACGAATCGGAGGACGGCGACCTCTGGGTGAGCACGGCGAACGGGCTCAATCTGTTCGATCCCGCTACGGAAAGCTGGACGCGCTATCTGCACGCCTCCGTCCCGCTCGATCAGTCGGTCCACAACCCGAGTGTCTCCGCCCAGGATCCAAGCCACGTTTTTGTCGACATCTACGGAGATCCTTCCGATCCCGACGTACTGTGGCTGAGTTCCGGCTACGGGCTCATCCGCTTCAGCCCGACATCCGGAGAACACGAACGTTTTCTCCCGGACGCGAATGATGAGGCGGCGAATCGTGTGAGCATGGTCGCACCGGATCCGGGCGACGCGGACATCCTGTGGATCGCGACGCACGGGGGGCTCTACCGATTCCACCGACCTTCGGGCCATTTCACGGGGTACCATCATAATCCGTCCGACGCGACGAGCCTCAGCGCCGACCTGCTCACATGCGTGTACACGGACCGTACGGGCATCGTCTGGGTGTGCGCTCAAGAGTTCGGCGTGAATCGATTCGATCCAGCGTCCGCCGCCGTCGACCATTACAGGCAGATTCCGGGCTCCCGGGGCAGCTTACCGGACGATGCGGTCGCTGCCATCTATGAGGATACCGATGACCGGCTCTGGGCCGGGCTGTGGGCGAGCGAAGGTCTGGTTCGTATCGATCGAGAGACGAATGAGGTGCAGCAGTGGCCTCTTTCGTTCGTGAAGGCCATTTTTGAGGATCGATCCGGCAGACTGTGGGCGGCCTCCAGGGACGCGGGCCTTCACTATTTCGACCGGGATCGCGAATCCTTTCGCATCCACCCCTCCCATGCCCCTCCGGGCGGATTCGACAGCAGGGATATCTGGGTCATCACGCAGGATAGCGACGGTATTCTGTGGGCCGGAAGTGCCGGCAACGGCCTTCACCGGATCGATCCCGAGACCGACCGCGTGAGAAGCTACCTGCACGATCCGGACGACCCGCAAAGTATCAGTGATGACTACGTCGTCGAAATCGTCGAGGATCACGCTGGACAACTGTGGTTGGGTACGTGGCGGGGCGGACTCAACCGCATGGATCGAGAGACCGGGATCTTCGAACGCTACGAATATGATCCGGCGATTCCGGAGGGACTGAGCAGCAACGCCGTATGGGTCTTTCTGGAGCGTGAGGTAGAACCGGGCGTACTCTGGATCGGGACGGACGGCGGCGGTCTGAGTCGGCTTGACACACGCACGGAACGTTTCACCCACTATACGACCGAGGACGGACTGGCGGACAATGCCGTGTGGGGCTTGGCCGAGGATGCGGACGGCCGGCTCTGGATCAGCACCTCCCGAGGACTCTCTCGATTCGACCCTGAGGAGGTGACGTTCCGCACCTATACTGACAGACGTCTCCAATCTACCGAGTTCAAGGACGAGGCCTACTTCCAGAGCCGGAGCGGAGAGCTGTTTTTCGGCGGCGTGAATGGCTTCAACGCCTTTTTCCCGTCGGACATGAAAGACAATCCTCATCCACCCCAGGTTACGCTCACGGAAATGCGGCTGTTCAACGAGCCTGTGGCGGCAGGCGACGACGCGCGTTTGCAGCGGCCGATCTGGATGACGGAGGAGGTTCGTCTGATGCACGATGAGAATTCGGTTTCATTCGATTTCGTCGCCCTGCATTACCGAAACCCGACGGAGAACCGCTACGCCTACAAGCTGGACGGCTTCGATGCAGACTGGGTGGATGACGCGCCGACGCGAACCGCGACCTATACGAACCTTAGCCCGGGCACGTACACCTTCCGCGTCAGGGCGACCAACTCGGACGGAGTCTGGAACGAAGAAGGGGCTTCCGTCCGCCTCGTCGTTCTACCGCCCTGGTGGCGAACCATGTGGGCGTACGCGGCCTACGGTATTCTTCTCGTTGGCGGCGTCTTCGCGGTCCACCGCTTCCAGCATCGACGTGTGGTCCGGAAGGAGCGCGCGAGGGCTCAAATAGAAGCGGCCCAGCTCAAGGCGGAGACGGCCGAGGCGCGGTCGCGAGCATTCCGGGCGGAGAACGAACGAAACGAGCTGGAACTGGAAAGGGCACGGCAGCTGAAGGTGATGAATGAGCGCCTGGAAGAGAAGGCGACGCTCCTCATGGAAATGGATCGTACGAAAGCCCGCTTCTTCGCGAACATCTCGCACGAGTTTCGCACGCCCATGGCGCTCATCCTTGGGCCGCTGCAGGATGCTCTCGACCGGGGTGACGGCAACGGACTCAGCCGCCACGATCTTGCCATGATGCACAGTAACGGCCGACGACTGCTCCGGCTGATCAACCAGCTCCTGGATCTCTCCCGGGTGGAGACCGGGTCCATGAACCTGGAGGCGCGTCAGGCGGACCTGGTGGGCTTTCTGCGCCAGACCGTGCTGGCCTTCTCGGCTCGCGCCGAGAAAGAGGGCGTCATGCTCTCTTTTCATGCCGACGAGCAGAAGCTCGCAGTCTATTTCGATGGGGACAAGATCGAGAAGGTCGTCTTCAACCTCGTATGGAATGCACTAAAGTTCACCGGTGCAGGCGGCAAGGTACATCTGGCCGTGGCGAGCGAAGGGACGGACGGGCACGGATACGCTGTCGTGAGGGTCAAAGACACGGGTCCGGGAATCCCGGCCGATAAACTGCCCTTTGTCTTCGATCGCTTCTATCAGGTTGACGGATCATCGACGCGCGTACATGAAGGCACCGGCATTGGACTGGCGCTGGCGAGAGAACTGATCGAGCTGCACAGGGGGAAGATCTCCGTACAGAGCGAGATCGGCTTCGGTACCACCTTTGAGTTCCGCCTCCCGCTGGGCAAGGATCACCTCGTCCCGGATGAAATCGTCGACGAGCCGCGCGACGCTGTCGAAGCGGCCGCGCTGGACGTGGAGGGCCCCTTCTCCATGGCCGATGGAGACGTGTTCGCTCCGACCGTCGACGACGACGCGACGCAGCGTGACGAAACGACCGAGCCCGACCCTCCGGATGACGCGCCCCTGATCCTCGTCGTCGACGACAACGCCGATGTAAGGTCTTACCTCCGTACGCGGCTTCACGCGCACTACCGCACCGAGGAAGCCTCCGATGGTAAAGAGGGACTCGAACGGACGCGCCGGCTCCGCCCCGATCTTGTGATTACTGACGTGATGATGCCCGAGCTTGATGGCTTCGAGCTCTGCAGCGCGATCAAAGCGGATCCGGAGTTGAATCACATTCCAGTCATCATTCTGACGGCGAAAGCCGACGAGGAGAGCAAGATCGCCGGTCTCGAATTAGGTGCGGACGACTACCTGATGAAGCCGTTTAGCGCGGAGGAGCTCCTTTCGCGGGCAGAAAATCTAATAGAAGTTCGGAGAATGCTCCGGCAGCGATTCAGCGATGAAGTGCGCATCGGACCGAGCGACCTGTCGGTGCCCTCCGCCGATGCGGCGTTTCTCAAACGCGTGCGAGAGACGTTCGAAGCTCACATCGACGACAGTAACTTCGGCGTGGCTCGTCTGGCCGAGGAAGTTGGATTGAGCCCCAGGCATTTTCACCGGCGGATGAAAGCACTGACGCAGTTGTCTCCGACAGGATATATCCGGATGATGCGCCTCGAACGGGCGGCCCAGCTCCTCGATCAGCGAGCAGGCAATGTCTCGGAAGTGGCCGTCTCAGTGGGTTACAACGACGCGTCCTATTTCGCCCGGCTGTTCAAACAGTCGTTCGGCGTCACGCCCTCCGAGTTTTCCGCCGATTCAGAGTGACGTATCGGACATAA
Source organism: Rhodothermales bacterium (assembly GCA_040904565.1). Taxonomy (GTDB): domain Bacteria; phylum Bacteroidota; class Rhodothermia; order Rhodothermales; family VXPQ01; genus JBBDTI01. The sequence goes on from JBBDTI010000023.1 coordinate 30,397, forward strand.
TCGCGGACGATTCGGCCTGCGCACTTTTGTTATGGAATAGGGCCGGTCTCTCACAGGCTATCTCTGCTACGTTGGATTCGGTGCAACCGATCAACGTCATCTCGGAGGAACGCCATGGAGACCGCAGCCATCAAGACCACAAACGACGGCCGGAGCAACTCCGTCGACGGCTTCGCGGCGATGCAGGCCGGCCAGCGACTGGAACCGTACCGATTCGCCCCCGGAGACCTTCGGCCGATGGACGTCGAAATAGACGTCACCCACTGCGGCCTCTGCCACACCGACCTTCACCTGATCGATAACGATTGGGGCATGTCGGCCTTTCCGTTCGTTCCGGGTCACGAAGTCGTCGGGACAGTGAGCCGAATCGGGAGCGCGGTTACGGAGCTGAACGTCGGTCAACGCGTCGGCGTCGGCTTCCTCGCCGGAGCCGACTTCACCTGTGATCAGTGCGCCGCCGGACGCGACAATTTCTGCGAGAACTGGGAGCCGACGTGCCTCGGACGAGAAGGCGGCTTCGCTCAACGCATCCATGCAGATTCGCGATTGGCATTCCCCATCCCGGAGAATCTCGCGTCGGAGCACGCGGCACCGCTCATGTGCGCCGGAGTCACGGTGTTCGCACCGCTGCTTCGCTACGCCACGGGCGCAACCCGGCTCGGCGTCGTGGGCATCGGTGGACTCGGGCATCTCGCACTGCAGTACGGACGAGCGCTCGGCTGTCACGTTACGGCTTTCTCGACGTCGCCGGACAAGGAAGACGAAGCAAGAGCGCTCGGCGCGGATCATTTCGTCGACACGAGCCCCGAGGGCGCACTCACCGCCCATACCGACGCGTGCGACCTTCTACTCTGCACGGTCACGGCCGACGTACCCTGGAACGACTACCTCGGAGTGCTGCGGCGAAACGGCAAGCTCTGCCTCCTCGGTGTTCCCGACCGCGAGGTGTGCGTCTCGGCCATCTCCATGATCTTCTTCCAGCGGAGCCTGGTCAGCAGCGGCATCGGGTCACGGTGGGAAATCCGCCGGATGCTCGACTTCTCGGCACGGCACGGCATCGCCCCGCAGGTAGAGCTCTTTCCCATGAGCGAGGTGAATGCCGCGCTCGATCGGCTGCGAAAAAACGAGGTTCGATATCGGGCTGTGCTGACCACGGCGTAGCACTCCTTCACGTCAAGAAGGGACGTCGCACCTCAACCCCTCGATCCTTTCGCACTCCTATCCATGGAGGTGAACCTGTGTCTGCACGCCGGCTTCGCTGGTCGCTTCTTGGCGTTCTCTGGCTGGTGAGCCTCACGGCCGCTAGCGCCCAGAATACCGTCGTGATTCCGCGCCTTGGCGGAGAAATCCGTCTCGACGGGGTGATCGACGAGTCCGCCTGGGAGGCGATCGAACCTCTCGATCTCGTAGTGCAGACGCCGGTATTTGGCAACCCGCCCTCCGAGCGGACCGAAGTAAGGATTGCCTACGACGACACGCACCTCTACGCGGCCGGTCACATGTACGGCGCACCCGAGAACGTCTTCGCCGCTTCCTTCAAGCGTGACCTCTTCACCGTGGCAACCGACTATTTCGGGCTCGTACTTGACTCGTACGACGATAATGAGAACGCCGTCACGTTCTTTACGACTCCGACAGGGGGGCGAACGGATTGGGTGATGTTCGACGACGCTCGGCCGGACATAAATTGGAACACGTACTGGGACGCCGCCGTGACGCATACCGACGAGGGGTGGTTCGCGGAGATGCGGATTCCCTTCTCCAGCATCCGGTTTCAGGATGAAGACGGGCGGGTCGTGATGGGCCTCATCGCCGTTCGGCTTATCGGAAAAAAGAATGAGTGGAGCACCTATCCAGCTATTCCCCCGAGGTGGGGGTTCTGGAGCTGGGCCAAGCCGTCGCAGGCGCAGACCATCTCTTTCGACGCCCTTCGCAGCACCAGGCCCGTCTACGTGACGCCCTACCTGCTTGGCGGCATGTCGCAGGAATATCTGCTCAACAGCTCGGAAACGGCCTACCAACGCGTCGACGATCCCGCGTACGACGTAGGCGTGGACGTGAAATACGGCGTCACGAGCAATCTCACGCTCGATCTTACAGTGAACACCGACTTCGCACAGGTAGAGGCCGACAACCAGCAGGTAAACCTGACCCGATTCTCTCTCTTCTTCCCGGAGAAACGGCCTTTCTTCCTGGAGCGCGCCCGCATATTTGACGTAAACGTCGGCGGAGCTGACCGCATATTCTACAGCCGGCGCATCGGCCTCGTCGACGGAAACGCCATTCCCATCATCGGCGGAGCGCGTCTCGTCGGACGCGTCGGCGGATGGGACGTCGGCTTGCTCGACATGCAATCGGCGCGAAGCGGTCTCTCGCTCCCGGACGGCGCCGGTCATCCCTCCGAAAATCTTGGGACGCTGCGCCTGCGGCGGCAGGTTTTCAATGCAAATTCGTATGCAGGCGGCATTGCAACGAGCCGGATCGACGAACGAGGCGGCTACAACCTCGTATTGGGCCTCGACGGTCTCTTTCGGATCGTCGGCGATGAGTATGCATCACTGACCTGGGCGCAGAGCTTCGATGACGGCGGATCCCGGTCCGTAAATTTGGAGTCCGCACGGCTCCATGCTCAGTGGGAGCGGCGCATCGTGGATGGCTTCAGCTACCGATTCGGCGTTACGCGCTCAGGACCGGCGTTCGACCCGGCCCTCGGGTTCTTGCTGCGGCGGGATTTTACGCGGATCGGCGACCAGATCTCGTATAGCTGGTTCGTGGACGAGGACTCCCCCATCCTTCGGCATCAAATCTGGCTCCAGAGCTCCACGTTCTTACGGAATGCGAATGGCACGGTGGAAACGTCCGAGATCGGGCCGAAATGGGAGATGCGCTGGAAGGCCGGTCCTGAAATTACGACCACACTCCTCAGATCGTACGACGACCTGCAGGGCGCTTTTCGGCTTGCCGGCCAGGTCGAAGTGCCGGAGGGCAGCTATTCGTTCTACGATGTCCATTCCAGGTACTATACGGGCGGCGGGTCGATGCTCCGCACCGGCATTAGCGCACGGGCCGGTTCGTACTACGACGGCCGCATATTGGGCTTCGACGTCGATCCGGGCTGGACCATCTCCCGCTACCTGGAACTAAGCGGCTTCTATGCCTTCAACAGGATCACCTTCCCGGATCGCGATCAGCAATTGGACGTGCATCTGGTGAGGCTAAACATGGCGGCCTCGCTCAACGTCAAGCTCTCCGCCACGGCATTCATCCAGTACAGCAGCGCCGCCGACGCGCTCATCACGAACGTGCGCATCCGATACAACGCGCGCGAAGGGAACGACCTCTACGTCGTCTATAACGAAGGGCGGAATACCAACCGATACGGTCTCGAACCCCGCCTTCCGCTTACCTCCGGACGCACGATCGTGCTTAAGTACACGCACACCTTCGCACGGTAAGTGCGAGTGCCCTCATCTTGACGCGGCGCACGCGCGGAGCGTGCGGGAGCGTCCGAAACCGCCATCTCCTCAATCGCATTGCAGAGGTCAGGAGTTCGAATCTCCTTAGCTCCACATGGACGGAAGCATTCAATTCGTTGTCGACTCAGATGTATGGGACCACCCCGACCCCCATCTCTACCTATCCTTCGGATACCGAAGATACACGTTACCCGCTTGATTCGACTTTGTAGAGCGAGTAACGCTCGCAATAAACGGACGATCGGTACGCTCGATGAAACGAGTTACTTTCTTGTATGTGAGAATAAAATTCTGTGCCAACTCTTTGGTCGGCGCATGACCTCCAGACAATACGAAGAGTTTAAGCCCGGACCGAATCACTGCTTCCCTTTCAGCCGGCGTCCGGTAGATCCGCCGATCGTTTGTTAGAGCGTACCAGCCCTGATCAGCAACGTACGGTATCCATTCGCTGTCGGGTGCATCTCCAGGAAAGTGATCAAGGTGACGTTCAACGTGAATACCAGCGTCCCGCAAAATGCCAGGGAAGATATTCTTCCCTAAATCGCAGTCGCTATAGAAAACGATGCTCACGCCGCCAGTTCATACACGACGGCATCCCGAATCTCATCCTCGCTCAATCCATAGTCGTCCGCCAGGTCTTCGATTTCTTCTCCGGCGTCGATTCGTTGAACCACGACGGCCGTTGAAACCCCTGACGAGCCTACGATCGGGCGTCCGAATGAGACTGATGGATCGATTACGATAGTTCTGGCTCCTGGTCGTGACGGGATCAGCGGGTAGAGCCGCAGGGGAAGGTCCCTTACATCGCGTTCGACGCGTTTTAGGTGAGCTTCTACAATCTGTTTCATCGCGATCATGCCGCCACGAGAGAGATTGATGAGTTCACTGTATTGGGTCCAGAATAGGTCGCCCTCGTTCGTACAGAGCTCGTCACGAAGGAAGAGCCGCTCAACATCCAGTTCCTTCTCAGCGTACGCCGCAGCCTTCCGAATTGCCATCATTGAGGCGCCGTGCTTTTTCCTCAATCCCTTGACGACGAACGCCTCGATCAGGTTGTTGAAAGACAGCCGGCCATCATCTTGGTCAGGAAGTCGGACAATCGCATCAGACGCATTCCAACCGTCGCTTACCGGATAGCGACGTCCAAGAACCCAGGAACGCAACGTGGATGGCGGCAACCCGATATAGTGCGCCGCCTCACTGACAGCGTAGAGGGGCATCTCACGCGGATCCGCGCCACCGTAAAAAGAATGATCTTCCATATCCTGGGAGAAGATGTATCACCTTGGCTCAGAGAGCGAGGGAGGCAGACGGTCAGCTGGGTGGTGACACGCCTCGGGTACGCCGTATAATCTACACGGTTACTCTATCTTGTACCCAAGATTATGCCTGATGTGCCCCGTCACCTGCGGTACGCGCGTGAGGTGTTCGTATCGTCATTCCAACGCCTTAAGACGAGGTCTCTTTTCATACGGGGACGGCTTCGGCGAGCACCTGATCGCGGATGGTCCAGTGCAGCGCATCTTCCGTGGCAAGATCAAAACGAACGAGTACGGGCAGTCGATCATGATCCCGCAGAAACCGGGGCACGGGCTCATGCAGTTTCGCGAATCTTTATGAACGAGGATCTATCGAGCGAAGAGGTCAAGATACTCGCTGAAACGGTAGCGGAGGTAGCGTTGATTTCCCGTCGTCTCATCGAGGAGACCCAGGCGCTCGAAGTCTCGGAGCAGGCTAATGGCCGTCGGATGACTCACCTCCAGGTGATCGACCACGTCGCTGGTCCGTACTAGTGGCTGGCGGTAGAGCAGCGTGAGTAGGCGCCGGGCGTTAGCGGCCTTCTGCCCGAGCTCCAGCACCTCCTTCTCGATGCGCTCACGCAGGGCCAGGATAGCCTCGAACGTCTCGCTGCCCGTACGGGCCGTGTCCCGCACGGCGACGAGGAAAAAGCGAATCCAGTGCCCCATGTCGCCCGAGCCACTTACGCGTCGCAGTGCGTCGAAGTAGGCCGGCCGGTGCTGGTCGATGTAGCTGGAAAGGTACAGTGAGGGCTTTCGCAGGAAGCCTTGGTTCATCAAGTAGAGTGTAATGAGGAGCCGCCCGATGCGCCCGTTACCATCCAGGAACGGGTGGATGGTCTCGAACTGGTAATGACTGATTGCGATGCGGACGAGGTGAGGAACGTTAATCTCCTCGTTGTGCCAGAACTTCTCCAGATCGCTCATCAGCCGGGACACCTCGTGGTGCGGCGGCGGGATGAACGCCGCGTCCTCCAGGGTCGCTCCGCCGATCCAGTTCTGGCTCTTGCGGTACTCCCCCGGTTGCTTGTGCTGGCCGCGTACGCCCTGCATAAGCGTCCGGTGGGTCTGCCGAAGAAGGCGCGTTGAGAGCGGAAGCACGTCCAGGGTCGCGATGGCCTCATTCATTGCCTGGATGTAGTTCTGGACCTCCTCCCAGTCGTCGCGCCGCTCCGGCACCACCTCCTCCTCCGGCCGGATCACCTCGTCAATTTCTGTCTCCGTACCCTCGATTCGACTCGAGGCGCTGGCCTCCTTCACCACGTGGAGCCGAATAAAGAGGTCGACATCTGGGACGATGCGCGAGAACGCGTCCAGTTCTACGAGCGCCCGGGTTGCTTCCTCCAGCAAGGTATTGATGCGTGCATCGTCCCAGGTCCACGCTCGGTTGATCGGAGTTGGGATGAAGGCCTCGTACCCCGACTGCCTTACATAGTGTCCAGGGTCGTACTCGTCCAACCGGATCACATCCAAAGATTCGATATGTCGTTTTACATTATCAGCCACTTAATAAAAATTTGGGGCTCTATATTTACATTAGGTACATCGTAATAAAAGATAGGTGCCCTGGTTTTGATGAGCCAGGGTAACCCCAGCTTTTTCAGATTCCGGTCGATCCCACCGCGAGGTTATACCCAGTCTATCAATCGTGTCTTTCGTCCTGCCGGCCGTGGGATCGCGGCAAGTGTACGAAGGTAAAACAGCACGCACCGAGGCAATCAACGATGCAGCCGATGGAAACGCTATCCGCCTGGAAGCACGCGCTTCGGGACCCCTCCCTTCAGGACCTGCCCTACAAGATCGAAACGAACGAGTACGGGCAGCTGGTCATGAGCCCGCAGAAACCTGGGCATGGGCTCATGCAGTTTCGCGTCGGCGCGCTGCTCGAACGCGTCGAGCGTCCGGGACGCGTCGCCGTCGAATTTGCCGTCGAGACGTCGAAGGGCGTCAAGCTTCCCGACGTCGTCTGGATCTCCGATGAGCGCCTTCGAGACCTTCCGGAAGGCGCCGAGGCCTGTCCGTTTGCCCCTGAAATCTGCGTGGAAGTGCTGTCGCAGTCAAATACCCGGGCCGAGATCGACGAAAAGCGAAACCTCTACTTCGAGCAGGGTGCTCTGGAGGTCTGGACGTGCGACATGGCCGGGCAGATGCGGTTCTACGGCCGTAACGGCGAAATGGAAGCCTCCGCGCTCGTCCTCTCGTTTCCGTCGCAGGTCGCGGACGGATAATCGCCGGGGACACCGTCCGTCCCGCGGCAGGCCCATTCCGCCCCACCGTGCCGAATAGAGCGGCTCTCGAATAGATCGCGGACGAACGTAGCAGCGCGATGATGATCTACGCGTGCACAGTCGGCATCCTCATAACGAAACCTGCAGGCCTACCGAGGGGATAAACGGAAGCTGGTCCTTGCGCTCGAGCGTGAAGGCATCGACGTAGAAAAGATTGCGTCGGTTGTATGCGTTGATGGCGCTGGCCTGAAGGGAGGCTTCGGCGAGCCCGATGGAGAACGTTCGTTCAATCGCTACGTCCATGCGATGATATGTCGGCAGCACGGCGTTGAAGGGCCGCTCGTACAGGGCGCGCCGGGAATGCTCGAGATCCCAGGCCGATTTCGTATCGTCCACGAGCGCGAAGCCGTCGAATCCGAGCGGACGCGTGTAGGGGAATCCAGAACCGAAGGTCCAACGTAGACTCACGTCGAAGCCGCGCCATTCGGAGGCTAGGAGCACGTTGACCTTGTGTCGGCGATCGTGACCGGGACGGTACCGCAGCTTCTCTTCCCCGTACCACAGGTCCACGGCCGGCGAATTCGCGGCATACTCCGTATTCGAATAACCGTACGTTACGTAGCCGTAGATCCGGTCGTGATTAAATTCCACGCGCGTCTCGAATCCGAATGATCGGCCCTCTGCCGGCTGCAGGCGAGTCGATAGGCGAGGATAACCGGTCCACTCGCCTACAAACAGGTTCTCAATCGATTTATAAAAGCTCTCGATCGAAACCTCGAGCCACGGCAGTGGGGTGGCTCGGTAGCCTAGTAGTACGTGGATCGCCCGGCCCACACGGCCTCCGAGGAGCTGATCGCCTTGGCCGAGATTAACCTCCTTCCTCGGGATGGCCGTCCAGGCGGTAAAGACGTTGGCCGGGTCGCGGCGGTCCGTCAGCCCGACGATCTGCTGCTGGTAGAGGCCGGTCGCAGCGGATATGTGGTGTATCCCTCGCTCCCAGAATAGACGCAGGCGCGGCTCGATGTAAGGCGCCGGCCGAATGTTGAAGAACTGTAAGCGGGCACCTGGATGGACGTGCACGTCACCGACGATAAACGCAGGCTCAACGTAGAATCCGTAGGAGAAGAGATTGGAGCTCGTGCGATCGAGGTTTTGAAACTTGCCGCCCAGGTCATTTTGAGCCTTGCCGAAGACGACTTCCCACCCGGCCAGTGTGGTCGTTTGGTTACCAAAGAACGTAGCATTAAGCGCGATACGGCACTCACGAACCTCCGTTTGGCGCGCAGTGTCGGAGGCCGTGCCCTGCTGCATCGTATGGCGCGCATGGGAAAGGAGGAACTCCGTCGACACGGGCAGCGCGTGCGGCAGGGCCAGCCAGCGTAGACCGAGCCCGTCATTCGTCCACCGCACCTCCTGTGCTTCCGTTTCGCCGACCTCCGGCACGAGTTCGCCGCGGTCGAAGGTATGCAAGCCAGTTGCCGAAAAGGTACTACGCGTGCTAGGCACGAAATTGAGTTTTCCGAACACGTCACCAAACTCGAGCGGCATGGGCTCCTTATAGAGATACTCGCCGCTTCGGTCAACGAGCGATCGCCTTCCAGAGCCGATGAAGGAGAGCAATCCCGGAATGACAGGGCCTTCGAGTCGGCCTGCTGCGCCGAATGGCGAGATGCTCCCCATGCCGGCAAATCGGCGATTGTTGCCCGACCGCGAAGCGACATCGATAACGGAGGAGAGGCGCCCACTGTACTTCGGCCCGAAGCCGCCTGCATACATGTCGACGTGATCGACGATATCGGACGGGAAGGCAGAATAGAATCCGAGCACGTGAAACGGTTGATAGATCGTGATACCGTCCAGCAAGACAAGGTTTTGAGACGGCTCGCCGCCGCGGACGAAGAACTGGCCGCCCCGGTCACCGCTGGAGACCACGCTGGGCAGCGTGCTGAGATAGTTCGACAGGTCGCCAGAGATGTCGGGCGATGGGATCAGCTCGACATCCTCCGGACTGATGCGCTGGTGCCCGCCTGTGACCCGCGCCATACCCTCCGTGCGCTCGCTCTGCACGACGACCTCGTTCAATTCACCTTCTCCCTCACCAAGGGCGACGGTGCGCGTAAGAACATCGTTGGAAGCAAAGCTGATCGTATCACGAAAGGTCTCGAAACCGATGAAGCTGATGGCTAGTGCGTATTCACCCGGCTCAATGCCCACGATGAGATAGATTCCATCGCCGTCGGTCGCCGCACCGTGCGCAATCTCCCCATTTCCCAGCGTAAGGACTGTCACAGTGGCGCCTTCGAGCGGCCGGCCGTCAGAGCCGTCCGTTACGATCCCGCTCAGACGGGCGGATTGGGACAGGGCTAGATCGGGGCTCACGAAATGCAACAGAAGGGTACACGACACAACAAGTAGAAATCGCTCTACCGGGATCGCTTGACGTGGTCCAAGTGACGACAAGACCATGGGGTTTGTTAAATGTATACACGTTAAGGGTGCGCAGGCACGGCGAAGCATGCCGCCTCGACGATATCAGAAGGTGGCGTCACGTCACTAGACGTTCGATAGCCGGCGCCAATGAAGCCGAAGCCGTTTTCCACATTCGACATTGCGCCCTGCCGTATGAGTAGATTTGGGTCGAATATACCGCCCGGAGGATCCCAGCTGCTGTTTCCCACCAGCACTTCGAGGCTAAGCTCGAGCAGCGTGATCGCGGCACAGTCAGAGCCGGACTGCAATGGTGGTGTATCGATGTTGTAGAAGGACTGTACTGTGATTCGCTCATCTGCAAAATCGATTTCGACCATCCAACCCTCGTCAGTCTTTTGTTCACGACCTTGGTACGAAAAGGCATATCGTCGATTGAGGTATCCGCTGCCCGGGACGCCTACGAAGTACTCCACAAGGGGCTTTAAGACACGGATGCCCTCGCCACGGATGGCAATTTCGACTCCCTGAATACGCGGATTTTCCACCACGATATCGACCAGTTCCGGTACGCGTACCTCGGCAAAACTCCGCGCGCCATCGGACGTGCGCTCGGCTTCAATCCGGTACACCGTTCCATACGTCGCTTCAAAGACAGACCAGAAGATGAACTCGGGCTCGCCGTTAAGCCCTACCACGACGGTGTCCTGCCACGTTCGAGCGACGCCCGTTTGGAGATTGGTCGACGTGACGCGAATATCTTCAATGTCATCTGCGTCCGGTTGCACCAGGAATTCTTGAATCGGGTAGATGCGAACTGACTGCGTATCCCGTTGCGGACTGAGCGCTCCGTACATGGAGAAAGGTTGCTCAAGATTCTCGGGCGGCGCCAGCGTATCGCTGCAGCCCAGAACCAGAAGACAACTAAGCATTGCTGCTACGGCAAATACCCAGTAGAGTCTGACTTGGTGAGATCTAGTGTTGGACCGCATATCGAGACGTCGTTTACCTATCGAGATGGATGAAGAGGATCAAGTCCCGATTTCTGTGTAAAAGCGGCTATCCGGCAGGATTCCAGCCCGGTCGGCTCCCTGCGTGGTAAAGGTGTCGGCACTGAACAGATTTAGCCGGTTCCTTTCGCGTCTCTAAGAAATAATGGACCCGCGGCAGCTACGCCCCCACGTAGTGACCGCACCCAAAGACGTGGGGCGTCCGGTTAAGGATACTATCCCAGAACCAGGTGTCGTCGAGCGACGTGGTGGACGGATAGACAGGCGCATCGAACTCGTATCCGCCCGTCACGAAGCCGAACCCGTTCTGCACGTTCGAAAACGCGCGAGGAAAGCTTTGAACGAACGGATCGAAGTCTCCCGCGGGCGGGTCCCATTCGTCACTGCCGACGGTGACGCTGACGCGCATGTCCTCCAGCGCCAGCCCGTCGCAGCTCGGATTCGCGAAGCCAACGAACACTTCCGAGGATCGACTGTGCTCATTATAGTAGCGGGAGCGCAGAGATTCGTACTTGATGTTCAGGTCGATGGGGATCCGCCAGCCGCCTTCGATTTGTTCTTCGTTTCCCTTGACCGAAACAGCGAACTCGGAGTACGGCATGCTCGGATTTCTGCGTTCAGAACCAGGGTATGCGTAAAAGGCTCGGACGCCGTAGTGCGCGTTGATGTGCAATGGGCGAAACGCCTCGCCGTAGAGGGTCACGATGAAGTGCCGCGAGCGCGTGTCCTCCTGTTCGAGCGTGATCAGCTCGGGAATGGACGTCTCCACGAAGGTCGTCGCACCGTCGGATCGCCTCACTTCGAGGCGGTGCCGGCTCCCGTAGTCCGGCCGAAAGTCCGCCCAGAAGATATGATCGACATGGCCGGTCGGGCCCGTCACCACCGAGTCCCGCCACTGGCGGGTCACGCCGGTCTGGAGGTTCGTCGACGTAACCTGCGCGTCGATGGTTACAGCGGTGGGCTTGAGCTCCGCCTCCGTTGCCGAGACGAGGACGGTCTGGGTGTCCAGCTGCGGGTTCAAAATACCGTACACCGAAAACGGCTCGTCGACACCGGGCGGCCCGGCCACGTCGGTGTTGCATCCGGATGCGGCAAACGCCGCGGCCAGACCGCAAATAAGTACCCAGATGATTCCTCTTCCAGCCATCAGAAGCTCACCCGCAGTCCAAGGGAGGGCACGATGGGAAGCTGGTCGGCTCGCTGCGTCGTAAAGGTGTCGACGTAGAAAAGATTTGGCCGGTCATACGCGTTGATCAGGCTGCCGTGGATCGTCAGGTCGGCCGCGCGGAGGGCAAACGTGCGTTCGAGCGAGACGTCCAGCCGGTGGTAGGTCGGAAGCACCTTGTTGAAGGGCCGATCGAAAATGACGCGCCGCGAGCGCGCCATGTCGAAGACGCTCCCGGCGTGATCGAGATGAGCGAAGCTGTCGAAAGCCAGCGGCTGCGTGTAGGGCAGCCCCGAGCCGAACGTCCACCGAATGCTGAACTCCAGGCCGCGCCAGGACGTGCTGCCGAGCGCCGTCACCTGATGCCGCCGGTCGTGCGGCGGGCGGAAGGCGAGGGATTCGGTCCCGAACCAGTAGCGGACCGCCTCGTACTTCGTGTGATAGAGAGTGTTCGAGTAGCCGTAGTTGACGAATGCGTAAAACGGATCCCGGCGCACTTCCAGGCGAGCCTCGAATCCGGCCGTGCGGCCGCGGGCCCGAGCGAGGCGGGTCGTCAGCTCGGGGAAGGACGTCCACTCGGCGACGAAGAGGTTGCTCATGCGTTTGTAGAACCCCTCAACGGATATGTCCAGCCACGACGCCGGCGTGCTGCGGTAGCCGAGCGTCGTGTGGACGGACTTGCCCAGGCGTCCGGCACGCGGGTCGGTGCCGCTATCTCTCGGCCGCGGGATGACGGACCAGATCGTGAAAACGTTCGCCACGTCCCGACGATCGTTGAGGCCGATGACGGCCTGATTGTAGAGTCCTACCGCCCCGCTCACGTGATGGATGCCGCGCTCCCACGTCGCCCGGACGCGCGGCTCGACGAACGGGTCGATCTTTATGTTATACCACTGCAGTCGGACGCTCGGGCGAATGTGGACCTCCGGGCCGAGCTCGTAGATCGGTTCCGCGTAGAGCCCCCATTCGACCAGGGAGTTGCCCGAAGAATTGGGCAGCTGAAACGCGCCGCCCAGGTCGTTCGATACTTTACCCAGCAGAGCGTCGAATCCCCCTTCCCAGTTGATTCCGTCGCCTTCGAAGAGTCCGTCTACCGCAATTCGTGTGTGATGGATCTCCGAGCGTCGCAGCGGCTCTTCTTCCGAGCCCATCTCCGTGACATGCCGGGAGCGCGAGAAGTGCACTGTCATGATGGCCGGGATCGCGCGAGGCACGAGCGTCCACCGGGCTCCGATGGCGGTGTTCCCCCACCGCACTTCATCGGGCCCATCGGCGTCGGGCGCATCACCGATGCTTCCGCTATCATGCGTGCGCAGAGCCGTGATCGAGAGGCGACTATTCCGGCTGGCCGGACCGTAGACCTTCGCGAAGAGGTCGCCGAAGCGAAAGGGCAGGTCCTGGCCAATGATCCGCTCGGCCCCTTGTTCGAGCATGGATTCCCGGGCCGATATGAGAAAGGAAGCGTGGCCGGGCACGATGGGGCCTTCCACGCGCACGGCGCTCGAAAAGGGCGACGCGCTGGCCATCCCCCCGAAGCGACGGTTGTTGCCGGTGCGCGCAGATACGTCCACCACCGAAGAGAGCCGTCCAGAGTAGCGCGGCGGGTAGCCGCCGGCATACAGATCGACGTGGCTGAGGATGTCGGCCGGAAAGGCCGAGTAGAAGCCCAACACGTGGAAGGGCTGGTATACGACCATCCCGTCGAGCAGCGTCAGGTTCTGGGACGGCTCGCCCCCTCGGACGTAGAACTGCCCGCCCCGGTCTCCGGTGGTAACGATCCCGGGGAGCGTCGTCAGATAGTTGGCGAGATCGGCTGAGATATCCGGAGAGGGTACGAGTTCGATCTCTTCCGGGCGAATGCGCTGGTGGCCGGCCGTGACTCGGGCCATCCCGTGCTCCCGTTCGCTTTGGACCAATACTTCTCCCAGGGCTTCCTCGGACCGCACGAGGTCCGCGCTTCGGGTCGTGCTGCCGGAGAGATCGAGCGTATCCCGGACGGTCTCGTAGCCGATGAAGGATATGGCGAGCAGATAGGTACCCGGTTCAATGCTCCGAATCAGGTAGACGCCGTCCTCATTCGAAACCGAGCCGTAGAGGAGCGAGTCCGCATTCTCCGCACTGCGCAGCGCGACGGTGGCCCCTCCCAGCGGCTGCCCGTCACCGGCATCCGTCACGAACCCTCTTAGCGACGCCGTCTGGGCAAGCAAGCTCGACGCTGCGCAGCTGCTCATGAACGCCACCAGGAGGAAGCATTTGACCGATCTGGAGAAGGTCATGGGGCGGGGCTACGGCGGCAACGGATACATACCAATGTAACCCACTCAATCGTCAGCTTCCTGGCTTTCGCTGGCATTCCGTGCAGGCGAATCCCGGTAAGCAGAAACTAGAATGGGTAGAGCGATTGGGGGTGCGGTATCGGCATTTATCCCGTTCAGGGCTCCCCAAGCTACTGCCATGGCGAAACTTGCGAACGATCAGGTCAGGCAACGTTGCTGATCTTTTCTATAGTACGGACGAGTTGTCGCGAACCCCTAAGACGGTGCCGAAGTCTCTAGTTTAGAATTGGCCATTATTTCGGGGGGACGTCACACTTACTGAAGACATCCATTAATGCCCCAAGATGGCCGATTGAACAGTCCCTGGTATGCCGGGGCGGTTCAAAATTCAGGACTAAATTCCTCTAAAAGTGGGTTCTCTGCTTCTGCTCTGAAGCGAATACCGAGGGCATCCATGGTGCGCTGTGCACGATCCACCGTAATTCCGTGGTATTCGTTCCGCTCGTCGCGAGACACCTGAGACTCGGATACTTCCAGACGATCGGCTAGCTCTTTTTGCGTCATGCCACGGGCGATCCGAGCACCAATGAGCCATCGCCCAATGCTGGTGAGACTGGAAAGAGTGCCCAGATCACCTCTCTTCATTCGTTCATACGTCTCCACCTCGTCCTTCAACTGTTCGTGGAAGGACGCCATGGGCTGCATGGCTCGATCGAGTTGCTCACCTACGAGACCGATGCTTTGCAGATGTTCACGCTGAGCCTCAATCGTCTCGGCATCGCGCTCAAGCTGCTCCAAGGCTTTCTGATGCTCGGTATCTGTTCGGATCATGAGTTTGCTAGTGATTCTCGATCGATGCTTTGACTACCTTCACGATCCCCTTTTGCTCGTTCGTGAAGCGCCTCTGTCTGAATCCTCGATGCGCTTAGATGGACCTCTCACCAGGACGGACGATCGGAGCTCGTCGAACGTCAGCTCATACTCCCCTGAGGGAATCAGTCCTCGCTCATCAAATTCCGGCAGTCGGGTCGATCGTTGTCAACATATAGGTGTAGTATCGTAATAATTACTCTTTATGTTAAGTAAACACCGATCGGAACAGCCGGTTTCCGAGACGCCTGCGATTTATTCGATTGACGACGGCATACAGCTTTCTGCTTGACGAGACGAGTTTCGAGAAAACGCGCAAGTGCCTCAGACAGTGCAGGTCCCCTCGATTGCCGGAGTTATGACAATTCTATGTTCTACATTCTAGAATTCAGAATAGTCATGAGCCATGCTCCTCCCGCAAGACATTGTCGTCGCGCTGATGATTGCGCTCTCCGACCAACGGTTCACGTACGCCGAGCTGTCGCAGGCGCTTGGCATAAGTGCGTCACAGGTGTACAGCTCCATCGTTCGGTGCAACGACGCGAGGCTGGTCTTCAAGGACTCGATGCGCGCGAACACAGACGCTATCCTGGAGCTTCTCCGGGATAGCGTCAAGTACGTGTACCCACCTGAATTACTCGCGCCCCAGCGAGGTATCCCAAATCCTTCCGTGCACGTTCAGATGATGCAATCTTGCGTATGCGGATGCCCTCGCCCCTCTCGCGGTTGCACCCACTGGGGGATGTCTAACTTGTTCGACGGTTTGGAGAAGAGACGATAAGTTCGGCATTCACCGACGTCACGGAAACAGCGGCGCCGCGGGTCGACAATGGTGCCGGCGCTGCGGCAAGTGCTTTTAAGGAATGGCTGTTCCGGCTGTCGTCGCCATCACACGAAAACGGATTAATCATACCGAATGGTCGTCGCCGGATTGGATGCAGCTGCACGCACGGCTTGCATGCCAGCGCTTACCACCGCCACGACTATAGCCAGCGTCGCAACCATCAGAAGGAGCCACAGTCCGGGCTCTACGTGGTAAGCGAATTCATTCAGCCACCGGTTCATTCCGACATATGCCAATGGCGTACCGATAGCTATGGCCACGACTGCAAGGATGACGAACTCCTTCGTTAATAGACCTACGATCGAGGCAACAGACGCACCCAGCACCTTTCGAATACCGATTTCCTTTGTGCGCTGGCGCACAGAGTAGGCGGATAGGCCGAACAGACCGATGCCTGCCAGCAGAATAGCTAGACCGGCAAAGAGCGCAAACGCACTACTGAGACGCTGTTCCGACTGATATTGTGCTTGAATCTCCTCGTCAAGGAATTCGAAGGCGAACGGTCTATCTGGGATTTGTGCCTCCCATGCACGCTCCAGGACAGAGAGACCTTCCTCAGTCCGTCCGGGATCGAGCTTGGCCAAAACGACCCCTGTAAAGGATGGATCCAACTGGACTGCTGTCGGCCGCAAGGGCTGCCGAAGTGATACGTTATGGATGTCTTCGACGACTCCGATCACCTGTAACCCGTCGAAGGGCTCTGGAGCTGGTCCGAGTCCGTCTCCCTCCAGGCCCAGTCTTTCCGCGGTCGATCTAGTCACGATGAGTGCATTCTCTGCATCAGTGCCAAACTTGCGAGAGAAGCTTCTGCCGGCAACGAGCTCGAGTCCAACTGTCTCTACATAGCCATATCCCGCCGACAGCATGTCAAGTTGCCACGTCTCGCCCGACGCCGTTTCTCGTGGCATCGTATACGTGCGCCACCCAATCCCGAGCGGCATTCCTGCTGCCACGCTCTCGATACTGGGCTCGGACGCGACCGAGGCCGCGAACACGCTCAGGTCATCACTCGTCCAGTCTGGCGGTCGAAAACTCACGATCTCCTCCGCGTCAAATCCAAGCCGCGTTGTCTGCAGGTACTCGAGCTGACTATGGACAACGAGTGCTCCCGCCGCCAGTGCGACGGTGGCCGCGAACTGAAACAGTATGAGGCCTCGTCGAACCCAGTACTTACTAGTGATATTCAACTGCCCACCACGTAGAACTCTCATGGGCCGGAAGGCCGACAAGACAAACGCTGGATAGGACCCAGCAGCTATGCCCACGATGAGGAGGGTGAGCACTACCGCGATCCAGACTGTCGGATGATCTGCCAGACTCAAACTTAACTGTTGCCCGGTTAGGTCATTCACGATCGGTAGCGCGACGGAAGCAAATAGGAGTGCAAAGGGCAGAGCTAGAAGCGCGATCACTATCGACTCCGAAATAAATAATCCCACGAGCTGCTCTCGCTGCGCCCCAAGTACCTTTCGAACGCCCACTTCTGTTGCCCGATCAGTGGAACGCGCCGTCGCAAGGTTTACGTAATTCACGCACGATATTAGCAGTATCAGAAGTCCGGCCGCCCCGAAGATGTATAGATAGCGGACATCGCTCGTCGGCGCGAACTCGTCGTTAAGATCGGAGTGTAGGTGAATTCTCGAAACCGATTGTAGATCAAGCCTCCACGCTTCGAATGGTCCGTCTACGTGCTCGGCACGCAGCGCATTCAACTTTCCAACTAGGGACGGCCTGTCGACACCGGGCGTCAGCTTCAGGTAGACGCGGGCACCAAAGAAATTCCACCTCAAAGCGGCAGGCGTTCTGGTTTCGAGTTCCCCCGCGGAAATAAGGACGTTGAACGGCAGGTGCGTATTGGGCGGCGGGTCGCCTGCAATTGCCGCAATGGTATATGGATCCGTCCCATTCCGATAGATGGTCTGCCCGATCGGATCGGCCGTTCCAAATAACCTCGCGGCTGTAGATTCCGTCAGGACGAGGCTGCCCGGACTTGAAAGGGCAGAAT
>JBBDTI010000024.1:0-9487 GCA_040904565.1 Rhodothermales bacterium
ACGTCCGAATCGGTCTCCGAAGGGCATCCTGACAAGGTTGCCGACCAGATTTCCGACGCTATCCTCGATGCTCTGCTGGAACAGGACCCGTACAGCCGCGTGGCTGTCGAGACGCTCGTTACGACGGGACTCGTCGTCCTTTCCGGTGAGGTTACGACGGACGCCTACGTAGACGTCCAGACGATCGCTCGCGACGTCATCCGTAACATCGGGTATACGGATCCACGGCTCCGTTTCGATTCTGAGTCGTGCGGCGTGCTCAGTACCATCCACGAACAGAGCGAAGACATCAAGCGGGGGGTGGACTCCGACGCCGGACTGCATAAGGATCAGGGGGCCGGCGACCAGGGCATGATGTTCGGCTATGCCTGCCGCGAGTCGGAATCGCTCATGCCCCTTCCGATCTCGTACGCGCATGCGCTCGTCCGCGAGCTGGCGAACATCCGAAAGAAATCGACCGTGATGCCGTACCTGCGGCCTGATTCGAAAAGCCAGGTCACGATCGAGTACGAAGATGATCGGAGAACACCCCGCCGCGTTCACACGATCGTGGTTTCCACCCAGCACGACAGCGACGTAACCATCGAACAGATCAAGGCGGACGTCCGGGATCATCTCCTTCCGCGCGTCATCGATGAAGCGCTGCTCGACGACGATCTCATCCTGCACGTCAATCCGACCGGACGGTTTGTCATCGGCGGGCCGCATGGCGATACCGGGCTTACGGGTCGCAAAATCATCGTGGACACCTACGGGGGCAAGGGCGCCCACGGAGGTGGGGCCTTCAGCGGAAAGGATCCGTCGAAGGTCGACCGGTCCGCGGCCTACGCGGCCCGACACATGGCGAAGAATATCGTTGCGGCCGGACTCGCCGACGAAGTCGAGGTTCAGCTCGCCTATGCGATCGGTGTGCCGGAGCCCGTGTCGATCGATATCCAGACGAACGGTACCGTCGTAATGCCGGACGTGCAGCTGGTCCGCGTCGTACGGGAGGTCTTCGATCTCCGGCCCTCAGCCATCATCGAGCGCCTGGACTTGCTAAAGCCGCAGTTCCTCCCGACAGCCGCGTATGGACACTTCGGCCGCAGCGAGTTCTCGTGGGAGAATCTGGATCACGTCGATGCGCTCAAGGCGGCGGCAAAGCAGTTTGCGTAACTGCTGCGAATACAGAGGCCTGACCGGTTACCGATGCCGAAACTACGCGTTCGGCGCCGCGTCTCATGGTGCGCCTGTCAGCAGTTCTATACCTATCGAATGCGAACAGCGGTTGTAGCCTGCATTCTACTCGTAATCTCCGCCACCTCACTGCATGAGGCGCAGGCGCAGGTCGATCCGAACGGCGACGAAAGGACGGAGCAGCGTGGCGAAATTTCCGTGGGCGAAGCAGCACGCATGATGCTCCGACCGGCCTTTCGGGCCCGCGCGGTATCCGTCGACACGCTTACGGAAATCCGCTCGCGGCCTGTCGAAAAAGGACGCGTCGACGTGGAGTCGGGCGTGTACCGATCGCGCTATCGTATTCGCGAACGGGTTCCGGGTGGATTGACGCCGGAGGCGGGTGCCCGGGAGCATCTTCGCCGTTCGGCCGAAGCGTACGGACTTCCGGACGAGATCCGTTCGCTGTCCGTCGAGAGTCTGCGCGGCGGTCGCTACGCTCATCACGTCCGACTGCGCCAGACCCTCGAGGGCGTGCCCGTCTACGGCCGCGACGTCACGGTCAGTCTCGATAATTCCGGCCAGCCGACCATGGTCGTGAACGGCTACGCGAGCCATCTGGATCTCGTAGAAGCCTTCGATCCCGTTCCCCGCCTTTCGCAGGCCCAGGCGCGCAGGATCGTTCAGACGGCCGCCTCGCGCGAGCTAGACGCGGCCGAGCCCGAGCTGGTCGTATACCCGTCGAAGCCGCCGCGGCTCGTCTGGAAGGTGTCTGCCTCAATGGACGAGCTGCCCGTTTCCTGGGACGTGCTGATCGACGCGCGAACCGGAGAGGTCGTCCGCATGATCGACGTATCGACGCACGCCCGCGAGAGGGTCGATCTCTCCAGCGTTCCCGTGTGGCAGGCGAAGGGGCAGGGTTCCATCTCGGTCGCGCCTCGGTCCGCGTTCTCCTCCGGCGTCTCTGCTGCGGCCCCCGCCGTATTATCCTCTGCGTTCTCCTCTGCGGGTTCGGCACCTTCTTCATCCCCGTCACAGTTCGGCGTCGGAGCTTCAACTACGCTCACGGGGCGCACCTACAGCGCGCCCGCAGCCGTCGACGGAACGGGATTCGTGTTCGACCCGGATCCCCTCACCTCGGCAGGCGTCACGTACGGCGGCGCGTACGTCGACAATGACGACGCGGACAGTCCCGCTCTCAACGAGCAACGGTTCACGGTCACCCTGCGCGAGATCACGGACGGCGGCGACGGGACATATCGACTCGAGGGCCCGTACGTCCGCATAGAAGGCGATCCCGAGGACGTACCCGTCGAATCCTCTCCCCACAGTTTTACCTACACGCGCGCCGACGACCGTTTCGAGGCCGTCAACGCGTATTATCACGTCGACAAGAGCCAGCGCTACGTGCAGTCGCTCGACGTCGGCTTTCCCATCAAGAATGAGCCCGTTCGCGTCAACCCGCGGGCATTCACGCAGGATGATTCGAATTACAATCCGGGGCAGGACCTCATCCGATTCGGGACCGGCGGCATCGACGACGGGGAGGATGCCGACGTGATCTGGCATGAATATGCCCACGTGCTGCTCAATTTCACGACGCCCGGACTGACGGGGCGCAAGGAGGGCAACGCCCTGCACGAAGGGTGGTCCGACTACTGGGCCGCATCCTATTCCCGGTATCTTTCGGAAGATGATCCCCAGATACCCGAGCACAACTGGCGTCGGCTATACACGTGGGATGGCAACGTCCCCTGCTGGCCTGGACGAACGCTGGACCACGACGGTCACTATCCCGACGATCAGTCGTACGATCCGCCGGGCTGCCAGGTCATTATTGATTTCTATCAGTGGGGCCTGCTCTGGGCGACGACGCTGATGGACATCTATCCGCAGGTCGGGCGGGGGGTGCTCGACCGGCTGAATCTCGCCTCGCACGCCTATCTTTCATCCACGGCGACCCTCGCCGATGCGGCAGAAGCCCTCATTCAGGCCGATTACGATCTGTACGGTGGAATACACAGCAGCGTGCTCGTTCAGGAGCTCGGGGAAGCCGGGTACGTCGACCCCACATCGTTCGGACCCATCCTGGAGCACGAGCCGCTGGCGGCGTCCGAAGATCTCGGAGGGGCCGCCAACGTCGTCGTGGCGGCGACGGCGACGACGGCGCCCGTCGACAGCGTGACGCTTCATTACGCCATAGGCGACGGGCCGTTTGTGGATGTCGGACTCGCCCGTGCCGACGGGGATCGGTATGAGGGCGAACTGTCGTTTCCCGACGAGCCGGAGACGATCCGCTATTACGTCGAAGCCGTAGATGTCGATGGGCGCCGGAGACGACTGCCGCCGGCCGCGCCGACGGAGACCTATGCATTCGACGTAGGGCCGGATACGGAGCCGCCGACCATCGTCCACGACGCTCCGCTCAAGGCGTCCGTCATCGCCTGGCCGATCGACCTGTTCGCGGAGGTAGACGACAACCTGGGGGTGGACACCGTCTGGGTCGAATATGTACGCCACGATCCCGGAGGAAGCGTGGCGGCCGAAGCTCCGTTCGGCATGGAGGAGAGCGAAGGCGTGTATCGCGGCCGGTTCCCGACACCGGCATCGGCCGTGCTGGAAGGCGAAAGCTTCAGCTACCGCATCTTCGCGCGAGACGCATCCATGGCTGGCAACGAGACGGCTTATCCGGCCGAGGGGCAAGCCGTCATCGAGATCGTGACGGACGGCGTGCTGCGTGCCTTCGATTTCGAAGGGATCAACGAGGGACTTACCGCCACCGGCGTGTGGGCCTCCGGGAAGCCGGCATTCGGACTCCGGGTCGCGCGGTCGGGCGCGGTCGTCTGGGCGACGCGTCCCGCCGCTGCGTATCCCGAAACGGCCGGCCTCTCGAGCCTGCAGCTGCCGGGGGTCGATCTGGAGGGTCTCGGTTCCACGTACCTCGTCTTCTGGCAGTGGCACGACTTCGAGCACAATGGGCTCGCCCAGCCGGGGACCTTCGACGATCTCGCCGGGATCTGGGACGGCGGCAACGTTAAGGTATCCGTCGACGGCGGGGCGACGTGGGAGGTCGTGGAGCCGGAGGGGGGGTACAACGGGACGATCGGCGCGGATTTTGGGAATCCCCTGGCGGGCGAGCCGGGATTCGGGGGGTACAGCTACGGATGGCGCCGCGAGATCGTCGAGCTGCCCAGCGCGGCCGACGTCCGGGTTCGGTTCGATTTCGGAACGGACGGCAGCAATGCGGAAGAGGCGCTTTTCTATGCGGGATGGTACGTCGACGACGTCGTGATCACGACGGAACTGCCCGAAGACGCCCAGCCTCCTTCAGCGTCCGGGCTGCCGGCTGCCCGGACGATTCGCCTGCCGGATCGGGCGGACCCTCCGTCCATCTCGATCACCGCGCAAGACGATACCGGCATTGAGGCGGTCATCTCAAGGTATGAGGTTTACAGCGGGGATGGATCGGTTAGCGGCAGCCGCCGCCTAGCCATGTCCGGCACGCGGCTCGACATATTTGAGGGGTTCGTCGTGCCCGAGCAGTCGTTCGAGGCCGGAGATCGGATCGAGTATACGTTGCTGCTGCGGGACTTCGACGGAAACGAGACGGAATACGGCAACCCCTTCGTCGTCGATTTCAGATCGGAACAGCGTACGTCGGTACTTCAAGGCGCCGTCGCCACCGGCATCTGGCGCCCATTGTCGGACCAGTGGATTGCGGAAGGAACGTCGTCCGAGACAGGCTCAAGCATCATTCTGCAGCCGTTCACGGTGTCTTCGAACGGAGAACGCAATGAACTCGTCCTGGAGCATATCTTCAGCCTCGGTGACGCGGTCGGAGGCAACGTCAAGATTTCCGACGACGACGGGGCGACGTGGAGCGTGCTGGAACCCGACGAGGCCTACCCCGCCGTTTTCTCGCCAGATAACGGGCATCGTATGGCAGGCCAACCTGTTTTTGCGGGCACGTCGGACGGTATTGCCGTCCACGTGTTCGATCTGGATCCGTATGCCGGACGAACGGTCCGCGTTCGCGTGGACCTCGCTCATCCGCAAACGCTGGACCCGTCGGAGACGTGGATTCTAACCGGGCTGACGTATCAAGCGAGGACCGCCGAGACGAAACTCGCCGTCGAACGGACGCTCACTCTGCATGCCAACTTTCCGGATCCGGTGTCGGACGCTACAACCGTCTCCTATACGGTGCCCGGCGATGAGACGATGCCCGTCCGCCTTTCCGTATACGACGTGCTGGGCCGCCGCGTCGCCCTTATCCGCCATGCTCAGCACGAACCTGGCACGTATACGGTTCAGTACGACGCGCGCGGCCTCGCCAGCGGCCTGTACGTCCTGTTTCTGGAAACGCCCGTCGGTACGCGATCGGAGCGCATGATGGTCGTGCGCTGACACGCTAGACGCTTCATTGTCCGGCATCTTTTTGTGATTGAAATTTTGAGGTACCGGGAGCAATCGCCGTTCCATCTTAGTAGTTTACCTTTGCTGCGGAACGATCGTCATTACCAGAACCGTCATTACCAGAATACCACCGAATATTATGGATCATAAAGAGGGCGCCTACAAAGTTCGCGATCTGGCACTGGCCGACGCGGGCCGTCTTCGCATCGAATGGGCGGAGAGCCGCATGCCCGTGCTCATGCGACTGCGAGAGAAGTTTTCCGCGTCAAAGCCGTTCGAGGGCTACAAGATCACGGGCTGCCTGCACGTTACGAAGGAGACGGCTGTCCTGGTCGAGACCTTTGCGGCGTGCGGTGCGGACGTGGCCTGGTCCGGCTGCAACCCGCTCAGCACCAACGACGAAGTATCCGCCGCCCTGGCGGACGCGGGCATCGAGATCTACGCGTGGCACGGTCAGAACGTCGAAGAATTTTACTGGAGCATCGATCGGACGATCGACAAACCGCCGCACCTTACGCTCGACGACGGCGCCGATCTCATCTTCCGCGTGCACAACAAGTTTCCGGAGATGGCGGACCACATTATCGGAGGCAGTGAGGAAACCACGACGGGAGTCCATCGCCTCCGGGCCATGGCGGACGATGGGAAGCTGCTCTATCCCGTGTACGCCGTCAACGATGCGGAGACCAAGTGGGATTTTGACAATGTATACGGTACGGGTCAGAGTACGCTTGACGGTATCCTGCGCGCGTCGTCCGTGCTGCTCGCCGGCAAGAACTTCGTCGTAGCCGGCTACGGGCACTGCGGACGCGGCGTGGCCATGCGGGCGCGCGGAATGGGGGCCAACGTCATCGTCACCGAGGTGAAGCCGACGGCCGCCCTGAAGGCGACGCTCGAAGGCTGCCGCGTTATGACGATGGACGAAGCGGCCGAGGTCGGCGATATCTTCGTCACGGCGACCGGCATGAAAGACGTCATCCGCGGTCATCACTTCGTCAAGATGAAGGATGGAGCCATCGTGTGTAACACGGGGCACTACGACGTCGAGCTCAACCTCAAAGAGCTCGCCGAGATCTCGACCGATGCGAGGCTGGTTCGCGACAGCAATCGCGAATACACGCTCGACAACGGCAAGAAGATTTACGTCCTGGCGGATGGGCGCCTCGTCAATCTCGCCGCGGCGGAGGGACACCCGTCCGAGGTCATGGATATGAGCTTCGCCAACCAGTTCAACGCACACCTCAATCTCGTCGAGGCGCACGAGCGAGGAGAGGCGTTCGAGAACACGGTGATCGACCTGCCAGTGGAGCTCGATCAGGAGATCGCGGGCATCAAGCTCGAAACGATGGGTCTTTCGATCGACACGCTGTCAGACGAACAGGTCTCGTACGCGACGGATTACTCGGCCGGTACGTAATCGAAGGAGCGAGTATGGAATACGGCTTCGTCATATCGATCAACCCGAGGGAATTGGCAACGGCGAAGGCACCCGCCGACTTGTCGACATTCTTATTCGTCGCCGGTGTCCCAGGTCAGGATGTCTTCCTCGGACTTCTCCCGCGTCTCCCATTCTTCCGCGTCCGGGAGGCCGGGTGTTTTCTCCGTGATGTTATAGCCGAGATCTCGCCACTGGTTGGCCAGGTACTCGTTCCACTCCCGGTAGTGTGACCATTTTTCGGGCAGCTCGTCGTCCGCATAGATGGCCTCGGTCGGACACACCGGCACGCAGGCGTTGCAATCGATGCATTCTTCGGGCTGAATCGCCAGAAAGTTCGGACCCTCGTAAAAGCAGTCGACGGGACAGACTTCCACGCAGTCGGTGTATTTGCAGTTAATGCATGGTTCTGCAACGACGTAGGGCATATCGGCTCAGTCTATGTAAAGGTTGTGGACTACACGTGCCGCGCACGGAAGATAACACATCCTCGCTACGGTAGACAAGCGGTTTGAACAAGGTTGCTTAACAAAGACGCGACAACCGATCGCGCGCGCAGTCGTATATTGATTGTGAGTGCGTGAGGAGTCTGCGTCGAGGCCCCCACGGTACGTATCGACGCCAGCCTACAAATGATTAACCAGAGCCCGATGCGGGACTCCATCCAGACGATCGCGCCTATCGCGCACGACGGCGCAGTACATCCTCAGCAGTCAGAAGCTAACGGAACAGGAACCGCGCGCCGCCTCATGGCACCGTTCGAAATCCAATGTCGGCAGATAGTCCCCGTGGTTGCTTTCGCGCGATCTGTTACAAGTCCTTGAAACGTGTGAAGATATCGGCACATCGGGCGTCCGAATGGAAAGATCTCGTGTGCCTTTCGTTGCATTCGTTGTAGTAGCCCACAACTTGTGGGGGATGCGAATTAGATGAGAGGTGGATTGATATGACGACGCCGAAAGAACAGAGTGCAGAAGGATCCTGGAAACAGATGAAAGGCCGGCTCAAGGAGGCCTGGGGTGCACTGTCCGACGACGATATGGACCGCTTCGAAGGCCGTCGGGACCAGTTGGTAGGAATGATCGAGGAAAAGACGGGCAAGTCGAGAGAGGGCATTCGCAAGAAGCTCGATGATATCGCCAAGAAGGTGAAGTACAAGTTCTAAAGTCCGGCCCGCCGAGTGCCTGCGGTCAGCCGTTACAGGCGAATGCCGCGGCGCGGAGTGCTGATAGGTGACGACACGGAAAGAGCTCCGATTTCTCGAGGAATCGGAGCTCTTTTAATGGTGCGCCAGGCATGGCAACCTCGGGCGTTCCAGGCGCAGGATGCCGTGTATTCCCCGATACGTCTTCCGGTCGCCCACGAGTCAAATCCCGATTATTCGAACAGCGACCGGTCCTTCTCCGGCGGCTCGATGTCGAAATGTAGATAGGCACGCTTCGTCGCTATGCGCCCGCGCGGCGTGCGCTCGAGAAAGGCTTCCTGTATCAGATACGGCTCGTAGACTTCTTCGATCGTTCCGGAATCTTCGCCGACGGACACGGCCAGGTTGCTGAGTCCCGTCGGACCCCCACCAAACTTTTCGATGAGCGTGAGCAGGATACGTGCATCCATCTCGTCGAGCCCGTTCTCATCCACGTCCAGCGCGTTCAGTGCGTGGTCGGAGATCTCGCGGGTGATGCCGCCATCCCCTTCCACCTCGGCAAAGTCACGGGTACGTCGCAGTAGCCGATTGGCGATGCGCGGCGTGCCGCGGCTTCGCCTTGCGATCTCGTGGGCGCCCCCATCCGTGATTCCGACGCCCAGTATGCGGGCCGAGCGAGCGACGATCTGCTGCAGGATCGGCGCCGTGTAATAGTCGTAGCGGAAGTCGATTCCAAACCGGGCCCGTAGCGGTGCCGTTAGCAGGCCCTTTCGCGTCGTCGCGCCAATCATCGTAAACGGTGGCAGCGTCAGCTTGACGCTGCGCGCGTTCGGGCCGGAGTCGATCACGATGTCGATGCGGTAGTCCTCCATCGCGGAATAGAGATATTCTTCCACGACCGGGCTCAGGCGGTGAATCTCGTCGATGAAGAGCACGTCGCCTTCTTCGAGGTTCGTCAGGAGCCCGGCTATGCTTGAAGGCTTATCGAGAACGGGGCCGCTGGTCGTCCGGATGTTGGCCCCCATCTCCTCGGCAATAATATAGGCGAGCGTCGTTTTGCCCAGCCCAGGCGGGCCGGATAGAAGAACGTGGTCCAGCGTCTCCCGGCGTTTCAAGGCTGCCGTCATAAACACGTGCAGGTTCTCCTTGATCTTCTCCTGACCGATGAATTCCTCCATCCGCTGGGGCCGGAGGGCCTTCTCCAGGTCTTCTTCGGCGTGCTTCGGCCGCGGAGACACGACCTCATTTCGCTCGGGAACGCTCATGAACGACGTGTGCTCTCTTGAGATGATAGGGTAGATACGAATCTTCGTGGCGAACGAGCCGGCCTGCGCGAC
>JBBDTI010000024.1:9587-47688 GCA_040904565.1 Rhodothermales bacterium
TGCGCGACCTATGCACGGCCGTCCGTTCTAATGGCGCTGTCCGGGATTAGACCGAGCCGCGATGCCGGTCGACTCCATATGCGCAAGATACGGCTGCAAGAGGACAAATCGAGACGGAAGAAGCGATCAGATTGCGCCCCCGGAGGCCGGACACCGTACGGTCCCGTACGAACAAAAGACACAACAGTCTCCCTCTTTCGGACGGATGACGCTCCGACAGTGCGGGCAATCCCAGAAGAACTGGCAGGCGTCAATCGGCATGATGACGCGGCTCCGGTGCCGGCATTCGGGGCATCGAACCACCGAAACGAGTTGAAAAGACGACGTATGAGGATTCTCCATGGCGTTGTCTCGCTGGATGCCGCGTAACGTTCTTCCGTTCGATTCGCACGGGAATGTTGTACCGGATCTTCTTACAAACGTCTCCGCAGCCACGAGCGTTTCCCGGCGCTCAGCGCTCGATCGCACGACGGATGCGGATCATCTCATGTTGTTCATAAGTTTTTATTTATCTTGGAAATAACAGCATATAGACGTGTTCAAGTTGACTATCCTGAAGAAGTGGTATACGTTTGAGGCATCATGTTTGCTGTACATTATAAGGACACGCACGTACTGGTCTCGGACGATCTCGTTGATGCGTCGTTTTGCTGTAACCTCGGCGCCTGTCTCGGAGCCTGCTGCGTGGAGGGCGAATCCGGTGCGCCGTTGCAGCCGGATGAGCGGAGGCGCCTGGAAGAGCTCCTTCCGGTCGTCCGGTCGGACCTGCGTGAAGAAGCGCTGCGCGTCATCGAATCGGAGGGCGTCTGGGAAGAAGTTGGAAAGGGAGAATATGCCACAACCTGCGTCGACGGTTCCGAGTGTGTCTTCGTTACGTACGATGGCCCGGTGGCGCGGTGCGCGATTCAAAAGGCCCACGAGGAAGGCCGGATCGACTTTCCCAAGCCGATCTCATGCCATCTCTTTCCGGTGAGAATCGTGCGTATCGCGGACATCGACGCATTGAATTATCAGAGCGTGCCCATGTGCTCTCCCGCCCTCCGAAAGGGGCGAAAGGAAGGCATGGCGCTCTATTCGTTTCTTCGAGAACCGCTGGTACGGAAATACGGAAAGGACTGGTACGAGGCCTTCGAGAAGGCCTGCGAGGAGCGGTCGCGGTTGATCGAACCGTGCCGCCCGTGATTCGCGTGATTGAGGACTTATAGGTGCATCATGCTCAACCTTCAGCAGAAACAGCAGCTCCAGCAAAAGCTATCGCCGCAGCAGATACAGTATATCAAGCTGCTGCAGCTGCCGACCCTTGCCCTGGAGCAACGCATCAAGGCGGAAATGGAGATCAACCCGCTGCTGGAGGAGGGACTCGAAGAAGAAGACGAGACGGTGGACGATCAGGAGGAGATCGTCGACGACCGAACGGATGCCGACGAGCTGCGCGAGGACGAACGGGAACAGGAAGGAGATCAGGAAGAGGAGTTCGATTGGGACGAGCTCATCAATAATACCGACGATCTGTACGGCTACAAGGCGCGGGTCGACTACAGTGATGAGGACGACCGCGAGTCGCCTATGCCGGCCAGGGAAAGCATGGTCGAGCACCTGAGAGACCAACTTTCATTTCTCGACCTGTCCGACGATGAAGAGATGATCGCCGAGCAGATCATCGGCTCGATCGACGAAGATGGCTATCTGAGGCGACCGCTCGAGTCGATCGTCGACGACATCATGTTCAATCAGGGCATTACGCTCGACGAATCGGATGTAGAGGCCGTTCTGGGCCGCATTCAACAGCTCGATCCCGTTGGCATTGGCTCGCGCGACCTCCGGGAGTGTCTTCTCGTACAGCTCTACAGCCTGCCCGAGGACGCGACGGGTCGAGACGTCGCGATCGACATGCTGGAAGACTGCTACAAGGACTTTACGATGAAGCATTTCAGCTCGATCAAAAAGAAGCTGGAATGCCCGGACGAAGAGCTCAAAGAGGCCTACGACCTGATTCAACACCGCCTCAATCCGAAGCCGGGAGAGGGTGATTTTACCGCGCAGCAGAATTATATCACGCCGGACTTCACGGTGCAGTACGTCGACGATGAGTTCATCATTACGCTCAACGGCCGAAATGCGCCCGAGCTTCGCATCTCGAAGCAATACAGGCACATGCTTCACAAGATCGCGGCGCAAAAGAAAAAGAAAAATACGGTTAAGAAGGAGGTCGACGACGACACGAAGAAGTTCCTGAAGAACAAGTTCGAATCGGCTCGCTGGTTCATCAATTCGATCAACCAGCGCCGTCACACGATGACCAAGGTGATGCACGCGATCGTGGACCTGCAGGAGGATTTCTTCAAGTACGGTGAGGGCCATCTCAAACCGATGATTCTCAAGGACATCGCCGAGATCATCGACATGGATATATCGACGGTCAGCCGCGTCGTCAACGGCAAATACGTACAGACCGAGTTCGGTGTCTACGAGCTGAAATACTTCTTCTCCGAAGGGCTCGAGACGGATAGTGGGGAAGAGATCTCAAACAAAGAGGTAAAGGCCATCATCGAGGGGATCGTGGAGGAGGAAGACAAGACGAAGCCCCTGTCGGATCAGAAGATCGCGGATCGGCTCGAAGAACGAGGGTTCAAGATCGCTCGTCGGACCGTAACGAAATACCGCGAACAGCTCGGCGTTCCCGTCGCCCGCCTCCGCAAAGAGATCGTTTTGGAAGAGTAGATTATCGTGCCACCTTTCCTGTTTGATCGGTTTTGGCACGCATATTGTTTAGATGTTGGGTGTAGCTGGATATTTCGTCGATCACCCGAGACCGGAGGCATCTTATGCGTACAAATACTTTCGCCCGTGACGTTTCTGCAGCCGAGGCAACGGCTCTCTCCCTGCTTTTTGCCCGATTTCTTTCCGGTCAGATCCCCGACGTATCGTGGACGCAGATGATGTCGATTCTGGACGAGGACGTAACGAGCATCGAGGAGCGAGCGGCTCTGGTAAATTTCCTGAGCGACGCCTGCCACGACCTGGGTCCGGATGCCGTCGAGGTACCGCCGGTGAGCGACGTCGAGGATCTCGTTACCATGATGCGCGCTGCTTAATCCGGTTCGGGCGGTCTATCTAGGTGGCGTTCGGCCGGTCCGACCGCGTAGTTTATGCAGGTCGTAGCGCGTGGCGTTGGAGGTCCCGGCATGTCTTGCAGGCAGGTGGATGGGTAAAGCATCGATGGACGCCGTGACGCCCCGGGAGGTCATCCTCTGTGAAGTTGGTCCGCGAGACGGCTTTCAGTACGAAGAGGCCGTGATCCCGACGGATCTGAAGGTGGAGGTCGTTCGTGGACTGGCTGCGGCTGGACTGCCCCGGATTCAGGTGGCCTCTTTCGTTCATCCGCGGAAGGTGCCCCAGATGGCAGACGCGGAAGAGGTCGTCGCGCGGCTGGCCGACGTCGAGGGCGTCACGTTGTCCGGGTTGGCCCTGAATCGAAAGGGCGTCGAGCGCGCACGGGCGTCGGGGCTCCGCGCGGTGGATATCTCCATCGCGACATGGGACGACCACAGTCTCGAAAACGCCGGCATGACGGTCGACGAAGCCGTAGAGCAGGCGGCAGAGATGGTGGCGACCGCGAGAGAGGCCGGCATGGAGGTCCAGGTAGGTCTGCAGACCGTCTTCGGCTTCCGCAAGCCGGGTGACACGCCTGTCGAGCGCGTCGTCGGCTTGGTAAAACGATTCGTACGCCTCGGGGTGGATTCGATTTCGCTGGCCGACACGACGGGGATGGCCGGTCCGGTCTCGATCGCTTCCCGGGTAGAAGCCGTTCGGCGCGTGGCCGGGGACGTTCCGATCGTCCTTCACCTTCACGATACGCGCGGCCTCGGAATGGCGAACGTCTACGAGGGTATCCGCTGCGGCGTCGACCGGTTCGACACGGCGTTCGGAGGCATGGGAGGCTGCCCGTTCATCCGCGGAGCCGCCGGCAACGTGCCGACGGAGGATACGGTTCACCTCCTTGCATCTCTGGGCATTTCGACGGGTGTCGACATTGCCGGCGTGGCTAACGTGACGCACCGGGTGGCCGACCACCTGCAAAAAGACCTTCCTGGGCGCATGTACCGACTCTTCGACTGACTTTTCGAACCTCCCGGCTGCTTGAATTCCGTCCGCGCTGCGCGTAAGCTTATTACGAATCGACCATCAAGCAGAAGGGGCCAGCATGCGCATCGCCATCCTCACGAACGAATACCCGCCCAACGTGTACGGCGGGGCCGGCGTACACGTCGAGTATCTCGTCAAAGAGCTTACAGCGCTCGACGGGGGATCGCACGAGGTCGAGGTCGTGTGCTTCGGCGACCAGAAGGAGGACCGCGGCAATCTGAGGGTGACGGGCGTGCAGCCGGATGCGGATCTGCCGGCGACGGACGAGCGCCACAAGAAATTTCTGGAGACGATGGTGCGGGACGTGCGGATGGCCGGACTTGTAGAGGGCGCCGACATCGTACACTGCCATACCTGGTATTCGCACTTTGCGGGGTGCCTCGTCCGACAGCTCGACGACGCGAAGCTCGTACTGACGACCCATTCTCTGGAGCCGCATCGACCCTGGAAGGTCGAACAGCTCGGTACGGCCTATCATGCCAGCTCGTGGATAGAGAAGACGGCGTATCAGAACGCGGACGGCGTCGTCGCCGTGTCGGAATCCATGAAGCGCGACGTGATGGAACTCTACGGGGTGGCCGACGAGCGCGTACGGGTCATCCCGAACGGTATCGATCCCGATGAATATCGGCCCGTCGAACGCCCGGATGTGCTGGAGAAGCACGGTATCGATCCGTCCAGGCCGTTCGTTCTCTTCGTCGGACGTATCACACGGCAGAAAGGGATCGTCCATCTCGTCAATGCTATACGGCAGTTCGACGAGGGGATGCAGGTAGTGCTCTGCGCGGGGGCTCCGGATACGGAGGAGATCGAACAGGAGATGGAGCGGGCCGTATGGAAGGCTCGCGAAGCGGGGAATCACGACATCCACTGGATCGCGGACATGCTTCCCCGCGATGAGATCATCGCCATATACGCTGCTGCCGCCGTCTTCGTGTGCCCGTCCGTCTACGAGCCGTTCGGCATCATCAATCTGGAAGCCATGGCATGCGAGACGGCCGTGGTGGCCTCCGCCGTGGGCGGGATACCGAGCATTGTCGTTGAGGAGGAGACGGGGCTGCTGGTTCCGTTCGAAGCGAAGGGCCCGGTCGATTTCGAGCCGCGCGTCCCGGAGGCATTCTCTAGCGACCTGGCGCAGGCCGTAAACCGACTCATGGGCGACGCGGCGCTGCGATCACGCATGGGCAAGGCCGGGCGCCAACGCGTGCTGGAGCGATACAGCTGGCGCGCGATAGCCGAGCACACCGTCGGATTCTACGGCGAATTGCTGGATTCGGACCGTTGAGACGGCTCACGTCGTTTCGCCGGATCGGATGAGCGACGTCGCCCTCACAAACAAAAAAGGCGGAGCCGATTGGATCGGCTCCGCCTTTACTGCACGAGATTGAAACGAATGGCCGCTTAGAAGTCCATGTCGTCCATACCGCCCGGCATGGATTGCGAATTCTTCTTCTTCTCGGGCCGGTCGCTGATGACCGTCTCGGTCGTAAGCAGCAACCCGCTGACCGAGGCGGCGTTCTCGAGCGCCGTCCGCGCCACCTTGGTCGGATCGATGACGCCCTGCTTGATCAGGTTGCCGTACTCCTCCGTCTGCGCGTTGAAGCCGTAGTCGTCTTTGCCCTCGCGAACTTTCTGGACGATGATCGAACCTTCCAGGCCCGCGTTCGAGACGATCTGACGCAGCGGCTCTTCGAGGGCACGCCGGATGATCGACACGCCGATGCGCTGATCCGCGTTTTCGACCTCCACATCGTCCAGAACCGACAGAGCGCGAAGGTAGGCCACGCCGCCACCGGCCACGATGCCTTCCTCAATCGCCGCGCGCGTCGCGTGCAACGCGTCTTCCACCCGCGCTTTCTTTTCTTTCAGCTCGGGCTCGGTTGACGCACCGATCTTGAGTACCGCAATACCTCCGGAGAGCTTGGCCAGGCGTTCCTGGAGCTTCTCGCGGTCGTAGTCGCTGGTCGTCGTCTCGATCTGCTGGCGAATCTGGTTCGTGCGCGCCTTGATATCATCCGTCTTCCCGGCGCCGTCCACGACCGTCGTGGTGTCCTTGTTGATGACGATGCGTTTGGCGCTGCCGAGGTAGTCCAGCGTCGTGTTCTCGAGCCGGTAGCCCTTCTCTTCCGAGACGACCGTTCCACCGGTCAGCACGGCGAGATCCTCCAGCATCGCTTTCCGGCGATCTCCGAATCCGGGCGCCTTGACGGCAGCCACCTTGAGCGTCCCGCGGAGCTTGTTCACTACGAGCGTCGCAAGGGCCTCTCCTTCGATGTCTTCGGCGATGACGAGGAGCGGCTTGTTCATCTGAGCCGTCTTCTCCAGGATCGGGAGCAAATCCTTCATCGAGGAGATCTTCTTGTCGTGGATCAGTATGGCCGGATCCTCCAGGACCGTTTCCATCGTGTCCGGATCCGTAACGAAGTACGGCGAGAGGTAGCCGCGGTCGAACTGCATGCCCTCGACGACGTCGAGCTCCGTTTCGGTGCCCTTGGCCTCCTCGACCGTGATGACGCCGTCCTTTCCTACGCGATCGAACGCATCGGCGATGAGTTCACCTACGCTCGGGTCGCTATTCGCTGAAATAGCGGCCACCTGGGAGATCTCATCCTTCCCCTCGATCTCCCGGCTGAGCGACTTCAGTTCGGCCACGACAGCCGTAACGGCTTTATCGATGCCGCGCTTGAGATCCATGGGATTAGCGCCCGCCGTGACGTTTTTAAGTCCGGCCGTCATGATCGCCTGCGCGAGCACGGTGGCCGTCGTCGTACCGTCACCGGC
This sequence comes from Rhodothermales bacterium, assembly GCA_040904565.1. Classification (GTDB taxonomy): domain Bacteria; phylum Bacteroidota; class Rhodothermia; order Rhodothermales; family VXPQ01; genus JBBDTI01. Next base: position 16,515 of record JBBDTI010000024.1, read on the forward strand.
TACGTCGCTCGTCTTCGAGGCAACCTCCTTTACCATCTGTGCCCCGACGTTCTCGAGCTTGTCCTCCAGCTGGATCTCTTTGGCTACGGTCACGCCGTCCTTCGTGACGGTCGGGGCTCCGTAGCTTTTCTCGATGATGACGTTGCGGCCCTTCGGGCCGAGCGTCACCTTGACGGCGTTTGCGAGTGCGTCTACACCGCGCTTCAAGGCACTGCGTGCCTCGATGTCGAATACAATCTGTTTAGCCATGGTAGCGTCGATAGATTAAGAAGCTGTGGGTTTCATCGATACTAACGGAAGGCAGGTCGAGCCCGCCTGCCGCCAATCAGTCGATGACGCCGAGAATGTCGTTCTCACGCATAATGAGAACCTCCTCGCCATCGAGCGTGATCTCGGTACCGGAATATTTGCCGTACAGTACACTGTCGCCGGCCTTGACGGTCATATCGACCCGCTTGCCGTTCTCGACACTGCCCGGCCCTACGAAGAGCACCTTGCCGCGCTGCGGCTTCTCCTTGGCGGTGTCGGGAATGAACAGACCGCTGGAGGTCTTCTCCTCGGCGGCCTCCGGTTTGACGACCACGCGGTCCCCAATCGGTTTAATGCTTGTCATCATGTCGACTCCTTCCGGCATCGCGCCGGACGATTTGTTATGGATTCGGATATAAAACAGTAAGGGTGAACGTAGCAGTGCTGCCTGCAGGAAGAGAGAGGTCCTTCCTGTCGTCGTACGGCGTACACGGAGAAGTCCGCGGCCACGTCACGACGGCTAGAGATCCCATCATCAAAGGCCGTACCAAACGCCAACTATGACGACTTGGCCGATCGGAATGAACCATCTTGGCAGACCGACCGGCCGGAAGCTGACGAAAGGACCGATGGAGCGCCTACGTCCACCGTGGTGGAGCGTCTCACGGCGCTAGCGAAAGTGAAGAAAAGGTTGACGGGGTAAAGTGCCGCTACTCCGCGTATTCTTCGATGGGCGGGCACGCACAGACGAGGTTTCGGTCGCCGTAGACGTCGTCGACCCGTCGCACGGAGGGCCAGAACTTGCGGGATCGGGTCCACGCCGCCGGAAATGCCGCTCGCTCGCGAGTATAGGGCTGATCCCAGGCGTCTGAGGCGACCATCTCGGCCGTATGCGGGGCCTCCTTCAGGAGATTCCGTTCGGCGTCGGCGCGACCGCTCTCCACCTCGCGAATTTCTTCCCGAATGTGCTCGAGTGCTTCGCAGAAACGGTCGAGCTCGCTCAGTGCTTCGCTCTCCGTGGGCTCGATCATCATCGTGCCTACGACGGGAAAGGAGACGGTTGGGGCGTGGTAGCCGTAATCCATCAGTCGTTTGGCCACGTCCAGCTCCGAGATGCCCGTATCGCGCTTGAAGGGGCGCAGGTCGAGCAGGAACTCGTGGGCGCACCGCCCTTCGGCTCCCTTGTAAAGGACCGGATAGCTCTGCTCGAGGCGTGCCATCATATAGTTGGCATTCAGGATCGCAAGCTCCGTCGCTCTTCGGAGTCCGTCGCCGCCCATAAGCGCGATATACGCCCAGGAGATCACGAGGATGTTGGCACTCCCGAAAGGGGCGGCGGAGACGGGACCTACCCCTGTATGCTCGTCGGGTGGGGCGAGTGGACTCGACGGTAAGAATGGCACCAGGTGTTCGGCGACGCAGATCGGCCCCATGCCGGGACCGCCGCCGCCGTGCGGGATGCAGAAGGTTTTGTGGAGGTTCAGGTGGCAGACGTCCGCGCCGTAGTCTCCCGGCCGGCAGAGCCCTACCTGCGCGTTCATGTTGGCACCGTCGAGATATACCTGTCCACCATGCTCGTGGACGACGCGGATGATCTCGCGCACGTCCTTTTCAAAGACGCCGTGTGTAGACGGATACGTAATCATCAGCGCGGCGAGCCGGTCGGCGTGCTTCCGAGCCTTGGCACGCAGGTCCTCCACATCCACATTCCCATGATCGTCCGTCGCAACGACGACGACCCGCATGCCGACCATCGTCGCGCTGGCGGGATTGGTGCCGTGGGCGGACTCGGGGATGAGACAGACGTCGCGCCCGCCATCGCCGCGACTCGCATGATAGGCCATGATGGCCAGGAGGCCGGCATATTCGCCGGATGCTCCCGAATTGGGCTGGAATGAGGTCCGCGCGAAGCCCGTGATCTCCCCGAGCCAGTCCTCAAGTTCCTGAATCAGTTCGTGGTAGCCGCGAGCCTGCCCGTCCGGCACGCAAGGATGCAGTCCACTGAATCCCGGCAGCGTGATCGGAAGGAGTTCGGCCGCTGCGTTCAGCTTCATCGTGCATGAGCCGAGCGGAATCATGCTGGACGTGAGCGAAAGATCCTTACCCGCCAGACCCTGAAGATACCGCATCATTTCCGTTTCGGAGTGATACCGGTGAAAGACGGGATGCTCGAGGAAGGTGGACGTACGGGCCATGACGCCTTCGTAGCCCGAGTCGAGATCGGCGGACAGGGACTCGGCGGAGACGCCGTTGCTGCTTCGGCCGAACACCTTGAAGAGCGTATTGACGTCGTCTGACGAGACGGTTTCGTCCAGCGCGACGCCGATGGAGCCGTCGTCGTACGCGCGAAGATTGATGCGATGTTCGTCGGCGAGGCGAAGGATGTCGCTTGTCGGCAGCCTGCCGGGTTCGACGCGAAGCGTATCGAAATAATCCTCGTGGCGGATGTCGTAGCCAAGCTGCTCGAGCCCGCGCGCCAGCAATCGGGTCACGTCGTGAAGGCGACGGGCAATGGCTCGGAGTCCACCCGGACCGTGGTATACCGCATACATGCCGGCCATGATGGCCAGCAGGACCTGCGCCGTACAGATGTTTGAGGTCGCTTTTGCACGGCGGATGTGCTGCTCGCGCGTCTGGAGTGCCATGCGGAGCGCCCGGTCCCCGTTGGCGTCTACCGTTACGCCGATGATTCGACCGGGGATCTGCCGCTTGAAGTCCTCGCGCGTCGCAAAATAGGCGGCGTGCGGCCCCCCATAACCCAGCGGCACGCCGAATCGCTGCGTGTTGCCGACGGCGACGTCGGCACCGAACTCTCCGGGCGGAGTGAGCAGCGCCAGGCTGAGCAGGTCCGCTGACACTACGACGTAAGCATCGGACGCGTTCGCCTTCTCGCAGAACGACGTGTAGTCATACACCGCCCCGTCCGTGGCGGGGTACTGCACCAGCGCGCCGAAGACGTTCTCGTCAAATTCGAACGAGCGATGATCCCCTACGACGATCTTTACGCCGATGGGCCGAGCCCGCGTCTTCACGACCGCGATAGTTTGCGGATGGCAGTCCTCGGAAACAAAGAAAACGTGGGCGTCCTGCCGCTTCGCCACCCGGTTGAGCATCATCATGGCCTCGGCAGCGGCCGTCGCCTCATCCAGCAGCGAAGCGTTGGCGATCTCGAGACCGGTCAGGTCGATGACCATCGTCTGGAAATTAAGAAGGGCTTCCAGGCGGCCCTGAGAAATCTCGGCCTGATAGGGCGTGTACTGCGTGTACCAGTTTGGATTTTCGAGCACGTTACGCCGGATAACGGCCGGCGTAACCGTATCGTGGTAGCCCATCCCGATGAAGGAGCGGTAGATCTCGTTGCGTGATGCAAGTGTTTCGGCTCGGGTGAGAAGGTCCCGCTCGGATATCGCGTCGGGGAGATCGAGCGAGCGGCCGAGCCGAATGCCTTCGGGAATGGTCTGGTCGACGAGCTCCTCGAGCGACGAGCAGCCGAGGCGCTCGAGCATGCGTTCGACCTCATCACAGGTAGGTCCGTTATGCCGTCGTTCGAATCGGTCGGTGTCGGAGAGGTCGATGGACATGCAGGTAGGGACTACTCGTGAGGTTCTTCATGCCGGAGGCGGTCAAGCGCCTGACTGGCCGCTTCCTGCTCCGCCTTTTTCTTACTCCGTGCCCGCCCACGTCCGTATGCGTCGTCGTTCAGAATGACCTCGACGGTAAACGTTTTTTCGTGGCTGGGGCCGTCTTCGTCGGCCACCTGGTACCGCGGTTGCTCCCAACCCAGCGCCTGAACGTATTCCAGCAGGAGGCTCTTATAATTGTCGCGCTGGTGCGCGAGATCCTCCAGGTCGATCTCTTTAAGAATTTTTTCTTCAACGAAGCGGCGGGTCGCCGCCTCTCCCAGATCGAGGAAGACGGCGCCGATGACGGCCTCCAGCGCGTCGGCGAGGATCGTCGGGTTACGGCGTCCGTTCGACTGCGCCATATTGTCGCTCAGCAGTATGAGCGATCCGAGATCGAGCGTTGTGGCGAAATGAGACAGGGCCTGCCCGTTCACGATCTTGGAACGCATCCGGGTAAGGAATCCTTCATCTCGTTGGGGGAAGTGATGGAAGAGGTGTTCGGCCGCAATATAGCCGAGAACGGCGTCCCCAAGGAATTCGAGCCGCTCGTTGGACAGCAGATGGCTGTCGGGCTCGCCGCGAAGTATGGAGCGATGGCGCAGCGCCTGTTCGTAGAAGGCCATATCTCCGACGGGCATGCCGATGAGTGCCTCGATACGTTTCCGCGATACGTTGCGCGGATGCGGTTCGTCGTGCCGGGAGCCGAGCCACCGGTTGGAGAGCCGGCTGACGGCGAGGCGAATGGTGTCTAAAATCAGGGTCACGTCAAATAACAGCGACGCCGGTTTCGATGAGCACGTCGTTACGTCAATGGTACAACGGAAACGATCGGTAGACTTTAAAACTACGACGTATTTAGGCAAGATGAGTTGGTAAGCATCAGAATGCAACTATTGAGGTGAGCGCATTATGGCCCTACAATCGCTGAATCCGGCTACCGGAGAGAACGTGGCCCATTACGACGAGCACGACGGGGGCACCGTGGACGAGATGATCGACCGGGCCGTGAACGCCTTCGACCTCCACCGGGAGCGCTCCTTCTCGGATCGGGCCGACAAGATGCTGCACGCGGCAGATCTTCTCGAACGACGCTCCGAGGAGTTCGGACGGGTGATGACGCAGGAGATGGGGAAGCCGATCGATCAGGCCGTTGCCGAGGCGCGAAAGTGCGCGTTGGTATGTCGCTACTACGCCCGGCACGCAAAGGAATTTCTGCGAGATGAGCCGGCCGGCATCGACGACGTCCGAGCGTTCGTGGCCTTCGAGCCGCTCGGACCGATACTGGCCGTGATGCCGTGGAATTTCCCGTTCTGGCAGGTCTTCCGATTCGCGTCTCCCGCGCTGATGGCCGGAAATGTCGCGCTGCTTAAGCATGCCTCGAACGTAAGCGGCTGCGCCTTGGCCATAGAGAACGTGCTGCGCGAGGCCGGATTTAATCAGGATGAGTTTCAGACGCTCCTCGTCTCGTCCGACCGCGTAGACGGACTCATTGCCGACCCGCGTATTCGGGCCGCGACGCTGACCGGCAGCGTGGGGGCCGGCCGAGCCGTAGCCGCCTCCGCGGGCAAAGCCATCAAGCCGAGCGTTATGGAACTGGGCGGTTCGGATCCGTTCATCGTCCTCTCCGACGCCAATATGGAACGCGCCGTGGAGATTGGTGTCACGGCCCGCATGCAGAATAACGGGCAGAGCTGTATCGCCGCGAAGCGGTTCATCATCGAGGATTCCGCGTTCGACGAGTTCGTGCCGCAGTTCGTGAACCGCATCGAAGCGCTGCGCGTGGGCGATCCCATGGACCCCGACACGGATGTCGGGCCGGTGGCCAGCTCGGGAGCGCTGGAGGTAATCCACGATCAGGTGCAGCGCGCCGTCGCCGACGACGCACGGATCCGCACCGGCGGGACCGTGCTCGATCGCCCGGGCTTCTTTTACGCGCCGACCGTGCTCGATGGGGTCGAGCCGGGTACCGTGGCTTTCGAGGAGGAAATTTTCGGCCCGGTCGCATCGGTGATCTCGGCACGCGACGTGGACCATGCCGTAACCCTGGCCAACGATACGCGGTTTGGGCTGGGCGGAGCCGTCTTTACCGAAGACCGCGAGAAGGGCGAGCGCGTGGCCAGGCAGCTAGAGGTGGGCTGTGCGTTCGTCAACGAGATGGTGAAGAGCGATCCCCGGTTGCCCTTCGGCGGGGTGAAGGAAAGCGGATATGGCCGAGAGCTGTCTCGCTTCGGCATTCGCGAGTTCGTGAATGTGAAGACGATCTGGATAGCATAGCCGTCCATCACATCCATTTGGTATTCCGCGCTGAGACCCGTACGTTACCCGGAGTTCTTTGCATACGCCTGCTTGGTTCCACGCCCCGACCGGGAGGTTGGGTGGATTAAAAGGGAATCCGGTGCGCGCCCCAGGGCGCTATTCCGGAGCTGTACCCGCAACTGTAGGCTGCGTCGATGGAACGGCCGTGACGCGCCGCGCCACTGTCCGATGTTCTCGAGCGAACTTTCGCTCGTGGGCGGGTGGACGGGAAGGCAGGCGTCGAGCCGAACGTCGATCCGCGCAGCGAGCCAGGAGACCTGCCAGCATGCGAGATGCCGTAAACCTCCGGGAATTAGAGGTTCGAGCATGCCCGTTTATCCTGCGTCTCGTTGGGCGCACCGCGAGCGCGGCATTCGCCCGAATCTCAAGATTGAGGTTCGGGTTTTTCTATGTCTATCGCGTGCCGTTCGCTACTTATCTTTTTCGCCTGCACCGCTCTTGGGCTGCAGGCGCCGTGCCTCGCTCAGGGTACCGATTCGGTACAGGGGGCGGATTCGGTATACGTTGTCGGGGAAATTACCGTAACGGCCAACCGCGTACGCACGCCCGTGTCGCGCGCCGCGCAGCGCGTGAGCGTGCTGGACGCTGACGCGATCCAATCGACGGCCTCACGGACGCTGGCCGAGCTTCTCTCCGCACGCAGCACGCTGTTTATCCGGCGGCAGGGTCAGGGGCTGTCCACCGTCTCCCAGCGCGGAGCAGGCCCATCGCAGACCCAGCTCCTCATCGACGGCATGCGCCTGGGCGATCCACAGCTCGGGCAATTCGATCTGAACCTGCTTCCGACCCACCTTTTCGAGTCCGTCGAGATTCTCCACGGTCCGGGCTCGGCCCTCTACGGTTCCGACGGCATGTCGGGCATCATCCAGCTCCGGACTCGGCGCGACGAAAACCAGCGACTGAGCGTGTTGACGGAGGCGGGGGCGTACGGCGAGCGCATGGCTTCGGCAGGCTATTCGTTCGAATCGAGCGGCGTAGGCGGACTCGTGTCCGCCGAGTTTGTGCGGTCGGACGGCGACTTTCCCTTCATGAATCAGACGCTCTTTCCGCCGAAAGAGGTGCGCCGTCAGAATGCCGACCGGCAGCGACGATCGTTCTTTGGGAGCCTGCACGGTCGCCTGGGAGTCCACCGCCTCCGTGGCGCCCTGCTCTATGCCGACGCCCAGCAGGGCATCCCGGGCGTTGTCGGTGCGGCGCCGCGGGGAGAGCGCAGGTGGGACGAGCACGCGCGGTTCTGGATCGACGATCGGATCGGCCTGTCGTCGGGTGCCCTTCATCTCCGGGGGTTCGTCCACCGCGGGCTCCTTCGATATCAGCATCCTGGACTGGAGATCGACGACACGGGTCGGACGCTCACGGGCGGACTCGAAGCGGAATACCGCGGGCGGGCGACGTCGAACATCGAGGTGTCGACAGGCGCATCCGCCGGCTACGGGGCGGCCGCGCATCCATCGCTCTCCGCGTCGGCCGACGAGGTCCAAACGGCGCTCTTTGCGGGCGCTACGGGCACGTTCGGCCCCGCTCGCATCTATCCCGCGTTCCGCCTCGACATCCATCGCCTCGACGAAGGAACGAGGTCGGCTGCCAGCCCGCGGCTAGGAGCGAACGTACGAGCGAGCCGCGACCTGCCTCTCTTCGTCCGGTTTAACGCGGCCACCGGTTTCCGCGTCCCGACCTTCAACGATCGGTACTGGCAGCCCGGAGGAAATCCAGACTTGAAACCGGAGCGATCGGCCTCACTCGATGCCGGCATCCTGTTCGATGGTCACACGGTTCGTTTCGACCTCTCGGGGTTCGCGTCCCGCTATACCGATCAGATCGTCTGGACGGCAGGAGCCGATTACTGGTATCCTGAAAATATCTCCAGAACGACGTCGAGGGGCTTCGAGGTCGCGCTGGACGTCCACCTGAGCGAGCTGTTTTCGACGGGTGTCGTCTATGCCCTGACGCGCGCCGTGGACCGGTCCGACCCGGCCGTTCCGTCGTTCGGCCGCCAGCTTCGATACGTTCCGCTGCATCAAGCCAAAGCACACGCATCGCTCGAGGTCGGGCCTGCCCGCATCGACGCCAACACGCGGTACGTAGGCCGTCGCTACGTGACCGGCGACGAGAGCGAGCATCTGCCAGCGACCGTCGTGGCCGACGCCCAGATAAGCGTGCAGCGGAATGCCGGTGCGATACGTGCACGCCTATCCATCGTCGTCGAGAACCTGTTCGACGCACGATATGCCGTCATGCAAGGGTATCCAATGCCTCCGCGACACGCGCGATTACGACTACTCTTCGAAACCCGATAACACGGTTTCGCTCTCCCTAACGAACCACAGACCATTCGAGACACATGTATCATATGCGACGCAGACTTCTTTCCCTTTTCTTCCTGGTCAACCTGGTTCTCCTGGGCGGCTGCGACGTGGCGGGCGACAATCAGCAGGACGAACCGACGCCCCGCGCCGTCGTGGTGGCCAACCAGGGTAATTTCGGTGACGGGAACGGATCGGTGAGTACGTTCGACCCCGTAACCGAGACCGTTCAGGCGGCCGCCATCGCCTCGCTCGGCAGCATCGTGCAGAGCGTGACCATCGAAGCGGGACAGATCTACGTGATGGCCAATACGGGAGGGCGGGTTGACGTCTTCGATGCCGAGAGCCTGGAGAGGACGGCCCAGATTGGGGACGTGGTGAGTCCGCGCTACATGGTTGCGGAGGGATCTACCGGATACGTGACGAGCCTCTATGGCGAGGAGGGTTCGTTTTCGGGTGGACTCGTTACGGTGCTAGATCTGGATGCTCGACAGAAGACGGCCGAAATCAGTGTCGGCAACAATCCGGAAGGGCTGGCTCTGGTAGGAACGCGTCTCTACGTGGCCAATCACGGCTTCGGCAATGGGACTACGGTGAGCGTCGTCGATACGGGCTCGCTGGAAGTCGCGGAGACGATTGAGGTAGAGTGCGACGGGCCGCGATTTCTTGAGGCGGATGCCGACGGCGACGTCTTCGTGTTCTGCACGGGCAAGACCATCTACGACGACTCGTTCAATCCCGTAGGCGAGACGGACGGTGCCGTCCGCGTCCTGGACGGCGCGACGGGAGAGATCGTGACTCGGATGGAGATCGACGGTCGGATCGGGACGGTGGGTCCCGGTCAGGATGCCTTTCACGCCCCGTCGGAGAATGCCATCTTCGTCGTCAAGGACCAGAACACGGTCCTCGTATTCGACACGGGAACGGACGCGCTTGCGGAGGAGATCGGTCCCTTCGACGGCCAACCGATTAGCGCCGTCGGCTATGACGAGCGATCCGCCAGGCTCTACGTCGGCCGGTCCCACGGTTTCACGCAGGCGGGCGAGGTATCGATCCACGACCGATCCGGAATCGAAATCAGTCGATTCACGGCCGGTGTCGTTCCCACCTTCATCGCCTTTCAGTCCGACAACCAATGAACGTCGATCGCTGCCTCTGTCACGAAGTCACCTTCCGGGCCCTGAAGGATCTGGCCGCAGAAACGGGTGCATCCACCGTGACGGAGTTGCAGGCCCGGTGCCGGTTCGGCAAGCAGTGCGGGCTCTGCAGGCCGTACGTCCGCGCCATGCTGCGAAGCGGCGAGGTCGCCTTCGATCGGCTTCTCAGCGAGCCCGAGGCATCGGGCCGAGATAGGCCGGATCGAACCGCGTCATCACTGTCGGAGTAATAGAAACGATGGGACGCATCCTTTACATCTTCCCGCACCCCGACGACGAGTCGTTCGGTCCCGGGCCCGCCATCTCTAAGCAGCGTCGTGCCGGTCACGACGTCTATCTGCTCACGCTCACGCGCGGCGAGGCGACGAGGCAGCGCGAGAAGTACGGATACAGCAAGCAGAAGATGGGTGAGGTCCGGTATCGAGAGATGCAGCGGGTGGTCGACGTGCTGGATCTTACCGAACTGGAGGTGCTCGATCTCCCGGACGGCGGACTTGCCGAGCTGAACCCGCTGGACTTAGAGACGATCGTTACCTCCAAAATCCACAAGGTGCGTCCGCATGTCGTGGTCACGTATCCGACGCACGGATGCAGCGGCCACCTGGATCACCTCGTAACGCATGCCGTCGTCAAGCGCGTCTTCTGCGCTATGAAGGCCGAGGGCGCGGAGTATCCGAAGCGGCTGGCTTTTTTCACGCTGGATAATGCATCGCCCGTCGAACGGCCCGAGCATCTTCGCGGTGCGCCTCGTTCGGAGATCGACTGCGTCGTCACTTTCGGCGGCGACGATCGTCGACGGGGCGAGGCGGCGCTGCAAGCGTACGAGACGTACCGCGACGTCGTGGAGGCTCATCGTCCGCTCACTACGGTATCTGAGGGCGTCTGCTTCGTATTCTTCGGTGAAACGTACGATCCGCCGGTGGGCGACCTCATGGCCGGCATGAGTTAACAATTCCGTTATCCGTTTCTCATTGCTCGAGCGTATGCTGGTGTGATGCGATAGACAGCTACTTACCGTTGACTCGTGCCTATGACCGGCAACCCGATGGGAGACCGGACCATTCTAATCGTGGATGACGAAGTCGATCTCCTGGAGCTGCTGCAGTACAATTTCGAGAAAGCGGGTTACCGGACGTTGACGGCGGCGGACGGCGCCGAGGGGTTCGAGCGGGCGCGGGAGGTGGATCCCGATCTGATCATCCTGGACGTCATGATGCCGAACATGGACGGTATCGAAGTATGCCGGAAGATCCGTCGAGACGCCAACCTGCGTGGAACGCCCGTGATCATGCTCACGGCGCGCACGGACGACGACGACTACGTCGAGGGACTCGACGTCGGCGCCGACGTCTACCTGGGCAAGCCGGTGTCCGTCCCCGTGCTGATGAGCCAGGTAAAGGCGCTCTTCAGACAGGCCGAGCGCGTGGAGACGTCGCCCGACGTGCTGAACGTCCACGGCATCGAGATCAACCGCGACCGCTACCTCGTCATAGTCGATGGCGAGGAGATCCGGCTTCCTCGAAAGGAATTCGAACTCCTGCACTTCTTTGCGGCCCATCCCGGAAAAGTCTTTAGCAGGCAGGAACTGCTCGACGCCGTGTGGGGACACGACGTCTACGTCGTCGATCGCACGGTCGACGTTCACGTGCGGAAGATACGCGAGAAGCTTGGCAATGACTTGATCGAGACGGTAACCGGCGTGGGCTACAAGCTGAAGTCCAGATGACCTGCTCGGCCCGGCGATCAGCGAGGGCGTCCGATCACGTCCGGACGGCCCTTCGAGCGGCGGCGGGCGATTGCGTCGGGTCGCCATCGTGCGGCCCGCAGGTTCCACCAGGCTTACCGGGCTCGTAATGCACGACCTTCCATCAAGAATTGCGCTGGCTGCAGCCGCCATGGCCGGGATCGCCGGATCGGTCGTTTCGCTGTTCATCGGTGCGTCGCTCCTCGTTCCACTCCTTTCCGCTCTCGTCGTCGGCGTGGGCACGCATGCCGTCGTCCGGCGCCTGGTGACGGATCGTCTCGGCCGGGTGGACAGCGTGCTCCGAGATCTGCGTCGCGAAGGAGGGCGAACGGACGAGGTGACGAAACGGGGCGACGAGATCGACCGGCTGATCCGCACGGCCGACCAGGCCGGGCACGCCGTTACGAAGCGGATGGCCAGCCTGAGTCGCGCCGAGAGCTACCGGCGCGAGTACGTAGGCGACGTCTCGCACGAGATCAAGACGCCGATCTTCGCCATCCAGGGTTTTGCGGAGACGCTGCTCGGCGGGGCGCTTGAAGACCCCCGGGTCAATCGCGGTTTTGTTGAGAAGATTCTCCATCATGCGGTGCGCCTGAACGTTCTGGCGAGGGACCTGGCAGAGATATCCCGTCTCGAAACCGGCGCGCTCAAGCTTGCCCGTGAGCTCGTTCCAACAAGAGACGTGTTCGAGGAGGTTCGCGAATTGCTCGACCATCAGCTTCGCAAGAAAGGCGTCGAACTCGACATCGACGTTGCAGACGATGCGGAATGGGTGAACGGGGATCGAGAGCGGCTTCGTCAGGTCGTAACGAATCTGGCCGATAATGCGGTAAAGTATAATAATGCGGGCGGAGCCGTGCGGCTACGAGCTCGCAGAGAGGCGGACCGCGTGCGGTGGGCCGTTGAGGATGACGGGATCGGCATTGCGGAGGAGGATATCCCGCGCGTGACGGAACGGTTCTTCCGCGCCGACAAGAGCCGATCACGAGCTCAGGGCGGCACGGGCCTCGGCCTGGCCATCGTGAAGCATATCCTGGCCGCCCATGGCACCAATCTGAACATCGAGAGCACGCTCGGCGTCGGATCGACGTTCTCCTTCGTGCTTCCGGCTGCGTCTTTAGAAGGCGGTGCGCCTCAGCCGTGAGATGCATGGACCCGCCATGTTCCTAGCTTTCAAAGATCTTGTCTGATCGTCGGGTTGAAAGATCTTGCCGGACCGTAGGGCGATGGATCTCGCCCAACCTTTCTCGCCCAATTTTGAGATGCACCGTTCTCGCGCGTCCGGAACGCGCTATGCCCCGCAACGGTAAATTCGCCTGTTATAACAATGATCGCGAACGAGATACGCCCACAGGTTGCGCCGTATGGATCTCCGAGAGTTCATCAAACAACCGACGTTTACGTCGGCCGCGCAGGAGACAATCCTGAATCTGATGGTGACGAACTCCTGGATCGTCGGCGAGTTGACGGCTGCGATGGCACCGTACGACGTGACGCCGGTGCAGTATAACGTACTGCGTATCCTGCGAGGTAGCCATCCCGTGAAACTGACCTGCAGCCAGGTGGGCGAACGGATGCTCGATCGTACGCCGGACGTCACGCGGCTGCTGGACCGGCTCGACCGTGCTTCGTTGATCGACCGGGCGCGGGCGGAGCACGATCGGCGCGTCGTCGAGGTGGGCATCACACCGAAGGGCATCGCTTTGCTCGATCGGATGAAAAAAGATGTCAAGGCCGTCCAAGAACGCCTGACGCGCCATCTGTCTGACGCTGAGCTGCGGGAGATGTCCGAGATGCTCGACACGCTTCGCACCGACCAGTGATGGCCCCGGGCAACCCCTTCACACCTTCGTTGCCTCGTTAACCCGCGTCCGATAACCCCGGATACCAGCCAGGCCTCCTACATGCTGCGCAAGGCATACGAACTCTCGCGGCCGCAAAAGCTTTTCGTCGTGTGCGCGGCGATTTTCCTGACCGCCCTCGTCGTTGCCGAGGCCACGGCGAGCAAGTTCTTTACGGCGTTCGAGCTCCCGTTTACGCTTACGATCTTCGGCGTAGCGTTCGATGCGGTCGTGATGACGGCCGGCGTTATCGCCTTCCCCATCACGTTTATCGTGACGGATCTTCTGAACGAGTACTATGGCAAGAAGGGGATCCGCTTCGTTACGTTCGTGGGGATGGCCATGATCGTTTTCGAGTTCGCCATCCTTCAAGTGGCGATGAAGGTCCCGACGGCACCCATCTCGCCGGTGCCCGACGAAGCGTTCAACACGGTGTTCGGTGCTAGTGGACGTGTGATCCTGGGCAGCCTCACGGCGTATCTCCTCGGGCAGCTGACCGACATTTCCCTTTTTCACTGGCTGCGGAAGCTGACGAAAGGCCGCATGTTATGGCTTCGCGCAACGGGATCGACCTTCGGCTCCCAGTTCATCGACACGTTCATCGTGCTGACGGTCGCGTTTGCGGGACAGATTCGTTTTCAGGAAATCATCGCCATCACGCTTTTCAACTACGGCTATAAATTCGTCATCGCCGTGGTGATTACGCCGGTCATCTATCTGGCGCACTGGATGATGGACCTGTATCTGGGAAGCGAAACCGCCGAAGAAATGATCGACACGGTAGAGGCGCAGGAGCAGATCGCGAGGTAGCTTCTCAGCAGTTTCCGGACATCGAGTTGCCGAACGCAGCGCTACCGGACGTGGAGCTACCGGGCCCAGCGCTGCCGGAAGAAGCGCTACCGGAAGAAGCGGAGGATGACGTTGGCGACGAGCGTGAGGAGGATGGACACGACGATCATGGTAGCCAGCGGGAAGTAGATCTTCACGTCCCCACGCTCCCAGGCGAAGTCGCCCGGGAGATTGCCGAGCGGCAGGCCGGGCAGCCGGTCGAGCAGCAGGAGAATGCCGCCTACGATCACCAGCCCGGCGCCGGCGAGTATGAGGAGGCGTCCGATATCAGACATCACGCTACGACGCCTGCGCTTCCTGCTCCACGTCTTGATCGACGAACGAGAGCCACCCGAACGGATCCTTGCCTGTCTCGAGGATATCGAAGAAGGCCTGCTGCAGCTCTTTGGTGATCGGTCCGCGCCGGCCCTCGCCGATCTGGTATTTGTCGACCGTTCGAATCGGTGTCACCTCGGCGGCCGTTCCGGTGAAAAACAGCTCGTCGGCGATGTAGAGCGCCTCGCGCGGAATGCGCGTCTCGATCACCTCATAGCCCCGGTCGCGGGCCAGCGTCATGATGGCATCGCGCGTGATGCCGGGAAGAATCGATAGCTCGGTGGACGCCGTGTAAATCGTACCGTCTCGGATCACGAAGAGGTTTTCTCCGCTCCCTTCAGCCACGAAGCCGTCTCTCGAGAGCATGATGCCCTCCGTATAGCCGTTCAATACGGCATCCATCTTGACGAGCGAGGCATTGAGATAATTGCCGCCCGCTTTGGCCAGTGCCGGATGGGTGTTGGGTGCCATGCGATTCCACGAGGCGACGTGCACGTCGACGCCTTCGTTGATGGCCTCCTCTCCCAGATAGGCTCCCCATTCCCAGACGGCGATGACGGTCTCGATCGGATTGTTGAGCGGGTTGACCCCCATAGGGCCGGCACCGCGAAAGGCGAGGGGCCGGATGTAGCAGGCCTCCAGGCCGCTCTCGCGGATCGTATGCATGACGGCG
Organism: Rhodothermales bacterium; assembly: GCA_040904565.1. Classification (GTDB taxonomy): domain Bacteria; phylum Bacteroidota; class Rhodothermia; order Rhodothermales; family VXPQ01; genus JBBDTI01. The sequence goes on from JBBDTI010000024.1 coordinate 31,585, forward strand.
TCTTCCAGCTCCTCAAGCGAGTAGGGAATCTCCATCCGATGGATCTTCGCCGAGTCGATCAGCCGCCTCATGTGTTCGCGCAGCCTCAGCACGGCCGGACCCCGCTCCGTACCGTAGCACCGAACCCCCTCGAAGACGGACGATCCGTAGTGCAGGGCGTGCGAGAGGACGTGAACCGTCGCATCCTCATACGGGACCAGTTTTCCGTTGAACCAGATGGTGTGCTCCATATGACTTCGGTCGGGTTTTCGGAGTGCGGGATGGCGATCGACGCCGACGATCTTACGGTGGCGTCGATTGCTGAAAGAACGAGCACGGTGTTTAAAGGTTCTTGCCGAGGGGCACTTCCGTCTCGAGCAGATCGAGGGGACGCCGCGACCCGCTTCATCGTCGCCCCGCTTGCTCCCGCGATGTCGATGGACGCAGTTCCTCCACTCCGTATCTGGCGATGGTCCATAGAATCTTGGCAGATGCTTTGACGGTGCCGGAGAGGGTCCCCGTAACTTTCGACACGCCGACCCGCCGTCGGTAGGAAACGGGGACCTCCCGGATGCGGAGTCCTGCCCGCGCCGCCTTAATCTGCATCTCGATCGTCCACCCGAACGTCTTGTCGCGCATTTCCAGTCTCTCCAGCGCGTCGAAGTGGATGGCGCGGAACGGCCCGAGGTCCGTGTATCGGACGCCCCAGATCCACCGCATCGACACGCACGCGACCCGGTTGCCGACGAGCGCCTGTGGAAGCATCGCCCCCGGCTCCCGGTCGCCAAGGATGCGGGAGCCGATCACGAAGTCCGCCTCGTCCTTCAGAATCGGCTCGACAATTCGCGGCATTTCTTCGGGATGATCGCTGTAATCGCCGTCCAGAAAGACCACGACGTCGACGTCCTGCTCGCGAGCATACGCGATGCCGCGCAGGCAGGCCCAACCATACCCTTTTCGCTCCTCCCGCAGGACCGTTGCGCCGGCCGAACGAGCATTGCGTTCGGTTTCGTCGGTCGACGCGTTGTTTACGACCACGACCTCCGTCACCAGTTCGCCGGGGATATCGCCGACGACATGGCCGATAGCCCGTGCCTCGTTGAACGCGGGGATGATAACGAATATGCGCGGCGTCATGGAAGCTCCTTCTGGTCGAAGAGAATTGGTGGAGGACGTGGGGAGACGGGCTTCATGGGCCGGCGTCGAAGCCGATGCGCTCCGCGGTCGAGTCCGCGATCGACCAGCTCGCCGTGAATTCTCCGACGGATGCAAAAAAACCCTCGCCATTCTCGATGTTGGTTGCGGTCGCCGGCGACAGCCATTCTCTGCTGAGGGCGCGGACGGTCAATTCCATCCGTTCGAGGATGATCGGTGGCCCGCCGAATCGATCCATCACCTCCTGGCGCACGCGCTCGAAGTCCAGGTCGTAGGGGACGAAAATTTCGACGCGGTTGCCGGCCGACGAATAGAAGCGCGCGTCGTAGTCGACCTCCACGCGCGCGCCGCGCTGCGGTGATCCGACGTGAAGGTTGTAGGCGGCGCGAACGCGCGCCGGCTCGGCGATTCCGTCGAACGCCAGTCGTTGGGACACGTCTCCCCCGAATACGCGGGGTGCGTCGATCTCGATAGCGGGCGCGTCGGGCACGCTGGTGAAGCCTTTCAACGCCCCGGTACCCGAATCCCGGATCTCGATAACGTAGGAAGCCCCGGCAGCCGGACGGAACGGCGCGAAAAAGACGTGGTCGCGCCTGGACGCGGCCTCACCGGTGCTCGGGATGCCGCCGGCTGATGAGACGTCGCCGGCGGAGGCGCTCGCTTCCTGCCATACCACGATCTCGTGCGTCGAGAGGCGGGTCGTCACGACGCTTCGCGGTACGGGCGTCGAGGCACTGGGCTCCGGCTGACGGAGGGCGGCAATGCGTACGAACTGTGTGTCTGCTCCCATGTCGAGATACCCCGTGATCGCAAAGGCATGCGTGCCGTCGTCGACCACCGGGTCGATCGTGTTGTCGCACGCCGTCAGAAACGCCAGTGCGAGGAGCGGGACGATATGCCAGGGCCGGCTATCCATCGAGCTGTATCTTCATGCCGACCGTGGGAATGATGGGAAACTGATCGATGCGCCGATTCAAAAGCAGATCGTAGCTGAAGATATTCGCACGATCGTAGACGTTGACGATGCCCGCATGCACGACGAGGCCCCATCCCTCAAAGTCGAACGAGCGTTCGGCGGAAACGTCGAGGCGATGGTAGGTGGGCAGCCGCTTCGAGTAGGCTTCTCCAAACGATGCTCTCCGCGGGCCTGCGCCGGAAAGGTGGTCGCGGTCGTTCGGTTCGGGGACGGGTAGGTCGACGTAGCCGTGTATCGGCGTAAAGGGGAGCCCGGAGCCGATTTGCCATCGCGCGGAGAGCTCGTACGACCCGAAGGCCAGCTGCGCGACAAGGTTAAGCTGATGGCGTCGATCGTGCGGTGCACTGAACGTATCGTCCGTTTGCTGAACGGACGTGTGAAGTACTCCCTCGTCGTCCGGTCGCACCCGTTCCCGTTCCCGTTCGAGTCGATACGTGACGGCCGACAGGCTGTAACCTGCATAGAGATAAAGGTGTGACCGAGTCAGCTCGAGCGTGAGATCGATGCCGCGTGCCGATCCGTCGACCCGCTCCAGTGGGGCGGGGCGACGGAGGGCGCGCTGCTGGACGCCCAGGTCCAACAGGGCAAAAGACACGTTCCGGAGCGAGCGTCGATACAGGTCGACCGACACCGAAAGGTACGGCAGGAGGGCGCGGCTCGTACCCAGGATGACGTGCGACGAGCGGGGTAGTGGACTGAACCGCGGGTTGGGTACCCATGCGAAGAAGGCGTCCGTCACGTCGCGCTGGTTATTCAGCCCCAAAAGCTGCTGGTGGTATATGCCCAAGGCGCCCGTGAAGCGCTGCCTGTCGAGAATGCCGCCTGGGGACCACGTTCCGCGAAGACGGGGCTCCACGCTCGTGCCGATTCCGTTGGTGAAGGTCTGGATTCGCACGCCGGGTTCCACGTGGAGGCTTTCGACGACATCCCAGGGAACGTACGCATACACTCCGGCTTCCGTCACGTTCTCGGAAACGTCCGCGTCGCGCGTTCCTAGATTATACGCCATCAGGTGCGTCGACCCGAAAAAGCCGAAGTGCACGTCGAGCCGATCCAGCAAATACCCGACGTGCATCTCGCCGTGGTAGGACGTGATGTCGCTCGTTCGCTCCTCACCGTCGGACGGAATAAATCGGCTGCTATAGTGCGTGCCGTACGCCTCGATCTCCGTCATGATGGCCGTCTCGGGATGCAGGTACGTGTAGCGGCCACCTGCCGACGTGTTGATCCACCTTGAAAATCGATCACGCCCCGCCAGGCCGGCAATGTTGCCTTCGTCGAAGCTGTTGAGGAGCGTCAGGGAGAGGCTGCTCGTCGTGTTGAGATAGGCATGCAGCTTGACGAAACGGTCGCCGAATCGATAGGGAAGCTCCCGGCCGAGGAGGCCCGGGGAGAGGCGCTCGATGATCGACTCTCGAGCAGACCCGACGAGCGATACGGCACCCGGTACGAAAGGCACGCCGGCGTGGACCGAGGCGAGAAAGGGTGCCATTGAGATCGCGCCTGTCACGCGCTGCTTATTCCCGTTCCGCGAGCGAACGTCTACGACGGAGCCGATGCGACCACCGTATCGCGCGCCGAACCCGCCGGCGAAGACATCGGCTCGAGCAACGAGGTCGGAAGGAAAGATCGAATAGAAGCCTACGATGTGAAAGGGTTGGTACACCCGCATTCCATCCAGCAGCACGAGATTGTGGGCCGGCGTGCCGCCGCGAATGAAGAGCTGTCCACCGCGGTCGCCCGGCGAGACGACGCCCGGACGCGTCAGCAGATACGAGGCCAGGTCGCCGCTCACGTCGGGAAGGGGAATGCGCTCGAGGTCGGCGGCATCGATGTGGAAGCGGCCCACGGACTCCGCCGCCGAGGCGTCGGCTTCGACGACGACTTCTTCGAGATCTTCCGGTGCGGGATCGAGACGGGTGTCGACGGAGACGATCTGCCCGAATGCGACCTCGATCGTTAGCGTGGACGTCACGTAGCCGACGTGACTGGCAGCGAGTTCGTAGGTACCTGGCGTGATGTTCGTGAACGTGAAGCGCCCCAGCGCGTCGGTTGCCGTGCCTCGTTGCTCACCGATGGATGTGAGCGTCACGTTGGCATCCGCGAGCGGTTCCGTCGAGCGCGCGTCCACGACGCGCCCGATCACCGAGCCGAACTGCGCACGGGCGCCGTCCGCAGAGCACGCAAGCAACAGGATGAGTAGGATGCACGTGCGCACCGGGTCGGCCCAGAATCATCCGTAGCGGCTGTAATAGTCGTCGTCTTCGTCGTCCGCATCGTCATCGTCGTCGTCCGACATCGGTCCGAGTGACGACAGCATCGACCCCATCATATCGTTGTACGTGACCGCTTTTTCGAAGAGCTCCTTGCCGATCAACGAGTTTTGATGGAGGGCTTCGAGAATGAAACCCATGGTCGAGGCCGTCTCCGCCGGGCTGGACGGATCCATGCGCTCCGTGGCGAGCTCGCGCAGCCCGTCCACGGCATCCAGTGCGTTAACGTACTCGTCGAACGGCATCTCCGGTTCGATGTCGACCGTGTTGCCTTCCGCAAACCAGGCCAGTACGGGTTGGAACGGCGAACGCCCCTCCTTCTTGTCAGAAGGATCGGGAAAATACTTCTTAAAGATGGCGTTGACGGCACGGCCGATAAGCAGGCGCGCCACGTTTTGCGCCCCTTCCTGCTCGCCCTCGTAAACGAGCTCGACCTTTCCCGTCACGGCCGGCTCGATGTGGGCGAGGTCGCTGGTACGCACTGTCGTTTCCGTCTCCTCGTTGAGCAGTGCCCGCCGCTCGGCGGCCGAAATCATGTCCTCAAGCGCCGCGCGGGTCATGCGGGCGGAGACGCCGGACTTCTGGTCGATGTATTCGCTGGAGCGCGCCTCGAAGGCGACCTGTTCTACCATCTCGCGAAAAAAGTGCGGGATGTGTACCTCGACGCCCGGTTCGTCGCCATCGTCCCGATCCTCCCAGGCCTCCTGCCGCGTAATTTCCATCCCAACATCCAGCGTACGCGGATAATGGGTGATGATCTGGCTGTCGATCCGGTCTTTGAGCGGCGTAATGATATTGCCGCGATTCGTGTAGTCTTCCGGATTGGCCGAAAAGACCATCATGACGTCGAGCGGGAAGCGGATGTTGAAGCCGCGGATCTGTATATCCTGCTCCTCCATGATGTTGAGCAGACCGACCTGAATGCGCGGCTGCAGGTCGGGCAGCTCGTTGATGGCAAAGATGCCGCGGTTCGTCCGCGGAATGATGCCGAAGTGGATGACCTCCTCGTCGGCATACGTGAGGCGCTGGCTGGCGGCCTTGATCGGATCGATGTCACCGATGAGGTCGGCGATCGTCGTGTCGGGCGTCGCCAGCTTCTCGCCGTAGCGAGCGGATCGATGCAGCCATTCGATGGGGGCTTCGTCGCCCGCCTCCTCGACGAGGTCGCGTCCCCGCTTGGAGATCGGTGCGTAGGGATCGTCGTTCAGCTCGGTGCCGGCGAGGACGGGCACGTATTCATCGAGGAGCGACGGCAGCTGGCGTATGATCCGGCTCTTCGCCTGGCCTCGGAGTCCGAGCAGGATGAGGTCGTGTCGCGCAAGGATGGCGTTTTCGATTTGAGGAACGACAGTCTGATCGTACCCGATGACCCCCTCGAAGAGATCGTGTCCGGAGCGTAGCGTACGGATCAGGTTACGTCGCATCTCGTCCTTCACGGAGACGGACCGGTAACCGGATTCGCGCAAAGCTCCCAGCGTGCGAATGTCGGCTCGCTTGCGGACGTGCGTGGCCTGGTCTGCCATACTCAATCTTTTTCGTTTCGAGAAGGGAGGATCTACCACGCGGGCACTACGGTGCTGTTCCCTATCCGGCCCTTGCCAGGCCCCGGCGCAGACGACGGGTTCTCGCGCCGCAACCCGTCCTTTAGAAGTCCGCCGGGGAATCGAATATCCACAAGGCCGGCAGAGAAACTGTGCAGATCAAGGCGCGCGACAAGCCGAGAAACGAGCTCGCACCGCGCTCGAACATTGCTAGCTTCATTCGTGAGCGACTAACGGAGCGCAGCGGAGTAATGAGGCGTACTCATGTACGCCGCAGTGATCGGCGCGGAGTGCAACGCAGAGCTGCGCAGTTTATCAACGGCCTTAGAAGTCCGCCGGCGGCTGCCAGACGTAGTACCGGAGTTCAGGCTCGGGCTGCGTGAGGACGACAGCCATCTCGTAGCGCCCGTCGCCTCGCCTCCGCACGTCGAGGTCCTGTGGAAAGAACGCCTTTCGGTACGCGGGCTCTCGTTCGGTAAGGCGCCGCACCAACAGGCCGGATCGATCGAATGCGTCGATCTGAAGCCATCCCGCTCGCATGTTCAGCACGAAGAGGTAGTCGCCGCTAGGTGCGGCCGATGAGGTGATCAGGGGTGGTTCGTGGATGTCGCCCACGAGAAACGCGCGCGTGCGCCGCAGCATGGGCGAGTCGAAGCCGCGGAGAGCGAGCGTATCCACCTCCGCGTCCTCCGTCACGATATCGATGACGGGGCGAAAGCCTGACAGGCTGATGACGGAGTCGCCCCAGGTTCGCAGGAGTCCGGCATGGCGCCAGACGGGCCCAGGGAGACGATGCCGCTGGCCGAGCGTCCCGTCCCGCCTCACGCGGGCGACAAAGCTGTCCTCGTTCTCGTCGACGCGCTTGTAATAGATGTCGCGCCCGAACGCTCCATAGACGAGCGATGCACTGGAGCGGCCCGTGTCCTGGATCGAAATCATTTCGGCGGGGCGGCCGTCCACGAGCAGATGCATGGCCGGACCGGATGGATCGAATACGGCGAGGGTGTCGGCGCGGACGCCGGCGAGGTAGGGGATCTCTGCCGTCTCGATGGCGGACTGGAAGGAACCCGACGTGTCGAACACGTAGACGATGCCTGTTTCCGCATCGCTCACGTAAAGGGTGTCGGTATGCCGGTCGCCGAACCGAACGGTCCGTGGATGCACGAGAGCGGCGTCAGATGAGGCCGAGCGCGACCAGTCCAGTTCCAGCGTATCCACAGCGACGCCGGCCGCCAATTCTCGCGAGAGGGAGTCCGACGGCATCAGCTCCGTAGACTCCTCGCGGCGGCAGGAGTAGGGAAGGCATCCCGTAAGCAGGATGAGCGCGGCCGCGGCGGCTACGCCGAAACGATGGGAGATCATAGCTAGGGTCGGCCAAGACGGATCGTGATGTCGCGTTCCGATCCCTCCCGGATCACGCCGAAGCGCACGTCGTCTCCCGGCCGGAAGTCATAGAGGCGAGCGACCAGGTCGCTGTGCGCCTGGATGGGCTCGCCCTCGATGGATACGATCACGTCGTAAGGTTGGAAGCCGCCTTCCTCGGCGGGCGAGTCCGGGTCGACGTCACGGACGAGCACGCCGCGCACCTCTTCGAGTCCGAGCGCCTCCGCCACGCCTCGATTGATCTCGGAGACCGTCAAGCCCGAATAGAACGAACGGTCCACCTCGCCGTGTTCGCGCAGCTCGCCGATGATCCGCAGGGCGCGATCGGTAGGGACGGCAAAGCCGATGCCGACCGATCCTCCCGTCTGGCTGTAGATCGCCGTATTTACGCCGATCACCTCTCCCAGGGCGTTGACGAGCGGTCCGCCCGAGTTGCCCCGATTGATCGCCGCATCGGTCTGAATCATATCCCGGTAGACGCGGCCGTCGCCCGTCGGCTCGAGGTTTCGTCCGACGGCACTCACGACGCCGACCGTGACGCTAGGCTGCGCGGCTTCGAAGAGCCCGAACGGATTACCGAGGGCGATGACCCACTCGCCTACGATGGCGCCTTCACCGTCGCCGAACTCGAGAAAGGGGAGTGGGGCGTCCGGATCGACCTTGATGAGCGCGAGGTCCGAGACGGCATCCGATCCCACGAGGCGGCCTTCGAGCGTGCGGCCGTTCGGGAAGGCGACCGTAATCGATGTGGCGTTGCGGGCGACGTGTTCGTTCGTGACGATGTAGCCGTCCGGACTGATGACGAATCCCGAGCCTAGATTCTGTACCTGGCGTTCGATGACCCGGTCGCGGCGTTGTTGGCCGAAAAAGTACTCGATCCACGGATCCGAAAACATGTTCGCGAACGGATCGCGATATCGTACCTGTTCTACACCGGTGACATTGACGCTCACGACGGCGGGCGACGCCTTTTCGACGGCACGGGTGATCGCTGTCATGCGACCCACGGCGATGGACTCACTCGCTCGCGTGACGGACGTATCCGAACGGGCCTCGTCAGCCTGCCCGGCGGGCCACTGCGACTGGGCGTTGCGGTTGCACCCGAAGACGACGAAAAGAACCAGCGAAAAGACCAGAAGTCGGGGCATGGTCAGGCGTCTGTGCCGGAGGAAATGGCCGATGGATGAAGCGGCAATACGGTGGTGGATGGTCGATGCGCCTATTACAGGAATTGCCCGCCACTGGTTTCGGATCCGGCGACGCTGTGCCAGGGGCTCCGAAGGGTTATAAGAGCGCGTCCCACAGGAGCCTCACTGCGACGATGCCGGCCAGCGCCGCAAAACTCAGGCGTAATGACCGGCGATTGATCCGATGGGCGGTCCACACGCCGAGGTGAGCCGTCACCATGGCCGGCACCGCCAGGAGAAGCCCCCGGACGGCATCGACATAGCCTACGGCGAGATCAGGCACGTCGGCGCCGAGGCCCAGCAGGGCATAATTGAGAACACCTACCAGAGAAATGAGCACGATCGTGGCGCTCGACGTTCCGGTTGCCACGTGAATCGGCAGGCCGAGGAAGTGGCTGTAGGCGGGTACGAGGACGACGCCGCCCCCGACACCTGCTGCGGAAGCAACGGCTCCGGCGACGGTGCCCGTCCCGGCGAGTACCGGCCACCCGTGTCGACGATCTCGCCCGTCGGCGTCGCCGGCATCCACGCGGGGGCGTGCGATCATCCGTGTGATGAGCACGAGCAGCACCGTACTGAATACGACCTGGAAGACGGTACCGTCGTACCAGGGCTGCGTCGTGACGAAACGCGTCATCAGGAACACGGCGAGCGCGCTGAACAGTCCGACGCTGAGCGCGATGCGCGACACGACCGCCTGCTTGCCGTACTGGGCCCAGGTGCTGATGGCGGCGGCGATAAGCGTGCAGAACAGGCTCGACCCGATCGTGAGCGGTGCAATGACCGTCGACGAAATGCCGATGGCCTGATAGTAGAAAAAGAGAACGGGAGCAAAGATGATTCCCCCGCCCACGCCGATGAGTCCGGCCACGAAGCCGGCTGCCAGTCCGGCACCGACGAGGAGCATCAGGTGACTTGGATCCATAGAAGGAACGGCCGAAACGCTTAGCGGCTCGTGAGGATGCTGTCGTATTCGGACCGGTCCTTGAGCAGTGATGCGGCGGCCAGGATCTGCTGATCGTGATCGAAGGAGGCTTCGATCTGGCCCGATGTGCCAAAGTATCGCGTGAGGATTTCGGCACGCAGGCGTTCTTTCAGCTCGGCATCGAGGCGTACGAAATCAGCCTGTTTCTCGGCCCGAACGGCTTCACGAAGGGCCGCGAGCTCGTCGCCGGTCGACGTATAGCCACTCTCGGTGAGATCGTCCGCCAGGGCGTCCACGACGCGCTCGGCGTTGGTGCGATACGTGAAGTCTTCCTCTTCGAGCCACGTCCGAAAATCGGCCATGACCTCGTCCGTCACCACGAACTCACGCTGAATGGAGTCGTTTTGAGCAGAGAAATGATTGGCGTAGAAGAAGAACCCGGCCCGGCGCGTGAGCGCTGCTTCGAGATCGCTTTCTTCCCCGGGAGAGACGACCACGTCGGGGCGGATGCCGCTGCCGTTTCGTACTTCGCGGCCGTTGGCCGTGTGATGCGTACGCTGCAGCGAATCGGGCACGGCCGTCTGGCGGCCGTCGTGTCGACCGTAATCGATGGACTGAATGCTGCGGCCGCTCGGAGTGTAGTACTTGGAAGTCGTCAGCTTCAGCGAGGTGTTATAGGGAAGCGGCTTGATGATCTGAACGAGGCCCTTGCCGAAGGACGTCGTACCGACGATCACGGCGCGGTCGAGATCCTGAAAGGCGCCGGCGACGATTTCGCTCGCGGAGGCCGTCAGATCGTTGACCAGGACCGCTAGCGGGAGATCCGGTGCCACGGGAGGAAGCTTGCTCCGGTATACCCGCTCCGTCTCCGGCCGGCGTCCGCGTGTCGACACGATCACGGAGCCCTGCGGTACGAAGATCTGCGAAATGGCCACCGCCGCATCGAGGAGTCCACCCGGGTTATCGCGCAGATCGATGATGAGTCCGTTGAGCGACCCGGATTCCCGCAGGTCCTGCAGTGCGGATCGTACTTCATCCTCGGCCCCGCGCGCGAACCGATCGAGCTTGATGTATCCGATGCCGGAAGCCAGGTCGACATACCCGGCGTGTGCCACATTCTTCAACCGTACGTGTTCCCGGGTCAGTACGAAATGAAGGGGCTGCGGCTCCCCCTCGCGTTCGATGGTCAACTCGACGACGGTTCCGGGCTCGCCGCGCAGCAAACCGCGGATGTCGCTTAGCGAAAGGTCGTCGCTGGAACGTCCCTCTATCTCCGTGATGACGTCCCCGGTGCGGACGCCCTGTTTGTAGCCGCTCGTTCCCTCGATGGGCGACAGCACGATGATGGAGCCGTCGCGGACGTCGAGGTTGAGCCCGACACCCCCGTACTGCCCCCTCGTGATGATATCGATGTCGGCATTATCAGCCTCATCGATGAACGTCGTATACGGGTCGAGGTCCGCCAGCATTGCGTCGATGCCGGACCGCATGAGTCGTTCCGCGTCGAGGGGATCCACGTAGCCGCCAATCAGCTCTTCGTAGACCGCACTGAAGATCTGGAAATTCTTCCGGAGCGCGAAAAACTCATCATCCGGCATCCAGAAGCCGGCGGCAAGGCCCGTCACCAGCGTGACGAGTACGACGACGATGATCGGCAGGCGTTTACCTGCTGTGGTTCGCATACGCATGGCCACGTACCTGAACGCTCATGTTCCAACGATGTCGTATCGAGACTAGCCCAGCGCCTTCTTCATCTCGCGTTCGCGGCGCCGTTCCACCCTCTTCGTAATCCAGATGGATAGCTCGTACAGCCCCATCATGGGCAGTGCGATGAGCAGCTGCGAGACGGGATCGGGCGGCGTCATCACCGCGGCGAGGATGAGGACGATGATAAACGCATACTTGCGGCTCTTCCGCATGACCTCGGAGCTAACCAGCCCGAGTTTGGCAAGAAAGTACATCAGGACCGGCAGCTCGAAGAGGACGCCCACGCCGAACACCCACATCGTGACCATCCCGAAGTATTTCGTGATGTCGAACTGGTTAAGAATCTGATCCGAGATGATGAAGTTGGCGAAAAACTGCAGGGCCATCGGCGTGATGATGCAGTAGCCGAACAGGATGCCGAGGACGAAGAAGCCGGTCGCGAAGACGGAGGCAAACCGCATCCCCTTCTTCTCGTCGGGATACAGCCCGGGCTCGATGAATTTCCACATCTGGTAGATGAAGACGGGCGATCCGAGGATGACGCCGACGACGATCACGGAGCCCCAGTAGGCGAAGAACTGCCCGGTGATGGTACGATTCAGCAGATCGAGGGGCGTGGCCTCGAAGCCGAAGATCTGGTACATGAAGAAGTCCGGGTACGTAGGACCAAGCAGGATTTCATCGATGATGAAGTCGTCGAAGAATCCGCAGATGACGGCGCCGAGGAGAATGCCGCCGAGACCTCGGAGCAGGCGCCACCGGAGTTCCTCTAGATGATCGAGGAAGGACATCTCCCGCAGCGCTTCGGCCAGGTCGAGCTCTTCCGAGGCGCCGTCCCCCTGCGCGGCGGGAAGCGCCTTGTCGGCTGTGGACGATGTACCGGATCCGAAGAGACTCATGGATTATTATCTCGAAAAGATACGCCGAGGATGGAAACGATTTGACCCCAGGCGTTCGCCGCTCGTTCCCGGTGGGTTGGACCTTCGGAACCGTGGATCGTTCCGCTCTCGGAGGGGCCTAAATCGAGTCCGAGCTGCTCTGCGTACCCTCACGCAGGTTCAGGTCGAGCAGCGAATCGACCCACACGTCGTCGCCCTCGACGCGAGACCGCCCGCCGCTCCACGTGAAATTGAACAGGGTCATCACGCCGACCACGTTAAAGCCGTCTTCCCGAAGCAGGAAGAGCGCCCTCGAGGCGCTGCGGCCGCTGTTCAGAATGTCGTCGAGTAAAACGACGGGCTTGGACCGGTCGAGCGGGCCCTCGACGAGGCGGCGTCGCCCATGCGGTTTTCGCTGCTCGCGAACGAATCCTCCCGCGAATGACGGGGAGCCGTCCGACGCCAGCACGGCACATACCATCGAATAGGCCCCAAAGCCGTATCCGGCGATCTGGTAGACGTCCTTCGATCGAAGCCGATCGGCCAGCACGTTTCCGACCTCATTGAACATCCGGCCGTCGAGCATCGGGATCCGCGTGTCGAGAAGCCAGCCGATCGACTGGCCTCGCGGATCCGTGATCAACTCGTGTTCGCGCCGAACGAGAGCCTTCTCGTACAGGCGGCGACCCAGATCGACGAGATCTGCATAGGTCGATGGTGATAGTGTGCCGTTCGTCATTCGGTTCGGAATATCCCCGCAGGTAACGGTGTACCCGTCGCGGTATTCACAAAAGAGTATTCACAACATAGTGAAGGCAGGCCGGTCCCGGACCGGCCTGCTCGAGCAACGCAAGGTTTAAGCCCGTTCGTGAACAGGTTAATATCGCGATCCGTTCCGAGCGCCCGCATTCATCACCAAGCAGAAAAGGTGCCGAATACGCCCGGTTACGCTGTTACGAAGTCGTAGAGCGGGAAGTGGTGGCAGAGTTCATTTACTTCCCCCTGGACGGCCTGCTGGACGGAATCGTTCTCTACGTCGGACAGTACGCGGTCCATCAGCTCGACGACCTGCCGGAATTCCGCGGTACCAAATCCTCTGCTCGTCATGGCCGGTGTGCCTACGCGGATACCGCTCGTCACGAAGGGGCTCTTGTCGTCGAACGGCACCATATTCATATTCACCGTGATGTCTGCACGCTGCAGCGCGGCTTCAGCCGCCTTTCCGGTGAGGCCCTTGCTGCGGAGGTCGATGAGCATGAGATGATTGTCTGTCCCGCCGGACACCAGTTCGTAGCCCCGTTCGACGAACGCGTCCGCCATGACGGAGGCATTTTCGACCACATTACGTGCGTAGTCGGAAAAATCGGAACGCAGGGCTTCGCCGAAGGAGACCGCTTTCGCGGCGATCACGTGCATGAGCGGGCCCCCCTGTGTTCCGGGAAAGACGGCGGCGTCGAACAGCTCGCTCATTTGTTTGACGCGGCCTGATTTCCTCGCGGTCTTGCCGAACGTGTTCTCGTAGTCCGACCCGATAAGCAGCATGCCCCCGCGCGGGCCTCGCAGCGTCTTATGCGTCGTCGTCGACACGATGTGGGAGTGGGGCAGGGGGTCGTTCAACACGTCGGCGGCAATGAGCCCCGCCGTATGGGCCATATCCATCCACAAGAACGCGCCGACTTCGTCGGCGATCTCGCGGAACGCTGCGTAGTCGAAATCGCGCGGATAGGCACTCGCGCCGATGGAGATCATCTTGGGCTTCACCTCTCGGGCCTTTTCCCGCACCTTGGCCATGTCGATCCGCCCGGCGAGCGGGCCGTCCTTCTCGACGCCGTAGTATTCGGCGTTATAAAGGAGCCCCGAGAAATTGACCGGACTTCCATGGGTCAGGTGGCCGCCGTGCGAGAGGTTAAGCCCCAGAAACGTGTCGCCCGGCTCGAGGAGTGTAAGGAATACGGCTGCGTTGGCCTGCGCGCCGGAATGTGGCTGGACGTTGACCCAGTCGCATCCGAACAGCTCTCGGGCACGCTCGCGAGCCAGGTCTTCGACGATGTCGACGTACCGGCAACCCCCGTAATAGCGCTTGCCGGGCAGCCCTTCAGCGTACTTGTTGGTAAGCGGCGTTCCCATTGCCTCGAGCACGGCGCGGGACACGAAATTTTCGGAGGCGATCAGTTCGAGGCCGTCGTTCTGGCGCTCGACCTCCTTCTCGATGGCTGCGTAAACCTGTGGATCGTTACGTTGGAGTTCGCTCATGGTGTCTATACTTCGGGATTAAATATGCCGCGGTCCGAACCGTGTGCTGCACCGCGTGCCGGGCGGCGCGCTGTCCATCCGACCACCCCAGCCGGCTTTCCAGCCGCCTGCCCGGCCCACTGCTCAGTCACCCGCTGGATCCGCTGATGAGTCCGTAGCGGCGGGACGCTCCAGTTCGAGGAACTGTCCCGCAATGCCGAGAAACTTTCAGTGAGCCTCGTCCGACTCGCGTCCGTCAAGTTCAATAGTATACGTGCTGAAAACGAGATAATTGTCCCGTTCCGTGAACCGGTCCACATACGCGGCCGTGAGGCCGCCTCACGACGGCCGGCGACGCCGTACCGGCGCGGTGTGCAACGCGGAGCCGCGCAATGTATCAACGGCCCTCTAATACATTAGGGCGTAGGTAACGATGTTCGTGCCCATGCGAAGGGCGGCCTCTCGCTTGTCGGGAGGCGTATTGTGCACGTTGGGTGCTTCCCATCCGTCGCTGATATTGGTTTCGTATGTGTAATAGACCACGAGACGTCCGTCGTGGAACAGACCATAGCCGCGAGGCGCCTCGTTGTCGTGTTCGTGGATCTTGGGAAGCCCGCTCGTGAACGTGAAATGCGTGTCGTAGATCTCGTGGTCGAAAGGCAGCTCGACGAACTCCTTCTCCGGGAAGACCTTTTTCATCTCCCGCCGGATATATTCGTCGAGTCCGTAGTCGTCGTCCACATACAGGAAGCCTCCGTTCTCGAGATACCTTCGCAGCCTGCGTGCTTCGTCGTCCGACAGGACTACGTTACCGTGGCCCGAAAGAAAGAGGAGCGGGTAGCTGAATACCTTGTCGCTGGAGAGCTCGACGACGTCCGGCTGGGGCGCCAGATCCAGCAGCGTGTTTTCGCGCACGTATCGAAGAAGATTCGGCAGAGGCGTCTGTGCCTGGTACCAGTCGCCACCCCCGTCGTACTTGACGGCGGCCACGCTAACGGAGCCGCCATCCTGCGCCCTCGCGGGCGTCACGCACGTCGCCGCCGCCAGAATCGGTATAAGGAGAAGTGCAATTCGCATGATACTTCGTGAGACCGTGTCGTCCTTGCTCTAGACCGCTCCGGACCGAACGCCGCTCGAAAGGATAGAGTTCTGTAACGGCAGCAGGAGAGGGAAGTTTGGGGAGGTCCGGATGAGAGCGTGGGGGGCGAACGGTCGGCCATGGAAGGGGCGCGGCGTCGGAGGATCCCGTGCGGCACCGAGTCGTTAGGGGCATGAGCTTTCGTGGGATGAACAACACAGGATGTCGGGGGATCGTAAATGTACAGATGGATGCGTACGATTCTCGTGTCGCTGCTCGCGGCCGCCGGGGTGCTCGTGTTGAAGGCGCTTTGGACGCGGAGCCTTCCTGTGCGCCGCGCATCGGGCCGGATGCCGACGCCTCGGCCGACGCACGGGCCGACGCACGAAGACGTCGTCGACGCGCTGAGCGACGAGGAAAAGGAACGCTTGCTGGAAGAACTGGGAGGTCAGGTCTACGGTCATGTTTGAGGTAGGCGACGATCGAAAAGAGTGTCCGTCATGCGCTCTGCCTGTCGATGCGAATGCGGACGTGTGTCCCCACTGTGGATACGATCTGCCGCGGCAGAAATCTTCATTGCAGATCGCGGCCCTCGTATTCGCCCTGTTGTTGCTCTGGCCGATCATCCAGCTCATACGGTCCCTGCTGGGATGACTCTTCGCCGAACCGGTCCGCCGTCATCGTATTAGATGCGCATGATGAAATCACCTGAACGCCTTCCGGGTGGCCTTCCGGCCCGGGAATTCTTCCGCGATCACTGGCAGAAGAAGCCGCTGCTCATTCGGAATGC
>JBBDTI010000025.1:0-46879 GCA_040904565.1 Rhodothermales bacterium
GTGACGAATCGATCGAGCGTAGATACTGGTCGTAACGATCGCGCAGTACTTCCATCTGTTTGGCTTCGGTAAATGCGGACGGGTCGTCCGATGGGCGGAGAACGCGTTTGCCGGAACTGAGCTGCTCCTGTATGCGGGCGAGCTCCATTTCCCGAGCCTGTACGGCATGTTTGGAGAATGCCGTAAAGAGGCTGCGTTCGCGTGCTAGGTTAACGGCGGGCATGAGAATCCGAAATTAGTGCGTCCATAAAGGGAGGTCGACTACAGGGCGAGCAGGGTGTCCATCATTTCTTCGGCCGCGGTGATGACGCGGGCAGAGGCGGAGAACGCCTGTTGGAATTCGATCAGACTCGTCATCTCCTCTTCGAGCGATACGCCCGAAACGCCCTCCGCCATGGCCTGGACGTGATTCGAGAATGCCGCGTGGGACTCGTACAGGTTGCCGGCGCGCTCCGCGACGGCCCCGATGCCGCTGACCATATTGATGACGAAGGTCTCGACCGTTTCCGTGTTGCCGTTCATGACCGTATTCTCGCGCAGTGCCAGGATGTCGTTCGCGACGCCCGAGTCGTTGACGCCCAGGCTTGGATCGCCCTGCGAGGCAACGATGGCGCGGCTGTTTGCCTTCACGGCATTGGAGAGCGTGATGGACGTAGCCTTGATCCCTTCCTCGGGCGGCCCCGCCGCGTAATGGAAAAAGTCGACGTTCGTATTGCCGTCCAGGTCGAAACCCGTGGTGTGAATGGCGTTCACTTCCTTTACGATCGTCTCGGCGATGCTGTCGAGGCGCGCCAGCGTGTCCGGAAGCGTGGTCTGGAGTCCGCGAAGGAGCCCGGCCAGCTTGCCGCCGCCCTCGGGGGGTACGCCCATCGACACGTTTGTGCCCGCGATCTTAATCTCCGGCGTAACGCCCGAGTTGTCGATGCTGAGCGTTTGAGCGCGCTGCTCGGACACGAGGTTCATGCCGTCGAGCGTTACGCTGAACGATCCGTTCTCCTGCTCGTGCACGCGGAACGTGCCCATTTCCGACAGCTTGTTGACGAGCAGACCCCGCCGGTCCTCGGCGACGTGGTCCGGCTTACCGAGATAGCGCCCGCGCGTTACCTTGGCATTCAATTCGGCGATCTCCGCGAACATCTTGTTGGCGTCGTCGACGTGGCCGGCAAGGGCCCGTTTGGATTCGGCCTCGAGGTGATTCACGTCGGCGGACATTCGGTTGAGCGTCCCGGCGAGAGCGGCACCGCGCGAGCGCAGCGCGAGCCGAACGCCATTGTCGGTTGGATTGTCGGCCAGGTCGCTCCATGCATTGAAGAAACGGTCGAGCTGGTTGGTGAGCGAACCCTCGGTCTGTACGGCGAATATGCTCTCCAGGGCGGCTACGACGCGGTGCTCTTCTTCGGACGCGCCCATGAAGCCGTTGGAATGCCAGGCCGTGCGATCGAGCAGCTCGTCACGCATCCGTTCGTAGCTTTCGACCTTGACGCCCGTGCCGGAGAACGTATTGATCGTGCCGCGCGTGATCCGGCCCTGCGGGGCGACGTTCTGCGCCGATAGGGTCGTCATCCGACGCGAGTACCCTTCGGATTCCGCGTTAGCCACGTTCTGGCCGACCGTATTCATGGCCGCCCTGTAGGCCAGGAGCGAGCTTTTCGCCGTATGGAGTAGTTGTGTGATGCTCATGAGTGGTCTCGCTACCCGATCCTGTTTACGAAGGCCGCGGAGCCGGACGATTCGACGGCCCCGCCTTTCGGCGTGTATACTTTCGTGGCCCCCGTTGGGGCCATGCCCTGGAGGACCTGCAGCAGGTCCCGGCCGAGAAGCACGGCATATTCGAGCGCGAACTCCAGATCGCGGCATCGACGCTGCGTACGCTCCGCTTCTCGACGGATGTTGGTGCGAAGACGCTCGATGCTGCGTGCGTCTTCCGCCGTCTCTTCGCTGCCGCTGAGGATTTGGGTGACATCCTCGATGGTCGCCGGATCTCCCTCTACGCGCAGTACGCGGCCGAGGAGTCGGAGCTTCCGATCCCGCTGGTGTTTGAGTCCGGCCAGGCGGCTGATCTCGTCGTTCGTCTCGTGCGTGGCGTCGGTTATGCCCGACTTCTCACGTTGGCGGAGGGCGAGGATGTGCGCGTCAAAGTGACCGCGCAGTCGCACGAGCGAGTCGTATTCCTCCTGAAGGGTGTCCACCAGGGATGATGCCAGCGCGGCTGGTCCTCTGGGGGCTGAATCGGTGGCCTGGTCGGTCATGATGGGTCCTCCGTCTTGTCGGATGGCGCACCGAATGCCGGAGCGTCGGTGTCTGACCGGCGCGCCCACTGCTTCATGAGCAGCTCGGCGATGCCGAGGCGGCCGTCTTCGGTGATCTTGTTTGCCAGTTCCTCGGTCAGCACGTCGCTCTGCATGTCGCTGTAGGCGCCCATCCATTCGGGTGCGTCGTCGCCGGCGATGCTGCCGTCAAACAGATCCTTCGTCATGGCCTGGACCATCTGCTTTACGAGGATGTGTTCGAACTGCCGGGCCGCTTCCTGTGGATTCCGTGGACGCTCGGCGTCGGGGGACGCGGCCTGGACGTTCTGTGGGAGGATGCTGCCGTCGATGTGCACGTTCATGAGTCAATCGGGTTAAAGGATGATCAGCTCGCCCTGGAGGGCGCCCGCCCGGTCGATGGCCTGGAAGATGGCGATGACGTCGCGCGAGGTCAGGCCCAGTTCGTTCAGGGCGGTCGCGAGCTGGCCGACGTCCGTGTTGGGAGGGAGGACGACCGAGCGGGCGGTCTCTTCCTCGATGCCGGCCGAGCCGATCGTGCCGGTTATGGTTTCGCCGCCGGACAGGGCAGGGGGCTGGGAGACGAACGGATCTTCCTGGGTGGAGATGACGATACTTCCGTAGGTCACCATGACCTCGTTCACCCGTATGCCCCCACCGGCTACGATCGTTCCCGTGCGCTCGTTGATGACGACGCGGGCCGGCACGTCGACGGCCACGTTTAGTTCTTCCATCGCGGCCAGGAAGGCGTTGGCACCACCGTCGACCGCGGCGACGTCCACCTGAATCCGTCCGGCATGCGATACGGTCGCCGGCGCGAGGTCGGCGGATATCGCGTCCGCGATGCGTTGCGCATTCGTGAAGTCCGGCCGACGAAGAACCAGCGCAAGCTCGTCTGAAGCCGCCATGTCGAGTCCCTGCGAGGAGGTGACGACGCCGCCGTTCGGAATCCGACCGGTGTTGGAGTGATTCACCTGTACGCTCGAACCCACGCCGGAGGCCTGGATCGAACCGGTAGAAATAGGTCCCTGCGCCATGGCGTGAAGCTCATCGGTAATGGGGTTGATCAGGGGCGTTTGCAGCAGGACGCCGCCGGAGAGCGAACGGGCGTCACCGAGGGCGGATATCGTCACGTCGATCGAACTCCCTTCACCGTTGAACGCCGTTACGGTGGCGCTCACCATGACGGCGGCGGCGTTCCGCGTCGAAAGATCGTCCGGGTTGACGTTGACGCCGAAGCGCCTCAGCATATTGGCTACGCTCTGTACCGTGTAGGGCGCTCCCCGGCTGCCGCGTGCCCGGTCGCCGGTCCGGTCGAGTCCGACGACGAGCCCATAGCCCGTTAGCTGGACGGATGAGGCGCCTTCGAGGACGACGAGGTCTTTCAGGCGCGCCGATCCGGCCTCCTGGGCCCGGGATGGGACGGTCGTTCCCAGCAGCACGGCGACGAGCAGCGTCGCAACGAGCGGGTATGTTGGACGAGGGGTCATAAGGGTTGGATACGGCTTGGGGGTCATCGAATTAAGAGCCGAGGGCGACGGCGGCAGCGAGCAGGCCAAGGGCCCCGATTCGTGCCAGCATGCCCGGCCTGAAGAACCGACGATGGATACCGCTGCGACGATACTCGATTTCCGCGTTGGCGATGTCGGGGGAGAGGATCGTGTTGTTCGATCGCACGTCGATCGGGCGCACGATGCCGGAGATGCGAAGCAGGTGCGTCTCGCCGTTCACGTTGAGTTTTCTTTCCCCTTCGATAAAGAGGTTGCCACCCTCATCGACCTGCACCACACGCGTCGTGACCGTGCCGTTGAGCAGATCTTCCTGGGAGGACCGGTTGTTGCTCTGAGCGGCCTTATTAAACGATGCGTCGGCCGAGAATATACCGGAGATCGTGCCTCCACCGACGTCGCCGCTTCCGCCGAGAGCGGAGTTCGCGGCGTTGCTCCAGGCGCTCTGGCGCTGCGCGCTCGTGCGCTCTACGAGCACGACGGTAAGGAGATCTCCCGCGTTGGCGGCCTTGGGATCCGCATACATGGATCGCTGCGCCTGGGCCGGAATCACGGCTCCGACGAGCAGCAGTGTGATGATTGCCGCTCGGAGGGGTAAAGTCTGCATGGGGTTTCGAAAGCTGTATGTGTGGAAAGGTATCAAAGTGTTTCGATCCATTCGGCCTCGGCACGGCCGGTCAGGCGCGCCTTGTAGGTGGATTGCGTGGACTCGTTGTAGAGTCGTACGACGTCGCCGACGACGCCGGGCCGGCGTGCGCGGCAGGTCATCGTGAGGTGGATGGGGCCGCGTCGATAAGTGAGCGTGACCTGCTCGCCCGTGTCGACGGCGAGGGGTGGTCGGAGATCACCGTCTCTCAGTATGTCGCCGGACGTGATGCGCTTGACGGCATAGATCGCTTCGTCATCGCGGAGCTGCTCGAGGTTACGGCGATTCAGAGGGCGGCCCCGGAACGTGGTGACGTCGATCCACGCCGTACCGATATCGGAAGCGGCAACCCGATCGCCTGCCGAGAGATCGCTGCGCGCGACGGCAATGGAATCGAAATGGGTCACGTAGAGGACGGCCCATCCGGCATTGGTCGAGCCCGATCCCGTGTCGGTATGCAGCCGTGCCTGCGTGTGCCCTCGGGGCACGCCGTCGTCCGACGTGATGTCGAGCCGCAGTGGGGCCTCCGGGCCCAGCGACGTGTTGAGGCGAACGACCCGCACGCGCAGCCGGTCGACGTGGTCCGGGAAGCGAACGGCGAGGTATGCCTCTGCAGCTGTTTGGACGCGTTCAGTGATACGATCGTCGTCGGCCGGACCGGTATTGAGGGCGCCGTCCGCGGAGGCACGCACGGTCATCCCGGCGAGCAACACGATCATCGCTATGTATGGGACAGGCCTCATCTATCGCTTGACGTTGTTGGCTACCTGGAGCATCTCTTCGCTGGTCGTCACCATCTTCGAATTGATCTCGTAGGCGCGCTGGGCCGTGATGAGGTTGACCATCTCCTGCACGACTTCGACGTTCGAGACCTCCAGATACCCCTGGCGAATGACTCCGAGGCCGTCGCGGCCGGGCGTGGCTATCGCCGGCTCTCCGCTCGCCTGTGTCGCGGAGTATAGATTGCCGCCCTCGGCCATGAGACCCGACGGATTGGAAAAGCGAGCGAGCTCGATCTGACCGATTTCGGTATGGTCGGCCTCGCCGTTGAAACGGACCTTCACCACGCCGTCCTGGCTGATGTGAACCTCCGTCGCGTCCATGGGAATGCTGACGTCCGGCTCGAGCTGGAGCCCCGTCTGCGTCATCAGGTAACCGTCGTCGCTGATGGTCAACGAACCGTCACGGGAATAGGAGACCGTGCCGTCGGGCATGCGCACCTGAAAAAATCCGTCGCCGTTTATGGCGAGGTCGAAGGAGTTTCCGGTTTGCTCGAGTCCGCCCTGCGTGAAGTTGCGCATCGTGGCGACCGGGGCTGCGCCGTGTCCGATCTGGAGCGTGGCGGGAGCGGGGCCGCCTTCGCCTTCCGCCTGGCCGTGAGCCTGCACGTTCTGGTACAGCAGGTCCTGAAAGATGACGTTGGAGCGCTTGTAGCCCGTCGTGTTCGCGTTGGCCAGGTTGTGCGCGATGTTGTCAACCCCGGTCTGCTGTGCCTTCATGCCCAGTGCCGCGGTTCGGAGTGCTCGTAGCATGTGTGATGTCTCTTTTTCGTCGTCAGAAGGTCGGGCGGGATACGATGCTAGAATTTGCCCAGCTCACGCGTTACGTGACCGAGTATCTGGTCGTGTGTGCTGAGTACCTTTTGCTGCGATTCGAATTGCCTGAAATGCGCGATCATCTCGGTCATCTCTCTGATCGGATCGACGTTGCTCGTCTCGATGAACCCCTGTCGCACGGACGGTTGTTCGACTTCTAGTGGCTCGGCGCCGTCCGCCGTGAAGGCCGCTCCATCGACGCGGGTGAGCGCCATCGGATTCTCGAACCGTACGAGCCGAAGCGTTCCGACCGGCTGGTCGTCAGCCCGGATCGTGCCGTCGGCCTGGATCGCGATCGTGGCAGCGTCGCGCGGAATTTGTATCGGGCCGTTCAAGCCTTCGACGAGCTGGCCGCCCGGACTCCGAAGCATCCCCTGATCGTCCTGCGTGAAGCGCCCGGCACGCGTATAGCGCTCGGGGCCGCCCTCCTGATCGGTCAATACGAAGAACCCATCGTTCTCGATGGCGACGTCGAGCGGACCTCCAGTGGCTTCGAACGCTCCCTGCTCGAGGGACGCCCACTGCTCGGTACGTCGGTCGCTCTGCGGTCCACCTTCTACGTCGAGATATTCTTCGAGCGTAGCCGTGAACGTCCGATCTTGCTTGTAGCCGATCGTGTTCGCATTGGCGAGATTGTTGGCCGTCCGCTCCTGCTCTCGGATCATCGAGGTCATGGAGCGAAACGCGTTTTGAAGCCGTAGCAGCATGGGAATCGAATCGAATGGATTGAACTCGAACACCAGCTCGAACAAACGGCACGCCAACTTGGGAACGGTAGGGAGGGTGTCCAGCGAGGCCGTGCGCGAAGCACGTTCAGGGGCAGGAATTTCCTGGAATTCGCGGCAGATCTTGCCAGCGGGGCGACCCTGGCGTCGCCGTGCGAGATCGGCTCGTAACGGGACGCCGTCTATCGGCGGCGACGGGTGGCATCCGAACCAAGTCGACCCGCCGCACGTGTGAGAGGCCATGCAAGTAACGAGCCGAACGACGCAACTCTATCACGCGACGCGCGCCGTCCTCATCGGAGGCGGGGTAGGCGTCGTGTCCGAGATCGCGACGAGCGTAGGATGGTATCCTGGCCTGGCCGTCTTTGTGATCGTGCTCGCGCTGGGTCTTCGCCGTTCCATCCGGCGTGCCCGGGCCGTGCGGCGTCCCCTGACGGGCTCCGTGCGCTCCTGGCTGGTGGACCGATTTCCCTCCTACGACTGGGTCGATGCGGATCGGTTTGAACGCGATCTCAAGATCGTACTGGACGAGTGGATTTTCGAAGGCGTTGGAGGGGTGGAGGTGACGGACGAGGCGAAGGCAGGTGTTGCGGCAGGCGCGGCGCTGCTGCTGAACGGACGGCCGAACTGGGAGCTCCCATATCGGCAGACCGTGCTCTTCTATCCCGATCGGTTCGATAACGACTATCTTTCCGGAGACTCGGGCGAATTCGACGGCATGGCGCACCAGCAGGGTCCGGTCATCCTGTCGTCGGTGGCCGTGGATGAAAGCTGGGCGTATCCGGAGGATGGAAGCAACGTCGTCCTCCACGAACTGGCCCACCTGCTCGATTATGAGAATGCTTTCGCGGACGGCGTGCCGTCTCTCGTGGATCCTGGTTCGGAAGTAGCGTGGCGAGAACTCGTGAAGAAGGAGATACGGCGCGTGCGCATCGGACGATCAATGCTCCGGCGATACGCCGCGACGAATCCTGCCGAGCTGTTCGCCGTGTCCGTCGAGAATTTCTTCGAGCGGCCTGAGGCGATGGCGACCGGGCATCCCGAGCTGTTTGGCGCGCTGAAGAGCCTCTTCAATCTGGATCCCGCCGGCACGTCCCAACCCAATTCAGAATGACGCGCGGCGTGAAGCAGGGCAGCCTTCTCAAGCCGTCGATTGTGCCTCGTTGACCCGCGTTCACAGCGATGGCACAGTACTTGAACGTGTTGGTGGCGAAGTCAAACCTCCAACTCACGCAACGCAAACGCCATGCAATCGTACGATCGACTTATCGAACAGGCCGAAGAGCGGCTCCGCGGGCAGGACACCGTGCAGGCCATGCAGCTCTACGCCGAAGCCGCCAAGGCCGCGCCGGAGCGCAAAGAACCGCTGATCGAGCTCGCGCTGCTCTTCATTGCTCACGACGATGTGGACGGAGCCATCGGGTTTCTCGAGAAGGCGCTGTCCCTCGACGGTACCGATCCCTTCATCCGGCTCAATCTGGCACTTGCGTGCTACGAGATGAACCGGAGTGAGGAGGCCGCGGATCACTTGACGAAGGCCGTGCTCCTCATTCAGTATCTCGTCAGCGAGACGCGGATCAACAACATGTTCGGTTCTGCATCCGAGATGGATCTGAAACAGGCCGAAGAGATGGAGACGACGGGCGAGTACGCCATCGAGCTACTCAAGGAAATGGCCGGTATCACCGAGCCGGACGCGCAGCCCGTCGAGATCCGGAGACCGACGTTCCGTCTGGCCTCATAGGGTGGTTGACAGGCAGCATGGTTGACAGGCAAGGTCTTCCGAATGTGGTAGACCTGCGTGTCGCCGTTCACGTCGTGGAGCGTTCTTCTCCGTCGGATTTCCGATGGTGAGGAAGAATCTCGGTGTCGCTGCGGGACCGACGGGCAGCCGCCGGGAAGAGCATGAAATTCGGGCATTGAGGATAGCAGCAAGATTAAGATAAGAAGTACGATTGCGTCTTTTCTACCATGAGCGATAGTCCACACGTACGCCGGATCAAGAAAGGAGAAGACCTTTTCCTGGCCGGCGATCACGCCGCTGCCCTGGACGTTTTCGAGGCCGTACTTGATGAGGTGCCCGATCATGTCGGTGCGCTCAACGATGCAGCCCTCGCTGCGGCCGAGACGGGCGACGTGGTCAAAGCGGTGCGCTACTTTGAGCGCGTTCTGGAGCTCGACTCGAGTCAGGAAAACGCGTTCTATAATTTCATCGACCTTCTTGTTCAGGAAGATGCGGCCGATCTCGCCCGGGACGTCGTTCGGACATACCGATCGGACATACCGGCATCCAGCGAGCTCACGAAGTACGAATCTGCGCTCGGGGTGCTGCCTGATGGCGCGGCGCGCGGAACGGCGGTGACGGACGTATCCGTGAAGAGCAACCTCGAACCGTCGGGTGACAGGCGCCACGTTATCATCGTAGCGCAGCCGCGAAGCGGCACGACGATTCTGTGGAAAACGCTCCGTCAGGACCGGCGCCTGGTATGCTTCGACGAGCCGTTTCGACCGCATTTGCGACGATACGTGCTCCAGGAAAGCGACGATAAGAAACAGACGATGGGAGAGTATCTCGCCCGCCCCGATCTGATAGAGTCACACTGGAGCACGCTCCAGCCGTTCGAGGAGTTCGATCCGAATCTTGTGGGGCACCAGCGCACCTACCTTCAAACGCTTGCTGCGCAGGGTGAGCACGTATGTATGGACTTCGTACGGTGCAGCGCTCATATCGCCGCGCTTCGCCGAGCCGTCCCCGACGCCTTAATCGTGCATCTGGTCCGTGATCCCCGGGCGTGGGTGACCAGCCATCTCAGACCGTACGGGCGCTGGATGCCCGGGCTGCCCCAAGCTTTTTTCACGCACGAGGGGAGTTTTGATTTCTGGAGGCGGCAGCAGGCCGCTCAAGTTTTGGGCGCGAAGGGATATGCCCACGAGCAGCTCCTGCAGGTCTGGGATCGTCTGGTGGCGCTGGCCGAGACGGCTCGCCCGGATCTGACGATCCGCTTCGAGCATTTCGCACTACAACCCGATGACGTGTTGCAGGTGATCTACGAAAGGATGAACCTCGACTACCCGTCTCTGGACACCTCGATCGTTCGTAAGCCGAATCCGCCGTTTGCGTTCGATGATGCCCGCTGGGAGCCGGCACTGGCACGATGCCTCAGTCCGGCTAACCACACGTTTCTGTTCGACTACGAGTCCTGTACGCCGGCGGGGTCGGTCGCAGCGTAGCGGCGTTTAAGCCCCCATCCTCGCGGCGATCGTCGCGAGCCCACATCCTTCAGGCGGCATCGCGCCGCCGGCTCGCAAATCGATCCGCGATCGATTCCGCGGATGCACTAGCCGGTGAAGCCATGCTGCCGGACATACTTGTTATAGCGAGCTGTGACGCCGGCCGCGACGTCACCACGTTCTCCACGAGTGCATCGATTCGTTCGAGCTGTGTGGCGGCCGTCAGGTCGTTATCGGTCAGAAGGGACCGATAACGGTGCGGTTCATAGGGAGAATCGTCCAGCATACGGTCGAGAAATTCGTTGAGATTCCTGAAGATGAACTCCTCCGGCCAGATCTCGCGGCTCTCGCGCCACGCATGGATCACGGGCTTCAGCCCTGCAGCCATTCCGTTTCCGACCGCATAGTGGAAGGATTCTTCGAGCGAAAAGCTGAGAATATGTGATTTGTCAACGAGCCATGCATCCAGGTCGTCGATCCATTCCTCGACGATCGTGATGTGGGAATGGAGATCCAGCTCATCCATCATCGTCTCGACGGCCATTTTGTAGCGTAAGTCCTGCCAGTCGCCCCGAATGAACAGCCGGTATGCCGGGTCCTCGCGCCGCAGTGCGTCGAAAAACTGCAGAAGCATCGGGAGGCCCTTTCGGTGATTGATGTGACCGAGAAGCAGGAGATTCTTGGTATTCGACTTGTCGGGAGGAATCGCGAATCGATCCACGGTCACGCCGTTTCGAATGACGACCTGATCGACATCCGCTGCCGGAACGAGACGGTTGAACAGGTCGCGCTTGTGCTCGGCGACGAAGACGAGTCGGTCGACGACGGACCAGTTGATATCACGGATATACGGCGTAAACACTTCGAAGCCGTGCAGTCGGCAGATGACGGATCTCGACGAGAGGGCGTCGATCTCGTGGGTCACCTTCGCCGTAAGTGGACTCGCCCACTCCAGCCAGACGACGTCCGCTTCGTCTATGGCGCGGCGGGCCGTGGTCAGGTCCGTCGTCTTGAGATACGTGGCGCTGCACTTCGACCGCCAGTGCTCGACCACGTGATCGAGATGTCCGCCGGTGCTGATGCCGTCCTGCTCGAGAAACAGAATCCTGCTCGGCGTGCTGTGGTCGGGCGTGCTGTGGGCGGGCGTGATGCGAGACCCGGCCTCGTCGCGCTCCGGAGGTCGACTCGAACTCTGTGGGCGCTCGTAGCCGAAGAACCGGATCTGATCGCGGCATTCCCGCTCCAGTATGGCGTGTTGCTCGTCGGACCAATCTGAAGGCAGGGGGAATTCTCCCTGTTTCTGAGCATTCAATTTCTTGTTCAGGATGTCCGCGGCGGCGTCGCGATCGAATCCGTCGAGGCCGAGAACGTCGAACAGGTGCCGGGTTACGTCGGGATCCTCTACGAGGTCCTCGAAGCGGACGATGACGTAGCGGTCGTCGGGGAGCCGGTCGATCTCTTCACGAATGCGACGATACGTCTCGTTCCACAGCCAGCACACCTTTTCGAACGGCGTGCGATCCGTCCACCCTGCGGCTTCGGCGTGATCCGGCTCGGGGCGCAGTCGCCCGGCGTCCCACGCGTGCCCGCGGTAATACCCGCGCCGCATTCCGGAACGCACGAAGTCCCACGGATTTCGTACGAGGACGATGAATCGGGCTTCGGCGATATCCTGCCGTATGACGGAGGCGAAGGCGGTCATGTTATGATCCAGCTCGCCGAATACAAGGCTGTCCTTCCAGGCATCACGCAGGACGTGCCCGCGAGCATTCCAGAAGGTCTTTCGGGCGTCGATATCTTCGTGATAGGCGGCGAGTGTTTCTTCGACGAGGTACGGACGAGGGT
Source organism: Rhodothermales bacterium (assembly GCA_040904565.1). Taxonomy (GTDB): domain Bacteria; phylum Bacteroidota; class Rhodothermia; order Rhodothermales; family VXPQ01; genus JBBDTI01. Next base: position 11,818 of record JBBDTI010000025.1, read on the forward strand.
GGTGGTATACTCTGGCGTTCGCGGCGGTGCCGAGGAGCGCGGACAGCGTCTGGGTGCCGCAGCGCCCGGATGACAGGCAGAAAAAGGCCTCCCCGGTCGTATCTGAAAGATGGTACCGTCCATAACCGTTCGGCTTCTCCACATCCCGCCAGCGATCGAGATGCTGTGCTACCGAGGCGGCAATCCGTTCGTCCAGGCCGGTTGCCAGGGGGGCCGGCAGGTCGTAGACGGCTGCAGACCCCTCCGCTTCATACCCTCCCTCTTCGATCATTGCCGACGTGGGTAGATAGGCTTTGAGACCGTTCGAATATCCCAGGATGGCCGACCAGTCCGGAAGGTCGGTGTGCCGGGACACGTATCGGGCGAGCTCCCCGACGACTTCACCGGGGCACGTGATGAAACACGTGCCCTCGCCTAACGCGAGAAATTGAACCTCGATCGATAAATCCCTCGCCCGCTCGTCCTCCGGGATGGCGGCCTGCCGGCCCGCCCACTGCCTGTTCACCAGCGGAACGTCATCACTCTTTGCCATTGCCTCGAGCACCTCCGTTGACGGAGGCGGCTGGAAGTCGAGCCGGATCGTATCGGTCCGGGCGAAGATGGGACCGTTTACGGACCGAATGCTTCGTCTGAGGGCGTCCGTAACGGCTCGTCCGAGACATCTTGCGTTCAGGTCGACGCCTTCCGGCGATGTGGTGAATGACGTTTCTCCGTTTTTTACACGGGTCTGCTTTGCGCTTCCGCCGGCGGCCTGCAAGAACATGACTGTATGTGCCACGTCCGCCTCGACAAGATGAGCCCGCAGGGAGCCGGGAAAATCCGCGGATATAACCTCCCGGTTTCCCAGCCCGGTTGGATGGCAGCCGTGGGCGACCACGGCGGTGGTCGATCCGTCGTGAAGATGATCGACGACGAGGATCGGCGTGTCTTCAGCATAGAATCCTTCATCGTTGATGCCGAACTGGATCCGGCCGTCCACTTCGACGCGGCGATTGGAACCTATCCTCGCATCCGTGCCGGTTGCATAGATAAAGCACGGGCGGAGCCGCTCGAAGAGCTGCGGCAGCAGCTCGCGTATCGTAGCGGTGACCTTGTTGGTATACGATGCGTCGAAAGCACCGATGGCCGGCGTGACGTGCCGGCACGTGCCGGGGGCGTAATGGGTGTGCGATGCGTTCAGGAGAAGGGCCTCCGGAGGAATGCCCCATTCGCGCGCTGTGCGGCGAACGTGCGCGACCGTTGTGTCGTCGAAGCCGAAGAGATCCGCGCTTACGATAAGGCACCGGGAGCCGCACTCGTCTTCGAGTAGAAGGAGCTGAAGGAGAAGGGGCGAATGAACGGCTCGAGCGGTTCGGGGCGGTCCTGTAAATCCCTGCAGGACGGGTCCATCTTCACCCGGCTGGGGCGTAATATTGACGGAGACCTGTGCGGCCCGGTAGGGGGTGGAAGCCTGCGTCAACCCGCCCAGTACGGCGGCACACCGCCGATCGTCGGGCGACACCCCGCCGGCGCGCGGTGAGTCGTCGCGCAGTGATTCGGCATGCGATGATTCGTCGCGCAGTGATTCGGCATACGCCTTCACGTAGTCGTGGATGGCAGGTTCTTTAACCAGCTCCGAGAGATTCTCGATAATGCCCTTGTTGGAAGGATCTAGACGCAGCGCGTGCAGATGAGCGTCGACGCCTTTCTGTATGTCCCCGGAGTGGAGTGCGGCGATACCGACGTTCGTCAGGACGGAGACGTCTCGTGGATGCTCGGCCAGCAGATCCTCGAAGAGCGTAAGCGCTTCATCAGGCCTGTCATCCCGGAGCAATTGTTCTCCACGTTGAAGGTGTTCGTGAACGTCCATCGTCGATGCGATTGTAATTGGGAAGGCCTGGTGTGTCGTGTGACGGCACAAAAAACATTCCCTGGTGCGAGGTCGGGCCGCGCACGGTGCATCTCGCCATCGGGACGTGCCATCCGACGATCCGTCGAGCAGAGCTATCTGCGCTCGGCGAGCGTCGCCGCGCCAGGGAAAGGATGGGATCGCCGGATTGGGGCGCGACGACATCGCACGCGAACCGTCGCGCGCGTGGCGTGAGGCAAGAAAGTATTTCCGGGATGATGCAAGGACTGCCTATGGGACGAAGCCGTCAGCCCGCGTATCAGGCGGGTTCTTGAGAGAAGTTACCTCGGCCTTGTGTTGGTAGGCTATTTGCACCGTCGGCAAGAGAACGCGATCCGTGCCCGGAACCGCCTCGCGAGGCGTACCGCTCGATCGCACCATACGTTCGAGAGTGACACCAAAGAGCCTACCCATGGCTGATATTAAAGGAAGCCGCGTGCTCGTTATCGGAGGCGCCGGCTTTATCGGATCTCATATCGTCGATCGATTGCTACGTGAAGATGTGGGAGAGGTCGTCGTCTTCGACAATTTCTGCAGGGGTTCCAGAGAAAATCTCGCTCAAGCGCTGACGGACGACCGGGTTCGAATTTTTGAAGCGGGCGGCGACATCACCCGGCCCGACATCCTGCGAGCGGCGGCGGAGGGATGTGACTACGCCTTTCACCTCGCCGCGCTGTGGCTGCTTCAATGCCACGAATATCCGCGCGCGGCCTTCACCGTCAACGTCGAGGGGACGTTCAACGTCCTCGAGGCGTGCCGCGATGCCGGCATTAAGAAGCTCGTCTATTCTTCGTCCGCCTCCGTGTATGGGGATGCGCTCGAAACGCCCATGACTGAGGATCACCCGTACAACAATCGCACGTTTTACGGTGCGACCAAGATTGCCGGCGAACATATGTGCCGGGCGTTTAACGAACGATACGGGCTCGATTACGTCGGCCTTCGCTACATGAACGTGTACGGGCCGCGGCAGGATTATAAGGGGGCGTATGTGTCCGTCATTATGAAAATCCTGGATCGTATCGACGCCGGACTTCCCCCCATCGTCTATGGAGACGGTTCGCAGGCGTACGATTTTATCTATGTGGAGGAAGTGGCCCGCGCCAATCTGCTCGCCTTGCAGTCCGACGCGACGGACGAATGCTTTAACGTAGGGTGCGGCCGGAGCACGTCCATCAAGGCGCTCTGCGAGCTTCTCCTGGAGCTGACGGGCAGCACGCTGCCGATCCAGTACGAGCCGGCCGGACAAACCTTCGTGACGCGGCGCGTGGGGTCGACCGAAAAGGCGGAGAGGCTGCTGGACTTCAATTCAGAGGTAGAACTCGCTGACGGACTGCAGCGCCTCATTCGATGGCGGCGCGCCGATATAGCCCTCGCCGCCTGAATCCAACCAATCCACTTCTGACGATGCAAAATATACCCATTACCAGAGTGCTTTTCGACGAGGCGGAAATAGAGGCCGTCCAGGAGCCCCTGCGCAGCGGCTGGATCGTGCAGGGGCCGTACGTGGCCGAGTTCGAACGTAAGTTCGCCGACTTCGCGGGGTCGAAGCACGCCATCGCAACTACATCTTGCACGACGGCGCTACATCTATCGCTGGCCGCGGCGGGAATCGGACCGGGCGACGAAGTGATCGTACCCGCGTTCACGTGGGTGGCGACGGCGAACGTCGTCGAGTACATGGGTGCGAAGCCGGTCTTTTGCGACATCGACCTCGAGACGTTCAATGTGGACGTCGACCTGCTGCCGGACCTGATTACGGATCGGACGCGGGCGATCATACCCGTGCACCTCTTCGGACTTCCGGCCGACATGTACGCGATACGGCGTCTGGCCAGGTGGCACGACCTCGTCGTCGTAGAAGACGCCGCCTGTGGATTTGGAGCCACGTATGAAGGCACCCACGTCGGCACGCTCAGTCATTTCGGCTGCTTCAGCTTCCATCCTCGAAAAGCGATCACGACGGGCGAAGGCGGGATGATTCTCACACAGCGCGACGACGCGGCCGAGCTGTGCCGGACGCTGCGGGATCACGGAGCCAGCAAAACCGACCTGTCGCGACACGCAGGAAGCGGCGGATTCCTGCTACCCGCCTACGATCACCTCGGCTACAATTATCGCATGACGGACCTTCAGGGCGCGATAGGGTCCATGCAGATGGATAAGGCCGGCGAAATCCAATCCGCCCGCGTTCACCGGGCCGAACGATACGACGACCTGCTCGAGTCCACGTCGTGGCTTCGGACGCCGACCGTTCCCGAAGGCAGCACGCACGCCTACCAGTCGTATGTCTGCCTTTTCCGACCCGAGCCGGTGTCCACGAAGAACGTCGACCGGCTGCATCAGCGCCGGAACGCGCTGATGGCCGAACTCGAATCGCGCGGCATCGCAACGCGGCAGGGGACCCACGCCGTCACGTCCCAGGGCTACTATCGACGGAAGTACGGCATCCATCCTGAAGCGTATCCCCAGGCTCTCCTCGCGGAGCGCCTCTCGCTGACGCTTCCGGTGTATCCGCAGATGACCGACGAAGAACAAGACTACGTGGTGGCCCAGCTTCACCAGGTGTTCGAGTCGTACCGGCGCGCGGCCTGACGGCAAGGACCCACTAATACCGTTATTGCAATCCAAGAACAACGAGAGACTATCATGGAGACGTACGAGCAGCTACTGGATCAGGGTGAACGACTCGTGAGAAGCGGCGACCAGGTGGCCGGCGTTCGCAAATACGCGCGCGCGGCCGAACTCGACCCCAAGCGAAAGGAGGCTTTCACGAAGCTGGGGCTTGTCTATCGGGAGTACGGGGACGTCGATAGCGCGATGAACTTCTTTGCTCAGGCGGCGAGCCTCGACGAGAAGGACGCCTTCGTTCGATTCAATCTCGGTCTGATCCAGTACGGGGAAGGGATGCTGGATAGGGCGCGTGAGACGCTCGAGGAAGCCGTATCGATCGTGCAGACGGGCATTGCCGGTGCACGCGTCGAAGCGGAGGGGCTGCGGTCCGACAAGCAGGGCATCCTGCTCCACCAGTGTGACGAGTTGGAACAGACGGTCGTTGACGCGCAGGCGCTGCTCGCGCAGATCGCCACGGATCAGGCGGCGACGCCGGAGTCCGGGTTCGCGAGCGGTCAGGCGGGATAGCCTGCACGGCTGAGGGTTAGCATAACCACGGGAGAACGCCATGTGCGGTATAGCAGGCATTATGAACGCGGACGGCCGGCCGATTTCCGGTCCCTTGCTGCGGCGAATGACGAACGCGCTTCGCCATCGGGGACCGGATGGGGAAGGGTACGTCGTCAGCGGTCGAATCGGACTCGGACATCGACGACTGGCCGTCCTCGATCCCTCGCCGGCGGGTCATCAGCCGATGCAGACGGAAGACGGTCGCTTCGTGATCAGCTATAACGGCGAAGTGTATAATTTCCAGAATCTGCGCCTGACGCTGGAGTCGCTCGGCCACGTGTTTCGCTCGAAGACGGACACGGAAGTGGTCCTACGGGCATTCCGGGAGTGGGGGCCGGACTGCGTCAAGCGGTTCAACGGCATGTTCGCATTCGCCGTGTGGGATGCCGTGGAACGGCGGCTCGTGCTCGCGCGGGATCGGTATGGGATCAAGCCGCTCTATTATACCCACTCAGACGGTTCGTTTCTCTTCGGCTCGGAGATCAAGGCGATCCTGGCCCATCCGTCCGTCTCCGTACGGGTATGCATCGAGGCAATGAACGAGTATTTCTCGTTCCAGAACGTGTTTTCCGACCGGACCCTCTTCGAAGGAATCAGGATGCTTCCCGCGGGAACGATCATGCTCGTCAGTGCGGACGGAACGGTTCGCAGCGAGCGGTACTGGGATTTCGATTTCAGAGACTCCGATACGTTAACCGAGTCGGAATGCATCGAAGGATTTCAGTATTACTTCGAGCAGGCCGTCAACCGCCAGCTGGTCGCCGATACGGAGGTGGGCTCATTCCTCAGCGGCGGGATCGACTCCGGATCCATCACGTCGGTCGCGTCCAAGAGCTTTGACTTTTTGAAGACCTTCACCTGCGGCTTCGATCTTCGATCCGCCTCAGGGCTCGAGTTGAACTTCGACGAGCGAGAGCGGGCCGAACATCTATCCTACCTGAACGGCACCGAGCATTACGAGGTCGTGTTGAAAGCCGGCGACATGGAGCGCGTCATGCCGGACCTCATCCGCCACATGGAGGACCTCCGCGTCGGACAGAGCTATCCCAACTATTACGTCAATCGCCTGGCCGGCAAATTCGTAAAGGTCGCGCTTTCGGGCACCGGAGGAGACGAACTCTTCGCCGGATATCCGTGGCGCTACTATCGCGCCGTCGTGAATGCCGATGCCGACCATTACATGGACAAGTACTATCGCTACTGGCAGCGACTCATCCCGGACCGCATCAAGCCGGACTTTTACCAGCCGGACATCTACCCGGAAGTGTGGAATCACCAGACGAAGGACGTATTCAACCAGGTTATGAACGGCCGGGCAGAGAATCTGGCGACGCCGGAAGAATACGTCAATCGGTCCCTCTATTTCGAGGCCAAAACCTTCCTGCACGGACTCCTGGTCGTCGAAGACCGGCTCAGCATGGCGCACGGGCTCGAGGTCCGCGTGCCGTTTCTGGACAACGATCTCGTGGACTTTGCGATGAAGGTGCCCGTCCGGTACAAGCTGCGCGATCTGCGTGACGTCGTTCGGCTCAATGAAAATGAGCCGGGGCGGAAAACCCAGCAATATTTTTCCCGCACGAACGACGGCAAGCTCCTCCTGAGAAAGGCTCTGGAACGGTACGTGCCGGCCGAATACGCGCACGGCTGCAAGCAAGGATTCTCGGCGCCGGACGGCAGCTGGCTCAAAGGGGAGAGCATCGATTACGTACGAGACCTCCTGTTTGACGACCGGGCTCGCATCTACGATTACATCCAGCCCGAGACGGCGCAGGGGCTCATGCGGGAACACTTTGAAGGTCGCACGAACCGCCGGCTTCTCATCTGGTCCCTGCTCTGCTTCGAATGGTGGTGCAAGACGTTCATGGAGGACCGGCATGCGCCCGAAAAGGGCCTTCGATCCAACGGCCGCCGTCAAGAGACTGTCCCCATTCAGACATTGTCCGCAGCAGCATGAATGACGTTGACGTACAGGCGGTCGTAGACCGGAGACTTGAAGGGCTCGAACGATACGGGCGGTCTGCCGCCGCACTGGGCGACGGCAAGGGCGGTCGACAGGACGTGCGCTTCGCCGTCTACGCGGAGTACATCCTGGACCATGACGATGCGTCCGTGCTGGATCTGGGGTGCGGATTTGCCGATCTGTTCGAATATCTACGGCGCCGGGGATGGCGCGGCAGATATAGGGGCGTCGAGATCGTGCCGGAATACGTCGAGCAGATACGGCGGATCCATCCGGAATTGGAGGTCCTGCAGGGCGACGTCGAGACGATGCTGGAAGACCTGCCGACCCACGATTTCGTCGTTGCGGCGAGCATCATGAATCTCCGGCTGAAGGCCGGCGAGAATGAAGCCTATATCCGACGCATGATGCGCCGCATGTTCGACCGGGCCGACGTAGCGGCGGGGATGGACTTCATGACCACGTATGTGGACTGGCAACATCCGGATGCGTGGCACACGGACCCGGCATGGGCGGTCACCGAAGCGAGTCGCCTGACACGGCGCGTCGTGCTCCGCGCCGATTTTATGCCCTATGAGTTCGTGCTCATTCTCTTCAAGGATGATCGAGCGTCAGTCCGCAACGTCTACCGGGCGTTCGAGGCACGTTTAGACGCGTCGGAGGTCGGAGGCGGGGATGATGCGTGACGGGTACCTCGCCGTACTGGGCGGCAACAAGATGGCCTGCCACGGTATCGAACGACTCGAAGCCCTGGGCTATCGCCTGCTCGTGCTAGACGGCAATCCACAGGCCGCCGCCCGTACGCCCGGACGTCCCTTCCTGGCCGTCGATTTCTCCGACACAAACGCAGCGCTCCGCGCGCTGGAGCCGTTCGAGCTGGGTGGCATCATGCCGTTGAACGATTTCGCGGTTCGCTCGTCGTCCCGCATCGCAAGAGAGCGTGGACTCCGGGGATGGACCGAGGAGACGGCGTACCGGTTGACCAATAAGGCGGCCATGCGAGCGGTCTGGCGTGAGGCGAACCTGCCACAGCCGTCCTACTGTTCCGTGTCCATCGAAGACCTGCTCGCCGGTCAGCATCCCGTATGGGATTCATTCCCATGCATCGTCAAGCCCGCCTTCGCGGGAGGCGCCAGCCGGGGCGTCCACCTCGTGCACGACTGGGATGAGGCACGCGCCGTCGTCGAAGCCACGCGCGACGTCTACCTGGATGCCGACGTCGTCATCGAAGAATACGTACGCGGCACCGAGCATACCCTTGAAGTCGTCGTAAGGGATGGCCGGCCGACGCTCCTCTCCATCTCCGACAAACAGAATTACCCGGGTCACGTCAGCGTCGTCCAGAACCTCTACTTTCCCGGCCCGGTCGGGTGGGCCGCGCACGATCGATTATGCGACCTTGTTTTTGCCGCCTGCGGCGCTCTGGGGGTGACCGACGGAGCCTGCCATTTCGAAGTGCTGCTTACCGAGCACGGCCCGCTCCTTCTAGAGGTGGGCGGACGGCCGGGCGGTGGACTCAACTTCGATCCGATCTGCCGGCTTTCGACGGGCTTCGACTATCCGAGCCTGCTCGCCTGCATTCTAACCGGAGAATCTCCCCGGTTCGTCCGTCAAGAGCCGTGTCACCTGGCCTGGCACTACTTCGACGGCGGGGACGGAACGGTCCAGGACATCATAGGAATGGACGAGGTCGATGGGGCCGATGGCGTCGTGGATGTCGAATGCTACGAGCGCGTGGGAGAGCCGCGCCGCCGCCTCACCGACGACCTTGAACGCCCCGGCTACGTGCTCGTCCGCGCCGACAGCCATGGCGCCGCCCGAACGCTCGCCGCACGGATGTGCGACCGTATAGAAGTTTTGACCCACGCGCCGACATCGAAGTCGCTCCATACCGAACACCTAGCTACCGCATCACATGAAGATACTGGTTGGTACACACGAGATATGCCGGCAGGCGTATGACCTGGCCGCGGCGTTTCGTACCCTCGGCCACGAGGCTGAAACCGTTATGGTGGCCCGAAATCCACAGCACCCTGAACTCGTCTACGACCACGTGTACGATCAGGGTGCTCTCTGGCAGCACTACGTACGATTGACGAAGCAGCCGATCGAGTCCTGGCTCCACCCGGAGCCCGATCTCGTTCGGCTGCGCGACATGCTGACCGGCTACGACGCCTACGTATTCCAGTTCTCGCACAGCCTGCTGCCGTTCAATCAGGATTTTCCCATCCTGCGCCGGCTGGGCAAGAAAATCCTATCACTCTTCAATGGAAGCGATATTCGCCACTGGTCGGCCGCAAAGCCTATCGCGGATAAATACGGGTATCACGTACCGGATCTTCTCTGGCAGCCGCCGTACAACGATCTCAATTCACGCATGCACAACCTACGCATGGCGGAGCGGTATGCGGACGCCCTGTTTGGAGCACCGGGGTGTTCCCAGCTGGCCGTTCGACCGTACTGGCAGTTTCCGATTCCGGTAGACCTGTCGCGGCTCGTCGAGAACGTGCCCCGGCGCGACGTCCCGGTCGTCGTGCACGCCCCATCCCGTCGCGGTTATAAGGGGACGACCGAGATCCTGGAGGTACTCGAGCGACTGGAAAGGGAAGGCATTCGATTCGATCTTCGGTTGCTAGAAGACGTACCTAACCGGGAGGTCCTCCGAGAGCTCACGCAGGCAGACGTCGTTCTGGATCAGCTCAATGCTCCGAATTATGCGATGCTCGCCCTGGAAGGGATGGCCACGGGCTGCGTCGTCGCCGGAGGTAGGAATCCGAACTACATGCCGTTCTACAGTAGTGCTCCCGTCTACGAAATCACGCGGGAGGGCCTCTACGAACAGCTCAAACGACTCCTTACATCCAAAGACCTGCGTACGGAATTCGCCGTACAGGGACGTTCCTACGTGGAGCGCACGCACGGTCGCATCGCCGTCGCCGAATATCTCCTGTCGCGTCTCGAGACGTCTGACGAACCGGACTACTTTCCGACCTTCGTGGCGCGGCGATATCATGTGCCGGAGGAGTGCCAGGTGTCCGATCGCGTCAGGAAGTTGACGGCCGAGGTGGTGCAGCGGCACGGACTGCCTCACGGTGTAACGGCACAGGACATGGCGCGGCGCGGACTGCTAAATCCGGATGTGCTCGACGCGTCGCGCCCGATCACGTCCTGGCAGCCCCTCCACGAAGATCAAGCGGAGGAGATCTGGGGATGGAGCCGCTTACTGCGAAGTGTCGATCGTCCGGGGACTCCGTGCGTGGCCGGCACGATCCTTCACCACGTTTCCCGCGCGATCCGTGCCGTCGAGGAAAAGGACTTCGACACGGCTTCCGGGCTGCTTCAAGAATGCATCACGCTGTTGACGGAGCACGACGCCGTCACTATGGACGCTGCCGTGCTGAAGGCGATCGGGCGTTTAGCGCGCGAACTCAACGAGCCGGCGCTTGCCGCCGGACTGTGGCGGCAGGCGGCCGCACTCGACCCGGACTCGGATCAGGAGCTGGCTCCCGCTATCGCCGAATTGGATGCTCCTACGTCCGTGCAGGCAGCGTAGGGGACCATTCGGCCTCGGGGCCGAATCAGGCTTCCGAGGGCTGTACGTGTACGAACCGGCGGTTGCCACGACTGCGGGAAAAGTGCACCTTACCCGTTGCCTTGGCGAACAGCGTGTCGTCGCCTCCGCGACCGACGTTGTCGCCCGGATGGAATTTCGTGCCCCGCTGGCGAACGATGATGCTGCCGGCCTTGACGAACTCGCCGCCGAAAGCCTTGACGCCAAGCATGTTCGGATTCGAGTCACGGCCGTTCTTTGTCGAGCCTAGACCTTTCTTATGAGCCATTACAACCTCACCGTATTCAATTCAACGATTATCGTGCGTGCACGCCATCAACCCATTAACAACTCGTGCGGGCGTGCTCCATCAAGAACGTGCGTGCCCTCTTACGAAGAGGCCTCGTCTTTCTTGTCGGACGCCTTCTCAGGCGAGGCCGATTTGTTCGCCTTGGCGGATGCCTTGGCTTTCGGCTTCTCATCCGGTGTGTCCGCCGCCGCGGCCTCAACCTGATCGTCCGCCGTCTTCTCGGGATCGGACGATTTAGACGTCGAGGTCGACTTCTTCGAAGGCTTACTCTCCGGCTTCTCGACGGAAAGTCCGCTCACCTCGATCTTCGTATACGGCTGACGATGCCCACGTTTGACCTTGAAGCGCTTGCGGCGCTTCTTACGGAAAACGAGGATCTTATCGCCTTTAACGTGCTCGACAATGGTTGCCGTTACGGACGCATCCTCCACCACCGGCGTACCGAGCTGGATGTCTTCGTCGCCGTTCGCGACGAGCAAGACGCGGTCGAACGTCACCGTATCGTCCACGTCACCGCTCAGCCGGGGTACCACGAGCTTATCTTTTTCGTGTACCTTATACTGCTTGCCGGCGATCTCTACGATTGCATACATATCTTTCCTCTTCTTTGGAGCGCCGGATTGGCTACCGCCGCGAGAGCTTCATATTCGGGGTTGAAAAATCATCGAGCCTACAAATATATAAACACGTGTGTTCCGCAGCTACTCGTTAAGAAACAACGATGATGGAGATTGCCCTGCCTACGAGCGGACTGGTAACGAGTCCGGGGAAGCTTATTTGTATCGGCCGAAATTACGCGCGGCATGCGTCCGAGATGCAAAGCGACGTCCCCGAAGAGCCGGTAATTTTCTTGAAGCCGCCGTCTGCACTTGTAGGACAGGGGGGGAAAGTCGTCCTTCCGTCGGCGTCCCAAGACGTTCATCACGAGCTCGAGCTGGTGGTGGCCATCGGCCGAGGCGGGAAGAACATACCGGTAGACGAGGCGCTCAATCACGTCGACGGGTACGGCATCGGGCTCGACATGACCGCGCGGGACATCCAGGCTGAGGCGAAACGGCAGGGACTTCCGTGGACCGTAGCGAAGGGATTCGACACGTTTGCTCCACTGGGCGCGCTGGTGTCGGCTCACGAGGTCGGGGATCCGCAGCAGCTTACGCTGGAGCTGTACGTCAATGGATCGCTTCGACAGCGAGCTCACACGGCCGAGATGATCTTTCCCGTGGCCGATCTCATCGCGTACAGCTCTACGATCTTCACGCTGATGCCTGGCGATCTCATCTTTACGGGCACGCCCGAAGGGGTTGCAGCGGTGGAGGAAGGGGACCGTCTCGAAGCACGTGGGGAAGGGTTTCCGGACCTGAGGATTAAGGTGCTGCGCGAGCGTCGGAATTGACCCCTGCAGCGTCTGACGTGTTCGGATTCGATAATGCCTCGATCACGTCGCGCGTCACCCGAAGCGCCGCTTCAGGATGTTTACGGCACGCTCGACGTCATCCATCGTTACGTCGCGGTGAAGTGTTGCGCGAAGCGTACGCGGCCCGAAAGGGACCAGGTAGAGATCGTCCTCGGCCAGGGTTTCAAGCACGACGTCGGCGTCTCGGTCGACGAGGTCACCTGCGAGATCAAAGAGCACGATATTGGTCTCGACGCTATCAAGGTCTACCGAGAAGCTGTCCATCGCGTGGATTGCCTCGGCAAGCCGGCGGGCCTTGCGATGGTCTTCCGGAAGGTGCGCCCGGTGGTGTTCGATCGCGTAGAGTCCGGCTGCAGCCAGCATGCCGATCTGCCGCATACCGCCGCCGAACATCTTACGATAGCGCCGGGCGGATTCCATCCGTTCGCGTGAGCCTGCGATCAGGGAGCCCACCGGCGCCCCCAGGCCCTTCGACATGCAGACCGTGACGGTGTCGAACGGGGCCGCGAACTCTCGTTCCGAGATTCCGGTTGCCGCTGAGGCGTTCCAGAGGCGCGCTCCGTCCAGGTGCAGGTACAGACCGCGGTCGCGAGCAGCCTCAGCCACGCGCTGCGTCGCCTCGATGGGGTAGATGCGGCCGCCGGCCTTGTTGATCGTATTTTCGAGGCATACCAGGCGCGTCGGGGTATCCCAGTAGGCCCCCGGACGGATCGCCTTCCGGACCTGGGCAGCCGTCAATACACCTCGGTCGCCATCGACCACGTGCAGCTGAACGCCCGATAATACGGCCGGCCCGCCGGATTCGTAATTAAAGATGTGACTGCTTCGGTCTACGATGACCTCGTCGCCGGGCTGCGTTAATACCTTTATGGCGAGCTGGTTGCCCATGACGCCGGACGGCACGAAAAGGGCATCTTCCTTTCCCAGAAGCTCCGCCACGCGGTGCTGCAGTTCGAGGGCCGAGGGATCCTCTCCAAACACGTCGTCGCCCACCTCAGCCGCATGCATGGCCTCGCGCATGGCATTTGTGGGCTTCGTGACCGTGTCGCTCCGGAGGTCGATCATGATGGCTAGATCAATTCCAGGGTGTGAGACGGCATGCGACACCGGCCATGTTCGTGCGGTTTATCGGCTGATTTCAAGGATCTCGAACTTGACCTTGCCTGCGGGGACGTCGACCTCGACCATATCGCCGACCTCCTTGCCGAGAAGTCCGGCACCGATCGGGCTCTTTATCGAGATCTTTCCTTCGCGCAGGTTCGCCTCTTGCGCAGATACGAGCTTAAAGGTTTGCTCCGATCCCGTCCTGTCATTCCGGACGCGTACGTTGGAAAGGATGTACGCCTTGCTCGCATCTACCTGCTTTTCGTCGACGAGACGCGCACTGGAGATCGTGGTTTCCATCTTAGCGATGCGCGCTTCGAGATGTCCCTGTTCTTCTTTCGCAGCGTCATATTCCGCGTTTTCGGAAAGATCTCCCTTGTCGCGGGCTTCCTGGATGGCCTGGGCGATTCGGGCTCGCTCCTTCGTCTTAAGGAATCGGAGTTCCTTCTTGAGCTTTGCGAGTCCTTCCTCGGTCAGATAGACTGTCTCCTGTTCCTCCATAGACGTAATGCGACGGAATGATGCGTGATCTGCGAAAGCGAATACAAAGGCATGCCGACGGTGGCCGTGCGCCAGTCGCCGTCGCCTGCCTGATCGATGATTTCCTGTTGGTAACCCAGCCTCGTAAATAGAAACGCCACGGCCTCAAACGGGCTGCGGCGCTCCGGCGAAGGCACGGATTAGCTGACGGGGCACAATTGGAAACGGCTGGACGCCGAAGTTAATTTCTTTCGAAGTTAATTCCGAAATCCAGCCGATCTTAAAAATATTACACGCGCGTCCGAGGGGTTAGATCCCGTCGAGACCTGGGTGCAGGCTCCGGCCGGTGGGAACTGGTTGATGGGATCTCGTGCGAAGGGCTACCAGCCTACCCGGCGCGTACGATCTCGGGGCCGTTCGGGCGTGCCTCGATCCTCGGTTACGGGTTGCGCCAGCGCTGGAAGGTCGCCGGCCAGCACGCGACGTGACGTCCAATAAGATCCGCGCCAGTAGGGCAGTTCGATGTCGGAAACCATCACGCCCGCAGTGGTGGACACGTGGGCAAACTCACCGTCGTTCAGGTAGATGCCGACGTGGTTCGTTTTCGTCGGTGGCTGAAAGAAGACGAGGTCGCCCGCCTGCAGCTCCGACATGTTAACACGCCGGCCTTCCTCGACCTGCTCCTCGGTGGTTCGGGGTAGATCGAACTGAAAGGCATCGGCAAATACCCGCTGTACGAATGCAGAGCAATCCATCCCCGATTCCGACATCCCGCCCAGCACGTGCGGCGTACCTTCCCATCGTGCTACGAGCCGTCGGAGGGCGGGCTCTACGGCGGAATCCGGAGCTGCTTCGATTTCGTGCGACGTCGGGTACGACGTTGTGGCGGGTACGCGGGACGACGTGCAACCGGTGAGCAGTACGACGGCGCCCAGAAGGGCGGGAAACGCGCGCCACAATCCAGTTGGCAGCACGGTTAGACGTGCTAGCATATACGCAACCGCATCGGCGCCCACGGTGTTGGTGCCCACAGCATCCACGCGCACGCCATGGATGCCCAGGGATTCGGTGCCGACGACGCGGGTATGCCGGCTATGATTAAACGGTCGGGACGACGGCATGCGGATGTACGTAGAGCTGTGGGTAGACGGGGGTTGTCGTGTGGATCAAAGGGGACGCCATATCGTTTCCTAATCGCAAAAATACAGCGTCTTGTGTGCAATCGCGCGCATACAGGCGACAGTTTCCGATTTCATCCAACCAAGTTGGTTCCTATATCATGCCCTACCCAGAAGCCCTCGTGCAGCCGATGAGGCAAGAGCTCGTAGATCTCGGCGTCGACGAACTGCGCGACGCGGATGCCGTCGATACCGCCGTACGAGAAAGCGAAGAAGGTACGATGCTCGTCGTCATCAATTCCGTCTGCGGATGTGCGGCGGCCAACGCGCGGCCGGCGGTCGCTCTGGCACGGCGCCACGACAAGCAGCCGAATCGGTACGTCACCGTGTTTGCCGGGCAGGATCTAGACGCAACATCACGCATGCGCAAGCATCTTGCCGGTATTCCACCTTCGTCTCCGTTTATAGCGCTCTTGAAGCACGGTGATCCCGTGTTCGTCGTCGAGCGGCGGCACATCGAAGGCCGGAGCGCCAGCGCGATTGCCGCCGACCTCGTGAAGGCGTTCGATAAGTACTGTGGTGATGGGGCGGCAGGCAATGGACAGACCGAGCGACCGGACGTCGCCGAAGCGCAGCACGACAGTCTGCCGTCTACGTTTCGTTCCATCAAATAAGAGGAGCGGCCGGTCGGCTGTCGCCTATCGGCGCTCCAGCAACCTCTCTTTCCAGATTACAATCCCTACATAGAGGAGCCCGACAACCGCTGCCGTCAGGGCAACGGCCCAGGGTGGCCAGACCTCTTTGATCAGCCAGACAGGTACGGCGAGAGGGACCCCGATGGAGAGGTAGCGGAGATATGGGCGTAGGGCTTGACGGAGGCCTACGTCGGCCAGGCGCAGCAAGACGAAGAGCTGCAGCAGGCGCACGAGCCCGCCCGCCAGGGCGATGAGCCCTATCGTTAGCACGATATCGCCGGCTTGACCACCGATCACGAGAGCCGACGTGAGTGCGACACTCGTTCCGAGGCTGATCAGCAGCTCCGTCCGTTGCTGTTCGAGGACGTCGAAGAGGCGCGTCAGGGGGGAGGCCACGCCACTCAGAAAAAACCACGGGGCCAGGTACTGTTCGTACGTGCCGGCGATCCGCCATTCGCCGCCGAATACGAATTCAAAAAGCTGCGGTCCGGCGAGGACGAGTACGATGGTCGGGAAGATGCCGAGCATAACGAGACGTGCGTGCACGGTGTCGGCCAATGGCGCCAGCCGTCCTTCGCGGTATGCTTCGGCGGCGTGCACGAAGAAAACCTGCGAAACGGCCGTCCCGATCAGGCTGAGCGGTACGGCCAGCGCTACGAATGCGCGGCCGAAGAGTCCGACCGCCTCGAATCCGAAATAGACGGGCAGCAGCAGCACCGGAAGACGGGCCACGATGGAATTCAAGAGGGACGACGGCAGGGCGAATGTGGGAAAACGCCGGTATCGACTCGCTACGAAGCGAAGCTTGCCGGGAGCCGGCAGCGTCCGAAGCGGCGAGGTATCTGATCGCCACAGCGCGGTCAAATAGTACAATCCGGATGCGAGCTGCCCGACGGCAAATCCTCCGATGAGTCCGCCTGCACCAAGCGTCGTCGCCGCCCCGGCACCGAGTCGGGACGAGAGCATGGTCACTTTATTGGCGACGTCCCCTAGGGTGATGGTGCGAAACGCCTTCTCTCGGGAGAGCCACACTTCGCTGAGCCGGGTGAACCGCATCAGCAGCAGCGTCGGTCCGAGCAACCAGAGCCACGGTGCAACGGCTTCCACTCGAAGGGCGGCGGCGAGCTCGCGGCCCCATAGCGTCGCGATGGCGACGAGAGCCGACGTCGCGACGGCAAGCAGCAGTGCGAGCCGGAAGACGGACGCGGCCCGAGCACGGTCGTCCGGCAGCATCATAGCATCTTCGTACCGGAGCGAGGCGATCGTCACGAGGACGCTCACCATCATGACGAAATAGTCGGAAATCCCGAACTGCTCGGGGGTAAAAAGACGGGTCAGGATGGGTACGGCGAGGTACGAGAGCACGAGCGTGACGGCCGTACCTGACAGGAGCGTCACGACGGGACCGCGAAATCCGTCGCGCGAATACAGTCGTGAGACCCGGGTTCGCAAGCGCGTCATCGCCACATGTTTCGAAGCGTGCGGAGCAGGGTCAAATCTTCGCGGCACCGGGTGAGGGCAAAGTACGGAACGAGCCGCGCGCCGAACTTCCGCTTAAATTCGGCGATGCCGGGTGTATTTGCTCCCATGAAGTCGAACAGCTCGATCCCCTGGTTGAACAGTCTGGGCAGCAGTTCGCCGATGAGGACCGTCATGCCGTCCCCCGGCCGGCTGCCGGCAATCCAGTAGTACGCGGTTCGGCCGTCATTTAGGATGACGACGGCGGCGTGGATCTCGTCTGACGACTTATGTCGGACGGCGAACGCGGACGCGAGTCCGGATGCGGTCAGACGGTTGACGAGACCGCCGAGCGAATTCGCGCTCAGCGGAGGGGACCGGTCGTGGCGCGCGTAGCTCGCTTCAGCGAGGCGGACGGCCGCGGCCGAGGCGGACCGATCCTCCACGAATACATAATCGTTCCGGGCATTTCGGAAGTTTCGGAGCACGCTCTCCGACCATCCGTCCGTTCCGGGCGTGGAGCAGACGTACGTATACAAGGGCTCTGCCGACCAGCCGGCCCACTGCGCGGGCCGCACGTCGGCCAGTGACGGATGGAGGTGAAGGCGAAGCGCGTGAAATGGTCTTTCCAGGGTGCGAAGCAGCTCTCCGAGCGCCGTGTTGCCGGCGTGGACATCGGGCTCCGCCGGGACGTCGCGGAGCAGGATCGCCGAAAATGGGGTGAACGGCGGCACGATGATCTCCCGATACGGACCATGACGTCTCCACGTAATAGCTGCGCCTCCTGCGTCGGCATCCGCAAAGAATACCCCGGCGTGGAGTCCGGCTGCCTCCGCCGCATACCGAACGTATTTTAGCTGCGAAAAAGGAGAGCGCTGAGGGGATGCATCCCACAGCGCTCTCCAGCGGCGTTCCACGTCAGGGTCGTTCGTGTCGAGCATGATGCCGGGACGGCGACTCAGAGGATGTACTGGCTGAGGTCTCTGTTCGTGGCGACGGAGCTCAGCTTCTCGTCCACCATCTCCTCATCTACGACCACACGCTTGGTAACGTCGTCCGGAACGCTGAAGAGCACGTCTTCGAGCAGCGTCGTCAGGATCGTGTGCAGCCGGCGAGCACCGATATTCTCTACCTCGGAGTTCACCTGGGCGGCGATGGCGGCGATGCGCCGCACGGCCGCCTCCGTAAATTCGATATCGACCTTCTCGGAAGCCAGAAGCGCGGTGTACTGCTTAATGAGTGCGTTTTTCGGTTGCGTCAGAATCTTAAAAAAGTCCTCTTCATGGAGGCTTCTCAGCTCTACGCGTATCGGGAAGCGCCCCTGCATTTCGGGAATCAGGTCGCTCGGCTTCGAGACGTGAAACGCGCCGCTGGCGATGAACAGGACGTGATCCGTCTTGACCATGCCGTGCTTCGTCTGCACGTTGGAGCCCTCGACGATCGGCAACAGGTCGCGCTGTACGCCCTCGCGAGAGACGTCCGGTCCGCCACCCGTTCCACTGCGTACGGCGACCTTATCGATCTCGTCGATAAAGACGATGCCGGAATGCTGGACGCGTTCGAGCGCCTCCTTCTTGACCTTGTCCATATCGATGAGCTTCTGGGCTTCCTCCTTGGCCAGCAACCCTCTCGCCTCACTGATCGGGACGCGGCGCTTCTTGCTCTTCTTGCCGCCCATATTGCCGAAGAGGTCCTGCAGGTTTACGCCCATCTCCTCGAGGCCCATGGGACCGAAAACCTGCAGCATGGGTGAGCTGTCGGACGAGACCTCGATCTCGATCTCACGCTCGTCCAGTTCTCCGTCCTCAAGTTTCTTGCGGAATTTCTTTCGGGTGCGTTCCCGCAGCTCGTCCTCCGACATGGAGCGGGCGGAATCCGATTCGCCGTCACCGTTCTCCGCCCGCAGGGTAAAGCCGGGTCCGGAGACGTCCTGGCCCGGACGCTGTTTGCCGGCGGGAGGGATGAGGATGTCGAGAATCCGTTCTTCAGCCAGTTCGCGAGCTCGTCCCTCGACCGACTCTGTCTGTTCTTCCCGCACCATGTCGATGGCGATGTCGACGAGGTCGCGGATCATGCTGTCTACGTCGCGTCCGACGTAGCCTACTTCCGTAAACTTGGTCGCTTCGACCTTCATGAACGGAGCCCCTGCCAGCTTTGCGAGGCGCCGAGCAATTTCCGTTTTACCGACCCCTGTCGGTCCGATCATGATGATGTTGTTCGGCATGATCTCATCCCGCATCTCCTCCGGCGCGTTGCGGCGACGCCAGCGGTTTCGCAGAGCGATGGCGACGCTCTTCTTGGCGTCATCCTGCCCGATGATATACTTGTCGAGTTCCCGCACGATGTCTCGCGGCGTGAGCTCTCTGGTTTTCTGGAGAACGAGATCTTCCACGTGGTCAGGTAAGGTTAAACAGGGTAGTTCGTGTTCGGTGACCGCGGACGAGTGCGCGGTCAGGGGCGATCTGCGCCCGAATGTGCTTCGTCGTCGACGAAGTGGCCGTCCTCATACGGCGGCACGGCGTCAGGATCGTCGACAGGAACCTCGCCGTCGTCCCGTTCTCCGTTGTACCGATAGGATTCGTCGAGGTCCGCCTCGTCGAATTCTTCATACCCGGACGACGGCTCTTCGTAATAATACGAGCTGCGCTGCGATCTCGATCGGACGCGGTCGACCGCCGGATGCCCGTCTTCCAGGATCAACACCGTGTAATCGTGGGGGAAGCCCTGTCGTTTCTCGAGCCGAACGGCCTGATGCTCTTCGAGCTCGCCAATCAGGTTCTTGGGGTCGTAGCGCTGATCGTCGAGCAAATCGGAGAGTTTTCTGAGAAGCGGCGTCAGGTATACTTCCTCGTACTGGCCGAAATGCTCTTCGATGATCTCCAGCGTCCGGATCAGTATCGGATCGTTCACGGCGTCGATGCTTTCGTTCGCCTCGGCCGATTCGTGCGGATCGAAAGACGTGAGCTGCCGCCGCGCGGCGGAGCTCAACAGGTCGCGCGCCGGGAAGTACCAGTCGCCGTCGAGCTGCGGAATGTCGTCCAGCGTGGAAGGTTCGTCTAGACCTACGACGAGCACCCGGCGTCCGTATCGCCGCATCATGCGTACGAGGGGAAGGTAGATGCGGCGGCCGGTAAGCAGAACGAACGTCGAAATGTCGGAGCGATGGTGCAGCAAGTCCATCGCGTCGACGCATAGCTGCAGCTCTACCGCGTGTTCGTCCCGCGCTCCGGGGACGTAATGAGGCTCGACCCCTTGCAGATACAGCGAACGCTGAATTCGTTCGCCGGTCTGCTCGAGCGACGCGAAATCCGCGTACGCTCTCGCCACGGCACTCTGAACGAATCGATCCTCCAACAGGCTGCGCTGGATGCCTTCCAGCATTTCGGAGATCAATTCGATCGGAACGGTACGGCTTCCGGCCGTGTGCGCGAGAAAGCGATACAGGTTGTCATAATCGATGAAAATTGCGGCGCGGTCGGGTTGACGATCGCGCGCGCCGTCTTGCTGCGTATACGCCATTATTCCGTAAGATATTGATGGTCGCTGCGAATGCGATCCAGCGCGTTCACGGCCGGTCCGGTCGTCCGGCAGATGTCGGAACGTCTACTCGGCATCGATTTCCATGACCGTGATGTAATCGTTCGTGTAGATGCAGATCTCCGCTGCAATCCCGAGTGAATGCTCGACCACTTCTTTAGCGGACAGATGACCGGCATGTTTCAGCGTCGCCCGTGCCGCGGCGAGGGCATACGACCCCCCGGAGCCGATGGAGATGATCTCGTCGTCGGGTTCGATGACGTCGCCGTTACCACTGATGAGCAGTAGACGATCGGGTGCTCCGACGGCGAGCAGAGCTTCGAGTCGCCGAAGGAAGCGATCGGTTCGCCAGTCCTTGGCGAGCTCTACGGCGGACCGCGTCACGTTTCCGCTGTACTGCTGGAGTTTCTCTTCGAATCGTTCGAACAGGGTAAACGCATCGGCCGTGGCCCCGGCAAACCCAACGAGAATCTTCCCGTCGTAGAGGGTCCGTACCTTCTGCGCCTTGTGTTTCATGACGGTATCGTTCATCGTCGCCTGCCCGTCGGATCCAAGCGCGACCTTGCCGTTGTGTCGCAGTCCGATGACCGTCGTGCCGTGCATGTGCGGGATACCGGATGCACTGGAGGTGCCCATATATATCGGTAAAAAGTGGATGTATCGTTGCGGGTGGTCTTAGACGAAAAATCCCCTTCAAGGTTCGAAGGCAGCCGCGCTACTGCCCGGCGTCTCGACCTGCGGGGTGGACAGAGGGCGGCACACGCCGTATCGTTGTCGCCGATGGTTCGACTTCGGATCAGGGTTGATATCGGGCCAGCGCATGCACGATGGCGTCCTGAGCGGCGCGGACGCGCGAGGCGGGCGACGTGAAGTGATTGCATGCTATCGAGAAGGCAATCGTACGTCCGCCGGCAGATTCGACGTAGCCGCTCAAAGTACTGACGCCGCTCAAGGATCCCGACTTGCCCCGCATCCGCCCTGCCGCGGGCCCGTCGGCCAGCCGGTAGCGCAGCGTGCCCGTCTCGGCGGCCAGTGGGAGAGAGGCGTAGAAAGCCTCGCGAATCAATCGATCGTCGTGCCGCCACATATACTCGAGGAGGGACGTCGTCATGTTCGGAGCGATCAGGTTGAGGCGCGAAAGTCCGGATCCATCCACCAGCCGGATCCTGCTCGTATCGATGCCCGCGCGTACAAATGTCTTCATGGCGATGTCGATGCCCCGTTCCGAGGATCCGGGCGCGAGATCGTCGTCGTCATGCGGAACGTGTGCTGCAAGCGTTTTGATGAGATTGTCTGCGTATAGATTCTGACTCGCCTTGTTGACGAGCGCTGCAACGTCCGGCAGCAGGGGGGAGCGGTGGACGGCGATACGGCGCAAGTGGGCGCCTTCGTAGTCGGGCTTGATTGAGATGTCGTCCACGTCGATGGGTTTGCCGGCGACGGCGATGCCGGAGCGCATGAGGCTCTCTCGAAGGACGTGTACGAAGTATCGCGTGGGATTCTCAACCGTGATTTCTTCTACGTCCTCGCCGCCGACGGGTACCCGGCTCGTGACGTCGATCGTGTTCGTCCCTCGAACGCGTCGGTAGCCTTCCTCGACGGTCTGTTCCTGATCGACCGTGAGAGAGCGATTGACGACGTCGACGTAGCTCGTGTTGAAGGGCTCCCAGCGAACGGCAGCAGGTCCCCCCGGATCCGTTCCCTCTACATGCAGGTGGATGACGTTATCGTGAAAGCTGAGCCCGCCGATCTGCGCCGAGTAATAGTACGTTTCGTCGTCCCACGACCAGCTTGCTCCGAGCGGCTCATCGTCGATCACGTCGTCGTCGCCAACGATGTCTCCGTCGACGTATCGGATGCCCGCAGCGCGGAGCGAGTCGGCCCAGCCGCGGAAGGGGCTCAGCCCATCGATGTTACGGTCCCACGTGCCGCTCTGCGCGTGGTAGTGTCCGCCGAAGGTGGGGTCGGCCGCACCGCGGACGATCAGATTGCCTCGCAGGATACCGTTTTCAACCGGTCCGTCGACGTAAAGGGACGTCTCGTACCTGAAAAAAGGCCCGAGCTGGTCGAGTGCGGCGGCCGTCGTGTACAGCTTGACGTTCGAGGCAGGTACGAAGTTCTTGCTCGCATTTCGGGAGTAGATCGTGCGTCCGGTTTCCATGTCGACGGCATGGACGCCCCAGAACGCGTGTGAAAAGGCATCCGCGTCAATGAGTCGGTCAATTTCAAGCTGAAGCGCCGGGTCGACGTCGACCGGCTGCTGGGCTCGCGCCGGGAGGAAGGCCGGCAGAAGAACGAGCAGTGACAGGAGGAGGGACGGTCGTAACACGGCGCGGAGAGGTCTGCTGCAGGAACGGTCGGGCTTGAGGGGGTTTCGGAATCGAGCCGAGGCCGAGCTCTTTTATCGGAAAGATTCGCGTTCCAGGGCCAGGCGCTCGGGATCCGGCTGCTGCATCACGACGAAAACGTGCTCGGCCGTAGACATCGGCGCTGCGGGGCGTAAGAAGATAGTAAGCTCGTTGCGCCCCGTCCGGGCGGATACGGAATCGACGGTACCGACGGCAAGGCCGGGCGGGAAGACGCCGCTATAGCCGGCGGTAACGACGAGCTGCCCAGCTTCGACCGGTTCGGTCTTCACGATATGGTCCAGGCGCAGCCGGTCCATCCGCGTTCCCTCCCAGCGCACGATGCCGAAAGCCTGCAGCGGCTGCACTTTCGCAGGAATGCGGAAATCGGTGTTGGCATAGGGCATCACCTTGGCGTAGTGCGTGCTGACGAGCACGACTTTCCCGAGGATGCCGCGCTCGTCGATGACGGCCATGTCGACGCCGACGCTGTCCAGCGCACCTACGTCGAGCGTGAGGTAATTCCACTGCTGGGTAAAATCCTTATTGATGATGCGCGCGGCCAGCAGATCGTACCCCGTGGTGTCGCTGAAGCCCACGAGACGGCGAAGTCGTTCGTTCTCCAGCATCGCCTCGCGCGAACGGGCGACGCGGCTCGAAAGCTCGATGTTTTCTTCGCGCAGTACCTCATTTTCAGCCAACGCTTGAAAATAACCGCCGACCCAGGCAAAGCGTGCTTCGAGCCATGCGGTGCTTTCCAGCGCCGTCGCGCGCAGGCCCGCGAGGAGCGACTGATTGGCCGTAAGCATCGTGATGAGCGAGACGGTCAGCAGCACGCCCAGGATGACCCAGTCACGGATTCGGTCCCAGAGGCGAAACGTCATGGAAGGGAAAACGGTCAGCCGAAGTTCGATGTCCTCAGCTTATCCGACGACGGAAGGGCCGGTGGTGATCCAGGGATCGGTTCGACGGTCGACGGTTGGTCCAGGTCGACTGCCTTCGGTTCGAAAAAAGAACGGTCCACGGTCGACGACCTACGTCAGAACGCGTTCGAAATCCTCGATGTTTTCGAGCACCTTGCCCGTGCCGCGAACTACCGCGGTAAGCGGATCCTCCGCGATGTAGACGGGGAGTTCGACGCGGTTGCGAACCATGGTATCGAGGCCCTTCAACATGGCGCCTCCCCCGGTCAGCATGATGCCGCGTTCCAGAATGTCGGATCCCAGCTCGGGAGGCGTGCGCTCCAGGCAGCGGAGGATCGCCGCCGTAATCTGTGCGACGGAATCGCGCAGCGCCTCGCGGACGTCCTCAGACGAGATGGTGCGCACCTTGGGAATGCCGCTGACCAGGTCGCGCCCCTTTACCGAGACTTCCAGCTCCGGATCGAGCTCGATGGCGCTGCCGACCTCGCACTTGATGCGTTCGGCCGTTCGATGTCCGATAAGGAGGTTGTGATTCCGCTTGAAGTATTGAACGATCGCATTGTCGAGCTCGTCGCCTCCCACGCGAATGGACTCGTTGATGACGATGCCGGAGAGCGCGATGACAGCGATTTCGGTCGTTCCTCCGCCGATGTCCACGATCATGTTGCCGACGGGTTCTTCGACGTTGAGCCCGATGCCGACGGCGGCGGCCATGGGCTCATCGATCAGATAAACTTTCCGCGCGCCGGCATGCTCTGCCGAGTCTCGTACGGCACGCTTCTCGACTTCCGTAATCCCGCTCGGCACGCAAACGACCATATTGCGGATGGACGTCACCCAGCTTTTCTGGACCTTTCGGATCAGGCCTCGGATGAGCTGTTCCGCGACTTCGAAGTCGGCGATCACGCCGTCTTTGAGCGGTCGAATCGTCTCGATCTCCTTGTGCGTTCGCTCATGCATCTGCTGGGCCTCGTACCCGATGGCCAGCGTCTTCTGGCTATTTCGGTGCACGGCGACGATGCTCGGTTCGTTGAGAACGATGCCGCGGCCCTTAATATAGATCAGGGTATTCGCCGTGCCAAGGTCGATGGCAACGTCGGTAGAGAGATTGAAGAAGCCCATGTGTGTCTCTGAAAAGATTGCCGGCTACGGCGATGTCGTGAATGCTATGGATCAAATGGTTGTAATGCCAGGGCAGCACACCATGTAACGGCACCGGTTGCTCGTAACCAACGCAATTCTAGTGCCGGAAGTGGCGATTACCGGTAAATACCATCGCCATGCCGTGTTCGTTCGCGGCTTCAATCACTTCGTCGTCGCGAATGGAACCGCCGGGTTGGATGGCGGCTCGCGCCCCGTTGCGGGCGGCCTCGATCAATCCGTCGGCAAAGGGAAAGAAGGCATCCGACGCCACCACGGAGCCCGCGAAGTCGAGCTCCGATTTCTCGCCCTTCATCACGGCCAGTTCGGACGAATCGATACGGCTCATCTGTCCGGCCCCGATACCGAGCGTCCGACGGCCGCCGGCATAGACGATGGCATTGCTCTTCACGTGCTTGACGACGCGCCAGCCGAAATCGAGGTCCTGCCACTCGGCCTCCGAGGGCGTTCGCTGCGTTACCACGCGCATCCGCTTTTGAAGTTCGCGGCGACCGGGTAGGGCGGGGTCTCTGGACTGAACCAGGAGGCCTCCGGTTACGCTTCGGACATCCGGACGCCGATCGTCGCGGGCGGGATTCAGCGAGCGAACCAGTCGCCTGTTCTTCTTTTGCTGGAGGAAGTCGAGGACGCCGTCCTCGAAGTCCGGTGCGATGATGATTTCCGTGAAGATCTCGTCGATGGCTTCCGCCGTGTCGCGGTCCAGTGCGCGATTCACGACGACGATGCCGCCGAAGGGCGACTGCCGGTCGGTGGCGAAGGCCCGGCTGTAGGCCTCCGGCAATGTATCGGCCATGGCTACGCCACACGGATTGGTGTGTTTGAGTATGGCACAGGCCGGCACGTCCGCGGAGAATTCGTCGACGAGCTGCAGCGCGGCGCTCAGGTCGATGAGGTTGTTGAAGGAGAGGTCTTTTCCGTGCAGCTTTTCGTAGAACGGCGAAGTGTCGCCGTACAGCGCGGCCTGCTGATGGGGGTTTTCACCATACCGGAGTGCCTGCTGCCGGGGGAGGTGGATGTTGACCGTACCAGGGAGCGCTTCCGGGACATCCTCGTCAGTCCCCGATCGAGCGAAATAGTCCGTGATGGCTCGATCGTATTCCGCCGTACGCCGAAAGGCGGAGGCGGCGAGTGCGCGCCTGGTCTCCATGGTCAGCTTGCCGCCACTCGACGCGATCTCCTTCGCGACATCGTCGTACTGATCGGGCGCCGTCACGACGGCGACGAAGAAAAAGTTCTTCGCGGCGGCCCGAATCATGGTGGGTCCGCCTATGTCGATGTTTTCGACGGCTTCCGCCTCGTCGGCGCCGCGGTCGGCCGCCTGTTCGAACGGGTAGAGGTTCACGACGACGAGATCGATAGGCTCGATGTCCAGGTCACGGAGGGCTTCCAGATCGTCCTCATCGTTGCGCCGGGCGAGGAGTCCGCCGTGCACGACGGGATGCAGCGTTTTCACGCGTCCGTCGAGTATTTCCGGATAGCCCGTAACGTTAGATACGTCCGTAACCTCGAGTCCGGCCTCTCGCAGCGTCCGCGCCGTACCTCCCGTAGAGATCAGCTCCACGCCGGCGCCGTCCAGTTGTCGAGCAAACGGTACGAGGCCCGATTTATCATACACGGATAGCAGTGCTCGTCGAATGGGATACGCGTCCTTCGGTTTGGGCAGGTCCTTTACCTTGATCATGCGTGCTGACGGATTGGGCAGGTTAAGTGGATTACAAAGTGGATTGCGGCGGTAGTATTCGGACGCGCCGGCCGTCTAAGTCGATCCGCCCCTGCGCGAAAAGCCGCAGAGCTTCGGGGTAGAGCCTGTGCTCGACCTTCAGGACGCGTGCAGCCACGTCGCCGGGGGTGTCGTCAGGGTAGACGGGGACGGGTTCCTGAAGCACGATCGGACCGGTGTCGTAGGCGTCCTCGACGAGGTGGACGGTGGCTCCCGTCCAGTGGACGCCGTAGTCGACGACGGCTTCATGGACGCGTCCGCCATACATACCTTTGCCGCCGAAGGCCGGCAGAAGGGTGGGGTGAATATTCAAGATGCGATTCGGAAACCGTCGAACGACGGGAGCCGGCACTTTCTTCAGGTATCCGGCCAGGGCGATGAAATTAGCGGCGTGTTTTTCCAGCAGCTTGAGGAGTGCGTCGGCATAGCTCGAGGAATCTTCGTACGCATCGGGGTGCAGGACCGCGACGGGCACGCCGCGTTTGCTCGCTCGATCGAGCGCTCCGGCGGTTTCCCGATCCGATATACAGCAGACGACGTCGATGTCCAGATCACCCGCATCTAC
Source organism: Rhodothermales bacterium (assembly GCA_040904565.1). Classification (GTDB taxonomy): domain Bacteria; phylum Bacteroidota; class Rhodothermia; order Rhodothermales; family VXPQ01; genus JBBDTI01. Next base: position 39,229 of record JBBDTI010000025.1, read on the forward strand.
CGCGTCGAGAATCGACTGAAAGTTGGATCCGCGTCCCGATGCGAATACGGCGACACGAAGACGGGAGGGAGTCATCAGTTTCTTCTGGGAGTCATAGGCGTCTTCGTTCAGGCGTTGGCCGCTTGTCGTTCAGGCTCATTCCAGACGTTTTCCAGGCATCATTCACCGTCCATCGACGACGGGTTCCAGCACGCTCAAACGGGCAGAATCGGAATTTACCCGCAGTCTACCGCGAACTCCAACCGGTACGGTATTCTTCACTGGAAAATGACCGTACACGAGGCCGCGAGCTACGGGATAGGGGGCGGTGGAGAGATAGTGGTCGAAGATGTCGTTCAAACTGAGGCTCGGCAGGTCGTCCGCCGGCTCACAATCCGTAAATCCACCGAGAACGAGGCCACCGAGTCGATCGAGCAGGCCCGAAAGATGCAGCTGCGCGAACATGGCATCGATGCGGTAGGGCTCTTCTCCGACGTCCTCCACAAAAAGAATGGCACCGTCTAGGGACGGCAGGTACGGCGTCCCCAGCAGCCGAACGATCGTTGCGAGATTGCCGCCGAGCAAGACACCGTCGATCGTGCCCTCCCGTACGGGCTGCAGCGATTCACCGCCCGGACCGAGCAAGGGATCGGGCGTGTCCCCCCGGGCGAGCGCCCAGAACAGTCGCTCGGATGCGGCTTCGGGCTGGTCCCATTCGACGCCAACCATGGGACCCGAGAGTCCGGGCAGGCCCGCATGCTCGTACAACGCGAGGTGCAGCGCGGTGATATCGCTGTATCCGACCACGAGCTTGGGATGGGCTCGCGCGGCGTCGTAATCGATGCCCTCTAGCAGGCGCAGTGAACCATACCCGCCCCGTGCGGCGATCAGCATCTTCACGTCGGAGCGGCGCAGGTACGCATTGAGCTCGTCGAGTCGTTCCGCGTCGGACCCGCTCAGGTATCCTCGGCGGCTGTACGAAGGGCGTCCCACTTCTACGTCGTAGCCTCGCTCCCGTAATTGTTCGACACCGGCCTGGAAGCGCGCCATGCTTCGCGGTACGCTTGCCGGCGCAACGACTGCGATCTTGTCGCCGGGTTGGAGGGGGAGAGGCTTCAACAGGTCGAGGAGATCATGCGACAGGGATGAACGCCGGATGTGTCGGCGGCGTGATCGATGAAAGGATGCTCAATCGGGTTTCCACGGCTTCGGGTCCGTCGACTTCGGGTCGGAAGCATGCGACGACTTCGGTGCATCACCCGATAACGATTCGGATGTAGCGCTCTTTTCGAGATGCCGTATCCGGTTTTTGCGCTTTACCATCGTGGGCAAGGCGGCGAGAATGCCCACCACGACGCCCAGCGAAAACGTGATCATCAAAATGAGCGCCGTCGAGCCCGTCACATCGAAGGGGCCGAGATTAACGTTGATGGGGTCAGGATTCTGCAGGGCGAAAACGACGGCCAATACGGCTATCAGCAGGGATATTACGAGCGTGATTCGCATGGATGCGGGCTTTTGGATCGTTTGACTTTCAACAACATAATATAGAATGCGCTGTAGAGCATATTTGTGCGAAGCGTGTAATGACGAAACGTTGCGTCGATTTCCGCCCGTGGCCCCATTCCGATCTTATGTAGCCGTACGACCGCCGGAGTACTGGCCACGCCCGCTCTTCCTGGCTCTCGTCGACGCGGCGGATCGCTTCGTTCTTGCCGACACGTTCCAGTACAGCCGCCAGTCCTACCAGAATCGGACGCCGGTGCGTACCCCGCAGGGTAGTCACTGGCTGAGCGTTCCGCTGGCGGGCAATCAGCACGGCCGTCCCGTCGTCGACGTACGTATACACGGCCGGCACCGCTGGATCCGCAAGCACTGGCGGGCGCTCCACTATAACTATCGAACGACACCCTTCTTCGCCTTCTACGAGCCGCGTCTCGCTCCGCTCTTCGATCGTGAATGGGACCGGCTTGGGCAGCTGACATGTACGTCCGTTTGCGTGCTGGCGGATCTTTTCGGTATCGATACGCCGATTGTACGGGCATCTGAGATGCCCGAATCGTCGCAGTCCATGTCCGACATACTTCGCGCATGCGAGTCCGATCGGCTGCTTTCCGCGGAAGATACGGTGGAGGCAGACAGACAGCTGGCCGACGTACACGGGGTCGTTTCCATACAGGACCTCACCTATCATCAAAACTTCGACGGCTTCGAGCCCGGAATGTCGGCCCTGGACCTGCTCTTTAACTACGGCCCGGAGGCGTTGGCGATGGTGCGTCGTGCGACCTACGCGGATCTTACCACGGTCCGGCAGATGTGACGGCATCGCCTATCGAGGCCGCGACGCAGGAGACGCGCCGTCGTACTATCTTGGACGCGTCGCAAGCCGTGTCGAGCAATCGTGATGTGGACGGTATGGCAGTACGCCGCTTGAGAAAATACTGGACGGCATCCCTCGTGCTGTTCGTCGTCGCCGTATGTACGGGCGTATTGTATCGTGCCGGACAGGCCTACGGGTTCACGGGAGGGTTGGATATGGTCAATATCCGGCATGCCCACTCGCATACCATGTATTTCGGCTGGGTGACCCCGGTCCTCTTCCTCTTCATCGGTCTGCGCGTAGGGATACAGGGCTTGGGGCGACTTCTCGCCTGGGTCATTGGAGCATCGGCCCTGGCCTACGTGCTCTTCCTGTTCTTCGGCTACCGGCCGGTAGCGATCGGACCGGTCACGATGCCCGTTTCCGTCGTCGCCGCTACACTGAATACAATCATCTGGTACGTCTTCGCGGCGGCCTACTTTCGCACGAGGGACGCGGCGGATCGCAGTCCGCCCCATCAACTGTGGGATGCGTCCCTTGCTTTCTTGCTGCTGGCGACGATCGGAGCGTTGGGGCTGGCCTTTTTGAAGCCGCTTGGGTTGGACGATCCCGTCTGGTCGATGGCATTGACCCACCTCTTTCTCGACCTGTTTTCCGAAGGCTGGTTCGTGCTCGGCGTGCTGGGCATCGCGTTCGGTCGGTTCGGCTTTCACAATGCGTCCCGATTGTTTCAGGCCGGACTGCTGCTCGTCGTCGTAGGTTTGCCGTTCACGTTTGCGATGGGAATGCCGCAGGGACTGGTTGCCGAACCGCTGCAATGGCTGGCGCGGGCGGGGAGCTTGTTCGTGGGCTGCGGATTGCTCCTGCTTGCCGCACTGCTGTGGCTTCGCATTCCCTGGCGATCCGCCTGGTTTATCCCACTCACGTTTCTGACGCTCAAGGCCCTGGGCCAGGCCACCGCCGCACTGGGTATCGGATTCTGGCCGGCGGACCACCACGGTTTTCGTATTCTGTATCTGCACGTCATGCTTCTTGGTTTCGTCTCGTGCGTGCTGGTGGCGGAAGCACGAGCGGCGCTCGGAGTCGTATCCGACAGAGGGTTAAAGCTCTTTCTGGCCGCCGTGACGGCCGTCATTCTGTCCCTCATGCCGCTCGCCGGTATCGTACCTGCCGAGCAATGGATGTACACGACGGCAACCTGGGTGGCGATATTGCCTGCGGTTGCGGGGGCATATCTTGTCGTAGCGGGCGCTCGAGGCGGAGAGTGGACCTACCACGGCGTGAATTCGGGCAGCGACGAGGGATAGTAGTGATCGAGCCCGCATCATCACGGCGCGCGTTGATTGGAGACGCGGAGGCGATTTTCCGGGCGGGCCTTCGCGCCGTTCAGGCAGATCGGCTTTTAGCCGACGTTGACTGGATCTCCTGGGCACATAGAAAGCTATCCGACTACGACCGCGTGATCGTCGTCGGCATGGGCAAGGCATCCATGGCGCTGGCCGGGGAGATCGAACGACGGCTGGGGGATCGCATGACGTCCGGCTTCGTCGCGGTACCGGAAGGGCATCCGGATTCGTTTCCGAGCGAGCTCTCGCGCCCGCACCGCATCGCCGTGATGGAGTCGGCCCATCCGGTTCCCGACGATCGCAGCGTGCAGGCGGCTCGGCGGATGCTCGACGTGGCGGCGTCGTGCGGCCCCGAAGATCTGCTGCTCGTGCTGATTTCTGGTGGAGGGTCGTCGCTCTGCACCGATTTTGCGGGGGATATTTCCCTCTCCGAGGCACAGGATACGTTTCACCTGCTGCTCGAGTCCGGGGCGGACATCCGCGCCGTCAACACCGTGAGAAAGCATCTTTCACGGATCGGCGGCGGCCGCCTGGCGGTGGCGGCCGGCGGGACGGACGTACTCGCACTCGTGGTGTCGGACGTGGTCGGTGACGATCTCTCCGTCATCGCCAGCGGCCCGACCGTGCCGGATCCGACGACGGCGAAGGACGCCGTCGCCGTGCTGCGCCAGTTCGATCTATGGGAGGCCGTAGCGCCGAGCGTTCGAACCCATCTCTCCGATGTAATGGAGGATTCCTCTCTCGAGACACCCGACGCCGGATCAGGCTATTTCAAACGCGTGCGCACGGAACTCCTCGGCACGAACCGGCTTGCACTGGAAGCCTGCGCTCGCGAGGCCGGGCGGCGGGGCTATGCGGTGGAGATCCGCTCCTCCGAGCTGATCGGGGAAGCCCGCGATGTCGGCCGCGATCTCGTCGGTGACCTGCTCGAGGCTAAGGGGAAGCGTTGCCTGCTCTGGGGCGGTGAGACGACCGTCACCGTTACCGGGGACGGTCGGGGCGGTAGGAACCAGGAGCTTGCGCTTTCGGCCGCTCTCGCGCTCGAAGGTGCGGCCAGGCCCGTGGTGCTGTTGAGCGGCGGGACGGACGGTAGGGACGGGCCGACACCCGCGGCGGGCGGCGTCGTGACCGACCGTACGGCCGGAGAGGCCCGGGAGGGAGGCATCGAACCGGAAGCCTATCTCGCCCGCAACGATGCGTATCATTTCCTCAAGCGGGCGGGCGGACTTGAGCAGGCGGGCGGGGTTCAGCGGGCGGGCGGGTTGCTGATCACGGGGCCCACGCATACGAACGTGATGGATCTGCAGGTGGGAATCGTCTGCTAATCCGTAGACGCCCCCACACGCGACGACGGTCATGTAGGAGCCGCTATGGTGCGGGCTGCCGCTACGCGTGTGATCATGTATAACATAAACAAAAAGCCGCAACCCCATGATATACAAGGAATTACGGCTTTATATCAGCGGTCCGGACGGGACTCGAACCCGCGACCTCCTGCGTGACAGGCAGGCGTTCTAACCAAACTGAACTACCGGACCCCGTAGGGTGGATGTAGGATGTATGCTGCGTAGACGGAGCGTGGAATTCTTCGTTCCGGTCGCATCGAACATCCCCTTCTTCGCGCTAGAAATTCAAGATAAGATGCCTTTCCGACAGGGCGCAACCGGCCGTACGACATTCACGGAAAGCCCACAATGGTCGCTGCGGCTGATTAGCGGAAAGTGCCGCACACGGGTCTGCATTCTCACCTTGCGCGTCCACTGTACTTAAGCAATGCGAGTGGGTTCCGAGTGCAGATATTTTGTTTAGAGCAGTACGTTCGGTCCCAGATCTGTACAGGATCTGAGACGATGCGCGTGGTGTTCGAGGATGCGTTGCCGCCGGTTCAGCATCTTCACCGCTATTCAGACCACCCTGCGCGGTAATGCGACATGTCGGGGTTGCGGCAGTCTATTTGTAGATGCCGACGGATCCACCACCACCTGCCTAACCCCCCACCAGGGTTACCCTATATGAAAGAGGAAGACGAGCCGAAAGATACGGCCTATCTCTCGAGTCTCTCCCTCCATAAGCTTGGAGCGTACGCTATGGAGGAAGAGTTGATCGAAGGGATAGAGATTCGGGACGATGTCGTAACTATTGTTCAGGGCGACAACCGTTTCGTCCTGCCTCCGAAACAGGCCGCCACGTTTCTCGTGGGGATGCTCAGGGGTCGATCGTGGTTCATACAGCCGGGCGATCCGGAGGGTCGGCCCGCCGAGCCGGGGAGCGACCCTTCCGAACCGGGGGAAGACCCTGCCGAACCTGGACGCGACCCGGAGCATGCGGCGGATGAACCCGGCGGCGGGCAGGGCGTCCACAATCAATCTCTGGAGCGGACGCTCGATTCGTTGCTTGCCTTCGCTCAGGACGCCGGCATTCTCGATGGGTACGAGAAGGACGCGGAGACGCAGACGGTCCGTATCGACATTCCCGCCTGTTCGACGACCCTGTCTTACATCGATGCGCTCGGCTACCTTCTCGACTGTATCCAGTACGAGCTCCGAGCGTACCGAGAAGAAGAATAGGCAGGCCGAGACGGGCCCTGCCGTCGCGATCGGCAGGTGCCCGACCCGGTGCACGCAGCACATCATTGATGCACCTTATAGACACCTGAAGGCCGGCATATATAACCTGTCCCGTTCCGATGTCGCGTTGAGCGCGGCTTTAGATCGATCGCTTTCTGCTTAAGGGGACGTGAAATCGGTCGATACGTCCAGTACGATCCCAACACAGGTATCCGCACAGTATCGAACCGTCGCACCGGCGAAAGCCCGCTACGCAATGAAAGCATTACTTATTGAGGACAACCTCGTACTGGCTACGATCACGAGCCGGAGTCTTCAGGCTCTGCGCTTCACGCACGTGGACGTAGCGCATAACGGTGAGGAAGCACTAAAATTCCTCACGCGGCAAAAGTACAATGTCATCCTCGTCGACTGGATGCTTCCGAAGACGAGCGGGCTGGAGATCGTCAAGGCGATTCGAGCGAGCACGGATCACCACAATACGCCGATCATCATGACGACCGGCAAGAGCGAACGTCAGGACATCATCAAGGCGCTTAAGTCCGGCGTAGATTCTTATCTCGTCAAACCGATCAGTCCGCACGTTCTCAAGGACCGCATCGACAAGGTGCTGGCGACGCCCTGACTGCAGCGTGCCGTCCGTACCTACCTGCCACCGTTGGTTTCGCGGGCCCCTCATGCTTGAGAGTGGCATCGTTCTCGGGCCGGACTCCCGGCACGTTCATCTCGGTGTTTGATGGCGGCTCCATAGAGCACGCCCTGTAGAAAGAATCGGGCGTCGGCCCGGCTCATGTACAGCTCACATCCGTCGATCACTAGATGTACCACCGTCACCCTTAGTTCGTAGCGGTCAACCACGTTGACGCGCTGGGAGAGTTTGAGAAGAGTGTGGAGCGACACGCTTCGCAGATTGTGCATGAATAGGAGCCGTTCGGGGTGGGAATTCACCCGAACGTATATCAAGAGCCGTACCATTCTTGCTTATCCGCCGGTCGCCTCCAGCAGAGCGGATCGTCTCGAAACGTATCCGGACGTGCCGTAGGCACCGCCGCGCACGACGTGCACAGGGCGTGGGCAGGCCGTGCGCACTGCAAGGGGCGGTGCGAGAGGCTCTACTAGGGGCACTGCAAGGGGCGGCTTCGCACGCCGTCACGTATCTCACGTCACGCTTTTTTTTCGAAACCGCGACCTCAGCCTCCGGGTATTACGTGCTCGCCGAGCAGCAGCGCCGTGGTTTCCCCTTAAAGCTGATGTGAATCCGCGCGCCTTGGAGACGTGGGGGGTTGTTTCCTGCCGGACGGTTCGGTTATATTTTCGCGCTCGACATCGTATGGGAGTCCGGCCAAATAAGCAGGACGAACGACACGACAAACAAGAGGGTCAGGTAGCTCAGTCGGTAGAGCAACGGACTGAAAATCCGTGTGTCGGCGGTTCGATTC
>JBBDTI010000026.1:0-13627 GCA_040904565.1 Rhodothermales bacterium
TCGAGGATGCCGACTTCGCGAAGGAGCAGATGGAGATCGTCAAGCTCCAGATCCTCCAGCAGACCGGCGTCGCCGCGCTCGCGCAGGCGAATACCGGACCGCAGTCGGTGCTCTCGTTGTTCTAGCCTGACAAAAAATAGGGGGACTCACGCAGCCGCTCGATAGCAGCCCTCACGCGCTACGTTCGGTCTGCTTCTTCGCTGCGCTGCGCGAGTCCCTGAGCCCCACACGAGGCCCAACCTGAGGGAACGGTTCTGGCGATCATGGTTCCACTTGGGCCTCGGCGGATCCGGTCAGGGTCCGCCTCGCATCTCGGCTCCCGCTTCCGCGGGGGCCGTTTTGCGTTTGTGCGGGCTCGATATCGGTGAAGATTATCTCATAGGTGCATGGTATCAGGCGTGAGCTGCCTCCGTTTCGGCCAGCACGAGATTCGTCTTCAGCGTACCGATGAGGGACTTGACTATCTGCGTGTCGTGTGACCCTTTTTCGTGTAACGCGGAGAATACCTGCTCGTGATCGTTGAGTCCTACTCTCCCGCAGATCTTTGCGAGGGCGGCCAGAACCTGACGGGTGTTTAGCAGGAATCGGACGGAGTCGTTCCCCGCTTCATTTACGTCGAACGCTTCGAGCAACATCAACATGCCGTCGGAGATCTGCCGCGCCAGCAGCAGCGCCAGTCCGGTCGTGTAGTAAGCTACGGGCTCGTCGCGATCCAGCGTGAGCATGTCGTTGCAGTGCACGAGCGCCATAGGGGCGTTTTGCAGCTTGAGCGCGGTATGCGCCGCCAGAAGGTGCGTATAAAACGCGTTCAGCGGGTTGAGAAAGCTGTAGTCGATGGCATTGAAGACGCTCGCGGCGTCCTCGTAGCGTTGCGTAACGAAGTACCCCACCCCGAGCTGGTATCCGTAATAGGCTCGAAAGGTCTCGGACTGAGGGTTCTCGAATTCGTATCGGAGCAGCTTCAGTCGCGGCTCGTACTTGGCCTTCATCTTCGGGAGGCTCAGCGCATACCCGGTATGCACGACCTCGGCCTCCACGCGAACGACGCGAAGTCCAGACTTCTCCTGGACGGCTTTCACGGCCTCGTCAATCTGATTGTGCACGCGCCCGATGTAGCGAATGCGCCGGTCATTCCTGACGATGCGCGTCTGATACATCCGATCGGCGGACAGAATCTGATCGTCCGGCATCAGGTTCTTCACCAGCAGCTGTACGGCCGCGAGATCGCCCTGTCGCAGACTCTTGCGAATGCGATTCCACTCCGCCCTTCCCTCGATATACTCGTCACCGTCGAGGATGAGCAGATAGTCGCCTCCGGCCGCATCGAGGCTGTGATTGCGCGCGATCGAGAACGAGTCGGGCCATTCGATCTCTTCAAGAACGTCGGCGTACTGCCGGGCGATATCTATCGTCTCGTCCGTCGATCCCGTATCGATGATGACAATCTCATCGACGTGCGGACGGGCCAGACGAAGGCACCGCTCCAGCGTGGCGGCCTCGTTCTTGACGATCATACATAAGGAGAGCGACGTCGAGTCGCCTCGCTTCTGTCCTATTCGGCGTGGACCCCTGCTCATACAGCTTCGCAGTAAAGGGTTGAGGTAAGCTCCGTGAAAGCGTCGTGCTCTTCAGGAACGGCTTCGGTTCGTATTTCCCGATCCATGATGCGGGAAACGTGCCAAACAGGTCCGGCCGCTCCATACAGGAAGGAACGTTCCGCTGAACCAGCGTCCCTTCGCGGCCAACGAATGGGCGACGTACAGACCCCCTCCTCTCTGGAGGCCGCATCCGCGGAAAGGTCGCGTTTAACTACGGGATGGAGATGCCGATACCACCAGTGTTCACGGACTCCGGCCGACCGCACCAATGGTGTCGGAAATGCCTTCCCTGCTGGAAAAACATTCCGGGAAGGTGGGGCCTGTAGGAGAACCCGCACCTAGAACCAGACGTGCTGAGTACGGCACATAACTTGCCAGAACCGTTCACACAGAAGTTTACGATTGTTATGCATACAACAGCTCGCATGCGTCAGTACCAGCAGCAGGCGATCGCTTCGTCCTCGCCGGCGCAGCTCGTACTGAAGCTGTACGACCTAGGCATTCAATGCTGCCGCCAGGACGATCGCCCCAAACTACGCCGGGTACTCGCCGAGCTGGTAGGAAGCCTCAACTTCGAAGAAGGCGGTGAAATCGCTGAACGCCTCTACGACCTCTACGAATTCTGCATCAACGAAAGCATCAGCGGCGACGTGGAGCTCATCGGCTCCATACTCGGCGATCTGCGTGCGACGTGGAAAGAATCCGTCGTGTCGCGCCAGGCCGCGTAGCCACGTATAAATATTCCATGTACGCCCGATCGCCCGCTGGGCGCCACACACGAATCCTACATTCGATATGAGCACGATCTCCGCCTTCCGACAGAACGACCCCTACGAGCAGCTCATCCAGCAGATGCTCGCCATCGAAGCCCAGCCCAAGGATCGGCTCATCGAGCAGAAGGGGACGAAGTCGCGCATCAAGACGGTGATAAGCGATGTCAACAGCAACCTGTCGGCCCTTCATACGATCGTCAAGGATTTCAAGAGTGTGCTCTCGAATCCGTTCGACGCAAAATCCGCCACCGTCGCAGACGGCAGCGGGTTCTCCATCTCCGCCGGCTCAAAAGCGGCGTACGGCTCGCACTCCCTCGAGGTACTGCGCCTCGCTTCCGCCGACACCCGCATTTCGAAACAGATGACGTCGTCGGGAACCGATCTACGATCCTTTTTTGATACGAACGGCCAGCAGACCTTTTCCGTCGAGGTCGCCCATCCCATCGACGGCGATCCCGACAACCGGGTCGCCATCGACGTGACGGTGGACCCCGTCGGCACCACGGATGGCGAAATCATGGACGAGATACGCGCCGCCATCAAGACGTCCATGGATGCGGCCGTCGACGCGGGCACCATCGAGAAGGACGAGGCCGCAAACGCCTCCGTCGTCAAAGAAACGTCCTCGACCTCCCGTCTGTCCCTTAAGAGCGGGCAGACCGGGTTCACGAACCGTCTTGCGTTTACCGACTCGGCCAATGGACTCATATCGTTGCTGGAGCTCGACGCCAATGTCGTGGCTTCAGGCACGGGAGGCGGGCAGGTGACCGCCGTCGGTACGAGCGAGACCGATTCGGAGCTCAACAGCAAATTCGTGCTCGACGGCCTCACGCTGTATCGGGACGCGAACAGCGTGAGTGACGCGCTGACCGACGTGACGATCAATCTCACGGAAGCGGGACTGGGCAGTAAAGACTTCAGTATCGCGGCCGACAAGGACAGTATCAAAGGTGAGATCGAAGGCCTCATCAAGAAATACAATACCGTGATGACCCATCTGGAAGGCAAGATGAAGGTCGACGGTGACGCCGGCATCCGCGGAGACCTTGCGGGCGACAGCACCTTCCGGGGCCTCCGGTTCGGACTGCGGAACGACATGGCGGAGATGGTCTCCGGGCAGCCGGCCGACGGACCCTCCTTTCTCTCCGACATAGGGATCGAGGTGCAGGACGACGGCACGCTGGTTTTGAGTGACGTGGACGAGCTGCTGGCGGCCGTCGAACAGGACGCGGATGCCGTGGAAAGCCTCTTCGCCGGCGACGACGGGATCGCCACGCGGCTTCAGAACCGGATCGACCGTTTCGTCGGATCCGGAGGGATCCTGAGCCAGCGCCTGGAATCGATCGATACGTCCATTCGCCGGCTCGACGGACGCATCAGCAACTGGGACGATAAACTGGCGAGACGGGAAGATTCCCTTCGCCTGCGCTTTGCACGCATGCAGGAAGCCATCGCCAACCTCCAGGGCCAGCAGCAGAATATGAACTCCTTCTTCGGCGGCGGATTCTAATTCCGGGTATCAAAACAAGACGCCGCCCCCCACCCGACTCATTCGCACACACCCATATGTCCGATCCTATCCTTCAGCAGCTCTTCGATCTGGGCGAAAAGATGAAAAATGCCCTCGAGAGCGGCGAAATCAACACGTATTACGACCTTGTCGGCGAACGTGGCACACTCCTTGATACTCTTGAGTCATACCGGCATCCGTCGGACGTCGCGTCGAACTGGAAGGAGATGGCGACCGCCCTGGCCGACCAGAACGACGAATTGATGGAAGCTGCCGAAACGGAGCAGCGACGGATCCGTGACGCGATCACACGGTTCGAGCAGGTTCGGAGCGCCCAGCGTTCCTACCTCCACCCGACCGGACGATCGAACATTCTAAACGAGAATCTTAGGGTCTAGTCAAGAAGTGTCTAGCAAAAAGTTTTGCGAACGACTTAAGTTTTGAAGTCGGACGCCGATACTGAGCATGAGGCCTTTATACTGGAGTCAGCCGCGCACCATAGGATCGGGATCATGAATATTTCAGACGTCAACGGCAGTTCCCTTCGCACGGATCAGCTCAAGAACGCCGGTGTCGGCCGGCCGGAGCCCGCCGGGCCGGGACGCGAGGCAGCGGACGAGGCGGCTCAGACGACCTCCGACCGCGTCGAACTCTCAGACAAGGCGAAGACTTCGACGCCGTCCTCCGAAGAGCTCACGTTTGCCCGCAACGCGCTGCAAAACGTTCCGGAGCTTTCGGCGGACCGGACGGCGGAGATCAAAGACCGCATTCAGACCGGGTACTACAGCAACCCCGACACCCTCCAGACCATCGCAGAACGTCTGGGCAACGAACTGGCCGGCGGATCCAATTAGCCCGCCGTCCGCCGATTCCCAAATCGAAAAAAGCCGGACCGCCGAGAGAGGCGCGTCCGGCTTCTTTTGTTATCCCATCCAGGCGTCGACGCAACGGGTCAGGCCTCCAGCCCCTCAACCGCACGACGCTCGCGACAGCGATCGATCACGAAATGTGTCCCTCTTCTCTATACCTTTTTAGCTTGTTCCGAATCGTGCGTGCACTGATCCCCAACTGCTCCGCCGCGCGCTGCTGATTGTTGTCCGATACGTCGAGCGCCTTCATAATCATGTGGCGCTCCATCTCTTCGATCGTCGTGAGCTTGGGAATAAACACCTCCTCACCCCCCTCCCCGGCAGTTCGCGCATCGGAGAAAAAATCATTGAAGACGTCTTCAGATTCGATGGTCTCGCGTTCGGCAGATAGGAGCACGCCGCGCTGGACCATATTCTCCAGCTCTCGCACATTCCCCGGCCACGAATAGTCCGTAAAATACTCGAGCAGATCGCCGGATATCGACTTGGTCGGAAGGCCGTACAGCGTGCAGTACTTCTCGACGAAGTGATCCGCCAGCAGGGGGATGTCGGACCGTCGGTCTCGTAGCGGCGGCACGCTCAGTGGGAAGACGGACAATCTGTGATACAGGTCGTCGCGAAAGATGCCTTCCTCGATCGCCTCTCCCACATTTCGGTTGCTCGTGGCGATGACGCGCACGTCGACCTTTTGCGTCTCGGACGAGCCCACCTTCTGGAATTCGTGCTCCTGAAGTACGCGGAGGAGTTTGGCCTGCACCGGCAGATCGATTTCCGTGATTTCATCCAGCAGCAACGTACCGCCGTCGGCCCGCTCGAAGGCACCCGTCATGTCGTCGATGGCACCCGTGAAAGCTCCCTTCCGATGGCCGAACAGATGGCTCTCTACGAGCTCACGAGGAAGATTGGCACAGTTCAACGTAACGTACGGTCCGTCGCTGCGATTACTCGACTCGTGGACCAGCTTGGCCAGAATCTCCTTCCCCGTTCCACTCTCGCCTTGAACGAAAACGGGGGCCTGGTTCTTGCTGAGCCGCGGAAGCATGTCCTTCAGGCGGAGAATAGAAGGATGCTCCCCCACGTATTCCACGGAAGGGGCCGACGATTTCTTCTTCGAGCGTTTCGTCCGTTTTTCAGTCGCTTCGACCGGTGCCGGATCCTCCCTGGCGAGGACGGACTGAACACGCTCGACCAGTTCCGTCGTCGAAAAGGGTTTGGGGATGTAGTCGATGGCACCGCTCTTCATCGACCGCACGGCATGCTGGACATTTGCATGGGCGGTAATCATGATTACCTTCGTACGCGGGTGCTCAAGACGAATGTGGGAGAGGAGCTCCAACCCGTCCATATCCGGCATCATGAAGTCCGTCACGACGAGATCGTATGGATCGCTCTCGAGCGCCTCCATCGCCTGCTCGGCGTTGAGACAGCTCTTCACTTCCATGCCACTGCGTGAGAAAAGCCTGTCGAACAAACTGTGCAGCAACTGTTCGTCATCGACGAAGAGGATCTTCGGCTTCTTCGTGTCCATGTCGCGGGAGTACTGATTGAATGGCAGCTCGTCGTCCCCACCCCCTACCGGCACAGATACTTCGAATACGCCCGAGCCAGGTGAATGAAGGCCGCTTGACAACCTTTATGGTACGCAGGATTCGACGTCTAATATAGCTTGATTATAGCATTCTTAAAGAAATGCATCCACCAAAACTTCTCACCCGTGCCTCTCCCGTACTGTAGCGCGACGGCAAATGGCGCGACGTAGATCGACCCTACAGGTCGGAGACACCTTCCGGAATCGTGAGTGCGAAGCACGTGCCTCGATCGGAATCGTTGTGCGCGAGCTCTAGAGAAGCGCCATGCAGCCGCGCGATGCGTCGAGCAATGGATAGTCCGACACCGAGATTGTGGGCCTTCGTCGTGAAAAAAGGCATGAAGACCGTACGTCGCGCATCCGAAACATCGATCGTGCCTCGATTCCATACCTCGAAACGAATGAATTCGACCTGGGCGGCTGACTCTGATTCCGCTGACTCCGGATCGCGTCTATCTGAACCGTCCATACCTGAACCGTCCATACCTGAGCCGTCGACCCGTAGCACGTCAGACGCTTCGGCGCAAAGACGAACGCCGGCACCCGACCGATCGGCTTCGAGTGCGTTCTGAACGAGGATAAGCAGAACCTGGCGCAGCAGAAAGGGATCTGCCAGCACCATGCGGCTCGCCGTTCCGTGCGACACGTCGACCGAAACGGCCGAGCAGCGATCTGTTTCGAGGGGAACGAAGAGATCGCGCAGGAGCTCGTCCACCCTGACGGGCAGCATGACGGGATGGAGCCGTTCACCATACAGCTGAAGGTCCGCCAGTATGCTTTCGATGCGTGCCGTGCCTTCCATGATCTTCATCGCCAGTTCCCTCTGGTCCGCATCTGAGAGCGTGTCATTGAGCAGATCCGCGAAGCCCTCGATCCCGGCAACGAGCCCGCGCAGCCGGTGCGCGAGCACGACCGAGAGGTGAGCCATGGACTCGTCCGGCTCCGTGGGATCAGGCCCTGCAAATTGTAGTGAAGCCTTCGTCGACATGGAATGTATCCCCAAGACGCATCCGGCAGAGCCGGAGGCGGATCGTTCGTAATAGGGTGTGCACGAATCCTCCAGGCGCCCGTGTGCGGTGGTATGGACTCTGTGCGGGCAGTACCCGGATTGTTTGCGGACGGCGTGATGCCGCACCGGGAGCATCTGCCTCGGTGCATCGCACGGCAGCGGGCGCCGGTGGCCCGTTCAGGGGTCAAATCACATGCCAGACGCCATTCGGCGCACACGGGCCCTGAAGCGCCGCGGACGGGGCGTTCGACTGGCAAGAATTTCCATCCGGCGCCGTTTTTTTCTGGCCGATGCCCCGGTCCAGATGCTTCGCGTCACAGGCGTACGAACATCTCATCCGGTCCCGCCTCCTTCAACGGGATCGGGCAAGACCCCGCGTCCTCTACGTGGCACGGAGGTTGTTGCACGGTTACCACGACGGCCAAGATCAACCACACGCAGACCCAACCGCCGACCTCGCCATGGAAACCGATCAGCTCAAACTGCTAACGAATGCCATGCAGGCTTATGCCTGGCGATCGAAGGCTCTATCGAGCAACATCGCCAACCTCGACACGCCCGACTATCGGCGTATGTCGGTCAAATTCGAAGAGTCCCTCCAGGAAGCGACACATCGCATCGACGGAGCCGAGCGCATGAGCGAGATTACACCCAAGATGCAGGTCGAAGACACGCCGCCCATCCTCGAAGACGAACTCATGGAGCTCGCCGACACGCAGATGCGAACGCAGCTTGCAAGCCGCGCGCTGCGCGAACATTTCGACCTCCTCCGAACCGGGATAACCGGCAATGCCGGATAGCTTCACGCCCCTCTTCTCACCAATCAGCGTCATGATTAACGATGCTCATTAACCGACTCTTCGGCGTCTTTCGCAGCTCCGCACGCGGGCTTGAAGCCCAGCGTAAGGCCATCGCGACGGCGACCGAAAACATCGCCAACGCTTCGACCACTCGAACGGCCGACGGAACGCCCTACGATCTGAAGCGGGCCGTACATACCGGCTCCAACGAACGCTACAACACCTTTGCCCAGCTGCTCAATGAGATGGAAAGCGAGCTGGACGTCACCGATCCACGGCACTTCGAAGAAGCCTCGTTGTTTCGCGACTTCCCCGACGTCGACCTCGGACCAACGACGGAGATCCAGGCCGAGGAGCGCGTCCGTCTCGAATACGACCCGACGCACCCGCATGCCGACGAGAACGGCTACGTGGCCTATCCCGACATCAACGTGGTCGACGAGATGGCGCGCATGATCTCCGCCAACAGGATCTACGAAGCGAATCTGTCGGCCGTGCAGTCCGCCAAAGAGATGATCAAACGAACACTGGAAATTTAAGCCCTTAGATCGCCAAGGACAGGCATATACCCTATGAGTAACGGTATTTCAGGATACAATTCGGGAGGCGTCAACCCGTATCGGCAGATCGAGCGCCGCGGCGATCTCCAACCTCCGGCCCGCGGCGACGCCGCAAAGATCGAGTCGTCGGAAGCGTCTACCCGAAGCACCGACGTACGCATCGACCTCGGGTCCGACCTGACCGAGGCCGAAGCGGGTATGATCGATCGCAAGTTTCCGACGACGGAACGAATGCGCTTGCTGCTCTATGGGCCAGGCCGCGATCCCACCTCCGTCGATCCGGGGGCCCGTGGGCGGCAGCTGGATGTCCGCGGCTAAGGCGCGACGCCTCTCCCCAACGAACGCATAACAGAATCGACATGACGATCGCCCAACTCCAGCGGCTGCAACAGTCCGCCCCGGACGAACCGCTCGCGCTACCCTCACCCGCCACTCCTGGAGGAGACAAGTTCAGCAATGCGCTGAAAAATGCCGTCGAGCGGGTCGACGGTGCCCAGAAGGCCGCGGACGGCCAGATCGAGGCCTTTGTTGCCGGCGAACAGGAGAACCTCCACGAGGTCGTCATCGCCATGAATGAAGCCAAGCTGTCCTTTCAACTCATGACGCAGGTTCGCAACCGGCTCCTGGAGACGTACCAGGAGCTCATGCGCATGCAGGTGTAACGACGTCTAGTACGTACACGGACGATATCCTTTCTCGCGAACACGTGACATGAATCCCTTCTTTCAAAACGTTCAGGCCTTTCTCCGGCGATTATCGCCGGGTCAGAAACTCTCCCTCGGGCTCGTCGTCGTCGGAGGCGTCGGTATCATCGGTGCCATCGCGTTCTGGGCCGGACAGCCTAACTATGCCCTCCTGTTCGGCAATCTCGAGCCTGGTGACGCGAATCAGGTCGTCGAGGCCCTGCAGGCGGACGGCGTGAAATACGAAATCAAGAACAACGGTACCGCCGTCTACGTGCCGCGCGACGACGTCTACGAGCTTCGTCTCCGGTTTGCCGGAGACGGTCTCGTTTCCGACGGCCCCCTCGGCTACGAGCTATTCGACCGAGGTACGCTCGGGATGACGGACTTCATGCAGAAGCTCAATCTCAAGCGAGCGCTCGAAGGCGAACTCTCCCGGACGATCACGAACGTGCGACAGGTGGACGTAGCACGCGTGCACCTGGTCATGCCGGAGCGCAGCCCGTTTCGAGAGACCCAGGTTGAGCCCACTGCATCCGTAGTCCTAAAACTGGCCGGCAGCTCACGCCTTACGTCGGAGCAGATCGACGGCATCACCCAGCTTGTGGCCGGTGCGGTCGAAGGGCTCGCACCGGCAGACGTCACCGTGCTGGACACGCGCGGCAACATGCTGTCCAATCCCAATCAGGGTGACGCCGACGCCATCTCATCCTCCACCCAGCTGGAGTATCAGCGATCCGTTGAAAAGCATCTGACGGACAAGGGGCAGTCCATGCTCGATACAATCGTCGGCCCCGGCAACGCCATCGTACGGGTATCCGCCAATATCGACTTCAGCCGACGCGTCTCGGAGAGCAACGTGATCGATCCGGAAAGCGCGACCGTGATCGCGGAGGAGAGCATGGACCAAAACACGGGAGAGGATGCAGCCAATTCCTCCATCCGAAACTACGAGCTCAGCCGGACCGTCGAGCGGTCGGAGTCGGCGACGGGCCAGATATCCGACCTTACCGTCTCCGTCATCCTGAACGACCGGCGTTTCGTCATCACGAACGCCGCGGAAGAGGGCGACGACGCGGAGAATCAAGCACAGGACGAGGTCGCCTACACGGAAGCCGATCTGGCCGAGATCGAGGACCTCGTCAAGAATTCCGTCGGCTTTCAGCCGGCTCGGGGCGACCGGTTTGCGATCCACCAGACGAGCTTCGACACGAGCATCGACCAGCAGATCGCGAACGACATGCTGAGCCAGGAGCGGGACCGCCAGATGCAGCTCTACCTGCGTTTCGGCCTGATGGCCATCGCCCTGCTCGCCGCGCTGTGGCTCCTCCGCTCCGCCACGAAGAAGGTGCATATCGAGGGTGACGACCGCATTTACCTCGGGCGTCCGCTCGAGGCCAGAAGCCTGGGCCGGGGGCCGCAACAGGACCGCGCGAACCAGCTCGAAGCCCACGGCGCAGCCGAAGAGGAGGAGGACGACATCGTCATGGTCGACGATTTCTTTACGAGCAAGCTGTCTAAAGAGGCCAAGGCACGCCTGAAGGCCAAGCACCTCATGTACGAGGAGATCAAAGAGGCCGTAAACGACAACCCGGACAACACGGCGGATCTGTTAAGAAACTGGATGCTGGAAGACAACGTGCCGGGTTAACCGCCGACGACGAACGATCTAAAAGTACGAGCGCCGAAAGATTGTGGTAGAGGAAGACGACACAAAACAGGCAGGACGCGCGGCCAAGATGGCCCACGCGGCGTACCTGAAGAATCTAACCCCCGCCAATATGACGGGGGCGCAGAAGTCTGCCGTGCTGCTGGTTGCGCTCGGCTCCGAGGCGGCTAGCTCCGTCCTCAAGAATCTGCGCGACGAGGAGGTAGAGAAGATCACGATCGAGATCGCGCGCCTGCGCAACATCTCGTCCGACGTGATCGAAGCCGTGCTTCTCGAATATCGCGACCTCACGATGGCGCACGACTACATGGCGCAGGGCGGCGTTTCGTTTGCGCGCGATGCGTTGCAGGCCGCCCTCGGCGGTCGTCGTGCGGAAGAGATTATGATGCGCGTCGAGGCGGCCATGGAGGTGTCCGCGTTCCACCTCCTCCAGACCGTCGAGACGAGCCAGCTCACCAACTTCCTGCAGAACGAGCACCCGCAGACCGCCGCCCTCATTCTAGCCCACCTGAAT
Organism: Rhodothermales bacterium; assembly: GCA_040904565.1. Lineage (GTDB taxonomy): Bacteria > Bacteroidota > Rhodothermia > Rhodothermales > VXPQ01 > JBBDTI01. Next base: position 11,574 of record JBBDTI010000026.1, read on the forward strand.
CCACGCAAGGCGGCCGACATCATCGGGGCGCTCGAGACGGATCACCAGCACGAAATCATGTACCGGCTCGGAACGATGAGCAAAACGTCGCCCGAGCTGCTCCGAGACATCGAGGACGTCATTCGCCAGCAGATCGGATCCGTCATCGGGACCGAGCTCAGCGCCACGGGCGGTGTCGAAGCCGTCGCGACCATCCTCAACAGCACGTCACGGCAGGCCGAACGGTCGATCATGGAAGCGATCCGAAGCCGCGATCCCGATCTGGCCGCGCAGATCAAAGGCCTCATGTTCGTCTTCGACGACCTCGGCCAGATCAGCGACCGCGACATGCAGCGCATCCTCATCGAGGTCGATCAAAAAGATCTCGCGCTCTCTCTCAAGGCGGCTTCGGAGAACCTCAAGGAGAAGCTGCTCAAGAACGTATCGGAGCGTGCGGCAGAAATGATCCAGGAAGAGATCGAGCTTCTCGGTCCGGCCCGCGTGAGCGACGTAGACGAGGCGCAGCGGCGGATCGTCGAAATCGCACAGCAGCTGGAGGAGCAGGAGGAAATCGTGCTCTCCCGCACGTCGGAAGATATGTTCGTCTGACCGATCTGCACACCGTACGTCCGACTATACCGCATTATGACACCAGTCCACCCCTCCCATGTCCGTTGAGACAACCCACATCATCAAGGGCGACGACGTCGCCGCCACCCGGGCGGTGCGTCCGGATCCGTCCGTCTTGCTCGACACGCTCAAGATCCCCCGGAAGCACGTCCAGGTGACGGGTGCCGAGCGGGAGGAACGACCGGCGGCGCGCAAGACCCGCGTTCCCGGCGAGGAGGCGGATGTTTCGAACGAAACGATCGACATCGTCACGCGGGCACCCGAAAAACGGAAGTCTCCGGCACAGGACGGCACCCGGCAGCAGGTCGACGAAGAGGATGCCCGCGAGCCGACGCTCGAAGAAGTCGAAGCCGAATGGGCGGAGCGCCTGGAGTCCGAGGTAGCGGCCGCCCGCGAGGATGCGTTTGCCGACGGGCAGAAATCGGTCCGCGCAGAAGCAAACGCTGAAATCGAGTCCGTTCACGAACGTTTCGCTGCAGAGCTCGATGCCGTCCGGAAGGCATGGGAAGACCACCTCGAAAATTCGCAGGTACGGCTCGTTCAACTCGCTTTCCGCATTGCCCGTGCCGTGCTGGACGCCCCCCTGCCCGACGACATCCGGCGCATCTCCGAGGCGGCCATTACGGATGCCGTCGAACGTATGGTCGACGGCGTACCCGTCGAGGTGGCCGTGCATCCCGTCACCTATCTCCGCTTTCAGGAATCCGGCCTCGAAGAACGGCTCTCCGCAGTGCACAGCAAGCTCCGGTGGCATTCCGACCCGGGACTGAAGGAGAACGAATGGGTCGTGCAGTGTGACCGCTCCGCGATCCGGCGGCTGGAATCGGAGCTGCTCGACGAACTGCAGCGAGAGCTATCCGTGCGTGACGTCCACGCCGACGACCGTCACGACTCACCTGACGACGAATCCGCCAGATGACTTTTCTCGAAAACGCCATACAGCGACTTGACGACGTCGAAATCGGACCCGCACGGTTCGGCAAGGTGCGCTCGGTCGTCGGCCTTCTCATCGAAGCCAGCGACCTGAATGCCGCCGTCGGCGAGCTTGTTTATATCCACGAAGGAGCATCACCCGACTCCCGTCGCATCAAGGCGGAGGTCGTCGGTGTACGCAGTGATACCTCCATCCTGATGCCCCTCGAAGAAACGCACGGGCTCCGCGCCGGATGTCTCGTACGACGCTCCGCCCTCCCCCTGACGGTCCGCGTCGGATCGGCCCTGCTGGGACGCGTGATCGACGCAGGGGGCCGGCCGCTCGACGATAAGGGTCCGCTCGTCGTGCCCGACGAGCAGCCCGTTCACAACGAGCCGCCCTCCCCCCTGCGCCGTCAGATGATCAATACGGCCATGTTCACGGGCGTCCGCGCCCTGGACGCATTTACGACGCTTGGAAAAGGACAGCGTATCGGCATCTTCGCCGGGTCCGGTGTGGGTAAGAGTACGCT